>JADFWU010000017.1 GCA_015234045.1 Magnetococcales bacterium
ATGTGCTCACACCCGTACAGGTCACCGGGCTTTCTGGTGTTGCTCAAATATCTGCGGGCAAGAGCCACTCTTTGGCGCGTAGATCCAACGGTAAAGTGTTTGCTTGGGGGCGGAATAACCGGGGACAGTTGGGTATTGGTTCCTTCAACTCCAAAGCCAATCCCACGCCAGCAGAGGTGGTGAATATTTCCAATATCACCATCATCCATGGTGGTAACGATCACACCATGGCTTTGAAGAACGATGGAACCGTCTACACCTGGGGTCGCAATGATGCTGGCCAGCTTGGCGATGGTACAACGGACCGGAGCCATACACCGGTTGAGTTGACCGGTCTGCCCGAAGTGGCGGAATTGGCGGGTGATGATGGTCACTCTTTGGCACTGCTTGCCGATGGTACGCTGTTGTCCTGGGGTCGTAACAACAGTGGTCAGTTGGGTACAGGTAGTACGACTGACGCGCCCATATTGGCACCAGTTCAGGTGGTGGCTGAGAATGGCACCGATCCACTGCGTTTGGAGTATTTTGCTGATCTGGTGGTTTCTCAGAGCAATAATCCAGTTGCGGTGATTCAGTATAATGAAGTGGTTTATACCGTGGTCGTATCCAATCAGGGATCTGACACTGCGGTTAATATTGCGTTGACTGACACTTTTCCAAGTGGTGGCATTTTCCTGGGTGTGACAACCAGTCAAGGATCTTGTTCAGAAGTAGACAATACACTGGCGTGTGACCTTAACTCTCTGGAACCCGGTGCTTCTGCCAGCTTGTCACTAACTTTCCGTATGGGTGGTGCTGGTACGGTAAACAATGTGGTCACGGTTTCCAATGCGGTCACCGAGTTGAACCCGGCTGATAACACCAGTACTCAGGTCACTGAAATCTATCCTGATACCGATCAGGACGGCACGGTTGATCCGCTGGATAACTGCCCGAATCTGGATAATCCACTCCAAGAGGATCTGGATAACGATAATATCGGTGATATTTGCGACGATGATGATGATGGTGATGGTGTCAATGACAGCTTGGACCTGTTCCCAAGGGATGGCAGTGAATGGGTTGATACGGATGGGGATGGCACCGGTGATAACGGTGATGACGATGATGATAACGATGGTGTCAAGGATAGTGTTGATGCTTTCCCGCTTGATCCCACTGAAACCTTGGACACAGATGGCGATACTATCGGTAATAACACCGATAATGATGACGATGGTGATGGTGTTGATGATAGTGAAGACCAATTCCCGTTGGATGGTACGGAATGGATAGATACTGACGGTGACGGTATCGGCGATAACAGTGACGATGATGCCGATAACGATGGTGTTAAAGACGAGGACGATGCTTTCCCACTGGATAACACCGAGTCAGTGGATACTGATCTGGACGGTATCGGTAACAACACTGATGAAGACGATGATGGCGATACGTTCCCTGATACGGTGGATGTGTTCCCTCTGGATGGTACAGAGTGGTTGGATTCTGATCTGGATGGTATCGGCAATAATGCGGACTTGGATGATGACAATGATGGCACGCTGGATGTGGATGATGACCTGCCGCTTGATCCCACCGAGACCAAAGATACGGACCAGGACGGTATTGGTAACAACATTGATCCTGATGATGATGGCGACACCTTCAATGATGCGATAGACCGTTTTCCACTGGATGGCACCGAATGGCTCGACACTGATAATGACGGCGTTGGTGATAACGGTGATGAAGATGATGACAACGATGGCATGCCGGATCTATATGAACTGGATAATGGTCTGGATCCACTCAATATCCTCGATGGAAACCGAGATGCCGATCAGGATGGTCTGAGCAACTTTGCGGAATATGAGTTGGGTACGCGTGCGGATACCGTGGATACCGATGGCGATGTGATGTCCGACTTCTTTGAGGTTCAGCGTGAGTTGAATCCGCTTGATCCCGATGATGGGCGTTTGGACCCGGATGAAGATGGTTTGACCCATTCCGAGGAGTATGCGCATGGAACCGCGTTATACAATCACGACACTGACGGCGATGGTATGCCTGATGAATATGAAGTGCGTTTCAGCCTGAATCCGTTGAGTGGTGATGATGCGCTGCAAGATCCTGATGGAGATGGCATCGTCAACCAGGAAGAGTTCTGGTTGGACGGCAATCCGCGTGACTATGCCAATGTTGGTCGGGTTTTGGAGTCAGCACATTGGAGTGAGAATCAGGTGCTCGGCCCAAAAGGGGATGCGCCACATGCGGGTGTGTATGAATTTCTTGATCTCACCATCGGTGATGGCATTGAAGTGGCAAACACCGGTACGTCACAATTGGTGCTGAAAGTACATGGCACGCTGCGTGTTGGCGCAAATGCGGCCATTCGGGTACGCAACCATTTTGATCCTGAGAGTCCTTCTGTTTTTGTGGATGAGATCACTCAGGACACCATGCATCTCTTAGGGAAAAATGTTGATGGCCGCACCTTCCGCGTATATCCCGGACTTTATGGTAAAGGGGGTAATGGTGGTGATGGTACGACCGGTGCTGAAGGGGGTATGGGAACCGGTGGTGCTGGCGGAGGTGGCGGTGGTTCTGGCGGTTTTGGTGGTGGTCAAGGTGGTGCTGGTGGATTGGGCAATGGTGGCGGACTTGGTGGTGTTGATTTTGATGATGCCGGATTTGGTCGTGATGGTGGATTGGGGCAGGCCAATGGTTTAGCCAGTGGTATCGCAGGTATTGGTAGTTGCAGTGGTAATGTTGAATTCTGTGGCTGTGCTGGCGGTAACGGTGGTGCCAATGGTGGTGACGGTCAGCCGGGTCAACTGGTCAGTGGATTGGCGGCACCTTATGACAGTTGTAACGCAGTACTCGGTGCTGGTGGTGTTGGTGGTGGTGGTGGTGGTTACGGTGGTGGTGTGCTCACCATTATTGCTGATCGTATTATCTATGATACCGATAATCCACCCCATTTTCTGGTCTCTGGTCAGCGTGGTGGACGCGCTTTTGTGGATGGTCATTGGGTCGCTTCGGGTGAAAATGGTCAAGGAGGTGTCCTGATTGTTCAGAGTTTGAATTACATCTCCAGTGATGACCATTGGAAATTGGCTGATCAATCCTATGGCGTGCATACCTCATCAGGTGGCCATGGAATTCAGGTGGGTGATCCATCACGTGTATTTGTCAATGTGCACGGTGAACAACTTCAGCAGGTACGTGGACGAATTACCGATTTGGGCACAGGAGACCCGCTTGTCAATGCTGTTGTTTCTACGGCTTGGGACAAAGCCTTCACCAATGAGAATGGTGAATACGCGCTTACGCTAAAACCCAGCATCTATGATATCACTGTCGCACATCGTGGTTATCGGCCTCGGACGGTTTCCGGTGTTTCCATCCCTGCGAATACGCCTTATGAACTGAGTTTGGCACTGACAAAACCGGTTCCATTGAATATCAGTACGGTTACGCTTCCTGAAGCGGAAGTGGATGTGTCCTGGAATGAAATGGTTCGGGTTGAAGGTGGTTATGGTCCTTGGAAATGGAAGGTGGCTGATGGTGCATTGCCGACTGGTATTACCTTAAATCCACAGACAGGTGTTCTCTCAGGCGTTCCGGCTCTGTCTGGCGATGCACAATTCTCTATTGGTGTGACAGATGCCAAGGGTATTTATGCTGAACGTGAGTTTGTTCTTGAAGTGCTCGAGCAGTTCATTGTTATCACGCGCAGTTTGCCACGTGGTACGCTCAACGATCCCTATGGTGCCTGGATTGAGGTGTTTGGCGGTCGGCAGCCGTACCGATTCTTCCATACCGGTGGAACATTGCCGGATGGCATGACCTTGGAAACAAACGGTTGGCTCAGTGGTGTGCCGACTTCCATTAATCCAACCCAGTTCAGCGTAGAGATCCGTGATGGTTCTGATCGGGTATTGTCGCTTACCATTGGCTTTGAAGTGGATAATCCGCTCCTCATTGAGACCGAACGGTTGGAAGATGGTGTGGTGGGTCAACAATACAGTCAAACACTGCAAGGCAGCGGTGGTTTTGGTGTCCATCGTTGGGAGTTGCACTCGGGTATTCTGCCTCAGGGGCTTACGCTGAATCGGTTGACCGGTATTCTTGCCGGTACACCGTTGGAATCAGTGCATAGAACCATCATTATTGCACTGACTGATAGTGCGGGCCGGGTTGAGTATGCCGATTATCTGTTGCGTGTTCAGCCAGCGCTGAATGTGGCAACCAGCAATATGCCCAACGCGTATAAAGGGCGCTATTATGAAGAGCCAGTGCCCATCACTGGTGGTATTGCGCCGTTAAACTTCCAATATAGTGGTCAACTGCCGGTTGGGCTTTATCTGGATCCGGACACCGGTATCATCTCCGGTGTGCCGCGTATCTCCGGTGTGACCAATCTGAATTTGACTGTGATCGACAGTGCTTTGCCTGTTCCGCGTTCCATCACGGCGTTGGTTGGCTTGCGTGTCACAGAAAATATGGCGATTGTTACGCCAGCCCTGATGCCGAATGGTCGTAAAGATATTCTCTATCCAGGGATCACACTCAAAGCAGAGGGCGGTACAGCGCCTTATGGTTGGCGGCATATCAGTGGCAGTATGCCAGCGGGTGTTGCTCTGAATGTTGAGAGCGGCACAATCAGTGGTTTGCCGGAAACCGCCGGCATGTATACGTTCACCATTGAAGCGACTGATGCTCAGAATATCACCGTCGCCAAGACGTTTTTTCTGGATGTTTCCAAACAGTTAAGCATGGTTACCACAGCGATTCCTGATGGTGGTTTGGATCTGGCCTATGCGTTCGCATTCAACGCCCAGGGCGGCAAACCGCCTTATGCCTGGCGTCTGAGTGGATCCATGCCGGATGGTTTGAGCCTGGATGGTCAGACTGGTGTTATGTCGGGTGCGCCCAGCAAGTTGGGCAACTACAATTTTTCCATATTGGTTTCCGACAGTGATGAACCGGCTTTGACAGTACAGAAATCCTTCAGCATGTCCATTGTTGATGAGCCATTTATTGTGACACCTGATCTGTTGCCGGGTCGGCAGGGTGTGCCGTATTCAACCGTGATTCAAGCGCGTTTGGGTATGGCACCGTATTCGTGGATCTTGAAAGCGGGTAGTCTGCCTCCGGGACTATCGCTGAAAAACTCAGCCACCAGTGCGTTGATCGAAGGTACACCTACTGCGACCGGAACCTACAGCTTTACTGTTAGTGTGACCGATTCGGCCTTACCGTCTCATACTGCTGATAAAGTATTGACCATTCAGATATACGATAGCGTTGTCTTGAATAGTCTCAGTCTGGATCATGTCCGCCGTGGTGTACCAACAGCGCAGACACTCAGCGTTACCGGTGGTATTCCGCCGCTGAATTTCAGTGTTATTGAAGGTAACCTGCCAATCGGTATTACCTTAAACAGTGGTTCTGGTCATCTTTCAGGAAGCACGGATGTTCAGGCGGATACCCGCTATAACTTCACCGTTCGTGTGGTTGATTCCGGCGAGCCATCCAGCTGGGATGAAATGAGCTATCACGTTGATGTTGTAGATTTCCTCAACATCACACCACAGGTGGTTCCTGAAGGAACGCAGTGGGAAGAGTATGCTGTAACCTTTGAGCATGAAGGCGGATCTCCGCCCTATGTCTGGAGTGTGGTTGAAGGCGTGTTGCCTCAAGGTCTCACACTGAACAGTAACACCGGCTTGCTCGACGGAACCTTTGAATCCTGTGGTGTTCACAACTTCAGCATCGGGTTGCGTGACAGCTCCAACGCACCACTGACAGTGCGTCAGATGTATAATCTGAATATCAATTGTTCGGTGGTTATTGAACATGTTGAACTGCCCAATAAAAATCTTGAAGCCGGTTCGTTGACCGAATGGTTTGCCAGAGCGAACCAAGAATATGGTCAGATCACGGAATATCGTTGGGACTTTGGCAATGGGGATGTCATCTCAGGCTATCGGGTTCAACATGCCTTTGATACCCCAGGACGACACAAGGTTACCTTGACCGTGGAAGCCAGTGATGGTCAAACAACATCCCAAAGCTTTTTAGTGGATATTGGTTTGGCCAAAGGGCGTATTGAAGGTGTTGTGCATGGTTTGGAGCATGACAGTTCAGCCATTGTTGAGGCACGTTCGGATAAGCTGTTGCATACGGCATCAGTGAAGCTCGTTGGGGGTGTGGATAACTCGGCACGGAGTTTCATTATCAAAGATCTTCCTGTCTCTGATGATTACCGAATCTACATCCGTTCAGACAATTATCCTGATGGATACTGGGTTGGTGAGGCGCATGGTGTGGCTGTTCAACCGGGTGCATGGCGACAATCAACTGAGATTGATATTTCCGATGGCCTGTTTGATGGCATTGAACTTGTGCTTAATCGTGGCTTCAGCTTGGTTGTCGCGCTGACCAATGTTCAGCCAGGCGATGTGTTTGATATTTCAGCCTGGTCAGAAAAAAGCAGTGGATTCCAGACATTACGCCGTGAGAGCACGGGAAGTGTATTGATCGGAACTTTGCATCCTCTGCCTGAGGCGGATGATTATTTGATCAAAGTCGAGTCTGTTGGAAGCAGTTACCGCAGCGGTTATTTTGTCGGTCCAATGGAGCCGCCGGGTCCAAGCCACAATGCAGAAGTGATTGCATTGGACAAGGATAAGGGTGTCACAATGACAATGGCTTCTGGTCTGTTCATTTCAGGGCGTATAACGGATTTGCCACCACTGCCAGCCCAGGTTTCCATTTGGTCTGAAAGTACGCGACAGGTTGGTTTCACGGCTGTGGATGGTGACGGAATCTATGTGATTGATGGTCTGACATCGGTGTCTGATTATGAAGTGTGTCTGGATATTGAGGGTTGGGCCACTGGATGCTACGGCGGAGAATCGAGTGAGGGTTTGGTTTCTCGTCCGTTGGCACAATGGGTTGATCTGACTCAGGGCAGTGCGACGGCCATTGATTTGATCGTGCCTTCAGGGCGCAGTGTCAGTGGTGAGGTGCTTGGTCTGAATACCGGTGACATGGCTTTGGTGGAAGTGAGTTCCAATACAGCTGGAATTATGGATAGTGTCATCGTCGATGCCGATGGAACATGGCGCATGTTTGGTTTGCCAGCTGTGAATGACCTGATGGTTAAGGTTTCAGCTGAAGGATATACAACATCGCAGGAGGTTAAAGTGGATCTGTCTCAGATGGATCAGGAAGCAGTCAATTTTGAACTGTTTCAGGGGGCTGGTGTTTCTGGAACAATCATTGGTGTTGAGCCGGGTAAGCGTGTGACTGTTATTGCCCAATCACGCAATGGTTCAGAGCTTGTTCAAACGACGGCCACCGGTCGTCAGGGAGATACAGCGGATTATACGTTGACTGGTCTATCCGCACAGGATGTCTATCGTATCTCTTTGGAAACGGATGAAGGGACTTTTTACTATAGCTATACCGGTACGGTGACAAGTAAATCAGAGGCTGAGTTTGTCTTTCTCAGTACGGGAGTGATGGCCGAAAATATGGACTTCAATGTCACCGGGCAGAATGTCTTCCATACTATTAGCGGTATGATCACTGGGCTTGGTGCTCAGAATGATGACCAGGTAGTGACAATCACTGTGTTCTCTCTCTCTTCCGAGAGTGGTGGTTATGGTACGACCATGCGCAGTGGTGATGGTCCGTTTAAAGTGACTGGTCTACCAGCCGATGCGTATTACATTACCGTTACCTCACAGGATATGGTGGATTTGACCTATAGGGATGGCGTATTCAGTCCAGCTCTATCACATGGTACACCGATGGAATTGACTGAATCCGTGTCGGATCTGACTATTGAGATGATCAGCGGTATGACTATTTCCGGTTCTGTGTTGTTGGATGGTGTGCCGGTCTCTGGAGCCAATGTTACGGCGTGGGATGATGTGAATCAGGTTGGTGGCAATGCTGTGGTACGTAGTGGTGGTTTGTTCCGGGTAACTGGATTGCCAGCGGGTGACTATACATTGTCTGTCAAAGAGTCCTTTGGACAGGTGACCACGGAGACACCCATAACAGTAACAAATGCCTCTGTGACAGATATTACGTTGAATTTGAATCAGCCAGCGGGTCAGATCAGCGGTATCGTACAAGGTGAAGGAGCGGATGGTGCTTTGGTAATTGTGAGTGATATGAATAACAACTTCCTGGTTGCCAGTGTGGCTTCCGCGAGTGGTGCGTTCACTGTAACCGGCCTGGAGCCGGGACAAAACTATCATTTGGCAGTTGATGTCGATGGTGACTACAGTTCACCTGAAGGTCAGTTGGATGTCTATGTTGATGAAATACTGTCTGATGTTATCATCCCAGTTACAACAAGCATGACAGCTCAATAGTGGGGAGAGGGCGACTATCCTGCGCGACTGGGATGATTAATTTTTCCGTGGTCCTTACTATGGAGTACATATTGTGGATATCAACGCCAGCATCATTGACCAGCAGCTTACAGGTTTGATTGACAAGCATTCAAGCTGGCTTCCTCCTGGCGATGATAATAAGAAGCGATCTGCGGCATTTGTTCTTTTATGCATGTCGAACTGCCTGGATATGCCTCTGGAATCCTGTGTAGATATGCTGACAGAGGGGGGAAATGATGCCGGTGTAGATGGGTTGCGTATTGGTGAGATTGAAGATGGTGAGTTTTTAATCACAATATTTCAAGGAAAGTATAAAGTAAAAAATCTTGATGGAACCGCAAATTTTCCAGAAAATGGCGTTAAAAGCGCTGTTAATACAGTGCAAGTACTTTTTGATCCTAATAGAGCAATAACATTAAATAATAAAATAGCGCCTGTAGTAGAAGAAATTAGATCGCTAATTCGTGACGGATATATCCCAAAGGTGCATTTTGTTCTCTGTAGTAATGGTGCTAAATGGAATGGGATTGCCCAGTCGTGGATTGATGAACTGTATAAAGACTATTCTGATAAATTAGAGTTTTCCCACTTCAATCATGATTCCATTGTTAAAATATTACAGCGTACAAAACATGTTGATGCAGATCTTCAGTTAAGTGGTAAGATTATTGTTGAAGATATGAATTATATGCGTGTTCTGCTGGGACGCATTTCTGTCCAGCAGATTGCTGTTCTTTTTGATAAACACGAAGATCGATTATTGCAACGGAATATCAGGCGTTATCTCGGGCTGAGCAGTAATCGCGTGAATGCAGCAATCAACCAGACTCTTTGCTCTGATAAATCTGATAAATTTTACTTTTATAACAATGGAATAACAGTAGTCTGTGATAAGTTTGACTACAATGCGTTCCAGAAAGAAGATTATAAAGTTCAACTTAAAAATATGCAGATTATTAATGGTGGGCAAACCTGTAAAACAATTCATGAAGCATTAAATACATCCACTGGATCGAATCGTGTCGGAGAGTCTTCTTATGTGATGATTCGCATTTATCAGCTTTCCGAAGAAAACAAGGATTTTGTTCAGGATATCACCTATGCCACAAACAGTCAGAATCCCGTGGATTTACGAGATTTGCGATCCAATGATCCAATCCAAAAACAATTAGAGATTGGTATGCGTGATCTTGGTTATCACTACAAGCGCCAGCGAGAAGCAGGGAGTGGTGGTTCAAATTTCATAACCAGCTCTATTGCAGCAGAAGCAACACTGGCCATTTGGCGGGAAAAGCCACACCAAGCAAAATTTCGTCGTAAAGAGCATTTTGGAAAATTGTATGAAGAAATATTTAAGACGTTGAATGCTGCCCAGGCTATTTTAGCCGTGCTGATATTTCGAGAGGTAGAGAATAGACGAAAGCGCCCAAAAGAAGAAACGCCGCCACCGTTCCTGCCCTATGCCTCACATTATCTATCCATGTTGATAACACGTGATCTGCTAAAAGAGAGTAATATCAGATTAAAAGATATAACGCATAAAAATTACAGTGCGCTCGTGCAATCCTTTCAAGAAAGTTCAGCGGTATATCATGCCAATGCCGTTGCAAAAGTGACTGAAGCGCTTAATAAGTGCTACGGTGAAAGGGATATTTCGTTGCAGCAACTTTCCGCGACGTTCAGACGGGGAGATCTTCTGGAAATGTTGGTATAGGAAGGCGTACTTGGTAATGTTGTGTAATAAGACAGAGCTGATCTAAGACTATAGCTTCACCTTCATAGAGTCTTACTAAAATCAAACTGATATATGGTGGGCACATTGCCCACCATTTTTTTTGGCGTTTTGATGAGGAAAAAAATGAAACATACTGAATGAAATACAGTTTTCAAGTTGTGAATGGTGTGCTAGGCTATAAACTATTCATTAGCAGAACAACAATATTATATCTCAAATGCGTTGTGGAATTATTATGATGTTCGAATATTTCCATTCTAAAGGTAATTTTTTTGTATAAAAAGTGGTATAAAAGGCGATGATGGGTGCCATAGTAGGTGATATTATTGGTTCGGTTTACGAGTGGGATTCTCTAAAATCCAAGAAGTTTGCCCTTTTTCAGCCCCAAAGTCGTTTTACGGATGACACTGTGCTTTCTGTTGCAGTGGCAGATACCCTTTTGACTCACGGAGATTACGCTCAAAAATTGAGGTGCTGGAGTCGGCATTATGCGGATGCTGGTTTTGGAAACCGCTTTAAGGCGTGGTTTGCTTCTGACGATGCTGATGCTTATCAGAGCTTTGGTAATGGTTCTGCAATGCGTGTTGCACCGGTGGCATGGGCTTTTGATGATCTCGAAGCGGTGTTGAATGAGGCGCAACGTAGTGCAGAAGTGACGCATAACCATCCAGAAGGTGTTAAAGGCGCGCAGGCTGTGGCAGGCGCTGTTTATCTGGCCCGGAAAGGAGGTACACAGAGCACTATTAGACGCTTTATCAGTGAACGTTTCGGTTATGATTTGGATCGTTCATTGGATGTAATACGACCGGATTACGCATTTGATGTAACCTGTCAGGGATCGGTGCCTGAGGCGATTATTGCCTTTTTGGAATCAACTGATTTCGAAGATTGTATCCGAAATGCCATCTCCCTGGGGGGGGATAGCGATACACAAGCAGCCATTGCCGGGGCTATTGGTGAAGCCTTTTATGGTGGGATACCGGAGCCTGTCTTACAGCAGGCATTGACATGTCTGGATAAAAAAATGATCTCTGTCATTGAACGTTTTGTCCAGAAATATTGTCAATAGTGCAGGTATGGCAGTTTGGCACTATTATCTTGAACTGCATGGCCCTATGTTGGTTTGGCCCTATTATTGTTCAAGAATCATACAGACACACATTAATTGAGCGGAAAGAACTTATGACAATAACAAGAATGGACCTGGTTGATGCGGTGTATCAGAAGTCAGGCTTTTCTCGTAAAGAGTCGGCAGATCTTGTTGAAACCGTATTTGAAATCGTCAAAGAAAATCTGTCAGAAGGTGACCCCATGAAACTGACAGGATTTGGAAATTTCACTGTGCGGTCAAAGAACCCCCGTCCTGGCCGGAACCCTAAAACCGGCGAAGAGATTGAAATTACTGCTCGAAAGGTAGTGACATTCAAACCCAGTCAAATTTTGCGTAATAAAGTAGACTCTGGAAAGTAGTGTTATTGAGTGATTTGTGAGCATGCAATAAGAGAATTTGTAGTAACAAAAAAACCTGTCCTCAGTGACAGGTTTTTTTGTTTTCTATCCGGTGGATGGTGTCAATATGCCCTACAGCAGTACATGATCAATGGCACCATTCCTGGCCTGGTTAACAAACTGTTTCTGCCAGTTGGCACCCAACAGTGCTTTAGCCATCTCAACAGCCAGAAACTCTGCTTTAATACCCGAAGAGTAACGATAACGGGACAAACCTTGTACACAAGAGGGGCAGGTGGTCAACATTCTGGTTTTCCGTTTGCGAAAAGCCTTTGAGGACTGATCGGCATCAGGATTTAAAGAGCGTTTGCCCAGGGCGATCTCTTCTTCTTTTCGATAGCGGGCTTGAGTGGCAATATCGGGCCTGTTAACCGCAAAGGTGCCCGCTTCAGAACAACAACGATCCGACAGAAGAACGTGACCCTGTTCCAGATTGAGTAGTTTCTCTGCCACTTCGGTGGGGTTGTGCTGTTTTGTAGGGGTGTGACAGGGATCATGGAATAGATAACGCCGGTCCTTTTGCTCAGGCAGTGTTAAGCCTTTTTCCATGAGAAATTCATGAATATCCATGATGCGGCAACCTGGGAATATTGCCTCAAAATCATATTTAACCAACTGATTCATACAGGTTCCGCAAGAGACCAAAACTGTCTTAATCTTGAGAAAATCCAACGCTTTGGCCATGCGATACAATAATACACGGTTTCCGGTTACGATTTTTTGTGCGGTATCCAAATCACCAGATGCTTTTTGAGGAAAACCGCAGCATAGATAACCAGGCGGAAGCACGGTGGGCACTTTGATATGGTGTAGAAGCGCCATAACCGCCAGTGAAATATCACTGTAGAGTCGCTCACAACCGCAACCGGGAAAATAGAATGCAGCATCTACTGGACCCTGTTCACTGGTGTTTTTGGTGATTTCAGGATCACGCAACAGCGGAATGATCTGATTATCTTCAATATTCAGATAGCTCCGGGATGTGGTGCCGGGTAGGTGACGACTCAAGGGGCGCTTGAGGAGGTGGATGATTTCATCTTTTTTTGGGGGGCGGCCACAGGTTTGTGGCGGCAATGATTTTTTACCCAAGATGCCGAGCGTTCTGGCAACATTGTGACCGGTTCGCTGTGCGGCATAACCGGGTTTGAGCAGCCAGTTACGCATCCCACGAATGGCGCGGGGGTCGGTTTTGTTGAGAAACGACATCGCCATTTTTCCGCCAGCGCTGGAAATGCGTTCATTACGCTTTTTCAGAATCTCACGCATGCGGATGGTGACTTTGCCAAAGTCGATATCCACAGGGCAGGGCACCACGCACCGATGACAGACGGTACAGTGATCCGCAACATCGTTCATTTCGTCAAAGTGGTGATGAGAAATGCCGCGCTTAGTCTGCTCTTCGTAGAGAAACGCCTCAATCATCAAACCAAGGCCGAGAATTTTGTTACGTGGTGAGTAAAGTAGGGTGGCGCGTGGCACATGGGTGGTGCAGACCGGTTTGCACTTCCCGCAGCGCAGACAGTTACGCACCATGTCATTGAGATCACCCAAGGCGCTGTCACGCAGAATCAATGCCTCTTGCTGGACCAGACGTAACGAAGGAGTGTATGCCTGTTCCAGATTGGAATCGGGCATCAACTTGCCGGGGTTGAAAGCGTTGTTGGGATCGACCTTGCGTTTATATTCAGCAAACTTTGTTATCTTTTCCGCATCAAGGAAGCCGATCTTGGTGAGACCGATACCATGCTCACCGGAGATCTCGCCGCCCAGTTCCAAAGCCAGTGCCATTACCTTTGTTACGATAATCTCTGCTTTGTGCAGCATATCGTAATCATTGGAATTGACAGGAATATTGGTGTGAATATTGCCGTCACCTGCATGCATGTGCAGGGCTATGAACAGACGACTTGGACGGATTTGCTGATGGATTTCAATCAGCTTGTTTTGGACGGCTTCCCAGCGTTTGCCGGAGAATAGATTATTTAGCTTGGGAATGACCGCTTCTCTAAAGGAGATGCGAAACGCCCGGCGTAATAACAGATCAAGGATGCGTTCATCCGGTTCAAAGGCAACGCCAGCCAGGGCAGGGTGATCGCTGAAAGAACTGGCTGGATTATCCAATCCTTGCAAAATTGAGTGCCATTTATTGTGAAGATCACTGACCCAGTTTACACCCTGTTCCACTTTTGCCGTGATGACACCGATCTCTTCTGATTCTCTGTTAGGCAGGATGGCTTGAACAGCGTCTGGTGTCAGGAAATTTTGAATTGCATTCAGAATATCCAATTTATTCTGAATGGAGTGCTCAATATTGAGTCGCTCGATACCGACATTGTACTCGGCCAACCGCTCCAACGGGATAACAACATCTTCGTTGACCTTGAAGGCGTTGGTATGGGCAGCAATGGCTGCGGTACGACTGCGGTCAGACCAAAAACGCCTTCTGCCAGCGGCATCAGTTGCGATGAACGCCTCACCATCTCTGGCTTGGGTGCTGTATTGGACATGGGCAGCGGCTTCTGCAACGGCTTCGGCATCATCACCGATAATATCGGCCAGTAGAACCATTTTGGGTGCGTTGCCGCGATTGGATTTGGTGCTGTACTTGATCGCTTTAATATAGCGATCATCCAGATGTTCCAGTCCAGCACAGCCTACTTTGGGGTGTTGGTCCAGGTAGTCTTTGGTCTCGACAATGGCGGGAACCGCTTTGGAAAGGTCGTGACCGAAAAACTCCATACACACGGTGTAGGTATATTTCGGTTTTGGATGGGTGACAAATATGGCACTGGTTACCAAGCCATCACACCCTTCTTTTTGCACACCGGGAAGGCCGCCGAGAAATTTATCGGTGACATCTTTTCCCAATCCGGGTTTGCGGATGGCATGGGCGGGAATGGTCAGGATTTCTGGTTCACCTACCGGTGTTTTGCCATCTACTTCATAACGGGTAATGCTGAAAATCGCCTCTGGAATCGAATGAATTTTGCCCAGATTGTGATTCATCCGCTGGACTTCTATCACATGACCATCCGGCGACACCATGCGCCAGGAGAACAGATTGTCCAGCGAAGTGCCCCACATCACCGCCTTTTTGCCACCGGCATTCATGGCTACATTGCCGCCGATGGTGGAGGCGTTTTGAGAGGTCGGGTCCACGGCAAAGATCATCTCTGATTCAGCCGCTTTTTCAGATACTTTTCGGGTGACTGCTCCGGCACCAGCCCGGATGGTTGGGATGGGTTGGTCATGGCCGGGAATATTGATCTTTTCAACAGGATCAATCGTGTCCAGTTTTTCGGTATTGATCACAACGGTCTCATCGGAGAGCGGAATGCCGCCGCCGGTGTAGCCGGTTCCGCCACCACGCGGAATGATGGAGAGTCCCAGGTCGATACAGGCACGCACCAATGGCGCGACTTCATTCTCCGTATCAGGAAACAGCACGACCAATGGATAATGAACACGCCAGTCAGTGGCATCAGTGGCATGAGAAACGCGAGATAGCGGATCAAAACCAATATTATCAACACGGGTCAAACTGGACAGGCGGGCCAGGAGGTCTTCTCTGACCCTTTTTTGACGGATAAAACCACTGGCGAAATTTTCTACCGCTTTATCCACAAAGGTCAACAGCTCTGTGACCAGTTCTTCGGCACCTTGACCAATACGGGACCTGATCTGATCAACCCGCTCCTTAAGAGTATGAACCAACGCATGTTGGCGGGTGTCATCGTTGAAGAGATCATCCTGAATCATTGGGTTGCGTGACACAATCCACATGTCGCCCAGGATTTCAAACAGCATATGCGCTGAACGGCCCGATTTCCGATGCGCGCGCAGCTCTTGCAGAATGGCCCAAGCCCTTTTTCCCAGAAAACGGATGACTACTTCCCGGTCTGAAAAGGATGTGTAGTTATAGGGAATTTCCCGAATGCGTTTGGACACGAATGATTCTCTTCTAGGAGGAACAGTGACGGGTTTCTGTCATGGTACTAAATTATTGCCCAGCGCAGATAGGCCCGTAAGATGATATGAGGATATGGAGGTTTGACCTTATTGATCAAGGGTTGATACGTTCCAGTTTACTCTCAATCCGCTTCAAACGCCGCTGAAATCGTTCATTTGATGGCTGTTGAGCAAGCATGAGCGTTGTATATTGCCGGGCTTGTTGAAGATCATGAGACTGATGTTCATGATATTTTGCCAAACGTTCCATAGCCTCCAAATGGTTGCTTTGCGCTAGATGTTGCCAGATTCTTATAGCCTGTTGCCACTGTTGTTGACGACGAAAATGTGCGGCCAGTTCCATCAATCCATTGGCATCCAGATGGCTTTGGCAGTTTTTTAGCAATCGAATAGCTAAATCTGTTTTGCCATGACGGCAATAGGCCCGTGCAATGGATACTGGATCACCAGTCTGGCTATTTGGCACTGGTGCGCTAGAAATCTTAAAAACCTCAACCAAAGCGGAGAGCAAGGCCGCCAAGGTTAATAAATCATCCCGATTATGTGAGAATACGCGAGGTAGTTGCCGACTTTGGCCAAAGCGTAGCCACCATTGCCACACCTCAGGCACTTGAGCGCCGGGCAGGTCGTCAGTACGGAAAAAGCCTAAGAGCCGATTCTCAGCCGTTTGAAGACGGCAATTGTCCCACCGGTTGGCAAAGGCTACGCGGGTTGGATAGAGCAGATCAAGATGGGCAAGCGTTTCGGCAATCGGGTGAAGACCGTTTAGGCGCAGGCGGGTCTGAAGGAGCGGAAGATCAAAGCGTTTTCCGTTGTAACTCACCAGAACAGTGTCCGGTTCAATCAATGCCAGAATTTTTTCAAGATACGCCGTTTCCGCACTGGGACGGGTCATCATCAATTGAATCAGTTCAAACCGTCCTTGACGAAAGCGACCCGCACCAAATAGAAAAGCGTGTGTACCGACACCACCGGCCAGACCGGATGTTTCAGTATCCACAAAGAGATAGTTTTCACGCTCCAGTGTTTGGCCTTGGCTGATTGGTTCAGGTATTGACGTTGTTTGAATCGGTTGAAGGGTCTGCTTGCCGTGGAGATAGGGAACAGGCCAGCTGTGGATACTTTGAATCACGCCATCATCAATGACAGTACCGTTGAGGATGTGAGCCAGTTCATGGTCTGTCAGGTTTCGTTTCTGTTGCTGTGGCACGTTTGACTGTGGTCTCAAGCGTTGAATGCGTTCGCTGATTGAGGTGGCTTGAGAAGGTTTTTCCAAAACGTTTTTTGTGGTGGGCGTGCTCTGTGTACCAGACTGATTACGTAGGGCGTTCAAGCGAGATTTGAGATCAACGAGTGATTTCATGGCTGGGCAATCTGATCAATTAACTCAAGCAAGCGACTTTTTTTGATGGGTTTGGACAGATAATAACTGCATCCCGCTTCAAATGCTTCTTCTGAGGCTTCTTTCATGGCATGGGCGGTGAGTGCCACAATGGGAACAGGTATTCGGTTGCTCTCTATTTCCCAATTACGGATTGTTTTGGTTGCTGTCAAGCCATCCATCACTGGCATTTGCAGATCCATCAATACCAGATCTGGTAGCTGTTCTTTATAACGATCAACAGCTTGTTGACCATCTTCAGCGATAATCAGGCTGTGTTGGGTTTTCTTCATATAAGCCTGGACGAGGAATCGATTATCTTCGGCATCATCCACCAACAGAATATTGAGTCTTTTCAGATCGATTTGACTGGAAGGTGAAATTATTTGCAAGCCTGATTGAGGCTGACTATTGGACGTTTCATGTTGCACTGTGCTGTTCGGGGTTGTGGCGGGCAGGATAGCGGTAAAATAGAATAGGCTGCCCTGACCGGGTTGACTCTCTACCCCCATGGTGCCACCCATCAGATTTACCAGACTCTGACAGATGGTCAATCCCAGTCCAGTACCGCCATACTCACGGGTGGTGGAATGATCGGCTTGAGTGAAAGGACGAAAAATCGTTTGCTGTTTTTCCGGGGCAATGCCGATACCACTATCCCGCACCGAGAAGCGGATAAGATCTGCCTTGTCTGGCTCAACAGCCAAATGGATCGTGCCTGATGGTGTGAACTTTATGGCGTTGTTCATCAGGTTGAGTACTATCTGTCTCAAGCGATTGGCATCACCGGAAACATGATTGGGTAAATCGGGATGGCAGAAAGTGGTCAGTGATAGATTTTTCTCTTTGATGGGAAATACGAATAAGTTTGTTATCTCTTCAATGGTATCAGTCAAATTAAAAGGAACATGTTCAAAGTCCAGTTGATTGGCTTCAATTTTCGAAAGATCAAGAATATCGTTGATCAGGGATTGAAGTGATTCACTGGCACTTTTGAGAATAGTGACATATTTGGACTGTTCAACGGTGAGTTGTGTTTCAAGTAGGAGATCACCCATGCCGAGAATGGAGTTGATTGGTGTTCGGATTTCATGGCTCATAGTGGCCAAAAAGGCACTTTTTGCTTTGTTGGCCGCTTCGGCTTGCAGTTTTTCCTGAGCCAGACGTTCTGACCTTTTCCGGCTGCTTAGATCTTCAACAGTAGACCAGATGAAACGCTCGCCATCCTGCTCAATAATCAGACCAGACAGCAGAACCGGAACATGGTGACCATCCTTATGAATATATACTTTTTCGTAGGGTCCGTACCGACCATTTCGTTCCAGTTGAAGCAGTTGTTCAGACTCCTGGTCAGCGTAACTTATTGGTGTCAGTTCCCAGTAGGTCAACTGCTTTACCGAGTCGGTATCGTAGCCAATAATCGCTGCATAGGCTGGATTAACATCCACCAGTTGGCCATCCATGCGGCAGAGTGCCAGCCCGATAACCGAATGTTCGAACAGCATGCGATTATAGGATTCACTGTGGCGCAGGGCTTTTTCAACAGCTTCGCGCTCAGTGATTTCCATGGTAAGTTTTTGGTTGATGGTTTGAAGTTCAGTTGTGCGTTCAATCACCCGTTTTTCCAACGTTTCATTGAACGCTTGTAAGCGCGTTTCATTCTGTTTACGTTCGGTAATATCCCGAAGGAACAGGGTGGTGATGGTGTCATTTTCAGTCGAAATTCGAGAAGCGGTAACTTCTAAATATCGCGGTGAGCCATCGGCGTGACTGGTTATAAACTCATGGCGGTTCTCTGCTTGGACCCGATCAGACTGGAGCGTGTCCAACAACGATTGCCAGCGTTTTCCCTCTTCCGAAGAGCGTACCAACGGTGTTTTGATCAGTTGCAGATGGGTGATTGATTTTGCTGTGATACCAAAGGTGTGTTCAATGGTTGGATTGGCATCAATGATATAGCCGCGACTATCGAGAATAAGGATAGTGTCCAGCGCAGTATCCATCATTGCCCGGAGACGGGATTCACTGGTGTGAATCTGTTTTTCAATGATCTCTCGGCGTTTCAGGCTAATGCTTTCCCGGCGTAGGGCCATGGCAATGATGAAAACCAAAGCCGAGGCGATAATCAACAATGCCAGAGAGGCCATCCATATCAGATTTTCCAGTTGCTCTTTTTGTCGTGTTATATCCCAATAAATTTCAAAAGCACCGAGAAATTGTTTGTCACTCATGATCGGGATGTAGGTCTCAATAACATCTTGACCTGTGATAACGCCTTCCATGGTTTTATGTGATTTTGAAACGCTCTTCGAATAGATTCTTCCTTTGGCAACCTGATCATGGAAGTAGGCATTTGTATTGAGAACACCGATCTCATTGACATCAGAAGAGTAAACAATCTCACCTTCCGGTGTGAATACACGAATCTTATACAGAAAAAAATCAGTACGAATCAGCTGAATTTCATCATAAAGTTTTGGAGTGAGTGTGATTGGGCAGTCAGTGCAGTGCGTTTCATCATGGAGGTAAGAGGCAAGATGGTTGCCCAGCAGGTGAGCTTGATTCTGTTTATCTTGTTCAAGAAAGGCCATGAAGGCCGGATGGATAAAGAAAAATGAGGTCAACGGGAATGTGATGGTAACCAAAATGGCACCGATAAACGTGTTCCTCAGCAATTTATTTTGGAACATGATACACGCTTCCCCTTTTTTGCAAACCCAGCTGTCATTGTGAAGGGAATTTGTGTTGATTAAAAGAGAGAAAGCAATTCAAGTGCTGATTTTTTTGGTGATTCGTCCGGGCGCTCATCAGATCTGAGTATGGGGCCAACACAGGCAGGACAGCCAAAACGGCAGGAACAGCCTTCAATCAGGGCATGAGCACTTTGAATTAATATATTTCTTTGTTCGAACAAAGGTTCAGATAGTCCAATGCCACCGGGAATATTGTCATACAGAAATAGAGTGGGTTGGAAACGGCGTGTTTGAGTATCAAACATATCAGGGTCCATCTGATTGCCGTCACGATCACGCATTGTGCCCCGTTCTCGGGCGTTGACTGAGGCGAACCAACCGGCATCTTGATCGCCAACCGCACGTCCCAAATCACTCATTTCAGACATTGTGTGCATGGCGGCAACGGTATGTAGGCAATAGGCTGCACCCAGAAATCCGTCCAAAGCGTGCCAACGATTGGAGAGTCGTTCTGCCAGTGCTTCTGCATCCGCACGCCACCATACAGCCGTGGTGTGCATCTCTTGATCAGGCAGATTGATGGCACCAAACCCGATGTTCTCATGGGTATGAAAACGGATTTTCTTGAAACCGGAGATGCGCCGGACCAGATGCACTTCACCATGGCCGGTCAAACTTGATTTTTTTTGATCGATATCAAAGTCATCAAGTATTTTCAATTTGGTGTAGTCAATGGCATCGGTATAATAATCGGCTTGAGTGCGGCGTACGAAGGCTTTTCTTCCTTCCCAATCCAGTCTTTCTACTTGATAAGGTTGGGCATGCACCATGTAGATCGCTTGTTCATAGAGTGTCATTGCAGCGCTGGCGAAGTCGGTTTCAGCGATGATTTTTTGACCACCATCGGTGATATCCACCACGACAAAATTACCATCCGCTACCGAACGCAGTGAGACCGCATTGGCTGGATAACTGTCATCAATCCAGTGCCAGCGCTGGCGGTCCAGGTGTACCACGCCTTCTTCTGCAAGGTAGTGCAACAATTCTTCAGGATCCACAGTGCCAAACAGCGAACCCTGAATAAACGGCAGTTCAAAGGCGGCACAGCGGATGTGATCCAAAAGAATCAACAAATGGTCCGGCGCAATGCGGGCATGTTCTGGTGATTGCCCCATGAAAAAATCCGGGTTTTGCACGATATATTGATCCAAAGGCTGAGAGGAGCCGATCAACACGCCTAAAGAGGTGCGATTGCGCCGGCCAGCGCGTCCCAATCTTTGCCATGTCCCAGCAATTGTGCCGGGATAGCCATTGAGCAGGCAGATATCCAATGCACCGATATCCACACCCAGCTCCAGCGCCGATGTGGTGACCACACCATCTACAGCGCCAGCACGCAGTGCTTTTTCAATTTTGCGGCGCTCACTGGGCAGATAGCCGCCGCGATAGGCGGAAATTCGGGATGGTTTGCGTGGATCTTTATCAAATACCTCTTTGAGATATTTGGTAATCACCTCCACCATCAATCGCGTACGGGTAAAGATGATGGTGCTTAATCCCGCTTCAATAGCGCGACGGGCGATGCGGGTTGTTTGTGAACGGGCAGAGGCCCGGATACCGAGATCCGGGTTGATTACCGGAGGATTCCACAATAACAGATGGCGCTCACCTTGTGGCGCACCGGATTGCGTAATGGCATGCACAGGCTGACCGATCAGCTGATGGGCCAGCTGTTCCGGGTTGGCAATGGTGGCCGAACAGAAAATAAATACCGGGTCACTGTTATAAAATCGACAGATACGCTGCAACCGTCGAATTACATTGGCCATATGAGCACCAAATACACCCCGGTAGATGTGCATCTCATCAATGACCACATGGGTGAGACTCTCAAAAAACTGCGCCCATTTGGTGTGGTGGGGCAAGATGCCCTGATGGAGCATATCCGGGTTGCTGACGATGATATCACCTTTGACGCGCACCGCTTTTCGGGCATCCGCTGGAGTATCACCATCGAAGGTGTGGGCGCGGATGTTGAGATCACCCAGACGACTCAGCGCTAATAATTCAGATACCTGATCCTGTGAAAGTGCTTTGGTAGGGAAGAGATAGAGCGCTTTGGAACGATTGTGCAGTGCATCTTGAATAACGGGCAGATTGTAACAGAGGGTTTTTCCCGAGGCGGTAGGCGTGGCGATGACACAGTTTTTCTTATTGCGAATCAGTGACCACGCTTCGCCCTGGTGGCTGTAGAGTTGGTTCATGCCACGGGCTTGAAGCAGTTTGATAAGTCGTGCATCCATATCACTGGGATAATCCACAAACGCACCATCTTCGGCGGGAAGAGAGACATGACCGGTGATCAGATTGCGATTGCGGGATTGAAGTGCTGTTGCCAGCTGTTTGGGATTCATCACCGTGGCGATTACTCCAGACTGGGCGGATTGGATAGGGATGCGTGGATCTCAATGGGTGTGCCATCGACAACCGACTGCCAGATCTCAGCCATTTCGGCATTGGTCACCGCAATACAGCCATCGGTCCAGTCACCGGTCGGTAGAATACCTGGCAGCCAGCCAAGTCCGTTGGGCGCACCATGAATCATGATTGCGCCACCAGGAGAGACCCCTTTAGCCTCGGCGGTAGCTTTGTCCTGTGTATTGGGATAGGAGATGTGTAGCGAGCGGAAAAAACGGCTGTTAGGATTGCGCCAGTCCAGAGTGTAAGTCCCTTCCGGCGTTCTTGAATCGCCTTCCTGAACCTTATGGTTTTCTGGGTTTTTTCCCATGCCCATACTATAGTGACGAACAGCTTTACCCTGATGCATGAGATAGAGTTGGCGGGCTTGTTTATCAACAATCACACGATCCACCGCGTCAGGCGGATTGGCAAGCCAAAAAGGCAGGTGACGGTCGGCACCGTAAATCGTGCCTGCTACCAGCGTCAGAATAAGCAGGATAGACATACGCTGTACGCCTTATTTCTTGATAGTATCGTTAATAACTGTCCAGCCTTGTTCTAAAACCAGCCCTTCGGCAATATTGGCATTCCGAATGCGTTGCATATCTGCTTTGAGTTCTGCTGATTGTTTGCCATAGCGATCAATAAACGCCTGAGCTTCCTTAGGTTCGCCATTAAACTGAATTGATAGAATTTTACGACCCAACCGGGTGATGGCATTGATCATTACCGGCAGATCGACAAAATAGAGTCCATCCTGTGTGCGTAACAGTGCGCCCTGTTCGCGGAAGTAGTTGAAGCGAATTAAGGCGGCTTGACCATGGGCGCTTTCGGTACCAAAACGCATGGTGCGAAACAGTGAGGCTGAACCGGTAATCAGTGCGTTTTCAAGGGTGATATCCAACAGCTTGCCCTGTTGGTTCAACCAATGTGCCATATAGAGGCCTACGGCATCGGCTTTACTCTCTTCAAAGAGCAGATGTTTGGATTTCAGGCTGTTTTGAACGGTAGAGCCGTCTTGAGTTATCTTAACGCCTACACCGTGGGACAGTTCATGAAGTAGCGTGTTGGTAAAGAATGCGGAGAAGCGCACTTGACCGCGTTGTTCTGGAACCAACATGACTTCGGTGATTGGGCGGAGCATATGGTTGAATTTGGCACGCATCAAATTGACAAGTTGAATGCTGCGCGTACCGATGGTGCGTTGAATATCAATGTTGTTTGGTAGGTTGAATGCAATGGCTTTGGCACCGGCATTGGCTTGGCCGGTGAGGTAGACGGCATCAAAGGCTTCCAGACTGGCTTGAAAATCATTTTCCGGCCTCTGATTACTCAGGCCAGAGAGTGGTAAGGCAGTCTGAAGATCAGCCAAAAACGGCTCATAATGGCGCAGACGACTGCTCCAGAGTGTATTACGAATCAGAATATACGCTTGATGGGCTGTTTTTTGATTCAGCAGATAGTCGTCATAGCGCTCAATTGGACCAGCGACAAAATCCACCGCAGAAAGTGGCGAGGCAGCGGTTTCTTCTGAGCGGGGCAGCAGTGCCCAAGCCCGTTCAGCGGGTTCGTAATTATTATCCAGCAGAGCTTGAGCCAGTTTATTGAAGTAGTCTGCTTGTTCTTTGGACTGGGTCAGTTTGGCGGCTTTACGGAGATCTTCCGCTGCTTTTTGATGTTCTTTGCCAAAGGCATCACTGTAGAACCGGGCTTTGAAGCGGTTATCAGTGTCTTGGAGAACCAGTGAGTAAGGTGATTTCAATTGAGCATCGTTGATTATTGCTTTTTCCAAGGCGATTTTATCGACACCGACTGGGTAAAAACCAACACCGGGTGGGCGGGCAGAAAAGCCTGGTACCTGAGATTCTGAACTGAATTCATAACGATCCCATGGGCCATAGTTGATGGCCATCCATTTACGGGCAACAGGATCTCTGGTCTGATCAAGAATTGTACGGCCATATTGACCGTGTAGCTGTTTCCAGAACACGGTATCCATTTGATCCGCGGCATCCATTAACAGCGTTAAAAGCGCTTTTTCCCAGGGTTTGAGTGCGTCAATACCTGTATTCAGTCGTATTGTGACCAATTTGTCGAGGCGTTTTTCCAGCGAATAGGCGGATGATTCGGTTGCTTTGGGTGCAACCGCTTGACTACAGCCGTTTAATAGAACAGCCGCATTCAACAGAATGGCGGGAAGGAAAATCAGTAGATAAGGGCGTGAAAATTTCATGAGTCCATTCTCTGTTTCTTCCTATTTTGACAACATTATTCCCCTCTATTTTATACGTTTCAGTGTCTTGAGGCTCGGAAAAAACAAACTTTATTTCAACACGGGATAGACAGCGCCCAAAATGGTCGCTTTGGATGCACCGGTGACTTCAGGATGGGTAGCGATTTGGCCATTGCGCGTGCGTACGGCAAACCAGGCAAACGCCTGGGCTTCCAGACTGTCAGCATCTACACCGCATTCGGTGCTGGTGACCACTTTGGTGGTGGGTAATCGGGCCTGAAAACGGCGCAGCATCTCTGCATTTTGTGCACCGCCTCCGCATAGAATCAGACGGTGTGGCGGTTGATTGAACAGGGTGTCGCATGCGGTGGCACAGCTTTCAACGGTCTGTTGCGTCAGAGTTGAAAAAAGTGTTGATTCAGGAAGGTGGGCAAACTTTTTCATAAATTGCTTAAGATAGGCTTGACCAAAAATCTCCCGACCTGTGGATTTGGGAAAGGGGTGTTGAAAATAGTCATGGTCCATCAACCAAGCCAGCGCCGATTCATCCACCACACCCGCAGCAGCGGACTCACCGTTGGTATCGCAGCAGCGTTCACCATTGCTCAATACTTCAGCCAGATGGTCGAGCAATGTGTTGGCTGGGCCAGTATCACCCCCTGTGACTGGCAGGTGCGTTTCACCGGGTAGTGCGGTGAGATTGGCAATACCACCCAGATTGAGAACACCGACATTTTTACCTGATTCGCCAAACACTGCGCTGTGTAAAAAAGGGGCCAAAGGCGCACCATCACCACCAGCCATCATGTCAGCCGGTCGGAAATCACCCACTGTGGTAATACCGGTTTCCGCTGCAATGGCAAATGGTGAAGCGATCTGAAGTGTAAAGACGGGTGGTCGATGACGGATGGTTTGACCATGGGAGCCGATCACGGAAATCTCTTTTGGTGTCAGGCCCGCTTTCTGGATCACTGCCAAGGCGGCTTTTGCAAACAGATGGCCCAGTTTACGATCAAGTACGCCCATTCGGTCGATCTCGTTTTCACCGGGTTCATAAAGCCCAATAATCTCCTGGCGGATCTCTTCCGGGTAGGGGGTGGCCATGCTGGACAGCAGTTCAGGGCGGTCTTCGCCAGTGGTGCGAATCACCACTGCATCAATCCCATCCGCCGATGTGCCAGAGATCAGTCCCACTGCCAGATGTTGCTGTGCCATGACAGCTCCCTTAGAGTCGTGTTAACTTTTGTTGAAAGGGGATTCCTTTGTCCCTGGCAACATGTTGATTCTTTCAGATGTAGATCCAAGAAGGTCGATTACTACTATGAGCAGCCGCCCATCCGTTCAGGAACAAATGGATCTGATTCGCCGGGGAACCGTGGATCTGATCTCCGAAGAAGCGTTGGAAAAAAAGTTGACCAAGGCTTTGGAAACCAATACGCCGTTACGTATCAAGGCCGGATTTGATCCAACCGCCCCGGATTTGCATCTTGGACATACGGTTTTAATACAAAAAATGCGCCAGTTTCAGGAGTTGGGCCATCAGGTTCTGTTTCTGATTGGTGATTTTACCGGTTTGATCGGTGATCCTACCGGAAAGAGTGAAACCCGAAAAACGCTGACACCTGAACAAGTAGCAGTGAATGCAGAAACCTATAAAAATCAGGTGTTCAAGATCCTGGATGCGGACAAAACAGAGGTGATGTTCAACAGTACCTGGATGAATAAGATGACCGCAGCCGAAATGATTCAGCTGGCCGGTCGTTACACAGTCGCTCGAATGCTGGAGCGGGATGATTTTTCCAAGAGATACAAAGAGAACCGCTCCATTGCCGTGCATGAATTTCTCTATCCATTGGTGCAAGGCTATGACTCTGTGGCCATGCGTGCCGATGTAGAGCTTGGTGGTACGGATCAGACATTTAATTTGCTGGTCGGTCGTGAGTTGCAGCGGGCTTATGGTCAGGAATCACAGGTTGTGATTACCATGCCGATCCTTGAAGGGTTGGATGGTGTCAACAAAATGTCCAAATCGTTGGATAACTACATCGGTATTCAAGACCCGCCGCGTGAGATTTTTGGTAAAACCATGTCGGTGACGGATGATTTGATGTGGCGCTACTATGAACTGCTCTCCAGTGCGTCCATGACCGAGATTGCGGCAATGCGTGCGGATGTTGAGGGCGGTCAGTTGCACCCCATGGAAGCCAAGAAAAAATTGGCTGAAGAGATGGTGAGCCGCTTTCACTCACTGGACGATGCCCAGCAGGCGCGTTCCGAGTTTGAAAACATGTTCCGTAAAAAGGGGTTGCCCGATGATATCCCTGAAAAGACGCTCTCAGGCAATGCCGAGGGATTGGGCTTGCCGGCTGCGTTGACAGCCGCTGGTTTGGTGAAGTCCAACAGCGAGGGGATGCGTATGATCCGCCAGAATGCGGTTTCAGTGGATCAAGCCAAGGTAACCGATACACGCTACCAGTTGGTCACGGATCAACGTTATCTGCTGCAAGTGGGTAAACGGCGCTTTGCCTATGTCACTGTTTCTGGTTAGTTGCTGTTTCTGGTTAGTTGCTGTTTCTGGTTGGTTGCTGTTTCTGGTTGGTTGCTGTTTCTGGTTGGTTGCTGTTTTTGGTTGAATGAATGAGTGTGGTCAAAACCACAACTAAACCGCGTCCAGTTTGAAACGTGTAATTTGTGACTTCGAATACGCCCCTGCGGGGCTACAATAAACAACGAAATTGGCCCGCACATAAAGTCGGCCCTACGAGCCTCCAATTGTGTGGCTCTTCGAGCCACGGCGCTACGCATTTTCCGCGCTTTGCGCAAAAAATGCTCCGTATGCTAACGCGCCATTTCGTTTAATGTGGGCGTTGCCCACACCCAGCAGAGGCGGCACAGCCTCCTCTGCACTCCAACCAGTTTTAGAACTGTGTTTTTCTAAGTTGGTGCGGTTTAGAGAAGCAGTTTGGCACCAACGATCAACAGAAAAAGACCAAAACTGCGCTTGAGGATATGTGGATCAAGGCCGTGGGCCAGTCGAACACCAAATGGTGTGGTGATCAGTGTGCCGATGATGATGCCAATGAATACTTCCGGCACCACAAAGCCCCAGCTGTGAGTGGGCAGGGCGGCATTATTCCAACCGGCATGGATAAATCCACCGGCACCGGCCATGGCCAATGCCACACCGATGGCGGAGGAGGTGCCAACAGCCATGCGGATTGGGAGTTTGTTGATCATGTTGAGCACGGGTACGGACAGTGTGCCGCCGCCAATGCCAAACATGCTGGAGACGGTTCCAATTCCAATAGCAAAAGTGCTGTTGAGTAGAGTGTTTCCCTTGATGGCTGTGGTGCTCTCTGCCGCAGTTCCAGAGAAGATCATCCGCAATCCCACCAGGATTTCAAAGGCACCAAACAGCTGTTTGAGCATTTGTCCGTCCATGACAGCAGCAATGATGGCTCCCAGCCATGCACCGATCAAAATACCGGGCGTAAATTGAAAAAAAAGCTGCCAATGAACGCTATTACGGCGCTGATGGTTCCATGTGGCGCTGATATTGGTAATAATGATGGTGGCTAGAGATGTGCCCACCGCAAGCTGCATGGAAAAGGCGGGATTAAAGCCGTCCAGATGGAAAAGAAACAGCAGTACCGGCACAATGATGATGCCACCACCAACGCCAAACAGACCGGCGACAACACCAGCGGCTAAACCGGTTATCACTGAGCCTATCAGAAGAGACGACATATTCGTATGCTCCGATGAAGCGCAAACAGACACGACACACCAGCCTGACCGATAAAGCTGCCAAGGTATGCCGACAACTGCGCCGGGCGGGTTTTCATCCGCATCCCGGACCCATTAGCGCCCGTGGTGGTCATGGTGGTGCGCTACGTATCAAGATCAGTGCCGAGCCAAATCGTATCCGGCTTCGGATCGCTGGTAGTGGTGTCCAGGAGGTGTTCCTCTATGGTCCTATCGTGTTAAATGACCTGATTCGTACTGTGCAAGATCAATTCGGCAAGCGGTCCATAGAATCCGTTATTCGTTCTGAGATGTGATCAACAGGTTGGAGCAGGATTGATAATCGCTGCTTCCGGAGTCTCATCCGTGGGCGCATCAATCCGAACCCGCCGTCCTTCCAATTTAAGCCGTCCTTCAGCGAATAAGCGTACTGAAAGCGGATAGATTTGGTGTTCCTGTTTTAAAATTCTTGCGCCCAGTGTTTTGGCATCATCACCATCAAGGATAGGCACCACGGCTTGAGCAATGATTGGTCCGGTGTCCACGCCTTCATCAACGAAATGAACCGTGCACCCTGAAAACCGCACACCCGCATCAATGGCTGCTTGCTGCACACCAAGACCTGGAAAATTCGGCAGCAGGGCAGGGTGGATGTTGAGTAGGCGACCGGTAAAGTGTCGGACAAATTCAGCCGTTAGAATACGCATGAAACCTGCCAGACAGACCAGATTTACCTCAGCTGCATCCAGAACACGGATCAATTCCTGATCAAAGGCTGCACGATCAGGAAACGCACCATGTTGCACTACCTGCGTTTTGATGCCTGATTTTTCGGCGCGTTCCAGACCGTATACACCGGGTTTATTGCTCACAACCAGAACGATCTCAGCGGGAATCGTACCATCAGCACATCGATCAATAAGAGATTGCAGGTTGGAGCCACTGCCGGACACCAACACAGCAATACGCATAGGTGCGCTATTCATGATACTTAATCCTCAATGGTGACTGACTCTTGACCGATATCCCGACTGTGGACATGACCGATCAATGTGGCGGTTTCGCCTGCTTCGTTGAGCAGTTTCAATGCGTCATCCGCTTCAGTGTTGGGCAGAATGACCACCATGCCGATACCACAATTGAAGGTTCTGAGCATTTCATGTTCTTCGATATTGCCCAGTTTTTGAAGAAGATCGAACACTTCTGGGCGATGCCATTGGCTCTTGTGCAGCGTCACACGCGCATCTTGGGGCAGAATGCGGGGAATATTATCCCAGAATCCGCCGCCGGTGATGTGGATCAGACCACGGACATCATGCTGTTTAGCCAGGGCCAATAGAGATTTAACGTAGATTTTGGTGGGTGCCAGCAGGGCATCGCCTAACGTACCATCGTTGAATGGTGCATCCAGGCCGGGACCGTCCTCACCGAGTATCAGGTGCCGAATCAATGAATACCCATTGGAGTGCGGACCGGTAGAGGCCAAGCCGATTATCGCATCACCAGCGGTAATCCGCCGTCCATCAATGACATTGGGACGATCAACCATGCCCACTGCAAATCCAGCCAGATCATACTCGCCGGGATCATAAAAATCAGGCATTTCAGCGGTTTCACCACCGATCAATGCACAGCCGGATTGACGACATCCTTCGGCAATTCCTTCCACAACGGCTGCCGCATGTTTAGGATCTAGGTGACCTGTGGCAAAATAGTCCAAAAAGAAAAGCGGCTCTGCGCCTTGGACGATCAGGTCATTGACAGACATGGCCACCAAGTCGATACCAACCGTATCATGACGGTTCATCAGAAAGGCCAGTTTCAGTTTTGTACCCACACCATCGGTGGCTGAAACGAGCATAGGCTCGGTCATGTTGGAGATATCGGGTGCGAACAGTGCGCCAAATCCACCAATATCCGAGCGTACCTCTGGTCGATGGGTCGAGGCGACGGATCGACGAATCAGTGAGACGAGCCGGTTACCAGCGTCGATGTTAACGCCTGCATCCCGGTAGGTCATGGCAGGACGTTTTTTCGATTTATCTTGAGACATGACAAGGTCTTCCTTAGATGCTGTTGTCTTTTTCCCTGGCAGGGTACACTAGGGTATCGAAACACGCACTAGTTTTTGATGGAATTGCTTTACCGGTACTCAAATTTTGGCCATTGTCAATATCAGGAGTTACGCAGTTGAATGAATTTTATACCCGTTATTCCCGCTTCCGAGTGAATGGATGGTACGCACTTTGATATCTGTTTCAACCGGCAACTGCGTAACTCCTAAATATATCCTGGTTGTTGAACTGTTCAATAGAGTTATGATTTTTATGAAGTCCCGATTTATGCCTTTGTGGTTTACGCTTGTAGTGACCGTATTGTCGGCTGTTATATCTGCTCCGGTCCTGGCTCAGACATCGGCCTATTTGTTGGAAGGTGTTCCAGTGGTAGTGCCGTTACCTCTGGATGATGGGTTGCGGCCTCGACAGGTGGCGATTGTTGAAGCGGAAAAAAAGGCCTGGTCTCGTTTTATGAGCCGTGCTGTTGCGCGCAGTGAACAACGTGAAAAGGCTAACCTGTTCAACATGTTGCAAAAAGATCTCGGCCCGTTGGTCAAACGCACCATTGTTCAGTCTGAGCGCCGTAAGGTGGATGGCAGTGCGATCAATTATGTTGTCGATGTGGAATTCTCTCGCAAGGATGTTCTGCACGTTTTTCGCAAAGAGCATGTTTCCTATAATGAAACACCCTATCCACAGGTGCTGATGGTCACCGCACGTAAAAAGGGCAATGAATGGCAGCGTTACTTTGATCCGATGGATAGTATGGTGATGGCCTTTCAAAAGGCGGCCGCACCTTTGGGATTGAACGTTGTCGTGCCGTTGGGTGATGTGGATGATATGGTCAACTTGCCCTGGTCGCAGATTGAGCAGGGTTCCCCGGGTTTGCAAAAATGGGCAGATAGTCGCTACGGTGCCGGGCAGGTGTGGGGCGTGGGTATGACCGTATCGCCACTCTCCAGCAAGGAATCCAAGGTCGGAAAAGTGGCTGAGGGACAGCTTCCGTCCACACATAAGGCCTACGGTATGTTACTCGCTTTTGATCAAGATGGAGGTGTAACGTCTCACAAAGCATCAGCAGAGGGGCTCCCCCTGGGGCAGCATCTGTTGCAGGATTATCCGAGCGTACAGGAAATAGTGGCAGCCAAACTGATGCAACGGGTAGTGGATCAGTGGGTTCAAGATAATTCTGTTGTGCCGGGTGATGCCCATGGTGTGGAGATTGTTGTGCGCCACAATACGGATCTGAAGCGACTCGCAGTATTTATGCATTTGGTTCAGCGTTTGCCAGGTATTACCGATTTGCTGCCCGCACAATTGAGCGCTCAGCAGAGTGTGTTACGGGCGACTTATCAAGGTGCGGATCAACGGTTGATGGATACGTTGATTCGCAAGGGTTGGGCCACCCAATCAGCGGATGGAAAATTGATCGTACAGTTTCAATGAATCTACCCAATACACTGACACTATTTAGAATTATCCTGGTTCCCGTCTTTCTCTGGTATGTTATGGAACATAACCATCAAGTTGCGTTCTGGCTGTTTGTAGTGGCGGGTGTAACAGATGGGGTGGATGGATTTATTGCTCGGCGTTTCAACCAGATGACCGCATTGGGAGCCATCTTGGACCCGCTTGCGGATAAGGTGTTGATTATCTCTGGTTTTCTGGTGTTGGGTATGCTGGAATATCTACCTTACTGGTTGGTGCTGTTGATAGTAGGGCGGGAATTGGTGGTGTTTACAGGTGCATTGGCCATTCGGGTGATTGATCCTGACTCCAGCTTGAAACCGACTGGTATCGGTAAATTAAATACATTGTTACAGATCTCGTTGCTGGCGGTTGTGCTTGGTTCCTCTATTGTGACACTGCCCGGTTGGTTGGTTTCCGTCTTAATTATTATGGTGGTTTGCACCACGATATTGTCTGGATTGATCTATCTTTGGCGATGGGGCAGTAACTCTTTTTTGATATAAGGGCTACGGAAAAAAATTATATGGATCCTCAACAATTCATTCTTGATTTCCCAATTGATCCGGTTTGCGACTTCGATAACTTTGTCGTAGATGCGGATAATCAATGGATTGTTGATGCCCTTCAACAGTCGGATAACGCCAAAGCTACCTGTGTAACCATAGTCGGTGAGGCCGGTATTGGCAAAACGCATTTATTGCAGGCTGCTGTGCATGATTTTCATGTTGCTCATGGTCAGGATGAAGCCGTCTATCTGGACTTGAACCGGTTGGCGGATCATTTGAACATTGATTCAGGCTCTACACATGCCTCGGAAGAAGCGCTGACACAGTTTCTATCCCGTTTTGGTAATCATGGCCTGGTGGCCATTGATGAATTGGAACGGCTGGAAACAAGTCCCGCCCTTCAGGAAGGGGTGCTCTTTCTATTCAATATGTTGCGGCAAAAAGAGAAAAAGATGATCTGCGCCGGTCGCACACCACCCAATGTGCTGATCGGTTTGCGTGATGATTTACGTACACGCCTGCTTTGGGGGCCGGTATTGACGCTTAAACCGCCCAGTGAAGAGGTGTTGGTCGGTATTCTTGGCAAGATGGCTGATGATCGACAGGTGCGGGTGAGTGAGGATGTGCTACGTTTTCTCTGTCGGCGTTTGCCCCGTTGTGTGCCGGATCATGCTGAAGCGTTGGCTAAACTGGATCAAGAAGCCCTGCGACTGAAACGACCACTGACTATCCCTTTGGCAAAGAAAATTCTTCATTTGTAGTTTCACTTTCCCTGCATGCTCAAAGGGCGTGACAGATGTTTCAGTGATAACTGATTCATCCGCCACGCCCTTGACTATTGCGATTGTGTGGAGCTGATTGTTTGTTTGATCAGGCTCTAGAACTTCTCAAACTCATCATCTCCCATACTCATGTCCAAATCCGCACCACCGCCTGATGAGACAGGTGCAGGCAGTGCTTTTTTAGGTCTTGCGGGTGGTTTTGGTGTTGCTGCTCTAGCGGTTGTGGTGGCGACCGGTCGTCTTGGTGCTGGAGCCGATCTTGTCTGGGTTCTTGCGCGATTGATTTTGAAAAAGCCGATGGAGTTATCCAGTTCAGCCGCTTCTCTGGAAAGTTCATCCGCTGTTGCAGCCATCTCTTCGGCTGCACCGGCGTTTTGTTGAATAACTTGGTCAAGTTGCTGAATGGCAGAGTTGATCTGGCTGGCACCCTGATTCTGTTCCACACTCGCCGCAGCAATTTCTTGAATCAGATCAGCGGTCTTTTTGATGTCCGGTACTACTTGGTTGATGATGCCGCCAGCTTTTTCTGCCACATTGACACTGGATGTGGAAAGACTGCTAATTTCACCCGCAGCTGTTTGGCTGCGTTCAGCCAGTTTACGCACTTCAGCAGCCACGACCGCAAAACCTTTACCATGTTCACCAGCCCGTGCCGCTTCAATAGCGGCATTCAAAGCCAGCAGGTTGGTTTGACGGGCAATCTCTTCGATGATGTTGATTTTCTCGGCAATCTGCTTCATAGCGGTGACGGCTTCTGAAACAGCTTCACCGCCTTCAGCCGCATCTTTGGCTGCTTTCTGGGCAATCTTCTCAGTGGTTTGGGCGTTTTCAGTGTTTTGCAGAATATTGGAAGACATCTCTTCCATGGCGGAAGATGTTTCTTCAACAGAGGCGGCTTGCTCTGTAGCACCTTCAGAAAGCCTCTGTGAAGCCTCTTGAAGTTGCGCACTACCGGAAGCAACTTGATCTGCCGAATGTCGAATATCTCCGACTACTTTGGTCAAACTGTCTACCATATCCAGCAATTTTCCATATGCTCCTTGTTTGGTTTTTGTAACTGTAGCACATTCGGCAGAACCGACCATGTCGCCACGAGAGAGATGCTCTGCCAAACAGTTCATCTCGAAAGGTTCGCCACCGATGGGTCTCACCACCAAGCGGGTGATGTACCATGCGAGGAAAATTGCAATCAATAGTGCAATAAGCGAGACAATGACAACAATTGTCACTGTTTCTTCATTATGTGCCTGAACGACTGGACCCAGCGCATCCTGATCCTTTTTCACGGATAGTTTGGCATCTTCCACAGCGTTGGCGATTTGGGGGCCAAGGCGATCAAGTGTATTTTTGATGACATCGTTTCGCGCTAAAATAATGCGTACGACATCTTTAAATGCGGAATGATATTCGTCACGTGCATGGACAAACGTTTTTAATAACCGCCGCCGTTCGGGGTTTTGTAGCTCTTGATCCATGGTTGCAATGAGGTGATTCATCTCATCCTGAAGCTCTTTATCAACCCGCTGGGCATCTTTGGTATTGTTGGACTGCAAGAACTTGGCAGCATATAGTCTGCCTAAGAGTACATGTTCCTGAGCGCGTCCAGAATAGTATGCGCCTTCGGGGTCTCCGTCTTTAAAAGCGGATTTCATGATCGAAGTCAGATCTTTACGCATGGTGAGGCCATTGGGATCCATGCGTTTGAAAACCACATCATTACGCTCAACTCGAAATGCTTTGATTTTTTCAAAGCCTTGCTCATATTGCTTGACCGCATCCGCAACAAAGCGGATTTTCTCTGCCCGGTCCGGTTTCTGAATTTCTCCTTTGGCTTCTTCCAAAAAGGTGGTCATTTTCTCCAAATATTGCTCATATTCGTTGATATCTTTTTGGCTGCCGGTAATATTGAAGTCTTTGACGTTCATACGGACCATCAGCATATTGGCCTGAAGGCGTCCAGCTAAATTAGTGTCACGTGCGAGTCCACGATATTCTTGGAACCCATCCACTGCACTGTTAAGACCGTTGTAGGCAACACCGGCAACGATCAGCAGAAGCACAATGGCAATGCCAAACCCCAAACTGATCAGTGAAGAAATACGTAAATTTTTCATCATGCTTCTCCTGGTTGGATCTTTTTGGAATTTGATCCGTCAAGTAGAGTGACAACTCTGAATTTTATAAATGACATCCGCTTTACTGATTCTGTAATCATGCCCAAATTCCTTTTATTACAATGGAAAACGATTATAAATGTATCTCAATGGAGTGTTGGTGTTGTCCCTGTCAGATCACTCAACAGAAATACCTCAACTGAAGGCGCTACTCTGTCTGTGTTTGATAGGACAGTTTTTTTCCTCGTACCAATATGTCGAATCTGCTGATTCATCTCCTTAAACAAACGCGTATTTTCCCTAATCTGTAAACTCAAGGCGACAAGGCGTGCATTGGCTTTATGCAACGCTTTTCCTCCTGCGCTGAGTTCGTTACACGCTTTATGGATTTCATCCCATACATTTTGCGGTCGATCGAACGGCTCTGAAAGCATTTTCCAGCCATACCAAGCACCTAAAGGGCGGTGTCTCATGATTCTATCTCCCGATCTGTCTACTCTCCCCTCGGTTTATCTCTTCGACCTCATCTCTAAAGCGGTGCAGCATGTCATTAAATTGTGACCATTTTTTTTGAAAAATCTGCATTCTGGTAATAGCGTCGCTGTGGTTGTCTGTTCCTCGTTTAATTACTATTTCTCGTGCTGAATCATGTAATTGATGGTGTATTCTCTGAATTTCCCATACAAGCGGCATTTGCCGATATCGGATCAATCCTTCTCTAACCAGCCAAGCACCCAGTGGGCACTCTCCACGTTGTGTGACACCAGCAAGCAGTTGGTCGCTCATTTCATGGATTAGGGCACAGGCTGGCACATGATTTCTCTCTTGTTCTCCCGTTTTTTTTGTATTGGTAGACAAGACGATCACCGTGGCCACCTTTCACAGTAGCCTCCTCCCAGGAAGTCCACGTTTTCGGTGTTCCCTGCAAACTCATTTGGAGATATTTCAAGCAGCATTCAATTCTCCCTGTTCACCGAATAATGTTTCATGATTTATACCAGATTGTAATAGTTTGAAATAATTCTTTATAATCAAATGGATGTATTGTTCTTACGATTCAGAGTAGTACTATATAGTGGTGTTGCATTCTGATACGGCATTGTTGATTAATGAAAGGCAGTTTTGTATTAGTAGTTTGTTTTTCCATAGGGATATTTGACTTCTTTCAGGAGAGATGGACAAAGGATAAAACAGTACACTGTAATAAAATGGTACACCCCTTTTTCGGTCCATAATAAGAGGGTTTTATGGATGTTCCGAGACCAATATCATCACTTAATCTTCTTCATTCTCCGTATCAATGTCTGGCGGGAGATGCCTAAAAGTGAAGCCGTGAGTGATTGGTTGCCTTTGGCGCGACGTAGTGCCTCTTTGATCAGATCATTGTTGGCACTATCAAGGCTGGGTAATGGATCGGGGAAAAGTTGATACACATTGGGAGGGGTGAGTGGTGATTCTGCATTTGTTTGAGTCGTGCCAGGATGGCTTCTTTGAATGGCACGTTTAAAACTCTGCAAAGACAATATATGGGATCGGTGTTGAGCCACTGCATCATGGATCATGCCGCGAAGCTCGCGGATATTGCCGGGAAAGGAATAGTTTTCCAATAAAGTCATGAGCGCTGGTGGTGGTGTCGGACGCTTCTTTACCTGTGCTTGTGCTGCTTCATCCAGAAAATGGTGGATTAGAAAAGGCAGATCCTCTTTTCGGCTCCGCAGCGGTGGAATCGTCACTTTGTGGGCGGACAGTCGGTAATAAAGATCGCTGCGAAATTGACCACTCTCAGTGAGTTGATCCAGATCACGATTGGTGGCGCACACGATTCGCGCGTTGGATAAGCGTGGCAGATCAGAACCGATAGGAAAGTATTGGCGCTCTTGCAACAGTCGTAATAATTTAACCTGAAGCACACTATCCAGATCACCGATCTCATCCAGAAACAGTGTGCCGTCATGGGCTTCGGCAATCAGACCTTGGCGTGTTCGGTCCGCGCCGGTAAAAGCGCCTTTACGATGACCGAACAGCGTATCGGAAAAGGTGGATTCATCCAGTCCGGCCACATTAAAAGCGATCAGCTTGCCTTTTCGATTGCTCACTTTGTGTAATGCATTGGCAAACAACTCTTTGCCGACACCGGTTTCACCTTGGATCAATACAGGCTCTGCCGAATGGGCAATGGCTTCAAGATATTGAAAGATACCGCGTATTTTTTTGCTTCGGGTAATGATGGGTGTAAAGGCTTCTTCATTTTGCAGAGTATCATTGGTCAGATAGCCTTGTAGGCGTTGAAGTTGTTCCTTTAGCGAACGCATTTCACTGGCTTTTTGGATGGTGGCAATTAATCGGGATTCCTCAACGGGTTTGACCAAGTAGTCAAAGGCTCCGGATTTCATGCATTCCACAGCAATATCCAAAGTATTCAAAGCGGTCATAATGATTACTGGTATTTCCGGGAATTGATTTCTGATCTCTTTGAGCAGTTCCATGCCGGACACTTTGGGCATGACCAAATCCAACACCACGACCAAACCACCATGGGTATTCAGAATATTGACCAGTGAACGGCCATCTTCCAAACAGATGATCGGTGAAATATTGCGGGATTCCAATAATATGCTGGTGGCATTGAGCACTTCTGTCTCATCATCCACCAGAACCACTGGCATGGTTATGGCTCGTTCATGATTCATGGTACACCGGTAAAATAATGGAAACCATGGTGCCACGGTCCTCTTGAGAATCGAACTGCAAGCGCCCACTGTGATTTTGGATGATGGTATCTGAGATGGATAGACCCAATCCGGTACCGCCATCCATTAATCGAGTAGTGAAAAATGGTTCGGTAATGAGTGGAAGATCGGTGGAAATGATCCCGCATCCCTGGTCATTAACCATCAGACATACTTCATGATTGGTCATATCATAAGTACCCGTAATGGCCACCTGATCTTGAGGTGTTTTCAAAGACTGTAACGCATTGAGAATAATATTGATAAGAACTTGTTCCAACTGTTGATAGTTGCCCCAAACCAGAGGTATAGGTTCAGGTAGATTGACGACAAAATTGTTGGTATGTTTGGTAATCTGGTTTTGTAAAATCATCCGGGCGGATTGTAGGACTTCCGAAAGGTTGACCGCTTCGGTCAATGCACCACTATCTTGACGTGACATTTGTTTGAGATTGGCAACAATGTCTGTGATGCGTTGGGAACTTTTGCTGATTCCTTCCAGGAGTTCAGGTACTTTTTTTGCAGCGCGTCTTGGAGATAGTCCACCCAATTGGAAACTGCCCATTTCAGCTTCCACCTCATCCAGCAGACGGGCCGTATCCAACCAGATTCGAGAGAGTACGCTGGCATTGAAGGAAATGGCGTTGTTGGGATTGTTGATCTCATGGGCAACGCTGGCTGAAATCTCGCCCAAAGAGGCTAATCGCGCACTGTGGATGGTTTGAGCCTGGAGTTTTTCCTGCTCGTCTTCCATCTCTTTACGGTGTGTGATATCCCGCATGGCTACCAAAATGCCTTCGATACCTCCCTTGGAATCTTTGAAAGGTGTATAGGAAATATCCAAATATCGCGTTCCTATGCCAGGTAGTATGCGCTGTTGCTGAAAGTTGATGACTTGACCGGAAAGGCAGAGTTCAAGCTTGGGTCTAATGGTCTGATAGGTGGCCGTGCCGAGAACCTCTTTCACCTCTTGTCCAATAACGGCTTGTTTAGTAGAGGAAATGGCTGATAAGTAAGCATCATTGATGGCGCGATAAATAAACTGATGATCCAGCAATGCCAACATATCGCGTGAGGCGGTAACAATTGAGGCATAGATGTGAGCCTCTCTCTGTTGCTGAGTTGATTTTTCTTCTCGTTGTCTTCGTAAGGAAATATCACGGATAATAGCGGAAAAATATATATCATCTTGCTCACACCAGCTGGATAGTGCCAGCTCAATGGGAAACTCTGAGCCATCTTTACGTAATCCGTAAAGCTCTATGATTTGGCGTTGTATCTGCTTTGTTTGTAAAATTTTGGCAAAAGCGCTCAAATGGGTCTGTCGAAAGGCTTCGGGGATGAGTAATAGCAGAGGCTGGTTGATGATTTCATCGGCACTGTAACCAAAAATATTGTCGGCACCATAGTTCCAAAATATAATCTGACCCGCTTTATTGACACAGACAATGGCATCGAGCGTTGAATTGGCAATTGCTTGAAATCTTTGTTCACTCTGTTGTTTTGCCAATCTGTTGGCTGTTATTGATTTATATAAAATCCAGGCCACAAGCAAAATGATACATAAGAAAATAATCGGTAACTGAACGAATGGATTACGGATTCCTACAATTTCGATCAGAACCTGACGCTCTTGTTCAAAGGCAAGTTGATAGAAAATAAAAATGGATACGACACTGACTGTCGTTGCCACAAAGGCCAATACGATCAGGAGTGAAAAGGCTCGGGAATTATGGGTGAATTTCTCCATTACAATGATTTCACAGTGTTATAAAAGCCTGTTTAGAAACAGAGAGAGACTCAACATTTCAAGAAGAGAATGCGTTCCTAAACAGGCTCGAAGATCATCTCTTCGGCTGTAAATTGTTGTTGATGGCACTTTTAATCAGCGCAACGTCCACCTCTGAATGGATGGATGATTTGCCAATGCCATCAACCAGAATGTAGCGGATTTTGCCATGCTCGACTTTTTTATCTCGTGCCATGGCACTCAAGTAGTTATCCGCTGAAAAAGCAGGGCCTTTAGTCGGCAGACCGGAACGCTCAATCAATGTGGAGATGCGCGTCAGATCCGCTTTGTCACAGAGTCCCATCTGTTGAGAAAGATCCGCCGCCATGATCATACCCACAGCAACTGCTTCACCGTGTAGGTAGGTTTCATACCGCGTCAATGTCTCAATGGCATGACCAAAGGTGTGCCCGAGATTGAGCAGGGCGCGTTGACCTTGTTCCCGTTCGTCTGCCGCCACGATATCCGCCTTGATGGCGCAACAGCGATGAATGACTTCTGCCAGTACTGTTGTGTCGGTCTCCAAAATGGCATCCAGCTTCTCTTCCAACAGTGAAAACAGATCCGCATCCCAGATGATGCCGTATTTGATCACCTCAGCCAGACCCGCCAACAGTTCACGGCGTGGTAGGGTTTTCAAAGTGTCCAGATCAATTGCCACCATGCGTGGTTGGTAAAAAGCACCGATCAGGTTTTTACCAAGCGTATGATTGATGCCGGTTTTTCCACCAACAGAGGCATCTACCTGAGCCAGCAGAGTTGTTGGGATTTGAATAAAGGGCACTCCGCGCAAATATGAAGCGGCGGCAAAGCCTGTCATGTCACCAATGACACCACCACCCAGGGCGATAAGTGTGGACGTGCGTTCAAAACGATTTTCAATCAGGGCGTTGAAAATGGTCTGCAATGTGGTCCAGTTCTTATGTTCTTCACCATCTTCCAAAATGATCGGAAGTACTGAAAAACCGCCTCGGCGTAATACCGAGAGCAGTCGATCCAGATAGAGTGGCGCAACCGTGGTGTTGGAGACAACCGCCACCTGACGGCCAGTAAGGATAGAGCTCAGGGCTTTATCCAGACCAGAGAACAGATCATTGCCAATCAGGATATTATAGCTGCGTGAGCCGAGTTCCAACGGAAGCGTATGCTTGGTCTGCATGGTCTGTTTTCTCAATCGGTTTCATGTGGATGGTTGGGAGTAATGGAACCTTATTATGGAGAATTGCGCCATCACACGCCAGTAACTGTTACCATACATTGTGAATGTATCCTGTAAAGGTGGTGGAAATGGGTGAATCCTGTTACAGGATGGGGTACACTGCCCATTTTCAGATGATGGCGGATTTTTGGCTGGAGATACTATTCTGGGTATCGACTGAGAAAATCGTTTTTTATTTACTATGGCGCTTTGATAAAAGCCGTAACAGAGCGGAATTAAGATTTTGGCAACCCCTGAAAATGGACGCAAAAAGGGTCCGACATCTGCTGATAAAACAGAAAAAAAGCCGCGTAAACGCCGTTGGCTGCGCTTTTTTCTGCTGTTTTTTGTGCTATCGACCATTGGTGGCGGTCTTTATGGCTTTGCCGTTTATATGCGCTACTCCAAAGATCTGCCAACCCTGCGTGATCTCGCCAACTACCATCCTAGTTTGGTAACCCGGTTTTATTCGCGGGATTATCAGTTGCTCGGCGAGTTTTTTGTTGAACGCCGTCAGTTTATCACCTTTAAAGAAATGCCTTCCCGGTTGGTTAGAGCCTATTTGGCTATTGAAGATGCCAGTTTCTATGAACATTTTGGCCTCAATCCCAAAGGTATTCTGCGTGCGGCTATTGCCAATGTGGTTGCTGGACGTGTTGTTCAAGGTGCTTCGACTATTACCCAACAGGTAGCCAAGACCTTCTTGTTGACCTCTGAGCGCAAAATTAAACGAAAGATCAAAGAGGCAATTCTTTCTCTCAGAATTGAAGAACGCTTTACCAAGGATGAAATCCTGGAGCTTTACCTCAACCAAATCTATTTAGGTGCGGGTGCCTACGGTATTGGTGCGGCTGCTCGGATCTACTTCAATCGGGATGTCTCAGAACTCTCTTTGTCGCAGATGGCGATGTTGGCTGGTCTGCCCAAAGCGCCCAGTCATCTCAATCCTTGGCGTTATCCAAAACGGGCTAAGGCACGGCGTGCATTGGTGTTAAAACGCATGGTTGAGGTGGGTGAGATCACCAGCGCTGAAGCCGAAGCGGCGTTGAATGAAGAACTGGAACTGACCTCAGCAAGTCGCCCATTGGAAAATATTGCACCTCATTTTCGTGAACATGTCCGCCGTCAGGTTCAAGAAGAGTGGGGCTACCGCCAACTCAATCGCGGTGGTTTGCATGTATTTAGCACGGTAGATCCCGAATTGCAGGACGCAGCACAGAATGCGGTACGCAACGGTTTGATTGATCTGGATCGTCGTCACGGATATCGTGGTGCCCTGGCACAGTTACCTTCAACATCAGAAGAGGCACAACAGGCCTGGTTGGGTGAGATATCCCGTGAACCGGAAAAAGGTCTCATTGGTGTGCCCGGTCGGCTTGGCTACTACCAGAAGGCGCTTGTGCTCTCTGTGAATGATAAGGCTAAAGCTAAAGAGGCGCATAAGAAAGATAAACCGGGATTGGCTACTCTGCTCCTTCACGATGGCCGGGAGATCTTTCTTACCTTTGACGATGTTGAGTGGGCTCGTGCTCAGACGAAAAAACGTTATTTGGGTGAGAAAATTAAAAAAGTGTCCGATGTGCTCCATTCCGGTGATGTGGTGTTGGTGGAGGAGGAGACTGAAGGCGGTTTCGAATTGGCCCAAAATCCTGATGCTGAGGCTGCCTTGGTGGCGATGGATCCGCATACCGGTCAGATTGTTGCCATGGTGGGTGGCTACGACTTCAGCCAAAGTGAATTCAACCGTGCCACTCAGGCCAAGCGCCAGCCCGGCTCCTCATTCAAACCGATTATCTTTGCTGCGGCCTTGGATAAGGGCTATTCACCGGTGGATAAGGTCGATGATAGCCCGATTCCCATGCGTTATCGTGATGCTGATACCGGTGAATTGAAAACATGGCGTGCGGAGAATTATGAGCACAAATTTTATGGACCAACCACATTGCGCGTGGCTCTTGAACATTCACGAAATCTGGTGACTATTCGGTTGCTCAAGAGCATTGGTTTTACCTATGCCACCAATTATTTGGATCAGTTTGGTTTGACCATCCCCGCCCATCGTCGGGATCTGTCCATTGCGCTGGGTTCTGTGGGCTTTACACCGTTGGATATGGCCTCTGCTTATGCCATTTTGGCCAATGGTGGTAAGCGGATCAAACCGGTCTATATCGCTCGTATTCAGGATCGTTTCGGACGTACTGTTCAACGTCATGGTGGTGGTGATTGTTTGCTGTGTCATCGTGAGCCAAAGAAAAGCCCGCTTAAATCGGTTCAAGAAAGCTCCAGCCATCTGTTTGGCACTCGGGTTGTCAGTCAGGAAACAGCGTATCAGATGACCGCCATGTTGAAAGGCGTTATTGAACATGGTACGGGTCGTAAGGCGAAAAAATTGAATCGCGCTTTGGCAGGTAAAACCGGAACCACCAATGATCTGCGTGATGCATGGTTTCTGGGATATAGTCCATCGTTGGTTGTTGCGGTTTGGGTTGGTCGAGATGACAGTTCAGCTTTGGGCCCGCGTGAGACCGGTTCAAAAGCAGCGCTGCCTATCTGGATTGATTTTATGAAAACAGCCTTGGAAGACCGTTTGGATACCGATTTTGTCCTACCACCGGGAATTCATCTTGAAGCCATTGACCACTACAGCGGTGAATCCGTTGGCAATGAAACCAAGCATATGATTCTTGAAGCTTTCAAAGATGGGCAGGGACCAACCCCACGTCAAGCCGCCGCAATGCCGGAGTTGGAGCTTGATATGGATGGTGGACTGTATTGAGTGCCGACCGTATTGGGTGAAAAGTAGCGGCTTTTCAGGCAAAAAAAACAGGCTTGCACATAATTAATGGCAAGCCTGTTTTCTTATGAGTCAAACATCCGCGCTATTTAATGCATACTGCCTTTCAGCGCTTCTTGCAGTTTTTGGAGTGCACGTTTTTCAAGCTGACGGATACGTTCACGAGAGACACCCATCTCTTGGCCCAGTGCTTCGAGTGTCGTTGCTTTATCAGTCATAATGCGCCGTTGGATGATGATCTGTTCCCGTTCATTCAATTGACTCAAGGCTTGAGTAATCATCTCTTTGCGAAGATATGTTGACTCGTGAGAAAGCATAGTCGCTTCTTGATCTGCCTTATTATCGGTCAAGAGATCTTGTATCTCATCGCCGCCTTCAATAGCCTGACGGTTCAGAGAATCGTCAGGGCCAGAGAGTCGTCCATCCATCTCAAGCACCAGTTCGGTCGAGACACCAAGACGCTCACCAATGACCTGTGCTTCGCTCTGGTCGAGACGGTCAATGGTCTCCTTGCTCTTGCGGAGATTAAAGAATAATTTACGCTGTGCCGTGGTGGTGGCAATCTTAACCAGACTCCAGGAGCGTAGAACATACTCCTGAATGGACGCGCGTATCCACCACATGGCGTAGGTGGCAAGACGAAACCCTTTATAGGGATCAAACTTCTTAACCGCACGCATAAGACCAATGGATCCTTCCTGAATCAGATCCATCATCTTCAGGCCGTATCCATTGTACTCGCGGGCTATTTTAACCACATAGCGCAGGTAGGACGTGACCAACGTGTGGGCAGCGTCACGATCTTGATTTTCCCAGTAGCGTACGGCAAGATCGTACTCTTCGGTTTGGGTAAGAAAGGGATATTTTTCAATGTCCGCCAGGTAAGCACTCACTTCCTGATAATCGGAGACATGGACCAGCGCGTTTGACATATGATCTCCAAATAGATTACAGACTTGAAGGAAATGCTGGATATTGAGATCCAACGGTTAACACCTAACAGCACCACAACTACAGAATCTATCGTTTATTTTTTTATCGAAACTTTGGACCCTGTGCAACATATAAAAGTTTCATCCCGAAAAAACAAGGTGGCAGCATGATAATTATGATCCGTTCGGCACTTTTTTTCATCTCCTTCATCATAGGGATCATTTTCTTTGGCTTGTTGATTGTTCTGGTGTGGCCGGTTACGTCACTGCATATTCGGCAACATCTTTCTGTCGTTTGGTCACGATTCAACGCCCATATTCTGCGACTTGTCTCCGGGCTGGATCTTGAAGTGCATGGCATGGAAAACCTACCGCCACGACCGTATCTCATTGTTGCCAAACATCAATCAGCCTGGGAAACAGTAATATTTCCTGTCATATTTTACAAGTGTACATGGGTTCTCAAACAGAGTTTAGGGATGATTCCGGTGTTTGGATGGGCGTTAAAAGGAACAGGGCAGATTTTTGTAGACCGCAGTCGCGGTATTGATGCGGTACGTAAGATGAACAGCAGAGGGCGTGAGATTTTGCAAAGTGGTGGGGTTGTGGTGGTGTTTCCAGAAGGAACCCGCGTTGATCCCGGTGTGGTTGGTGACTATAAATCCGGTGGAATCAGTTTGGCCATGTCTGCCAAGGTGCCCATTGTGCCGGTTGCCCATAATGCGGGCGAGTTTTGGCCGCGAAAGACTTTTCGTACCAAGCCGGGCGCTGTTCAGGTGCGTATTGGTAAGCCTTTGGTCACTGAAGGCTCGAACCGGCGTAAACTGTTGGCAGAGGCTAAGGTGAGTATTGAGGCCATGATGGATGAGATTGAGCATTCCAAGTCTTTGAGTTGATATCTTCCTCTAACTTGGCAGAGGAGGCAGAGGCAGTATAGCCTCCTCTGCACTTTAGGCCCTGTTGACATTCACCATCTTTCGGCCCCTGGCGGCGTTAAATCCGCCTCAAAATGCTCACGTACTACAAGTACGCTCCGCTTTTTCGTTGGATTTGCCTTGCCAGGAACCGAAATCTGGCGAATGTCAACACGCCCTAATCCGTTTTAGACTTTTTTCCGAGGTGCTCAGATTCGGTATCGGGCCGTGTTTTAGCCAGCCGGGCAAACTCTTCCAGCGAAAGCGTCTCACCACGCCGCTTTGAATCAATATCCGCCCGCGCTAACCAATTTTCAGACGCTTCATGGACCCGCTTCATCGAGTTCCGCAACGTTTTGCGGCGTTGGTTAAAAGCCGCCCGAATCACCTCACGATAGCTTTCAATATCATCAATATCGACAGCAGGCTCTTGCAACATAGTAAAATGAACCACAGCGGAGTGGACTTTTGGTGGTGGTAGAAAAGCACCAGGTGGAACAGTCAGCACTTTTTTAGGTACGGTCCACGTTTGACACTGGACGGATAGAGATCCGTACGCCTTGGTCGCTGGTTTTGCAACCAATCTATCGGCGACTTCACGCTGAAACATCAATGTCATGGTTTTAATTGAACGCCAATGGGCCAGCAGTTGTAATAGAATCGGTGAGCTGACTTGATAGGGCAGATTAGCCACAATGTGGATTGGACCGCCCAAGCGATTAGCCAGTTCGGTATAGTCCATGGTAACGCCGCTACCGTGAATTACTTCCAGCGTGCCGATGCCTTCAAGGCGTTCTTTGAGCGGTGGAATCATACGTTGATCCTGCTCAATCGCTACGATATGCCCTGCTTTTTCCAATAGTGGCTGGGTTAGACTACCCAAACCGGGACCAATCTCAACCACGCGATCGCCGGCTTTTACACCGGATAATTCTACGATGCGCCAAGCAGTGTGTTCATCCTTGAGAAAATTCTGTCCCAGACTTTTACGCAGTCCAAGGCGTTGCTTTCGCAGAATGGTTCCGATAGATACGGGCCGGGGTGTGGTCATTGCGTGTCTGCTTTCGGGTTCAGAATGGATTGAATGATCATGCCGGCCATGGTGAGGCCAAAAAGAGCAGGAAGATAGCTGATGGTACCATTGACGGCCCGTGGTCGTCCCTGGCTGGTGGGTTCTGGTGGTAACGGTGGCAATGCAGGCTCAGTGGTCCATATGGCCGTTACGCCGCGATCACCGCCGCGACGACGCAACCGCTTGCGCACCTCACGGGCTAAGGGACAGGAGTGGGTATCCATCAGGTCGTTGACCTTAATCTGAGTTGGATCAAGCCGACCACCAGCACCCATGCTGCTGATGACGGGATAGTGTCGGTTTAACGATTCAATCAACAGGCTGACTTTGCAGTTCAGAGAGTCGATACCATCGGCAACCCAATCCGGTTGGACCGCATCAAGGAAATTGGGAATTGTCTCTGTGGTGAGAAAGATCTCTCGCGGATTTAACACGCAGTTCGGGTTAATGTCCTGAATGCGGTCAACCATCAAATCGACCTTTTTCTTGCCGATTGTTGATTGCATGGCGTGCAGTTGTCGATTCAAATTAGAAGGGGCAACCACATCGGAATCCACCAAGGTGAGTTGACCAATGCCCGCCCGTGCCAGAGCCTCAGCCGCATAACTGCCAACACCTCCCAGACCTGCCACCAGAACATGGGTTTGGTTCAAGCGGTGTAAACCAGCATCGCCCAGTAGGATTGATGTGCGCTCGAAAAGAGCCGAAGGGTTCATTGTGACTGCTCCAATTGGAGAATAACATGGGCATTGTTGTTGGTCATTTCGATGATGCGTGATTGATCCACCTGTCGCAACTGTGCCAGAGTCTCTACCACCTCTGTCAGGTAGGCAGGTTCATTGCGTTGGCCCAAATGATTTTCAGGCGGTAGATCAGGGGCATCAGTCTCCAGAACCAGGGCATCATCCGGTAGAGTCTGAGCCAGCTGCCGAATGCGTTTTGCCCGTTGTCGAGTTACAACACCACCAAATCCCAGCTTAAACCCAAGAGCCAAATAACCATTGGCTTGCTGAATACTGCCGTTAAACGCATGAACAATGCCTGCACAACAGAGCTTGAAATGACGTAGACGCGATAATACCTGGTCATGGGCTTTGCGAACATGCAGTAGAACGGGCAGCTTATGGTGCTTGGCAAGCGCCAGTTGCTGGTCCAGCAACAGCGCTTGAGCCGCATGGGTTTCAATCGGTGCCATATAATCCAGACCAATTTCACCAATAGCAACCGGTTTTTCCCGGATAATCCATGTTTCCAACTGTTCAATATCACGCGCACCATGATCTGTCATAAACATCGGATGCAGCCCCAATGCCGGGAGGATTCCCGGTTCTTGCAAAGCATATATACGGGAAAAATCCTGCAAACGCACGCCGGGCACAACCCAGTGATTCACGCCAGCCTGACGGCTTCGAGCAATAACGGCCTGTCGGTCAATGTCAAAGTCTGAAAAATCCAAATGGCAGTGCGTGTCGATCATCAGAATCACTCAGCAAGTTGAAAAAGGTATGCTATCAACGCATTTTTGATAGACAAGCGTGGGTCCAGACTACGCATTTAACCTGTGATGTGGTTTAATATGTGGCGCTTCATGGGCTAACGCACATAAAAAGGGGTTACATCCCTGACTATGAAAGCGCTCAGTATGATTTTTACGGTACTATTTTTGTTAAACAATAAATCGGTTGACCAGAATGACCCTACCATCAATACGCAAAAGCACCAGGATTGATAGCAGCACGGATCAGTATCGATCAATTTGGAGCCATGCTGGGATAACTGTTTCAGCATTGACATTGGGCTTTTTTCTGGCCATTCCGGTTGAGGCTGGCGGACGCATTCCTGTCAATGTGGAAGCAGATTCACTGGTGCATGATCCTGATAATTATCGGATTACAGCATCAGGAAATGTCCGTATTTCTCATGGTGATGTCCTGGAGATGAAAGCCGATAAGAGCGAATACCGCACCCTTGAGCATGCAATCTCGGCTTCGGGCAATGTCGAGTTGCGATATAAGGAAGATCGGCTCACTGGTGACCGATTGGATATGAATCTGATAGAAGAGTCTGGTCTGTTGGAGAATGTCTCCTTGGAGTTGTCTCGAAAAAAGGGGCACGCTGAGGCAAAATCCATTGAGATTCATGATCGTAACCATGCAACAATGCATGAAGCCCGTTTCACAAGTTGTGATTGTGAGATTCCGCCTTGGTGGCTCAGTGCGGGTAAGTTGGATGTCGATTACGAAGAGAACCGTCTTACTGCCCGTAATCTAACGCTGAAACTGAAAGACGTACCCATTGCCTATCTGCCATGGTGGCGCTATCCGCTGAAAAAAACCAGAGAGAGTGGTTTTCTTACACCGCGCCTTCAGGCCAGTGATGCCAGCGGTTTTGAAGTGGATGTGCCCTATTACTGGAATATTTCGCCACAACGGGATGCAACCATCACCTTACATCCCACCACCGAACGCGGCATGATGTTAAAGTTTCAATACCGCTATTTGGGCGCAAACTATCAAGGCATGTTGGAAACCCATGACATGCTGGATAGTAAGGAAGATACCTATCGTGGTTTGAAATATGTGGATCATCGTCATCAGTTGGGCAATTGGCGGCTTCAAGCCCATGTGGAATCCACGCAGACGAGAGATTTTATCAATGATTTTCATCAAGATCTGCTTGATGAAAATAGTCGGAATCTCGAATCCTATCTGTTTACTGATCGAATCTGGAACCGGACCAATGGTTTCTCAAATCTGGAAATCGGTACCCGATGGAATCAGGATCTGGAAAGCAATACCAATGAGTTAACCGTTCAGCGTCTGCCCTATGTCACGTTGCTTGATCATCGTCCTTTGAATTGGCTGGGCGATAACTGGCGTTTGGAAACTCAAGCACAGTTGGATAATTTCTATCAATTGGCTGGCAACCATTCCCGACGTATCCATATCGCACCGTCAGTGAACTATCGGCATCCGCTCCATTTTGGTTCGTTCAGCGCCAAAGCAGGTATTCAAGAGACGGCGTATTGGGTTCAAAGTGATCCTTTGGCAGCGGGCAACACCAATGTCGAGGATTTTAGTCAACGCATCGCTTCTACCATTGATCTGCGACTCAATGGTTATTTGGAAAAGACCTATCAATCTGACAGCGATAAAAGCTGGTACCATGTCCTGAAAAACACCATTGAACCAACGTTGCAATATGTGGTCAATACTGCTCATGGCGAAGATGAAACCCCCAATTTTGATGCCACGTTGGAAGAGATTTCAGTACACAATCTATTCTCCGATAATCTCTATCTGGGCGTTGACCGTATGAGCCGTGGACACTGGCTCGCCTTGGGCATTACCTCTCGGTTGATTGGGCGTCTGAAGCCTACCGATCCGGTTCGTGAGATTGCCGCGTTTTCCATTGGTCAACGTTGGGCACCAGAGGGCAGCCGTGAATACCAGAATGATAATGCCATGTCTGATCTTGTCGCAGGATTACGGACCCATCTTTCCAAACGTTTGAGCGCATCTGCCAGCGCTCGGTTTGATCCCTATCTGGAAGAGATGCGTACCGTTGATAGCCTTGCCACCTACGCTCACACTAAAACAGATAAATACAGCATGGGTTATCGACTCAAACGAGCCGATGTTGGCGCGGTCAGTCAAGCCGATACGGAAGATCTGCTTTGGCGTTCAGAGAATATGCTGTATGGAGACTGGCGTTGGAATCTCCATCTGGATTACTCTTTGGAAGAGGAAGATGTCAAAACATGGCAGAGTGGGTTATCCTATATCCATGATTGTTGGTCATTCGAGTTCACTGGTGGTCGTCGTTTGTCGTCGGATAGCAGTAGACACAATGGTGCTTGGATTGGATTTATGATCTCTTTTAAAGGGTTGGGTGGCTACAGATTCACACCCTGACGTTTCGACAAGGCTGGTTTTACATAGATTATTGAAAAGGCGTGTTGGTCGCCGGAGTATCCATAAAGGAATCCCATCAACGTGAAAATCACGCACACTCTATCAGTATCAATATATAAATTTGCCTCAGTGAGTGCCTTTGCACTCCTGTTTTTTGTCCTATCGGCTACTTCGGTTCAAGCCAGAATGGCAGACCGAATTGTCGCGGTAGTGGATGATGATGTGGTCACACAGACCGAAGTGGAAGCCATGGCGCGTGGTGCGATTGAGCGCATGGGTGCTAAGTTGGATAAAGGAGCGTATCGTCTGATTCTTAAAAAAGCGTTGGATCAGCTCGTTATGCAGCGCTTACGTGCTCAAAAGGCCCAAACATATGGAATCGAAGTCACTGAATCTGAAGTCGATCAGTTGATGCGGCAGGTGGCTCGAAAAAATCAGATGACACTGGCCGGTCTGAAGAGCGCTTTGGAGATGGATAGCGTGGATATGGATCTCTATCGGGAAGAGCTTCGTGATCAGGTTATCAAGCGTCAATTGGTTCAGAAAGTGATTCGCCCTTTGGTGACCGTCTCGGATCAAGAGATTGCTGATCTCTACCAACTGACCAACAAGGGCGGAGTGAAACCCGAAGAAGTACACCTTGGACAGATCCTCGTTCGTCTTTCTGAAAGTGCTTCTTCTTACCAGGTGGATGAGGCTAAACACAAAGTGGACCTGCTTTTGACTCAGATCCGCAATGGTGAATCTTTTGCCAATTTGGCCAGTCAATACTCTGATGATAGCAGTGGGCTCAATGGCGGTGAGATTGGATGGTTCCAACGTGGCTCGCTCTCCAAAGAGATGTCGCAGGTGGTGTTTGGTCGGTCAGTAGGGCAGGTTGTCGGTCCGGTTCGGACTGCTCAGGGATTGCATATATTAAAGATTCTTGATCGGCGTAATGTGTCAGCCTCCAGCGAGAAAATCTATCGTATTCGTGCCAGTCATATATTGATTCGACATGGCAGTAACTCACCTGAAAAGGGTGATGCTCGTACACAAATTGATCTGCTCCATCAACGATTGAAAAAAGGCGCGTCGTTTGAAGCGTTGGCAAAGCAGTATTCTGATGATACCACGGCTAAAGAGGGTGGTGATCTGGGCTGGTTTGGTCCAGGACAGATGGTGCCAACTTTTGAGCAAGTGGCCAATAGCCTGGAACCCGGACACTACAGCCAACCGGTACGTACCGAGTTTGGTTGGCATTTGATTCTGGTTAACGAGAAAATCGAGATGGATCCGAACTCACTGGATGCGCGTAAAGAAGTCTTAAAAAAACAGATTCATGAGAAAAAGACCCAAGAGCGCTATAATCAATGGCTTCGAGATGTGCGTATGCGGGCATTTGTTGAGTTACACTGAATGATCATGAAAAGCGTGTAGCGCTTTTTATAGTTGAATAATGAGGGAGGCTTTCCCCTTCATAATGCTAGAGTCTGATAGTCCGAGCTGATTTATAAGGTCTGTAAGGCTCTTTGGGAACCAAATGGAGAGCAGGTAGCCCAACTTGTAGGAGGCACGAAACATGGCTAAAAAGGGCAAAAGAAAGTCAGTTGATCCAGAGATGGAACAGGCGATTGAAAAGAAGAAAAAGGAGAAGGGTAAGCCGGACCCTCAAGTCACAGCCCTCCTTACGCGGATTGCCGTTCTTGAGACCAAAGCAGATTCTCAGTTGCAGCAACTTGCTGACCGTCAGGCTGCACTGCTGCGTAAACTGAGTTCCCGTGCAAAAACAGAACAGGATGTTGACGATAAGATTCAACAGGTTGCTGATCGTCATGATGCGCTGCTGCGTAAGATGAGCAATTACGAGAACATGGAAGTGGGTTTTAACGAAAAACTCCAACAGCTGTCTGATCGTCAAACCGCTACCTTGCGTAAGTTGAGTAGTCAGCAAAACATGGAAGAGATGATCCATGAGCAGGAAGAGCGGATCAATGATCAGCTTCAACAGCTCTCTGATCGCCAAGCTTCTCTTGTGCGTAAAATGGGTCAGCATGACCAAATGGAAACAGAAATTGAGGAAAAACTTCAACAGCTTGCAGAGCGACAGGACGCTGTGTTGCGTAAGCTCAGTTCTGTTGATGGGCTGGAATCAGACCTCAACGACAAGTTGGCTCAACTCTCTGAACGTCACGCGGCGGTAATGCGTAAGATCGCTGATCACAAGCAGTTGGAAACCGATGTGGGTGATAAGTTGGACCAATTGTCACAGCGCCAGGAAGCCACATTACGCAAGATCGCTGTTGAAGAGAACGCTGAACCAGCGGTAGAACAGAAGTCTGAAGAGGCTCAAACTGAGCAGAAACCAGCCGCCACTCAGAATAAACCGGCACCAAAAAATACAAATACACATCGTAAACGGGGTTCCCGTTCAAAAAGACGTTAAGTCGCTTATGGGTGCTCTGACTTGTGCGTCAGGGCACCCATAAATCTTGCTTTTCTTTCTGGTAAAGTTCACAAACCACCGGCCTTGGTCGGTCAGCTTCAGCACCGTTATTATCGCAAAAACATCACCAAGGCTTCCACTCAGATTGTGATTAATTGTCAAATTTTGGATCGAAAGTGCTGTGTTGGATTGGAATGACCCTATCTAATTTTGAGTCGCAATCGCTATAACAATGAGTAAAGTGACAGGCGCTATGCCGATATTGGCTATTACCATGGGTGATCCGGCGGGTGTTGGGCCGGAAATCGTTTTGCGTGCTTGGCAAAATCGGCAAAAAGGGCAGCATGTTTGGCTCTATGTGGCTGATCCTCAGGTCGTGGCATGGACTGCTAAGGCCTTAAATATTAATGTTGATTTTGCCATCGTTGAAAGCCCGGATCAGGTCGATTCTCTGGATGAACGGCGATTAGCCATACTGTCCACACAATCACGATGTGATCCAGATAGTCTGGCATTTGGAAAACCCAATTCAGGCCATGCAGCGGCGACGTTTGAAAGTATTCAACAGGCGTGTAGGCTGGTTAAAGGTGGTCAGGCAGTAGCAGTTGTTACACCACCGATTAATAAATCCGTACTGCATGCAGGTGGTTTTGATTTTCCTGGACATACAGAGATGTTGGCCCATTGTGCTGGGGTTGAAAATCCGGTGATGATGCTGGCTGGTAAAGGGTTGCGGGTTGTGCCGGCCACGATTCATCAATCCATCCGTTCTGTACCGGATTCCCTGACTTGGGATCATCTTTTGGATGTGCTGAGTGTAACGCATAACGCACTGTCACGGGATTTTGGTCTGAAAAATCCACGCATTGCCGTGGCAGGACTCAATCCCCATGCAGGCGAAGAGGGTGCGTTTGGCCAGTGTGAAATCAAGCTGATCCAACCGCTATGCGATCATCTACGCCAAGAGCGTGGATGGCATATTCTCGGACCCTTGCCAGCGGATACCCTGTTTCATCCTCAGGCACGTGCCCGCTATGATGCCGCGGTGTGCATGTACCATGATCAGGCCTTGATTCCCTTGAAAATGCTCGCATTTGGCGAAGCGGTTAATATCACGTTGGGTCTGCCCATCGTGCGTACCAGTGTGGATCATGGCACAGCCTATGATATTGCTGGATCGGGTAAGGCAGAATATAGCTCCTTTCTTGAGGCTGTCGTATTGGCTGGTGAAATTGCTCAAAACCGATTGTGATATCAGTATGATATCGTTCTCTCGTCTAAAATTTGAACAGTCAACCGTTCCAGCCCTGGTGATATTTTTGCTCTGATGATCTGCTTCGCATATCAAAAGCGGCGCAAAAACATCACCAGGGCTTACACTCAGGTAGTGATTCATTGTCAAATTTCGGATCGAAATCACTACATGACGACTTGTTGAGCGCGCGTCAAACCAAGTGTTTCATCATAAAAGAGGCCATACTCAACACCAGGAAGAATCCGGCCATATCCGTGATGGTGGTGAGCAGTGGTCCAGCCGCAACCGCAGGATCAACATTGAATCGTTTGAGAATCAAAGGTACAAGCCCACCCACTGAGACAGCAATCAAGGTGTTCATTGTCAATGCAGATCCGATGACAAAGCCCAAAGCCGCACTGTCTTTCCAGAACCACGCCACACAGCCGATTAATATGCCAAGCACAACACCGTTGATCAGACCGACACTGACCTCTTTGATCCAGACCTGGAACATATCCTTCGGAGAAATCGCTTTCAAAGCCAGTTCACGCAGGCTCACAGCAACGGCCTGATTCCCTGAGCATCCACTCATATCACTGACCATTGGTAGAAAAATAGCAATGGCGATGACAGCGGCTAGTGTTTCTTCATAGGCTGCAATAACGCTGGCCGCTAGAATGTTAAGTAGGATATTAGCCGACAACCAGGAGAGTCGTCGTCTTGCGCGTAACCAAACGGGCATGGTTCGGGTTTCATCACCAACCACACCCGCTGTTTTCATCGCGTCGGAACCGGCCCGCTCAATGAGTGCTTCCTCAACCGTTTGGCGGTTGATGATGCCAAGAATTCGATTATCGTCATCAACAACTGGCAGATTGAAGAAGGTGTGTTCTTTAAATAAGTTACCTAAAGAATCGAGATCGGTGTCCGCTGTGACCGTCACTGCGGATTTCATCGTGTTTATGGCGGGGGTCGTTCTATCCTCACTTAACAGGTTGAGAATGGAGAGAACGCCTAATATTCTTCTCTGTTCATCAATTACGTAAGGATAAAACTGTCCGCTATAGCGCTTGAAGTTCACATCTTCAGAACCAAGATAGCGCAGAACTTTGCCAACTGTTTCAGTTTTTGGAATAACCAATACCTGCAACAGCATCATATGACCGGCTGTACCAGGTTTATAATTTGCTTTCTGGCGAATTTTTGCGGCTTCATTCTCGTCGTCAATCAGACCAAGTAATCTGTCAATACTACTATCTGCAACATGACTGACGATTTCTGCTTTGTCGTCCATGTCCAGAGTGGAGAAGAAAGCTTTCGTCTCCCGATCATCCATTCTCTGCATAACAGAGGTCGCCTGATCAATAGGAATATGTTTTATCAATTTTGCCGCAACCTGCGGACTCATCTGGGAAAACAGCTTTTCATGTTCTTCAGGGTTCAGTCCCTGGATTACATGGGCAGTCTTTTCAAAACCCAGATTTTCAACGACTTCTGTGACTTTCAAGTCATTACTGGGATCAATGGCCTGTAGAAGTGCCTGTTTTGGTGGTGATGTGTGTGATATGGCAGAGAGATTCTCTGAATTATTGTCAGTCATGGAAGCTTTCCTCTACCTGAAGTATTTTGCCATTTATATGAAAATTCAATCAAAGAGTATATTGAGCTTACAGTATTAATCTATGATGCGTGTTTCAACCAGCAATTATCTAACTCCTAAGTGTGACAGATTTGCCATAAAATAGCATGTTTTGCTACAGAACGGGCAAATGCTTACGCGTATAGTCGTTCCAAAAAAATTGAACACAGGCTGGTCATTCTCTCAATGGCGGAAATCCCTTTTAAAACCAGTTAGATTTCCACGTTCGCAGAAGTGGCGGGAGTAAGATGGTCTGTTCAATATTAGATCGAAATTACTATATTATTATTGCCAGCTGTATAACGCCTGGACAAGTCGAAAATGATAATAATCAGAGAGTGATATATGCTATAATGAAAACTTGTGGAAGGGAGGGGATAGATGAATAAGTCGAGAATATAGATAATGATTAGAGTTCCGATTTATATCTTTATGATTGTAAATATTTTGTGTTGGGCAACGCTGTCCAACCGAGTCCACGCTATTGAGCATGTACAATCTGATGTTATTGAGGTGGGGAGTGAGCTGGACTATCCACCTTTTGCCGTTGTTGATGGTCAGGGTGAGGCTGATGGCTTTACTGTTGATTTGTTCAAGGCGGTAGCCAAGGTCATGGGGCTGAAAGTGCATTTCCGGGTTGGTCCTTGGGATGAAGTTCGGACTGCCTTGGAGCGGGGTGAGCTCGATGCTCTGCCTTTGGTTTCCTACTCTCAGGAACGCGATAAGCTGTTTGACTTTACCACGCCGCATACCGTTTCCTATGCCACTGCTTTTGTTCGGGATGGGGATGATCTGATTCAGACTGAAGATCAGATGCATGGGCTCAAAATTATCGCCATGCGCGCGGATGCGACACATGATTATCTCGTCAAGCATAAGATTACTGATCACCTCATTCTGGCAAAAACCGTTGCGGATGTCTTGAGATTGCTCGCATCCGGTAAAGGCGATATGGCATTGGCACCGCGTTTGGTGGGTTTGCTGACGATTCAGGAATTTGGTCTGAAAAATCTGATCAGCAGTAATTTACGTCTCAATGTTTATGGTCGAGGGTATGGATTTGCGGTCAAGGAGGGTGATAGTCAGCTGCTTGACCATCTTAACCAGGGGTTGAGTATTGTAAAAGCGTCTGGTGTTTATGATCAGCTCTATGACAAGTGGTTTGGTGTAGTAGATCCCAAAGGTCTTGATCACGCAGTAGTGAAGAGATATGCCATCATCGTTTCTGTCATCGTTGTTGGTTTTTTTCTACTGGTCATTTTTTGGTTCAGAATACTGAAAAGACAGGTGAAATTACGCACCAAAGAGTTGTTCGAAGCAAATAAAGCTTTGCAAAAATCAGAAGCCCGATTTGCGGATCTTTATGATCATGCACCGGATATGTATGTTTCGGTGGTTGCGGCAACCGGTACAATACGTCAGTGCAATCAGACATTGGCAGATAAATTGGGTTATCACAAATCCGAAATAGTAGGCAGGTCCATTTTATCTCTGTATCACCCCGATTCATTGGTCAAAGCCAACGAAGTGTTTCATCGCTTTGTTGAGACTGGAGAAGTGCATAATGCAGAGTTGCAATTACAGTGTAAGACTGGTGAAAAAATAGATGTGACTCTCAATGTGACAGCCGTACGCGATGATGCGGGAAAAGTACTATACAGTCGCTCTTGCTGGATTGATATTTCCAATCGAAAACGGATGGAAGAGCAGTTGAGAAGCGCCATGCAGGCTGCTCAATGGGCCAATCAGGCCAAGAGTGCATTTCTTGCCCATATGAGTCATGAAATGCGTACACCTCTGAACAGTATCATTGGTATGGGTGATCTGTTGGAAGAGACTGAACTGAATGAGGTTCAAAAAAAATATCTGGCGGTTCTGGTTCGTTCTGGAACCAATTTGTTGGCCATTATCAATGATGTGCTTGACCTTTCCAAAATTGAAGCGGGTGAGTTGGTATTGGAAAGCGCCCACTTTTCGATAAAGAAACTGCTGGAAGAGGTTGAGGAGATTTTTGCGCTGAAAGCCAAAGATCGGGATATTGCGCTGACAATTAATCTTTCAGACACGCTACCTGCTGTGGTTGTTGGTGATACCCAAAGGCTGAAGCAGATTCTGATTAATCTGCTCGGCAACGCCATGAAGTTTACCGTGAAAGGGTCTGTGGTTGTTCACGTCTCGAGATTAGGTGATGACCTGTTTCAGTTTGATGTTACTGATACGGGAATCGGTATTTCGGATGGCAAGCTCAAAACCATTTTCGAGCCGTTTGTTCAAGCAGATGTGTCAACAACTCGGAAATATGGTGGTACAGGGTTGGGTTTATCCATTTGTCAGCAGTTGTTGGAGCAGATGAAAGGCCATATCTGGGCGGTTTCGCATAAAGGGCAGGGCAGTACTTTTTCATTTAAGTTGCCACTGATTGTGCTTGATGATGTTGAGATAGACCATGAAGAAAAGTCGAGGCCCGCGCCACAACTTCCGGTAGCAAAAGATCCATATAAGGTACTGCTTGTAGATGATGCAGAAGATAATCGTCTATTGATCCAGGCTTTTCTAAAAAAAGGACCGTTTGTATTCGAATCGGCCTGTAATGGTGCAGAAGCAGTTCAGAAATATATGTCTGGCCATTTTGATCTTGTGTTGATGGATATTCAGATGCCGATTATGGACGGTTTCACCGCTACAAAAGCCATTCGGAATTGGGAGTTGGAGAATAAAATCAACTCTGTCCCTGTGATTGCTCTGACCGCTTTTGCAATGAATGAAGATAAGGAAAAGGCGCTCGAAGCTGGCTGTAATATCCATCTCGGCAAGCCCATTAAGAAAGGTCTATTGTTTGCCACGATGATTGATCTCCTTGAAAAAGAGAATGTTAGGGAAAGTAATCACGATGTTCAATGACAGTGATACACAAGAGCGCCAACCCTGTGTAGGGTGTGGTTTACCTGTTGTGGTCGGTTTGCTGGTTACCTGTGATCTGTGCGACCTGCCACAACTGTTTTGTCAGGGGTGCTATTGGGATCATATTGAAGAGGCGCATGGGCAGGCGTGTTGTTCAGATTGAGAAACTCGAATTTAGGCTAGACATTATGCAATTGTGAAGCGACTTGAAAAATATGCATATTATAAAAATATCTTGAAAATGTAATAATATTCTCTCTCTTTGGTCACATTTTACGTTAATATCATTGTATTTTTTATATCTCCTGGTTCAGCTTTAGGGGTACGTCATGGTTACACTACAGCGTTTCGCATCACTGTCGTTTGGTTATCGCCTTTTGACATTGTTGGCGATATTCGGTTTTTCACTGCTGTTCAGTGCTGAGGTGTGGGCTTCGTCGTCCAATGTGTCTCTGGATTTCGCCAGTTTGCTTATGGGGTTGTTTGGAGGATTGGCGATTTTTCTCTATGGTATGGAGAAAATGAGTACTTCTTTGAAGCTCGTTGCAGGCGAGCGGATGAAGACCATTTTGGCCAAGTTGACCGTCAACCGCATCATGGGCATGATGACCGGTGCGTTTGTTACAGCGATTATTCAATCTTCCTCTGTAACAACGGTGCTACTGGTTGGATTCGTCAGTGCTGAATTAATGACGCTGGCACAGGCGATAGGCGTTATCTTCGGTGCCAATATTGGTACTACAATTACCGCTCAGGTCATTGCTTTCAAAGTTACTAAATACGCATTGTGGATGATCACCAGTGGATTTTTGGTGGTTGCTGTAGGCAAAAATGAAAAAACCCGCCAATATGGCCATCTACTGCTTGGTTTGGGCATGGTCTTCTTTGGCATGGGACTGATGAGCGAAGCCATGCAACCGCTACGTTCGTTCCCTCCGTTTATGGACCTGATGCAGACCGTTTCAAATCCATTGGTTGGTGTGGCTGTGGCGGCGGGTTTTACCGCATTGGTACAATCTTCTTCAGCCACAACCGGTGTGATTCTGGCGTTGGCCATGCAGGGTTTGGTCAGCCTGGAAGGTGGTATCGCGTTGACCTTGGGTGCCAATATCGGCACCTGCGTGACCGCTGGTCTGGCTTCCATTGGCAAACCCCGTGAAGCGGTTAGAGTGGCGATTGCTCACACTACTTTCAATGTCATGGGTGCATTCCTGGTGGTTGGGTTCATCCCCTGGTTTGCCGATTTGGTTCGACATATCTCACCCGTACATCCTGAACTGACTGGACTTGAGCAGCTGGCTGCCGAGGTGCCTCGGCAGGTTGCCAATGCACATACCATTTTCAATCTGACAATGGCGGTGGTTTTTCTGCCTTTTACCGGTTTGATCGCACGGTTCTGCATGATGGTGGCACCTGATCGGCCAGAAGGTGATAAGGGTATAAAATCAACAGGTTATGCAACTACTTATACGCCGCGTTATCTGGATAGTACACTGCTTTCAACGCCTTCCATCGCGTTGAGCATGGTGCGCCGTGAGATCAGTGTCCTGGTTGATCTTACTGAGAAAATGATCAAAGATTCATTCAGAGCCATTATGAATGATGATCGAGAAATGATGGATGCTTTAAAAGGTCCCTATAGTGAGTTGGGCCTTGCTCATGGCTATTTAACACAGCATTTGTCCAAGATGGGTAGCCGTAACCTGCCGCGTCAGCTTTCAGATGAATTGTTGGCCTCGTTGGCTGTGATCATTGAGATCAAATATGTTGGGGATGTCATCAAGCACAATATGCATCAGTTGATAGAGATCAGCCAGGAAGATCAGGTTGATCTTGATGCACATGAACAAGAGACATTGGAGAAGCTTCATTCGTCTGTTGTCTGGTCATTCCGTTCAGCCACGGCCGCTTATCTGACCGATAACCAAGAAGCAGCGGATATGGTTATTGAAATGAAAGATTCCATCGTGAGCATGGATATGGAGTTTCGCGCCAATCAGATCAAAATGATACACGAAGATGGTGAAAATATTGATCTGTCGTCCTATACACTCTACATGGAAGTGCTAGACTTGCAGAAACGGATCTTCTATCACGCCAAACGTATCGCACAATTGGAACGGCGTGAGCGCAAGGTGCTGGCATGGTTATCGCCCAGTGATCAAGCTGATTCAATTCCGGTAAATCCGCTCACCAAGTAGGTGCGGTGTATCAATTTTTCTAGAGCCTGTATGAAAACGCGCAAAAATGGATGCGTTTTCATACAGGCTCAAATCGTTCGAAACAGGATATCCTGGCTAAAGAATCAACCATGAAAAAGATTATCCACCGATTAGCCCATAATCCCTACGCCACACTGTTTGTTGGTATTGTCGTCTGTCTGACTGGCTTCATTGAAGTATGGGAAACCATAGTAGAGGATCTGGCTGAAGGAGATGTGTCCGGTCATCACGGTGTGATGGTGCTTGGTTTTTGGCATATGATCCGCGCAATTGCTGAAATCATCCACTCTACGGAATATCTGGATGGTGGTATGAGCGCAGGAGAAGATTAGCGCATTGTTTTGTTAAAGTTTTTTATTGATCGATTGTCTGTTTGATTGGCATGTTGTGTTGATCATCTGCTTTCGGTGGTAGCAAAATATCCGGTGGATTAAATAACACCCAACACCCACCAAGCATTATGGCAAGAACCAAAGAACCCGATATGCTGGCCACGGTCCACCGGATGATATTTTTCCAATCCCGCTTTTTTGTCATGACCAGTCTCATTCTTACGAAGGGTATGTGATGGTTGTCATTATGGCGCTTTTTCCCTGTGGGGCATAGAGTCCATGATTATCACACGTTTTGCACCCAGCCCAAGTGGATATCTCCATCTTGGTCACGCTTATTCGGCACTACTCGCTTATCATACCAGTCAGCAACAGGGCGGTCGGTTCATCCTGCGTATCGAAGATATTGATATTGGGCGGTGTCGGACGGAATTTGATCACGCTATTCGAGAGGATCTGGCTTGGTTGGGTATCCACTGGCAGGAGCCAGTACGTCGTCAGTCCGAACATCTGGATGATTATGCGGCTGGCCTTGAGAGACTAACCGCTATGGGACTGCTCTATCCCTGTTTTTGTACCCGGAAAGAGATCATCCGGGAAGCGGCCAGAGCCAATCAAGCACCGCATGGACCAGAGGGCGTACTCTATCCAGGCACATGTCGAACCCGGACCGATGCAGAGCGCAAACAGCGCATTGATGCAAGTGAGCCGCATGCGCTACGACTGAATATGAAACAGGCGGTGGATCTGGTGGCTGAATCGTTGACCTGGACTGATGCAGAGCAGGGTACGATTATCGCTGATCCTTTGTCCTTTGGTGATGTGATATTGGCTCGTAAGGAAGCACCTACCAGCTATCATCTATCGGTCAGCCTGGATGATCATCTCCAGGGCATTACGCATGTTATCAGAGGTGTTGATCTGTTCGGCAGCACGCATGTGCATCGCCTGCTACAGGCGTTATTGAATCTTTCTACGCCCACTTATCACCATCATAAACTGTTGAATGATGAGGAAGGGAAACGCTATGCCAAACGGCACAAAGCGTTGACGTTGCGTGCGTTGAGAGAATCCGGTGTGACCGCTGAAGAGATTGTCCAGCGTGTTGGACTGGTAGATCTTATGAATGATTAGATCTACCAGTTGTTTTGATTATAGTGCTTTCGCCTAAAATTTGAACAGTGAACCGTTCCAGCCCTGGTGATATTTTTGCTCTGATGATCTGCTTCGCATATCAAAAGCGGCGCAAAAACATCACCAG
>JADFWU010000018.1:0-13305 GCA_015234045.1 Magnetococcales bacterium
AAAGCGGCGCAAAAACATCACCAGGGCTTCCACTCAGGTAGTGATTCATCGTCAAATTTTGGATCGAAATGACTATAACTGGGTTGGTCCCTGCCTAAACCGCTCAGGCAGGGGCCGTAGTTAAGCTGAGACTTTATTGACAGACTCCTCAACGCCCTAACCCGAGGCTCGACCATGACTCAAGTCAAAACACTTTCAGCGCCAGAGATGGCTGAACCGGACCTGACCAAACTCTCACAGAGTGAACGCCGTGCCATGTTGGATGCGGGTTTAGAGGTGTTAGAGTGCTATCGTGTCATGCAAAAGGGCGGTTTGAATGTGGTGGGTGAGGTTCTGAAAGATCAGGGCCAATTTATCGAACTTGAACACTATCCAAAAGATGATGTTCATGACCCGGACACTCACGGGCAATACTACTATCACACCCATCGTGAAACCGATGAACATGGTCACTTTCATCTTTTCGTGCGTTCAGGCGCTTTTCCCGACGGCATGACACCGCTTGAGTATCCATTGGCCAGTGCGCCTTGGCCAAAAGGGGATGATACCATCGCCCATATTGTCGCTCTATCCATGGATGCCTGGGGCTATCCCATTGGGCTGTTTACAACCAATCGTTGGGTGACTGATGAAACATGGCACTCTGCTGAATCGGTGATCCAACTGATTGATCGATTCACCATTGATCACGCATTTCCCAACTGGGCGGTGAATCGTTGGCTCACCGCCATGGTTCAACTCTACCGCCACCACATTATTGCCCTATTACGCCACCGTGATCAGTGTATTAAAACCTGGCAACAGCGATACCCTGAACGTGATATATTTGAGATGCGAGAGTTTGACATTACCGGAACTATTGAGATTTCCGTTGACACTTTAATCACGCGACTTCAAAAGCTGGAAAAGCAATGAGCCTTTCAAAAGCCGTTGCCCGCCTCTTTCAGATTTGGAACTTCCTGGTGCCATTCAGTGTTTCCAGCTATAGCGCAGCCAAAAACCAGCTGCGCCAGGAAGAGGCAACCCGCCCGTGAGCGCAACTGCCTTGACATCAGATCACACACACACCACTCAGATTGGCGGATTTCGTGACGACATGATTCGGTTTACCCTGCTTCAAGTGAGAGACAGAGCATTGGCCGAAGATGTTGTTCAAGAAGCGATGTCAGCGGCTTTATCCGGTCAAAAGGGCTTTTCCGGCAAAGCCACGTTAAAAACCTGGGTCTTTGGTATTTTGCGCCATAAAATCATTGATTCTCTGCGCCATAATCAGCGTGAAATCAGTTTTTCCGACCTGTCACGCGAAGGCGAAGCCCTTGATGAGCAGATCGATACGCTATTTAAAAACAATGGCCACTGGAACGAGCAACAACGCCCAACCAATTGGGATGATCCTGAACAGAGCCTGCACCAGCAACAGTTCTGGGCAATATTCCACGCCTGCCTGGGCCATCTACCGAAAAACACCGCGCAGATATTCACCATGCGTGAATTTCTGGATCTCGACATCGAAGAGATCTGCGCCCAACTGGGCGTGACCACCAACAACTGTTACGTCACACTCTACCGAGCCCGTATGAAACTGCGGATCTGCCTGGAACAGAACTGGTTTACCGGAGAGCCTCTATGATGATGAGTTGTAAGGAGATAACCCGCCTAATCTCGATTTCTCAAGACCGAAAGTTGGCTCTGCCCGAACGGATGCAGATGAAATTCCACACAATGATGTGCTCCAGTTGCGCGAACGTGAACAAACAGCTTGGCTTTATTCGCAAGGCAGGAAAAGATCAGGCAAACGGCGGATCTTTGGACAGGCCAACCATAGTGCCTAAATCGGAATAAACAACTCGGAAACATGGTCGGCCTGGCCGCCCTGTTTTCAGCCTAAACAACCATACAATTCAAAAGATACAAACAAAAACAAACTCCACACCCCTGCCAAAAGTTAAAATTGGAATAACACGATCACCGCCCCACGAGATAAAGATCGTTCAACTGTTTAAACAACTCTTCACGCAATATGTGCAGTCGTTCAGTAGCCTGACGAGCCTCATCACGTGACTCCTCTTTCAACAGGCTTAACACCTCCTGAGCCGCCGAATGGACCTGTTCGTGAACACGACCAAGCTCTACAAATTGCGGATTACTACCGAATTGACGCTGGCCTTCTGAATAATACCACTGGCCCAGTACACATTGACGACTGTCATCTACTTCTGCACCTTCCATGCGATTGCGACCATTAAGCGCCTCAATAATACGCCCCAACCAGGAAAGATGGCCCCGTTTAACGGCCTCGATATCAAACAACTCCGGCCCGATATCCAGACCTTCTCCAGCTTCCTTCAAAGAAACACTGGTCTCTTTGCTGATTTTGGCCAGTGCGTTGGATCGCTCAATGGTACCTTCAAGAAAATGTGTCAAATCAAGTGATTCCAGCATCATTTTCTGGACACGGACCGATGCAGTGTAGATCTCTTCCACACCCATTTGCAGAGAATCAGCTCGATGTTTGGCATCATTGCTCTGTGTGGAAACTTCCTGAGAGAGGGCGGTCAATTCACGGGTTGCCTGATTAATCTCTTCAGCACTGTTGGCCGCATCTTTGGAAGCTTCAGCCACGGCGTTAGCCGCTTGGGTGAGTTGCGCCGCATTTTGATGCACCTCATCCGCTGCTGATGAGACACTCTCCACCGAACGTGAAATCTCGGTTACCGCCATACTCTGTTCATCCACAGCCTGGGTAATTTCCTGATTGGTATCAGAAATACGTCCAATCATCTGTGTAATACTATCGGTAGCGGCTGCGGCATCCGTTGAGCGGGTCTGAATATCCTGGATCTTCTCTTCAATCAGTTGCGTAGCCTTGGATGTCTGTTGCGCCAGATCTTTTACCTCATTGGCCACCACTGCAAAACCTTTACCCGCTTCACCTGCACCCGCCGCCTCAATAGAGGCATTGAGCGCCAACATATTGGTTTGTTCTGCAATGTTGTTGATCATCCCCACCACACTGTCGATCTCCTCGGAAGAGCGGCGCAGACTTTTCATGATACTCAATGTCTTTTCAACGCTATCCTTGGCTTCCAACGAAATGGTGTCCGCCAATTGACAGCGTGTACGAATCTCTTGCACAGAGCTTTCCACCTCAGCCACTGAAGGTACAACCACATCAACGGACTGCCGCACCTGGTTGAGATTGTCACTAACGCAATTTAGCTCACTGATCATCTCACGGGAAGCAGAGTCCATTCGAGATACGTTTTGACTCGCCCCTTCAACAGAATCATGAATGCGTGCGATCTCGTTGGAAAGCGTTACAAAGGATTGAGTGACAGAATCAACCCGCTCTTTGACAGTATCAATATGATTTTTCAAATATTGTGTCTGCGTATCCAGTTGGTCATTCTCCTTGAGAACAGCCTTGGAAAGCTCGGAACTACTGCGCGAATCGGCAAGCAAAATCTCGTTAACTTCAAGCTGCTCTGACACCAATGACTGAACAGTTTTAGACTGCAAACCAACCAACTGAACGTTGTTTTTCAACACGTCTCGAACATGGATAAGCCGTCCAGCCACAGTGTCGGGTTTAGCCTCTGGCAAATCGCCGACCAATGAACCGCGCTCCATATCCTGAAGTAGACGAAACAGATCCGAAAGATCATACCCCAACTGGCCAAGAATACTTTTGACCATTAACCAGCCCATAATCAGTGAGATGATCAGACAGAGCCCGACCACTGAGACCACCAACATCGTCTGAGTGCCAAGAGTCGCCAACAGGCCGGATGAGTTATCCCGAATTTCCGTCACCGCCTCTTCCACAAACGGTGTCATGAGATCCGCCATTTTAGCGGCCTTGCCATCAAACTGACCCATCAGCTTATTACCGCCAACAGGCCCTTGTTTCACATAGGCGCGCGCCATCTCAGCACCCATGGCATCATATTGACTAAACGCCTCTTTCAACTCGTTAAACCAAGTGGAACGCGGATCACCATTCTCCGCCATAACGCTTTCCGCCTGGCTTAGTTTTTCTCTAAATGTCTTAGCAAAAGCGGCGGCTTCACTAAAACCATCATCAAGGCCATCTTGACCCCGTGTGGCGGAAATATCGGTATACCACTGCTGAACCTGAGCCACATCATACTTCATTCCAAGAGAGAGCAGTGTCATCTGTAGATGGTAGTTGCTTATTCGGTTCAGCGTGTCGTTTGTGTCCTTCTGTTGCCACCAGGAAAGTAAACCGATACACAACATCAGCCCCAGTGGAATCAGGATCACGATTAACAATCGTGTCTGAATGGACAAACGATTCAGTGCAGAATTAGACATGGCATTAGCCCTCTAAGCCAATATGGCAAGACAGTTCAAAGTATTCAGCAATGACAACCAATATCCTCCCCCAAGGATAATGCTACCGATATTTTACTGGCTGGATCATAAAACTTTTCAGATGATCCAATAGCGTTTCCTGATCGACAATATCCTGATCACCCAACTTCATATTTTTAATTGTCAGACTATTATTCTCAATCTCACTGGTTCCAATGATACCAGCAAAGATCACGCCCATTCGATTGGCCTGTTTCAAACCATTCCGCATCCGAGTTGGTCCCATGGCCGTTGACGTACGGTATCCCGCTTGCCGAAACGTTCGCGCCGCCTGACGCACCATGGCCTGACCTTCCGCCTCGGTGGAGAACAGATAGACCTGCGCCCCGGTGTCTGGCTTAGGCAATAAGCCGTGACTCTCCATAAAATTCCAGGTGGTCACATCACCCATACCAAAACCAATGCCTGGAATCTTCTGCTTGGTGAATAGCGAAGCCAGATCATCGTAGCGCCCTCCCCCGAAAATAGAACGGCGATTCTTAGGGTCAGTATCAAACACCTCAAATACCGTAGAAGTGTAGTAGTTGAACGCACGCATGATCATGGGATCGAATTGAATCGGCGCTTGTGACTGTTTTTCACGAATAATCGCAACAATCCGCGAACGCTCTACCGCTTCTGGACCAGCGGCCTGGCAATAAGCATCCAGGTCCATGTTGACCAGTTCACACAATCGCTCAAATGGCGCACCATCCAACCCTAATTCAGCCATGGCCTTGGCGCGGGCGGCTTCATTGACCTTTTCCCAACGGTCGATGATCATGCCCACGTCGGTGCGCTTCTCTTCGGGAACCCCTACATGGTTGGTCAACGCCGCTTCAACCAGGATGCGGTCATTGACACGCAATACATACTGATCATCCGAAGCACCCATGGCACCGAGCAGTGCATGAATCAGGTCAAAAATCTCTACCTCAGCTTCAGCGGATTCACTGCCGAACATATCCACATTCAACTGCCAATGCTCACGCACACGGCCACGCTGAGGCCGTTCATAACGGTGACAGTTGACATGAGAGTACCAGCGAGCCGGAAAACTCAAGGTACCAGCACTGCGTGCAATCATCCGTGCCACAGAGGGTGTCATCTCCGGCCTGAGCGCCAAACGACGGTTGCCCTTATCCACCAGACTATAGAGTTGCTGATTGGCAATCTCCTCGCCAGACTTGGCCTCATAAATCTCAGCCGATTCCAATACTGGACCGTCATAACGCTGAAATCCGAACGATTCCACCGCCTGAAACAGAGTTTCAAACAGTTGAGTGCGAATGGACATCTCTTCAGGAAGAAAATCACGCGTGCCTTTATAGGGCTGTGTGGATAGCTTGTTTGTCATTGATAAACTTACGAAAAACAGACAACATTACGCCGCCGCATATCGCGGCGGCAATACTTTGTCCAAGTTGATGGGATAAATTGGAGAGTCAAGGATAACGCATTAGTGCAGGTTGTGGCCAAGGTTAGGACCACGAGGAAGGATGAAATGTGCAGAAAATAAGTAAAAAAAACCTGGGGCGGCATTCCCCCAAACACCATAGAGCCCCAGGTCAGGAAGAGTCATATGCGTTAATCAAATCAAAGTTCCCCTTCGATCTGCGAACTCTTCTCAGGCGGGACAGACTATACTGCCATTTCATGAGATGATTCAACCCATTTTTTTCAATGTTGACCATTTTACAACATTGATTCTTTAGCAAAACCAATCAACAATTCATACAACACACTGACAATGAACAATAAAAAAAGCAGCCCAAAGGCTGCTTTTTTTATTGAATCAATTCAGTTTTTACAAAATCCGCAGACGATCCAGCGGCGCGCCTTCATCAGGCACAAGATGGGTGTCAAAGATCTCAGCCACATCAGCGGGCTTCACTTTGCCATACCAAACACCTTCAGGATAAACCACAACCGTTGGACCTTGCATACAAGGCCCCATGCAGCCAGCAGCGGTAACAAGAATAGACTCGAACAATCCGCGCTTCTCAAGTTCGCCATAGAAGGCATCAATAACCTGATGCGAACCAAGCGCTTTACAGGAACCTTTAGGATGCCCCTCAGGACGTTGATTCATACAAACAAAAACATGATGCTTGGGCTTCATGACACCGCTCTCCTTTGGTCTTGAATGCGACTAGTTTAGATCGTTGAGATACCGGGTGATGACCGGATCATGGATAAAGTAGACAAACTTTTATATAAAAAAACCTGCCGCCCGACAGATTTTGGCGTTACATTAAGCCTGTTGGAATTGGGGTTAGTCAACGCATAGTGAAAAAATCAAGACGCTGATTACAATATTCGGCGAATGTTTTCTGTGCTGTCGATGTACCCGCGCGTGATACAGAGACAGGGATCTGACGTATCTTTAACAACCATTCGTTGACGTGAAAATTATCGCTGTTTATTGACCTGTTTTGCAATAAATAATGTGTGTACAAACAGACTGTTATTACTGCGAAGCGCGTACCACTGCTAAGACTCACACTTAATAATGATTGACAGATGCACACATACAGGGCATTAACATGACGGCATAAGCGTAACCTGTATAATGCAATTTTACGTTTGGTTACAGTATGGTTACATAAAAATCACACCGGGAAAGTGATTAAGCGTCTTTTGGTGTCTTGCCCTGGTTTGGAAAATCATGATATCCTAATTTTCGAAGTTTAGGATATACTAATATTCCGCCCCGGTCATGGGCAAAGCCTGAGCGCCATCCCCCGCGCCGGATAACACGTTTTGCCTGTTACAAGCAGGCGACCCAATGGATTCAGAATCCGATCGTTTTTAATACATTGTTCTGCGATCTGTTGATACAAACCTCTGAGGAGAAGCAAACATGGGAAGCTTTGAACTAAACGGCACCACTTACGAGACTGACGAAGACGGCTACCTGGTAGACCTGAACGAATGGAACGAAGATGTGGCCGCTTATTTGGCCAAAGCCGAAAGCATTGAGATGACTGAGTCTCATTGGGAAGTTGTCCAATTTCTGCGTGAGTACTATGAAGAGTACAAGATCGCTCCAATGATCCGCATCTTGACCAAAGCCATTGGCAAGAAACTCGGTAAAGAAAAAGGCAACACCAAGTATCTTTATGACCTCTATCCTGGTGGACCTGCCAAGCAAGCCTGTAAAGTTGCTGGCCTGCCCAAGCCCACCGGCTGCGTCTAATTCCTTTTTGGAATTGCGCACACCGATAGGTCTCACTGCCGCATGCTGACCAACCGCCCCTCTTAAGCGGACGGTCGGGAAAGCAACGGTAGTTAAGGTCTGAAACACCGGCTGCCCTCCGAAGCATTTTCGGAGGTCAGCCGTTTTTTTCACATGGTCGCCCCGCATCAACTGTTGGATGCAGACTTGACCAACCCATTCTTTTATTTGGGGGAAGCTGGATGCTGTCGATCCTCGCCTATCTGGCCCTCTTGATCTTCGTCGTAGGGTTTACCTGGCGGATCATGGTGTACTTCAAGACACCAGCTCCGTTAAAAATTCCCACCACCCCGGCTCCAATCACGACATCGGGTGTGGTCGTACGAATGTTCACAGAAGTGGCTTTCTTCCACAGCTTGTTTAAAGGTAACAAATGGACTTGGCTTGGCGGATACGTCTTTCACCTGGCCCTGGCACTGGTTACTCTCCGGCACCTCCGCTATTTCATCAATCCACTGCCTGACTTTTTCGCCCATCTTCAGATTTTCGGCATCATTGCCGGTATCGTCATGGTTGGGGCTTTGGGTTTTCTACTTGTTCGCCGCTATTGGGTGGACCGGGTCCGGCATATCTCTTCACCGGCTGACTATCTGATGCTTCTGCTTTTGATCGGCATTGGTGTGACCGGCTTGTTGATGAAGTTTGTCTATCGGCCTGACATCATTTCCATCAAGACCGCCATGATTAACTGGATCACCTTCCAGGGCTTTACCGCTCCCGGAGACACGCTGTTCTTGGTCCACTTTGGCATGGTGCTGATTTTGATGGTGATCTTCCCGTTCTCCAAGCTGATGCATATGGGCGGTATCTTCTTCAGCCCAACACGCAACCAGCGGGACAACCCCCGGGAAATCAAGCATGTCAATCCCTGGTCAAAATACTAACGACCAGTTAAACGCTTTGTGGACACAGGATGATGATCATCCTGTGTCCGCCGCGTCTATCCTTTGGGTAGGTGCGATTTAGAACGATAAATCTCGTGGACGGGGTTGACTCCCTGCCACGCTCAGTGTGTGAAAGTCCTATTGATACTTTCGCAGTGAGATTAGATTTCAAGGAGCCTTTCTGTGGCTAATGATACCGTAGTTCCTGAAATCACGAAGGACATTGAAACACCGCGTCTTGAGGTGGGTACAATGTCCGGCATGGAGCCTTTTCCTGCCAAGCCGATTCATATGGAGCCTCTGGATTTTCCTCCTGAGCGACTACCGGACTGGGAAGAAAAAGGCGTAGCAAAGCTGGGTGATTTACTCAAGAAGTATCGCTCATTGCAAGTCTACATGGACATCTGCGTCAAGTGCGGGTCGTGTACTGATAAGTGTCACTACTATCTCGGCACAAAAGATCCCAACAACATGCCGGTGCAGCGTGCAGAACTGCTTCGTCAGGTCTACCGTCGTTACTATACTGTAGCTGGCAAAATCGCTCCTGGTGTGGTTCGAGCTAAAGAGCTTGATGAAGAGGTCCTGGATGACTGGATGACCTACTTCCATCAGTGTTCGCAGTGTCGGCGCTGCTCGGTGTTCTGCCCTTATGGCATTGACACCGCAGAAATCACCATGGCGGCACGTGAGTTGATGGACGGTATCGGTGTGGGTCACAAGTACTCAGCCGAGATCATCGCCAAAGTCCACGTTGTAGGTAACAACCTTGGCATTCCTCAGCCTGCTCTTGAAGGCACCCTTCAGTTTATGGAGGAAGAGATTCTTGAGCTGACCGGCCATGAGGTAAAACTGCCTTTGGATCAGCCTAACGCTGATGTGCTTTTGATCGCACCTTCTGCTGACTTTTTCAGTGCGCCACATATTGAATCATTGATGGGCTATGCCAAAGTATTCCATCAAGCTGGCATCAGCTATACCATCAGTTCTTACGCTTCTGAAGCGGCCAACTTCGGCATGTTTATCGGATCGTTCGATCAGATGCAGAAGATTGCCAAGCGCGTAGCGGACCAAGCCCGTGATTTGAATGTCAAACGGATTGTGGTTGGCGAATGCGGTCATGCCTGGCGTGTGGCTTACAGCTTCTGGAACACTTTGAACGGTCCGTTTGATTTTCTTGATCCCAACTATCCGGTTCCCCAACATATCTGCGAGTTCACACATGATCTCGTTAAACGGGGCGCTTTGGTGTTGGACAAGGAAGCCAACGATCACCGCACAGTCACGTTCCACGACTCCTGTAACGTTGCGCGTGCTTCACGCATGGGTTCAAATCCTGGCGGTCAGTTCAGCATTCCGCGTGATTTGATTCGTGCCACATGCAACAACTTCATTGATATGGATGAAGATACCATCAATGAGAAGACATTCTGCTGCGGTGGTGGCGGCGGTCTACTTACCGATGAGTTGATGGACTTGCGTGTCAAAGGCGCTCAACCGCGCGTTACTGCTCTGAAACGGGTGATGGAAGATCATGATGTCAACTTCTTGGCTTTGATCTGCGCCATCTGTAAAGCCCAATTCAGCAAAATCCTGCCCATGTACGGTATCCCCATGGATACTGTTGGCGGTGTTCACCAGTTGGTGAGCGATGCCATTCAATTGGGTGTTAAAAAGGGCATTGTCTAATATCCAAATGACACGAGCTGATGGACGACTCCCGGACCAAATGCGTCCGGTTACCATAGAACGCGGGTATCTCAAACATGCTGAGGGCTCATGCCTGATTCATTTTGGCAATACCCGCGTGTTATGCACTGCTTCAGTTGACGAAGCCCAACCCCGTTGGCTTAGAAATTCAGGTAAAGGCTGGGTAACAGCCGAGTACGGCATGTTGCCCCGCTCCACTCATACCCGTTCGTCTCGTGAAGCCACCCGTGGCAAGCAAGGCGGACGTACCCTTGAGATTCAACGTCTCATTGGCCGTTCTTTACGTGCTGTCGTTGATCTAAAGAAACTGGGCAAACGCTCCATTTGGATTGACTGTGACGTAATCCAGGCCGATGGCGGTACGCGTACCGCCTCCATTACCGGTGCTTTTATCGCTCTGAACGATGCTTGCCAGTCCCTTCTGGATCGCAAGCTGATCAAGGAACTGCCGATCACCGATTTTATCGCCGCCATCAGCTGTGGCATGGTAGACGGTACACCGTTGATGGATCTGGACTACAGTGAAGATTCCAACTGTGAAACGGATATGAACTTTGTCATGACCGGTTCTGGTGGTTTTGTAGAAGTTCAGGGTACAGCGGAAGGCGCACCTTTTAGCCGTGCTGATCTGAATGCACTGAGTGATTTAGCTGAAAAGGGCATCCATGATCTGATCGCACAGCAGAGGAAGCTGCTTTTCTCCAAGCCGGAATGAGGCTGCCGCCACTTTCTCTCTACATTCATATTCCATTTTGTACTTCCAAATGTCCTTACTGTGACTTTCACAGTCAAGCCAATCGACAACCGCCTGAAGAACGTTATCTTCGGGCGGTACAGAATGAGCTTTTGCATTGGCGTACTTTTTTAGCATCAGACAGCCGCCCGATTCACTCTATTTTTATTGGCGGCGGCACACCCTCCCTACTCCGTCCAGAATTTTATCACGCGCTATTACAGACCCTCAGCACCTATTGGACACGTTCTCCAGCCTGTGAGATCACTTTAGAAGCCAACCCGGACTCATTGAGCCGCGAGAAACTTCACGGCTATAAACAAGCAGGGATCAACCGCATCAGCCTTGGCGTTCAAGCCTTGGCCACTATTCGGTTAAAGCGTCTTGGACGGCCACACAGTGTTGAACAAGCCGTAGCGGCTGTAGACAACATCTGTGATGCTGGCTTTACCAATTTCAACATTGACCTTATCCACGCCACACCAAACCTTTCATTACACCAATGGCAACAAGAGCTTGCCCAAGCAGTAGAGACACTTAAACCGCCGCATATCTCCTGCTACTCTCTCACGTTGGAACAGGGCACTGCATTTCATCATCAATGGCAATCGGGCACTCTTTCACCTCTTTCTGAATCCCAACAGCTGGCCCAATTTAATCATACCCGTTCGTTTCTCACTGGTGTTGGTTATGACGCTTACGAAATTTCGAACTTTGCTCTTTCAGGGCACTCGTGCATCCATAATCTGAATTACTGGCGGTTTGGCGACTATATTGGTCTCGGCTGTGCGGCACATGGCAAAATCACCGCATTAGACGGCAGATTAATTCGCACCAACAACACAGCCAATGTTGAGGAATTCATCTCTTTGTATCTCGAAAGAGATACAAAAGAACCACACCCTTGGCAGACCAATAAACCTTCACGTAACGAAGCTGGCTATGAATGTCTACTCATGGGATTACGCTGCGCGGAAGGAGCATCTATACCAATGTATGAATGGGTCACTGGCCGACCTTTTTCACCAGCCCAGATTCAGACATTGGACCGTCTGATTGAATGGGGGTTTGTTGAGCGGTTTGAACAGGACCTGAGGCTAACATCTCGGGGCGTTCCCATGACGGACAGCGTAATATCTCAGCTGGCGGAAACGGAATAGATTTTTATTCTGTGCGTGTCGTGGATGATTACTGATTTTCGTGGTTCTTACATATAGCCCATCATTTTATACGCGATGCGCGCGGCTAGGAAATCACTGGCTGGTTGTCCTGCAATTGGTGCCAACTCTACGAGATCAAACCCTACAACGTCTCGTTCTTGTGTGACTCTTCGCAATAGCTTTAACAACGTGTAATAGTCCAATCCGCCTGGTTCTGGTGTTCCTGTTGCGGGGAAGATACCGGGATCGAGCACATCCAGATCTATTGTTATATATACCCGTTCATTGAGTCGGGCTATGACTTGATCCATCCAGACATCATTTTGCTCTGGAATGATTTTTCTTGCCCAGAACACGTTATCCATCAGGCCGTTATCCTCGATAAACGACCACTCTTTTTCACTTAAAGAGCGTAGACCTACTTGTACAAACGGATGGCCCATTTCATGAATCCTGCGCATGACACAGGCATGTGAGAATCCGGTTCCTTGATAGGTATTGCGTAAGTCTGCGTGTGCATCTAATTGAAGCACTGAGAAGGGTCTTGGATCTGCTTGTTGTAGGGCCCACAGGACACCTGTTGTTATGGAGTGTTCACCACCTAGCACTGCTATGCGTTTTTGTTGCTTGAATATGGGTAGGCAGGTTTTGGTGATTTTAGCTAGGGTCTCTTTTGGGCCGGTTAGGTCTGGTTCTAGGAAGGGTAGTGTGTGTAATCCTGTGCGCCAGATTTCTTTTTTTAGCTCTTCGTCGAATAGTTCCATGTAGCAGCTGGCTTCTAGGATGGCTTGTGGGCCTTTTTCTGCGCCGCCGCCGTAGGAGGTTGTTCCGCCGTAGGGAATGGGGAGGATGACGGTTTTAGCTGTGGGGAATGGGGATTGGGGGGCTTGGGCGAATGGGATTTGAGTTTCTTGGGGCATATCATTTCTAAAACTGGTTGGGTTGTAAGGGAGGCTGTGCCGCCCTTACCGGGTGTGGGCAGAGCCCACATTCTAAAACTGGTTGGGTTGTAAGGGAGGCTGTGCCGCCCTTACCGGGTGTGGGCAGAGCCCACATTAAACTAAATCAGGCGCGTTAGCATCCGGAGCATTTTTTGTCCAAAGGACGGAAAATGCGTAGCGCCGTGGTCCGAAGGACCACACAACCGGAGGCCCAAAGGGCCGACTTATCCATCAGACAAACTGTGCGACAACTTAGCCCCAAAGGGGC
>JADFWU010000018.1:13405-61959 GCA_015234045.1 Magnetococcales bacterium
GTACTTCTAATCAACCCCAAAGGGGCGTACTTCTAATCAACCCCAAAGGGGCGTACTTCTAATCAACCCCAAAGGGGCGTACTTCTAATCAACCCCAAAGGGGTATGTTTCTAAAGCGTGTTTTGCTGGTCTATCTTGCTATTTTTATTTGGGAGAATTGTGGTTGGATATTTGGTTTTTTACTTTACTGGGAATTATTTTGGCTGTTGGTTTTGCGCTCCCTTTGGGAGCTACGCCTTTGGCGGGGCGGGCCTTTGGCCCGGACGGCCCCTTTGGGGCCTTTTTAATTGTGTGGCCCTTTAGGCCACGGCGCTGGCGCACTTTTCGTCCTTTGGACAAAAAGTGCTTTTTAGCAACGCGCCTTTTATTTCCTTTAAAGGGCGCTGCCCTTGCCCCGTTGGAAAGGGACACGTCCCTTTCCAAACCTATCCCGGTTACTCACAGACTCAGCACAAAAAGTGCTCCTGAGCAACGCGCCTTTTATTTCTTTAAAGGGCGCTGCCCTTGCCCCGTTGGAAAGGGACACGTCCCTTTCCAAACCTATCCCGGTTACTCACAGACTCAGCACAAAAAGTGCTCCTGAGCAACGCGCCTTTTATTTCTTTAAAGGGCTCTGCCCTTGCCCCGCTGGAAAGGGACACGTCCCTTTCCAAACCTATCCCGGCTACTCTACTACCTAAACGACTGCACCAACGACCCAACCACCAAACTCCACCCATCAACCAACACAAACAAAATCAACTTAATCGGCATCGATATCACCAACGGCGGCAACATCATCATACCCATACTCATAACCACACTCGCCACAACCATATCAACAATCAAAAAGGGCAAATAAATCATAAACCCAATCTGAAACGCCGTTTTCAACTCCGAAATCATGAAAGCCGGGATAACCAACCGCAAAGGCACATCATCAGGACTCGCCGTCTTTTCAACGCCAGAAAGACGCATAAACAGGGCAAGGTCCTTCTCACGAGTCTGACGAATCATAAACGAGCGAATGGGCGCAACCCCTCGTTCCCAAGCGGTTTCTTCGTTAATTTGTTTATCCAGATAAGGTTGAATCGAATTGTCGTAGACACGGTCAAAGACAGGCCCCATCACAAAGAATGTGATGAACATCGCCAAAGCGATAAGAACCTGATTAGGCGGTTGTCCCTGCAAGCCCATGGCCTGCCGGACAAAAGACATCACCACCACCACGCGGGTGAAACTGGTGACCATGATCAAAAAGCTCGGCGCTAACGAAAATAGCGTCATCAACGCCACGATCTGTAGCGCGATACTTACTTGATCAGGTTCAGCGTCACCACCAGTGCTGAAGGTGATTTGCGGAAAGGTGAGGTCAGCCGCCTGAACCAACTCAGGCAGAAGGAAAATAAAGGTCGATATAGCCACTAAGGCGATAAATGCCGGAACCCGCCTCACCAGATACTATTCCTTAAAAAAGTGCAAAAATTAGGCTGTCCTTCCCTCTGCACACAGCGCGGTTTTCATTTGAGAATGAAAACGCACAGCTACTCTTTAAAGGAGGACAAATCATCCTTGCTCAGTTCGGCAATGACGGAAAGCTGTTCTTTGGTTACACCAACCAACCAAGAACGCCCACCAACCCGAATCAATCGGACACCGACACCAGGAGAAAGATTGCGACCCGCCAACAACTCAATTTTGCGGTCACCAAATCCTGCTGGTTGGAACTTTCGACCAAATCGAACGGCCAAAACGCCCAGAGCAATAACGACTATTAGATACCCGGTAATCTGTACTGCTTCTGTCAACAAGTCAACCGGTTCCGATTCAGGATCAGCTTTAAATGGCTTTAAGAACGGATTTTCATTGGGCGCTATAGAGGCGTTGCTCACCTGTTGATCAGGAAGCTGTGAAACAGGTTCGGCCTGATCTGGTAGTTGTTGTGCGGAATTCTGCTCAGAAGTGCTTTCTGATTCAACGAGTGGCTCCAAGACGATTTTTTCGCCTTGCTCAGATGATTTTTCAGAAAGCACTTCTGCCTGAGCCGAAGTCGTAGCGACCTCCTCAGTAAAAGCCGGTGCGGGCACAAATCCCGCACCGAACAGGAGTAGGAACAGGAACAGGCGAAGACCTGTCATGTTCAACGCAGGCTTTCCAATCGTTCCTTCAGTGAAACGATATCAGTGATACGGATACCCAATTTATCTTTGATCATCACCACCTCACCATAGGCAAGCAAACGATCATTGACATAGATCTCCAGCGGATCATCCGCCTCTTTTTCAAGTTCGATGAGCGAGCCTTTATTGAGCTTGAGCAACTCACGGATCTTCATGGTTTTTTTACCCAGCCGGACCGACACATCCAGCGGGACATCCATGAGAAGATCCAGGTTCTTGGGCACGCCAAGATCCGCGTCGTCCATGCCAGTCAGGGCGCCGTCACCGAAGATGCCGCCTCCATCATCAGATAGGGAAATCTCTTCAGCCATCGTCCTTTTCCTCGTCTTCTTTTCTTACAATTCGGGTGATGCGGACCGCACGGTTACCTTCAGAAACACCGGCGATACAACGAAATTTTGTCTTTCCTTCAACATCGACATCCATCTCTTCAGCCATGTCGGTATTGAGTTCAAGCTCATCACCGGCCTTGAGGTTAAGCATCTCCTTGACCGACATTTCCAGGCGATCCACAACGGGAACGACATCAACCGGCACTTGGTTCAACTCAGCCACCAGAGCCGCCATCCACATGGAGGCACCATCGACCTGCTCACGCTGCTGAAAGCCAACTTTCAACTGCTGTTTGAACAGTTCAAGGATTACCGAGGGGAAGCAGATGGTCAACGTTCCTTCCGCATCTCCCACCTCCATGGCAAAGGTGATCAGAAAGACATTCTCATCCAGAGGCATAACCGCCGCAAACTGTGGCTGGTTTTCCCAACGATTGACGATCAGCCGAAACGACGGATCTAATTTTTTCCATGAGAGTTCAATCTGTTCCCGCGTTACGTCCATGATCCGATCGATCACTTTCATCTCGAACGGAGAGAAGTTTCGAAACGGACGCTCAGACTCACCAACGCCGCCAAAAAAACCCTCCAGGATGTGATACATCACATCCCCATCAATGGAGAGTAAGCTCATGGACTGCGAGGGTTCAACCCGCAGGATATTGATAAAGATTGGCGGATCAAGCCCGTGCAGGAACCGGCCAAAAATTTGGTTAACTGTGGCTTTGGGCTGCACATGGACTTCACGCCCCACTTTCTGGGTTAGCTTAAAAGAAAGCTGGGAAGCCAAATGCTCGTTGATCAGATCCAAACCCGGTAGCGCACCTACCCGGATGGCGGTTTTCTGACCAAAGAAAAAAGCCGTTACCTTGAGATCTTCTTGCGCCGCTGAGGGAATATCATCATCGATATCCTCAAAATCAATGGCACCATCCTCCAAACCCTGGAGGAGTGAATCAATCTCTTCATGTGACAGAATCATGGACATGGGACGTCCCTCTCCCGATTCCTTCGCCTACTGAATGACGAACTCGGTGAAGTAGACCCGCTTCACGTTTCCGTGGACCAGGGCAGTATTAATTCGGGACAAAAGTTCTTCCCGTAGCCGAAATTTACCTTCCAACGCCTGTAGGTCTTTGGTTGTCTTTGAGGCCAACAGCGCCAGGATCATATCCTGAATCTGTGGCTGACGCCGTTCCAATTCAGGACGCAATTCCGGGGTATCCAATTCAAGCTGAATGGTGGTCTTCAAGTAACGATTACCACGCGGCTCGTTAAGATTGACCACGAAGGGATCTAATTTATAGATCTCACCCACCATTTCGGAAGGATCTTCTTTAGCACCCTCAGGATCAACGATCTCCGCTTCGGCGATACTCTGCTCTGTCATAGAGCCACCAAGGAAGAATCCTGCACCAGCACCAAGTAGTAAAGCCGGGAGCGCAATCAAAAGGATTTTAACGATACTTAGACCACCGCCGCCTTCCTCCCCGCCTTCTCCTTCAAAATCATCTGCCATGGTAAAACCTCCGCTGCATACTCTCTGATCAGTACGGCTGGATTCCGAGTAAATAGAAGGAAGCGATCCGCCGCCCACCAGCCGTTGAACGAGTCTAAAATTTACTGGGTCGGGGTGAATGCCACCGTCCAGTTGCGTTATCCAAAAAAAAGAGGCGGCAAAAGCCGCCTCTTTCCCATTCATCAGGAGTTAGACACGCCTTTACCGTTTCAGAGCAATCAACTCCTCCAACATGCCGTCCGTCACCGTCACGATACGGGAACTGGCCTGGAAGGCCCGCTGAGTGGAGATCATCCGAACGAATTCAGAAGACATATCCACATTGGCCTGTTCCAATGAGAAGTTGATGATACTGCCCAACCGACCGCTTTCAGGTTCGCCCTGACGTGGTTCGCCTGAGAGATGTGTTTGAGCAAAAAGATTGGCACCAATCTGCTCTAAAGCACCCTCATTATCGAAGTCCACCAAGGCCACTTGATAGAGTGGTCGGGTTTGTCCGTTGGTATACGTTCCAAAAATCGTGCCATCACTGTTCACGGACATGGAATCCATGAATCCAGTGGAGTATCCATCCTGATTGAGCTTCAGGGTAGCGAACTCACCAGCATACTGAACCGTACCGCTTTTACCGGTATTTGTAATCGACTCCGCGGTCACTTCCGACACGGCTTCATCGTAGAGCAATGAATTGACATCACGGAAGAAATCGTTTGTAGAATCACCATTTGTACCGATTGCATCACCAAAGTCAAACAATATTTCCTGCGGTGCATCAACACTGTCAACAAAGTTGAATGTAATGGGCGTTGAGCCTTCAGTCTCAAGCCGTCCCATGGAATCAAATTTGAGGATGCCAGCAGTATAACCGACATCACCTTCAGTGCCAGCAGCTGGCGCATCCTTGACATTACCGTCGGTCATATCCACAGCCGTCAAAGTTTCGTCCACTCCATCGGTGGTGAGTCGGTGGTCGGCACTCAGTTCATCAGACTGAGTTACCGCATGCCATTCCCAGGTATTGGTATCGGACTTCTTGAAATGAAGGTCCACATTGTGACCTTTACCCAAGGAGTCATAAACACGAACCGATGTGGAGTGATTGTAGCTCAATGGATCATTGGGATCATATGTCTGATGCAGCGGATCAGTAATCTGCTCGGAATCCGCACTCAGATTGAGCCCCACTGAAACATAGTTGGTGGCATTGGGCGGACTTTTATCAAACACGGAGATATCAACATCTTCCGTAGAGCTACTGGAGGCTGTACCGGTCTTATCCAACGCCCAACCTTGAAGGACCAAACCGTTATTGGCTACCAACAGACCTTCATTGGTTTTCTTGAAATCACCTGCACGCGTGTAGAAAGTATCTTCATTGGTGGGCGATGCAGGCAACAACACACCTGCGGAGGCTGTGCCGGGATCAGGGTCTTTCAACTTAAAAAAGCCCTTACCATCGATAGCCAGATCAATCACGCTGGTTGTCGCGTTGAACGATCCCTGCTCCATATTTTGATCAACAGACGCAATACCCACGCCTGTACCGACCTGGGTGGCGGCCCGTGTGCCACTCACACCCACAGTCTGGATGAGAACATCTTCAAATGTTGCTCGACTTCCCTTGAACGCAGTGGTATTCGCGTTCGCAAGGTTGTTACCGATAACGGTCATAGCCTCACCATAATTGGTAAGTGCGCTTGACCCTGCGAACATTGCTTGCATGATAGACATGATGACTCCTTAACTCAGCGACTTTCTCTTCCTGTCAAAGCCTGCTGCCTACTTCGACTGAACTGTTTATTATTTTATCGGGGGTTATTTAATTCAGCCTAAGCGGCGCATCATCAACTTCCAGCCAGTTCTACGCGACGAACTTGACTCAGTTGGACGCTGCGACCATTCAGATCTAACTCAACGTCACCATCTCCGCTTTGACGAACACCCTTCACAACACCCACCTCAAGAGGCGTTGCACGGGCACCACTGTCGGCAGCTTCAGCAACAGTCACACTAAAGGTGTAGTTTCCATCCGGCAGAGACTCACCCAACGCCGGATTGTTGATATCCAGACGATGTTCACCAGACTCGTAAGGACGACCTTCTATGATTTTCACCGGTGATCCGGCTTCATCATAGACGGTCACACCGACCATGGCAGGCGAATTGAGATCAAAAGCGAGATCCCCTGCACCACCATCCACTTGAAGGCCGTTTCCTTCAGCCATCACCTGACGACCGATATAGGAAACAGCGTTATTCATCTGACTTGCGCCCTGAGCATTGAGCAATTTTTCCAGCAATGAATTGCCACGCTGTTGCTCTTCCAAACTGGAGAACTGCGCCATCTGCGCGGTCAGATCAGTATTCTCCATTGGCTCCAAAGGGTCTTGAAACTCCAACTGCGCGGTAAGCATGGTAAGAAAGTCGATGCGCATCTGTTCGGCATCGGCTTCCGTATCTTCATACTTGATCGCATTGGGATCATAGACCGAAATATCATTTACGGATCCTGTCGCGTTCACACCCATTCTCCTTATAGACGCTCCATGCACAAATCCCGGGACAAGACCCGCGCTATCGGCGTTTTTTCAATATTCTTTAGCTCTTTATTATCATTTTTCATGCCATTTGATTTTGCATGCTTAACACACTGTTTTTGCTTGCATTAATAATTTACATATCGATTATTAAGTTTCCAGGACGGGCACTTTTTGCCCTATTTTGCCCTGCAACTCTTTCCTGCATGCGTTTCCTGCCACATCGGCTTACTTGCACTTGATTATTTATAAATAGACGCACGAGAGGCGTATGAGATGTGTTGCTTGAAGAGCGAAACCAACAACAGTGTGGACAGGACACCCCTGTCTGAACCGAGCCGTTGTGGTTGAGGACATACTGGAATGAATTTCAGACTGCATTCAACAGTACGAAGGACTACAAACCCTCCGTACTGTTGAATAAGAGCTACGAAACAGCACAACTTAACGAGACATGGACTGCTGACTATGCAGCAATATCACACTGATTGACAATTCTGGAAACATCCAGCAAAAGGACATCATCCATACGGTCTTCAACATCGTTTTTATAGCGCCCTATCCCCTGAACAAGATTCTGTACTGATGAATCCCCGCCCATACTGGAAGGAAGAGGATGCTGTATACTCTCAAGCCGACTGAACACATTAATATCATCCACTGAAAGCCCAAACTGCTGGCCTTCAATTTGAACAATGACGATGTATTCAAGAAGGTATGCACGAACGACATGTTCAATACCTTCAAACAAGCTCAACAATTTTTGCAACACATCCTGTTCTGCCGATTGAATCAATTGTTTGGCTGCTTCCTCTTGCCCTGACTTGATCAGACGCTCGGCATCCACGGCAAGGTGATGAATCTGTTGATGTGGCTTATCGAATCGAGCCATGTAGGCTTTTAAATTTGCATTATCGCTTTGGAAATTGTCGTACCACATGCCAAAGGCACATTTGTGCGGATTGGTTTGCACTGTGATTGGTTCATGATTGAAAACGGATTTTTTCAGATTGCCCAACCAGTTGATATGATCCTGTTTGCGTAATGCCATATTGCTTATGAGTTCTTCAGTTTCCTGCCCCCGACTGGTTGCCCCAAAACAGAGCCGAAGATCAATCACCGACAAACTCTCATCCCGAAAACAGACCACACCACGCATCTCATGTGGCGAACTTGGGATCACTGTTTGATTGCTTGGCATATCAACGATTGAAACCACATTAAGGTACGGAATACCATACCGCTTCCTATCAACTGTAAAGACCAGATAGTCAATATCTGATGGAAATAGCTCGCCCATCGGCATCCCCTCCGCAAAGCTAAATTTTAGTTGATTTATCATATTGATGACCTTGTTCTTAACACAACCTTCAATCAGGAACAAGTTGATATACTATTTATTCAGAACTACTTGATAAATATTTTTTATTAACTGCATTGATTCTTACAACCTTCAGAAAAACGAAAGGCCATACACTTTATGAGTGTTTTCCAACAATATTCTTTTATGTAAACAACAATCATTTAGCCGCAGACCACCTAAGAATCATTGATTTTTTTTCGATTCAAATTGGTTCGTTTCCACAGGATAGATAGATCTGTTAAATAAAATTCACATCCAATTTACAAGCCATTGCAATCACAATCCATTTATCATCATGTTTTAAAAAACCATTTAACAGAAACCTTCAAAACATCCATCTTGAAATGCAGATATTCAATGTCCAGTTTTTTTCACTGATCCGATGAAAATGGCAGGAACAATTCTATTGTTCCGTCAGAATCAGCAGGTTCAGAATGCGCCTCTATACATATTGGAGAGCAGACAATCTCTCTATTGAAGCTTTGACCTTGGAAACAAACTCGAATCGGTTGGTTTCCGAAAGTCCCATGAACCAACGTGTTGTTGTGTTCGGCGCTGCACGAAAGGAACAAAAGATTGTGATGAACACCATTCCACTCGCTATGCTGACTCCGCTGTTAGCCGCACCTTTGGTGATGCTAACCGGAAAACGCCCCAATGTACGCGAAGCCGTCAGCATCCTTGCGGGTATCATCTTATTGGTATTGGTTTCACCCTTGACCAACGCTGTTTTGGACGGTGCCCGTCCGAGCTTTGAACTCTGGGATATCATGCCCGGCATACCATTGAAGATGATCATTGACCCTCTGGGCATTCTATTCGTCAATCTGGCCGCATTCCTGTGGATCATCACCATCATCTACGCCATCGGCTACATGAGAGGCCATAACGAAGCCAACCAGACGCGGTTCTATGCCTTTTTTGCGGTATCTATTTTCATGGTCATAGGCCTGGCCTTTTCCGGCAACCTAATGACTCTGTTTATCTTTTATGAAGGATTAACACTCAGCACCTTTCCACTGGTCACCCACGCAGGCAACAAGCAGGCGAAAAAAGGTGGACGGGTTTATTTAGGGCTATTGATGTTGACATCAATGCTCTTTTTCCTTCTGGCGATCATAGCCACATATGTTCTTTCTGGAACAGTGGAGTTTACAGCAGGCGGCATTCTTGCTGGCAAAGCAAGCCCTATGACGCTCTCTATTCTGTTGGCACTCTATGTTTTTGGTGTTGGCAAGGCGGGCATCATGCCCTTCCATCGCTGGCTGCCAGCAGCCATGGTCGCACCAACACCGGTTAGCGCCCTATTACACGCAGTGGCCGTGGTAAAAGCAGGGGTGTTCACAATTCTCAAGGTGGTTGTGTACATCTTCGGACTTGATCTTGTCAGCTCTCTGCCTGCTGCGGACCTGCTTCTCTACATAGCGGCGTTCACCACATTGGCCGGATCGTTTATTGCCATGCGTCAGGACAATTTAAAACGACGCCTGGCCTACTCCACAATCAGCCAACTCTCTTACATCATTATTGGCGCGTTATTGGCAAATCGCTATGGCATCATCGGTGGCGGGATGCATATGGTGATGCACGCTTTTGGCAAGATCACCCTGTTCTTTGGTGCGGGAGCCATTCTGGTAGCCAGCCACAAGACCCAGGTTAGTCAATTAAAAGGCATTGGACGGGCGATGCCAATCACCATGATCGCCTTTCTCATTGGAAGCCTCAGCGTTATTGGCCTACCACCCTTGGGCGGCACATGGAGTAAATGGTTTTTACTTCTGGGCGTTTTGGAGGCGGACAAATTGATACTGCTTGGCGTTCTTCTGCTGAGTTCAATCTTGAACATTGCCTACCTGCTTCCCATCAGCTTCCAAGCGTTCTTCTCCGATCCCAACTATGTTGTTCGACATGGAGAAGCCCCTATTGCTTGCCGAATGGCCATGACAGTGACCGCTTTGGCATGCGTGATTCTTTTTGCTTTTCCAGGACCTTTGGAAGACCTCCTGCTTACACTGTTTGGATAATATCGTGAACGAAAAAATACATATCTTCGACAAACCCGCAAACATCAAGCGGTTATTGACCATATTTTACAGCCTGTGTGGCGTTCTTCTGCTTCTGGAGTTTGTGGTGCATCGCCACAGCGCCATAGAAGCCGATCAGATACCTGGATTCTACGCGTTTTACGGCCTGACAGCCTGCGTCATATTGGTGATCCTGGCCAAACAGATGCGAAAACTGGTTATGCGCTCAGAAGACTATTATCAAAGCAACGACAACGAAGACGCGGCTGTAACAGTGAGAGAAGACACCCATGTTTGAACAAATCACGCCCTTTTTGATCTTTTTCAGTGCGGCATTATTGGTTGGTTTACTGCCTGCAAACCTGCGTCGCTGGGCTGTCATCATAGCGCCGCTGGTGGGACTGCTGAACCTCTGGTCACTGCCTGCTGAGACCATCTCAACCTGGCCCTTTCTACATGAACAACTTATCCCTATGCGTGTGGACAAGCTGAGCACTCTGTTCGGCATTCTGTTTCACATTGCCGCACTGATTGGTGGCATTTACTCCTTTCATCTTCGTGACCGTGTTCAACAGGTAGCAGGACTACTCTACGCCGGAAGCGCTCTCGGCGCTGTTTTTGCCGGTGACTTGCTCACCCTGTATATCTTCTGGGAACTGCTTGCCATATCCTCAGCCTTTCTTATTCTTGCGCGCCATACGGACAAATCAAAATCAGCCGCCCTACGCTATTTATTGATTCAGGTTGGCTCGGGCTTGATCCTTCTGGCTGGACTGGTGTTTCACTATCACCGGACCGGCTCTTTGGCATTCAACACACTGTCATTGGAAGAGATCTCAGGCGCATTGATCTTTTTGGCATTCGGGATCAAAGCCTGTTTCCCAGGATTACACAACTGGCTGACAGACGCTTATCCTGAAGCCACACCAACAGGCGCGGTTTTTCTAAGCGCCTTCACCACCAAGGTAGCGGTATACGCTTTTGCCCGGGCTTTCCCAGGGGCAGAGCCATTGATTTATATCGGTGCCACCATGGCGATGTTCCCCATCTTTTATGCCGTGATTGAAAACGATCTGCGCCGGGTACTTTGTTACAGTATGATCAATCAGATTGGTTTCATGCTGGTAGGCATTGGACTGGGCACCAACCTGGGCATCAACGGCGCGGTTGCGCATGCTTTCAACGATGTCATATTCAAAGGGCTGCTGTTCATGTCCATGGGCGCGGTGCTACTGCGTACCGGACGCATGAATGGCTCGGATCTGGGCGGGCTTTACAAATCCATGCCGCTCACCACTGGATTTTGCATGGTGGGCGCGGCATCCATCTCGGCTTTTCCACTGTTCAGTGGCTTTGTCAGCAAATCAATGGTGATGGTTGCCGCACTGAATCTTAACCATGAAATGGTTTGGTTGATGTTGCTGTTCGCCTCTGCGGGCGTATTTCATCATGCGGGTATCAAAATTCCATTTTTTGCATTTTATGCCCACGACTCCGGCATACGCTGCAAAGAAGCCCCAACCAACATGCTCATTGCCATGGGATTAGCGTCATTTCTATGCATTTTCAACGGCAGTTACCCATGGTTTCTCTATGATCTGCTCCCCATGGAGATGAACTACAATCCCTATGACATCACCCATGTCCTGACACAGGTTCAGTTGCTGTTCTTCTCCGCATTGGCTTTTGTCCTGCTCAAGAAGTACAACATCTATCCACCGGAATTGGTTTCCACCAACATTGATGCTGAATGGCTATATCGTCGCATGCTACCCGGATTTATGCGGATTATTGGAAATTCTATTGGCCGTGCGATAACAGGGATCAGCAGCTCTATTGGAGGCACAACGCTCTGGATTGCACAAACGACCAAGCCTCAGAGAACCTTCTTGTTCAAACATGACCAAACCACAAACAGCAGCGCTATTTTGGTGCTGCTGTTTTTGGGCGGATATTTGGTGATGTTTATGTATTAAACAAGGGCCTTGGACTTGACGACACCCCCTTGCAAAAGCAGATCCATGCAAGGGGGATTTTCATGGAGCGTTCATTTAAATTCAGGGCAACCGGCTTTTTAGATCCTTGAGGAAACCAAGAACCTCGACACCCGCAGCAGAAAGCGTATAGGTTCGGTCAGAATGTTGTTCTACCAAACCAGACTCCTTGAGGATCTTCAGATGAAACACCACTTTGGTATGATCTTCAATGTAGAGAGCCTGACGAATCTCCATCAACCGCATGGGTGGTTTGGTTCCCAACAGATCAATGATGCGTTGCCGGATTGAGTTAGCCAACGAGCCAAGGGTTTGATCAAGATCGTTGATACGGACCTCATCCTCGAAGCGCGCCTCTTCCAATGTGCGATGGATTGCCGCATTCAGATCTTCGATCTTAAATGGCTTGACAATATAGTCAGAGACACCAAGCTTGATGGATTCGACAGCGTTCTGAATAGTGGAAAACGCCGTAATCATGATCACTTTTTGCCGATCCCTACGCCTTTTCATCTCACGAACGGTATCAATACCACTGAGATTGGGCATCATCAGATCAATCAGAACAATATCGAAAAATTCGTTTGCTGTGCGATCAAGGGCATCTCGCCCGGAAGGGGACTCTGTTACTGAAAAGCCTAAATTACTCAAGGCTTGAAACAGGTTTTCACGGAATTCAGCGTCATCATCGACAATGAGAATTTTGGTCATGACTGATTTCGCCTTCATCCTCTGTTATCAACAGCCTGCCAGAAGGGATAGGTGATTGATTAAAAATAAGACCCATCAAATCCCAGGATAGCATCGTTTCCCGACCATGGGGAACAGGAAACATTGAACCCATTGTGAAGATAGGAATAAACACGTGCGTCCGCGGCAACAAACAAACCCTTATGGCGGTGAAACGTAGGGAATTCGAACCACCACCCGCGTGCCATGGCCATACTTGCTTGTCAAACCAAGTGTTCCATCATGTTCCGCAATAATACTGATGCAGATAGCAAGCCCCAACCCGGTCCCATGACCAATCTCTTTGGTGGTAAAAAAGGGCTCGAACACCTGGGAAAGATTCTCTTCCTGGATGCCGACCCCATTGTCCTCTATAGACACCTCCACCATATCCCCATCCATACGACCATTGATGATGACATGGCCAACTTCACTACCAAATGAGTCGAGCGCATTGTTTATCAGATTGATAAAAACATGCTCCAGTTGAATGATATCGCCATAGGTATCTGGTATCTCTTCCCAGTTTTGTTCGATGCGATGCGATTTAATCCGGTGCGCCAACAAGACCAACGCCCCTTCCACCTCTTCGCGCATATTGACCGGAAGAAAACCGCCTTTGCCTGAGCGAGAGAAAATTAGCAACTCTCGAATAATGATACTGGCTCGGTCAAGATTATTTTCGATGGAGGTAATGCGGGTACTGATCTCCTCACCCGGTTTTTCTCCCAGCAATGTTTTCAAGGTTTGGAGTCCCAGAGATGCCGAAGCCATGGGATTGTTAAGCTCATGAATGACTCCAGCCGACATACGACCAATAGCTGACATTTTCTCTGATATTACCAGCATCTGTTCCATATCTTTCCGCTCAAGAATAACGGTGACCAAACGGCGCAGAGAAGCCATCAGTTTTTGGATTTCATCAATCCCTGAAGAGGGAATATTCACATCAAACTCATCGCGTGTAATGCTGTCCGCAATTGAGGTCGCTTTAAAAAGTGGGCGTACAATGGCGTGGGCAAAATGAACCGTAAACAGAAGACTGAATGAAAGCCCAACAACCAAAACAGCGCTAAGGAGAAGAATACCGTGCTCCTCCTGCTCAATCACTTGATGTTCGGTGGAAGCGGATAGCGTTATGACTTGCTCAAGCAGGCTATCCTGGGCCTGAGTTCTCTGCTGTTGAATAAATGCCTTATCTGCACGTATCAACTGCTGTAGCACACCATTTCCTTCTTGCACAAACTGTTCATCACTCATTTCCAGCGTAGTCTCGAACAGAGACACCTGCTGTGCATGGCTCTGTTTCAACTGCTGAAGCCTGTCACCAATGCTGACGAAGACATTCTTACTCTGTTCCTTTGCAATGGTGAGGATGGCTTGGCCCATCAGTTCAGCAGCCATATCCATCCCCTGGCTGACCTCCTGAAAACTGTGACTCAGTTGATCACGAAATATCTGTATCTGGTCGATATCATCAATCGTATTATGATGTTGCAGTTGATTGAGTATACAGTTTTTTTTCAGTTGATTGGTCTCTATCCGGGACAGTTGCCGAATCAATGGCAGATCGATATTGGCAATACCTGAGACACTGGATCGAATTTGACTCATTTGGTACAAGCCAACCGTTCCCAAAATAGCGATCGTGCCAAATGTCAAAATGATAATGGCGGCCATTCTTGTCTTAAGCCGAAACTGAACGTTCATTTAGTGACTCAATATTGAGTGTTGGATTTCAAGGCACCGGAATAAGGACGAAAGAACATCGTAATTTCGATCCAAAATTTGACAACAAATCACACCAGGGCTGGAACGGCTAACTGTTCAAATTGCAGACGAAACCATTATACCATGGAAGTTACGCAGTTGCCGGTTGAAACAGGCAGCTGCGTAACGCCTATGAAAATAAAAAAAGCCCGAAAACCATACCGGCTTCCGAGCTTTTTCAGATGACACAAGCAGAGAGGAAACTCTGCCATTCTACACACAGACGCGGTTTGACAGAGCCGCATGAACCTCAAAGAGATCCAGAATAATAGAGTGTCACCGCAGATGCGCTTTCGCACAGTGCGATGGAGAGAACGTTCTCTCTAATATAAAGTGTGCGTTACACGACCAAGTTGACACCACTCTCATCCACCATGGATGGTGGCGGGATTGGTCCCAGTGGTCCATTGGCTTCAGAAAGTCCGTCAACACGATGTCTCGGACCACCTTTTTCACGCCCATTAAAAGCGCTTTGATCAAACTGCCATTGTCCTTTGTCGTTACCCTCCTCTTGGCCGACCTGAACCATAACTTCACCAAACCCCAGATCCTGACGCGCTAACGCTTCACGTAGCTGGCCCATTTGCTTCATCAACGCTTCTTTAGCTGACTCACTCTCCGTGGTAATCAGAATGTGAACCTGATTATCCCCATCCACACGGAGTCGGAGATCCAATTCGCCAAGATCCTTGGGATCAAGAGAGATACGCACCTGATCACCCATGCCGGGTCGAGACATCACCCGCATGCGACTGAGACGATTGGCCAACTGATCGGAAAAATCAGGCGCATTCACCGAAAGAACCTGTTTTACTCCAACCGGCATAGCCACAGGTCGCGTAACGTCCGCTGCACGGTTCATGGTGGCTGCTTCCAGCGCCTGGGTGGCATTATTAGCACCCCCCTCACTGCCGCCCAACTCGTTTGCCGCCGCAGAAGCAACCTGCCCGGCTAATGCCGCTGGACTGGGAAAACCACCACTCATACCTGGCATGGACATTCCGCCAGCTCGTTGAGCCAACAGACGATCAAACAGCCCCATTTCACCGCCCATACCTTTGGCGACAAAACCAGAAGCCATCTCCCCTTCCATCATCGAATCCACAGGCATCTCACCCTGAGGCATGAAAGGAACGGGACCGCCGCGAATGGATTCAACGACATCCTGCCCATGGCGACGACCGCGTTTCAAACGTTCCAGCGGAGAGGATTTTTCCCCCTCTTGACCAGACGCTTTCATACCTGCGCGACCGGGCGCACCATCGGAACTACTGTGTTTATCTGGGCGCTCTGAACCGGCATGGTTTTCACCACGCTGTCGCGCTTCAACAGACGACTTTGCCTCTTGTGCTGACTGTGCGGATTGTTCAAGCGTCGTTGGTGTCTCTTGCTGTCCTGGTCCGTTGACCGACTCAGCCTGTACAGTACGATCCGCTTGTGCCAGAGCTTTTTCAAACGCCCCATCGTCCGCACCTTTCGATGCATTGGACGGCTGCGCCTGACTCTGACTCGCTTTTTCAGAAGAGGTAAGCTGTGCCAGTTGCGCCATATTGAATGGAACCATTGACCACCTCATTAACAATGGGTTACACCTCTCTCCTTTCAACTGGCGGGCCATTTTATCAACCAACTGTTCTTAAAGGGAATAATCATAAAAAAAGGGATTCATCCGTAGACGAACCCCTTTCACTATCCGGCCTATTTTTCCGAATCGGCAATAATTGCCGATTGTTAAATCATGCCTCCATGCGTTGCCGAGCGACTGAAACCAACTCCTCAATCACCTCTGCGACCGGCTGTACTTTATTCACCATACCAACGCACTGTCCAGCCATTACTGAACCATTTTTGACATCGCCATCAATCGCCGCATTACGCAAAGCACCGACCCAAAAATGTTCCAACTCCATCAGAGCATCCTTACGATCCTTTTCACCGGCTTTCACTTGCTTCACCAAGGAGAGTTGCAACGTATTGAACGCAACCGTACCTTCATTGGCAAGCGCCCGTACCGGGATGACCGGAAGTGCGGGATCAAATTGCGCGGTCACCACTGCACTGCGTGCTTGCGCACGAATAAAGGCCTTTTTGAAATTGTCATGGGCAATACACTCGTCCACACAGACAAAGCGCGTACCAATCTGACACCCCGCCGCCCCCAATTCCAGCGCACCAGCCACAAGATCACCATTGGAGATTCCGCCTGCGACAAACACGGGCACGTCTTTTATGTGTGGTAGAATCTCCTGCATCAAAACAGTAGTCGCCACTGGTCCAACATGACCACCTGCCTCGTGTCCTTCAATAATCAAAGCATCAGCACCACGCTTGATCAGCCGTTTACCCAACGCCAAAGAGGGTGCAAACAGCATTACCTTGATATTCGCGTCCTTTAACACACGAACGGTCGCCGCATCAGGAAAACCACCGGCAAACACACAGTGAGACACTTTCTCTTCAACCACCACATTGACCAGATCAGCCAGATCCGGGTGCATGGTGATCAAGTTGACACCAAAAGGCTTATCGGTTTTTTCAAACGTCTTACGCACTTCTTGCCGAAGCAGATCCGCAGACATGCTTCCCGCCGCCAGCACACCAAAACCACCCGCCTCAGAGATGGCCGAAACCAAATTATGCTCTGACAACCAGGACATTGCCCCGCCGAGGATGGGATATTTTGTTTGCAGGAATTCAACACCCTGCTGCCAACTGTTTTGAAGTACGGACTGCATCACAAAAATCTCCTAGAACCCTTTGCTTACCATAAAAAAAAGCCAGACGTATAACACGCCCGGCTTTTTTATATCACATCTGAACCGTTACGACAGGTACTGCGAAACTACGCAGCCGCACTGCGTACCGATTTTTTATCTTTACTGGCAGCTTTAGCCTTAACGGTCTTTCTCCCTTCGGCCAATCCCACTTTAAGACGGCCTTCAAGGCGCTTTAGCGCCCATTTGGGATCGATATTGACCAAAGAACAGATCCAACGAAACGAACCAGGCTCCATGGATGGAGAGTGGAACCACTTCTTCAACGTTCTATAGTCGTAACGAAAAACCGGATCTTCCATTACTGAGGGATCTTGGCGATAACGCTCAAGGGCGATTAGATCACGAACAGCGCGATCCATTACCGCCATCCACAGATGGGTATCATTGTTATCAAAAACAGGTTTGTCGAGGATTTCCGACACCACAGTTCTTCTCATGTCTTCCCCCGGGGGCTCAAGGTAGGTACACTTATATTGGCTTTATTATTTTGGAACGGCTTATCATGAAGTAAGCCAGCCATCCTAAGTCACTTATGCACAACGCTCTTGTGTCGTTGTTGAATGTGTAATTGATCCTAGCGACAATTTAAAAAAAAAGATACAGAAATCTTCCTATCGGCGACATAAAGGGATTTTTTGCCGGGCATATTTTTCCTCTTTTTACCGATGACGCACAGATTATTCCAGAACAATTCAGTCTGGAGTCATCAAAAAAACACAACCAAGACAATAGACTAGCCCACACCAAGTCCATATTATCCGAAACAAAAAACAAAATAAGACAAAACTGTCAATTGCACAATTGACACACCGAGCATAAAAAACTGATAATACAGGATGTTTCAAAACCCATACACCAAAAACCACCAGGTGGCATGGAACTGGCAGCTACTTAGCAGACTTAAACTCTACGCTTTCCCGCCACCGGCCCGGGAGCGAAAAGACAACCGAACCATTCAGGTCAAACACCGATTGGAAGAGGGGCCATGACCGACGAAGCCGACGAAAATGATGAACTACTGGGCATGTTTGTCCAAGAGGCTGTGGAGCATCTGGAGACCATTGAACCAGACCTGCTGACTCTGGAAGAAAATGGCTCCGACACCGACCCGGAAATTATCAACCGCCTATTCCGGGGCGTTCACTCCATCAAGGGTTCTGCGGGCTTCTTCGGGTTGACCAACATCTCCCGATTGAGCCACATCATGGAGAACCTGCTGGGCAAGGTGCGCGAGCAGACCGTGGAACCAAATCCAGCGGTCACCGATGCTCTGCTCTCTGGACTGGATCGCCTCCAGGCCATGATTGATGATGTCGCCGAAAGCGAAACTGTCGATGCCAGCGAACAGATGGCCATCATTGATGCCCTTCTGGGCGGCGATGGTCCACCTATTGCAAAACCTGCCGAAGCCCCACCGGCTGACGCTGCACCAGCGGCTGACGCTGCACCAGCGGCAGAGACACCAGCGACGACACCCACTGACGGTGCCTTTGATCTGCATAACCATACAGACATCGTTAAAGATGCCGTTGCTCGGGGTATGCACTTCTTCTCAGTCAACATGTCTCTACCTGCTGGCGCTGAAGATGTGTTGCACTATTATACCAAGCACAAATCACTGCTAGAGTCTGTCGGCACAGTCACCGCATCCAACCCAACGATCACTGAGGCCAATGCGGGCGGTTATGCTGGAAAGGCTGTTTCCGTGCTGGTATGTACGGTGCTGGAAGCTGATCTATTACAATCACTAATTCAATTACCCATTGAACAGATTCAGGATGTGCCGATTCCTGACGACCTGAGCCAAGCCGCTGCTGAGGCAGTCGCTGAAGTCGTTGCAGAAGCAGCGCCGGCCACGGCACCAGTGGCTGAGCCTGCCGCTGCCGTAGCCCCAGCCGCTGCGCCGCCCCCAGAAGAAACAGCACCAGAGGAAGAAGTGGAAGCACCACCGCCCGAACCAGGCGGTCCTCGGCTGATGATGCCCGAAACGAAACAGCAAAAAAGCAAAAACAGCGGCACAAAAAGCTCCTCTGGCCCTAAAGGTGCCAAAGGCTCTCACCCGGCTGTTGAAGAGACTCTGCGCGTCAGCGTTTCCCTGCTTGATGAACTCATCAATAACGCCGGTGAACTTGTTCTGGCCAGAAACCAGATCGCCCGGGCCAGCGCTGAAATGGTGTCACAGTTTCCACATATTTCACCATTGGTTCAGAACCTGGACTCCATCACCAGCCGCATCCAGGAAAAAGTGATGCAGGCTCGGATGCAGCCGGTCAGCGTGGTGTTCAACAAGTTCCCGCGTATCGTCCGCGACCTTGCCAGAAAACTGAAGAAAAAGATCGACCTGGAAATTCGTGGCGGTGATGTTGATCTTGACAAGTCTGTCATTGAACATCTCTCCGATCCATTGACACATATGATCCGTAACGTGGCTGATCATGCCATTGAGATTCCACAGGATCGTGTCCGCATCGGCAAAGCGGAAGCGGGTCAGGTTGAGTTGGCCGCCTACCATGAAAACGGTATGGTCAACATCTCACTGAGCGATGATGGCGCGGGTATTGACTCGGAAAGAATCAAACTCAAAGCCCTGGAAAAAGGCTCCATCACCGAACGCCAAGCCGACAACATGAGCGAAGAAGACGCGCTCAACCTGATCTTCGCCCCTGGCCTTTCCATGGCCAAGAAGGTCTCCGATGTGTCTGGTCGTGGTGTGGGCATGGACGTGGTGCGCACCAACATTGAAAAGCTTGGTGGCACCGTTCAGATTGAGTCCAAAGTCGGTAAAGGCACTCGTATTATTCTGAAACTGCCACTGACGTTGGCCATCATCCCTGCCATGATCGTTTCGTCTGGCGAGCAACGTTTCGCCATTCCTGAAATCGGTTTGGTAGAGATCGTCCGCGTCACAGAAGCGGATCGTACCAACCAGTTTGAAACCGTTGGCAATGCACCGGTTCTGAGACTGCGTAACATGTTGTTACCACTTGTGGACCTGGCCAATGTTCTCAGTATCCAGAGAATGTGGCCACCAAATAGCGGTGATGAAGATCGGCGCGAGCGCCTTTCTGATCGTCGCGCCAGTCGTCAAAAAGCCGAAGCCGCACTGCTGAATCCTAAGAAGAAGCAGAAAATCAACGATGATGACAATCCCAATCGTCGTGACACCAATGATCGACGTGATCCCGCTGGCCTTGTCGCCTATGTCATGGTCCTCAATGTGGGCGGTAACGAATTCGGCATGGTGGTGGATGAAGTGCTGGACAGCGAAGAGATCGTTGTGAAGCCTCTGCCCTCGTTCTTCAAGGACAATACCTGCTTCTCGGCCACGACCATTCTTGGTGATGGTACGGTTTCGTTGATCATCGACTATGCTGGTGTCATGGAGCAGGCAAACATCAACTTCACCAACACAGAAAAAGCCGCTCGCCTTGATCTGGATGATGAACGCCGTGCAGCATTGCGTGAACGTCAAAACATCATTCTACTTGAAACCGGCTCCGGCCTGTTGATGGGTATTGTTCACAGCATGGTGCGCCGTGTTGAGAAGATCTCTCTTGATCTGATGGAGAATATCGGCGGCCTACCCTATGTCCGTTATGATGGACGCACATTCCGAGCGATTTACCCGGATCAAGTCCTTGGCCTTGAGGGCATGGGCTTTGGCGGCGGTGGCGGTGGTGAAGGCGATGAGAACGATCTTTGCATGGTCGTACCCAACATTCCTGATTTGCAGGCGGGTTTGATCTTCTCCAGAATCATTGACACTCGAGAGACTCAGATCGACCTGGATTGCCAAGCCATTCAAGCAGAGGGACTGTTTGGCTCCGCTCAGATTGATGACCGCGTAGTACTGTTCCCCGATGTCAATGCCGTGTTCGACCTGGCGGGCATCTCTACACCGCATCCGGTCATGAATATGGACTTTAGCGGGCTGCGCGTCCTGGTGGTGGATGACACGCCATTCTTACGCGTACTCACATCAAGTTATCTGCGCGGTGCCGGATTTACCATTGATCAGGCAGAAGATGGCAACATGGCACTCAACATGTTGAAGATCAACGAATACGACTTGCTGATCTCTGACTTGAAGATGCCGATCATGGATGGTTTCGAACTGGCAACGGAGATAGGCACCACGCCTCAGGGACAGATTCCCATGATCGCGACCACCTCCTCCATTTCAGCACAGTTGGAACAACAGTGCGGCAAAGCAGGCTTTGTCAGCTGCGTACCCGCCATGGACAAGATCCGCCTGCTCAGCGTAATCGCTTCTCTGCAACGCAGCAGATGATCGTAAACAGCAAACCACAGCCAGCCCTGTGTTGGGCTGGCTGTCCTTGATATCCCAACGGCCAGCCTGCAAACCCGAACCATTTTGCAGACTGACTTTGACCCTGACGGAGTCACAACAACATGATCGTCAGTACTTTTACACTGGGAGAGCTTTACCTGGGAATCGACATCATTCTGGTACGGGAGATCAACCGTTCCATGGAGTGTACGCCGGTTCCTGGTGCCCATGACTACATCCGTGGCATGCTCAATATCCGTGGTCGTGTTATCAGTCTTTTCGACCTGAAACGGCGCTTGGGCTGGAGCGAAAGCCTTGATACCGACAACAACACCCGTCACAAACAGTACAACGTCATCATGAAAACCCGCGAAGAAGTGATGAATATCGATCGGGATATGGCTGAGTTACGTTGTCCCTGGCAAGACCCGGTGGGTTTAGTCGTTGATCAACTGGGTGATGTGCGCGACATTGTCGATGACAACGTCCAACCGCCACCCGCCAATCTTCGTGGCATTTCTGTCGATTTTGTCCATGGCGTGGTGGAATTTGAGAAAAACCTGTTGGTTATTCTCAACGTTGCCGCTGTTCTTGGCGTAGAAGATCTCAATGCGTAAACGCCTCTTTGTATGGCGCATGTGAGTACTATCAACATTGGGGCACACACCTTTTTATCAAGAGAATATCATTCCCAATTTTCCATAAGAAAGTACGCAGAGTCTTTCTTATGGATTGGATTGTGAATGATCGTTCTCCATTCATTAAGGTTAGCAGGTGAACAGTATTTGCTGTATAACTTTCACTGTAAGGGAATAGAATGCCCCTTACCATGACGGGTCACAGCATGACTTTGATAGAAAAAACAGGGCACGCCTCAACATGCTCGCACGGGTTATTGATAAAATCATTTTATTTTGTCTTTTTACACGATCCGGGGATAGGATACCCTGACAAAAGTAATTGAGAAATTCATTGGATTGAGCTATCCAAAACGGGTAGCGTAAGGGCCAGAGACAAATTCATTGCCCTCCCAAAAGGAAACGGCCAAAAACCATGAATGAACAGGAACGCGCCATTGCTCAGGAGATTAAAAGCGAACTCCATCGTGAGGTTGCCAACCTGCGCGTTGAAGTTGGCCAAATCCGCGATATCGTCCAAGACGCTATTGGCAAATTAACCAATAGTTTTAGCGGACTACGCGACCAATCAAACACCCAACAAGCGCTGGTCACCTCTATCATCTCCTCCACCGCCGACACCACTGACGAAGAAGAAGGTGATAGCGAGGAACCAGAACACAAACGGATTAATATTCGTCAGTTCGTCTCGGAAACCGACCAGATTCTGCGCTCGTTTGTGGACCATATTCTCATGGTCAGCCGTCAGAGTATGGAGATGGTTCATCGAATTGATGACCTATCCAATCAAATGAAAGAGATCGTACATTTTCTTAAAGATATTAACGCAATTGCTGAACAAACCAATGTGTTGGCACTCAATGCCCGCATCGTTGCGGCCCGTGCTGGTGAAGCCGGCCGTTCCTTTGCTGTTGTGGCGGATGAAGTGCGTAAGCTGTCGCGTAATTCCAATCAGTTCAGCGGCCAGATCAGCAATGTAATCCGCCGTTCACAGCAAGACATTGAAGCTGCAAAAAGCATCATTGAGGTGATGGCCTCCAAGGATATGAGCTTTGCTATCGAGTCCAAAGGGCGCGTGGATGAAATGATGGAAGAGGTGAGCGAAATCGATCGCTTCACCTCTATTACCCTGGAAAAGGTGTCCAACCTCACCCTTGAGATCAACAATAGCGTTGGCATGGCCGTAATGTCGCTCCAGTTTGAAGACATGGTATCCCAGCTCTCTCACAGCATGGAGAACAAGTTTCAAATGCTCGAAGCGTTTGCCGACAGCCTCTGTTGTGGCTGTCTGGATGAAGGCCAGAGCCATGAAGAACGCATTGTTCAGATCAAAGAGGCCTTGCAAGAACAAATAGACCGTTTCGATGAAGTGGACCGCCGGGCTGTAGGCCAAACCAACATGGACGAAGGTGACGTTGAACTGTTTTAATTGCGTATTGACACATTACCAGGGCCATGGAAAAACGTAGAAAACCACACAACACCCTTCAGTTGTGTTCCAATCGGTTGCATCCTTGATAAAATAAGTCCACAATCAGGACAATGACTTGAGTAGCGCGAGACGCACTGCTTGTCTGCCTGACAAACCATCATAAACAGAGTCAACATTCTGTTTTTTAATGAACCGTATGCCATATTCAGAATAGAGGGAGTTGATCCATGTCTGGAGAGATTTCGGTCAGCCATAATGAAAACGAGACCACAATCAGCATTAAAGGCCGATTCAATTTTGAGATGCACTCTCAATTTCGCACCGCCTATCAGCAGACTGGCGATGGTGGAACCGATAAAAGCCGTAAATATGTGATCGACCTGGGTGGCACCGAATATATCGACTCCTCAGCACTCGGCATGCTGTTGTTGCTTCGTGAAGAGGCTGGTGCTAATGAAGCCAATATCGAAGTAACAAATGCTCGTCCTGAGATCCGTAAGATCCTTGAAACCGCTAACTTCCAGCGTCTATTCAAGATCATCTGATCTCGGCGCACAGGTCGGCCCAACTGATGAATATCCTCATCGTTGATGACGACAGGATTAACAGCACTATCCTGAGCCGCTTGCTTGCTCGAGACGGCCACCAGGTGCTTACCGCATCAAATGGTGTGGATGGTGTTGCCTGTTTTAAGAAGGAACAGCCTGATCTGGTTCTGATGGATGTCCGTATGCCGAAGATGAACGGCTACAAGGCAGCCAGACGAATCAAAGATATGAGTGTGGACCGTTTCGTTCCTATCATATTCTTGACCGCTGTTACCGATGAAGAAGGGTTGAGTGCCTGCATTGAAGCCGGTGGTGATGATTTTCTCACCAAGCCGTTTAACCGGACCATTCTACAGGCAAAAATCAATGCCATGCGCCGTATCCAGGAATTGGATACCGCACTTAGACGTAAAACCTTTGAACTTGAACGCCATCAAGAGAACCTTCATCAGGAGATGGAGGTGGGCAACCACCTCTTCACCAATATCGTTCGGGCGGGTAATCTTCAGGACGCGCCTTGCCTGAGATACTCAACCTCTCCGATGTCGGTTTTCAATGGTGACCTGCTGATTGCCAGCTATAATCCGGCTGGTGGACTGCACATCATGTTGGGCGATTTTACCGGTCATGGCCTCTCCGCCGCAGTAGGCGCTCTGCCGCTATCAGAGCTGTTTTACGGCATGACGGCACAGGGCTTTTCCATCGGAGATCTGGCGGAAGAGATCAACGCGAAGCTTTATACGGTGATGCCCACCTGGATCACCTGCGCTGCGTGCCTGATTGAGGTAGACTACCGTCAGAAAGTCTTGACCATCTGGAATGGTGGTTTGCCGGATGTTTTAATCGCTGACAGCAGTGGAAAAATCGTTCATCGAGTAGCGTCAACACACTTCGCTTTTGGCACGATTGGCAGTGATCCGCATCTGCGAAAAGTGGAAATACTTGAAATGCAGGATGATTTTCGTGTATTCCTATATTCGGACGGCCTCATTGAGGCCAACAATTCCGAAGGTGCCATGTTTGGTCAAAAACGTCTGGAAAATCATTTTGACGGCAGCATAAAACCAGCGGATCTGTTAGACCGTATCAGAGAAGCAAACGATCAATATCGAGGAGAAACAAAACAGTCTGACGATACCAGTATATTGGAAATTGATTGTGCAAAAGCAGGCGAGGAGCCACCGGGGGGGCGGCAACAAACCACGCGCAAGGATATTCCGGCATCTGATTGGCAGGTTTCATTTTCGTTTAGTGCAACCACATTACGAACTGTGGACCCCCTGCCCACCATTATCAATGCCGTGATGAGTCTTCAGGCACCTACCGGTCACCGAGAACGCATCTATACTATCCTGGCTGAACTCTTTTCCAATGCACTGGATCACGGCCTTCTTGGCTTGGACACAAAAACCAAGAAGACACCCGAGGGATTCGTTGAGTACTATTCCCAAAGGGAAAAGCGCCTAGCCGCGCTCGAACATGGTGAAATTAAACTTCATTTGTGCCACAAGCCCCTGGGTTCTGAACAGAATTCATCTGGCCCCATGGTTCGTGGAGGTGAGATTGCCATTCGTTTGGAAGACAGCGGTCCCGGATTTAATCCCAATGATGTGCATTCCAGTCTGGAATCTAATCTGGGACACGGTGGACGCGGTATCGCACTGGTCCAATCACTCTGTACACGACTTGATTACCACGGATGCGGTAATGTCGCAGAGGCGATTTATAACTGGACACACCAATAGGTCAGGAAGGAAGCCATGGCTGAACGTCTCAAGGTAATGGTGGTCGATGACACCATCACCTACCGGATGATCATGAAGAAGGTGGCAGAGTCCATCCCCGGCATTGTGGTGACTGCGTCCGCCTCCAATGGCAAGCTTGCCATGGCTAAGATCGAGTCCGACAAGCCTGACGTTGTTCTTCTCGACATTGAAATGCCGGTCATGGACGGCCTTGCCACACTCAAAGAGATCACCCATCGTTACCCTGAGATCACCACGGTGATGGTCAGCGGCGTATCTCGCTCCAATGCCAATATTGTCATGGAGTGTCTGAGCGGTGGTGCGCTTGACTTTGTTACAAAACCGCTCGAGACCAATGCCAATCGTGCCAAAGAGGCACTGCGCAAAGATCTTCAGCCAATTCTCTCTATCATTGCCCGTAAAAAGGCTATGACACCCACAGCATCGACTGCACGCCCTGCTGTTGAGAAAACGACACCGTCGAGCACCCAACCAGCACCCCGTACAGCGTCCGATTTTGGCCGCACACCACCGGTTCGACCGGCAACGCCAGTCCGTCCCGGCAGCCCCAGCGCCCCAGTCGCAAGAACAGGCTCTCCAGCTCAACCCGCTGCAAGACCCGCCGTTGCACAGTCCCGACCCATGGCACGTCCAGGCAAACCCGGACGACCAGAACTGCTATTGATCGGCTCTTCAACAGGCGGACCTGCGGCCTTGGCCCAGGTTTTAGCTGGAATAAAACAACCTCTTTCCATTCCAACGCTAATCGTTCAACATATGCCTCCGGTTTTTACCGCGTCCCTCTGCACACAGTTATCCCGCTCTTCGGGTCTAACCGTGGTGGAAGCGCAGGAAGGCCTGGCATTGCAACCCGGCAGCATCACCTTGGCCATGGGCGGAAAGCACATGGTTCTGCAAAAGAAGCCCCAAGGATTGGTTGTCGGACTCAATGACGGACCAAAAGTAAATGAGTGTCGCCCTGCGGTAGACGTTCTGTTTATGTCGGTCCTTGGTAGTGGGTTTGAAGGCAAAATCCTCAGTGTTATCCTGACCGGAATGGGTCGAGATGGTGCGAATGGTGTTGACGCTTTGAAACGAATGGGAAAAACTTACAGCCTGACCCAGAGCAAAGAAACCTGTGTGGTCTATGGCATGCCCCGATCCGTGGAGGAAATGGGCCTCTCTGATGAAGTCCTGCCGCTGGGCCGTATTGGCAGACGCATCGTTGAGTTGTGCTCCTGAAACCCCGGTAAATGAGTAGATAACGATAATGGCCATCACCACTGAAGAATTTAATCTGATACGCAACTTTATTCACGAGCACAGCGGCATTCTCGTCAATGAGGGCAAAGAGTATCTTGTTGAGAATCGACTGACCGTTCTTCTTGTACAGAACGGGTGCAACAACTTTAAAGATCTGTACGACAAACTCCAGGCTGACACTGGTCCGCTCAGAGCCAAGGTGGTGGATGCAATGACCACCAATGAGACGCTCTGGTTCCGGGATGCCTCCTTTTCCACAGCACTGTCCGATCATATCGTGCCCGCTCTGGTTAAAAAGGCGGCCAGCCGGCCAACTGGCAAGATTCGCATCTGGTCTGCGGCCTGCTCCACAGGACAGGAACCCTATTCTGTGGCCATGCTGATCGAACACACAGCTCGGAAAATGGGGGCAGGCGCACCCAAGCTTGATCAATTTGAAATTCAAGCTACTGACATTTCTCCATCTGCTGTTTTTATCGCAAAAACAGGCAGATATAGTCAACTCGCCATTTCTCGCGGCATGCGTCCTGCCTTTTTGGATCGCTACTTTGAAAAGAAAGGCATGGCCTACGAAGTAAGCCAGGAGATCCGCAGCCTTGTTACATTTAAGAACTTCAATTTGAAGGATTCTTTTACGCCTCATGGCAGGTTTGATTTCCTTCTTTGTCGGAACGTGTTAATTTACTTCTCCGATGAATTAAAAAAAGAGATCTACAGTAAAATCCATGGATGTCTGGTGCCTGATGGCCTGCTTGCCATTGGTGCCTCAGAATCCCCAAGAGGATATACCTCAGATTTTGAACAGGTCATGATGGGCGGTGCAGCCATGTTTCGCCCAAGCCGAGGTGGTGCAGCCGCACCACGGCCCGGCGGCGCGGTCACTTCGCGCCCTATCGGTGGGCAAAGACCTCCCTTGACCTCGCGGTTCGCACGATGAAGAATGGTGGTTGATCATGAAACTTTTGACTATTGACGACTCCAGAACCATTCGGCGCGTCATTTCCGATATTGGCACCACCTTGGGCTATGAAGTCTTAGAGGCTGAAAATGGCCGCATGGCACTTGATGTGCTCACAGAATCTGGCCAGGAAATCGGCCTTATTCTTCTCGATTGGAATATGCCCGGCATGAATGGATTGGAAGTCCTTCAAACCGTTAAAGGCGATGCCCGCTGGCAGCATATTCCGGTTATGATGGTGACCACTGAAGGCGAAAAAGAGTATATCGTCAAATCCATCCAGGCTGGTGCAGCACACTATCTGACTAAGCCCTTTACTCAGGAAGATATGGCCGCCCGTATCATGGAAACTCTGGGCATGGGTGGGGCGTAAGCCTTGATATAGGAGATACAATAGCCATGGAAGAAAACAATAGCGCCTCGGAATCCAGCCATGTTTCTCCTGAAGAAGCGGCGATAAAGCTGATTGACGGCCTGCAAACCGCTGTCATTCAAGTGCTCACCACCATGGCCATGGAAGATGTGAAATATACTGGTCGTGAGGAAGTTGCCAACCTGACACTGAGACAAGAAGTGGGCGGCCTGATCCGCCTGTATGGTGGTGCCAGTGAAGGCATGGTCGGCTTGGCCTCTTCCCGTACGGTAGTGGCTGAAATCGTTTCACGGATCGTTGGACTCCCGCCAGACAGTCTGGACCAGGAGGATCTGCTTGACGGTATCGCCGAGTTGGCCAACATGGTTTGTGGTAGTATGAAATCCAAAGCTCAAGTGGGGTATCAGGTCTCTCTGTCACCCCCTGTCGCCATAATTGGGCGGGATTATACAGCCCGTTGGAAAACCCTGAACCCTACCTGGGTTCTTAAATTTTTAATCGATGGCTCCGAGTTTGAGGTGTATGCCTCTTTTTAATGGTTTAATTTTGGGAATAATCCAGGTAGGATGCCAACCCATTATAAAACCGATAATAGTAAAGTCGGAACGCCTTAATTGAGGAAAATTGGAGAGTAACCATGCGCGTACTGATTGTTGATGATTCCAGCGTAATGAGAAAGATCGTAACACGTGGTCTTCGTCAGGCTGGGTTCAGCATTGATGAGATTCTTGAAGCCGGTGATGGCGTTCAGGCCCTTGAAGTGCTGAAAGGCGCTGAAGTTGACCTGATCCTGTCTGACTGGAACATGCCTAACATGGATGGCCTGACCTTTGTGAAAGAGTATCGCAAATTGGGTCAAACCCCCATCGTTATGGTCACGACCGAAGGTGGCGAAAGCAAAGTTCAAGAAGCTGTTGCTTGCGGCGCAAACGGACACATCAAAAAGCCGTTTACACCTGAAACACTGAAAAACACCTTGGGCAAGTTCTTTACCTAAGCCTGTTTATCACCGTTAAGATTGAACCAGGCTTTTAACGATGATGTACCGAACCTCTTGAGACTCAGGCAAATCTGAATGGAAACTCCAGCCAAAATCGTCTCAAAGGCGCGGCCATTCTTTCTGAATTTCTTTAATCGGCTTGCCAATGACCTCAACGCATTAACCGGGGCTTCGGTAGACTGTTCCCTCCAGGAAATTTTCCTGACCAGAGGGGAAGAAGATCTCGAACCCGTCTTCGAAATGGACCGAGCAACTGCTCCGGTCTTCGAAGACGGGTTTGGCGCAGGAAGTGGCTGCATCGTCTTCGACATTGAGACCGCCGTGTCATCAGCTGGCCTGATGATGATGATGGGTGCTGGCGTAATCGCGGAGCAGGTCAAAAACCGCGAGTTCAACGAAGAGATTCAAGAAGGTTTCCAGGAAGTCGCAAATCAGGTCGTTGGCGCATTAAACGACTTGGTGGAGTCCAAACTCAAAGGCGGCCATCTCACCCTGGATCTCGACAACATCGCCTACGCTCCGTATGGCGAGTTTCCTCCCTACTTCAATGCTGAAGGAAAAACCTATCTAGTCGTCAGTGGCGAAATTACCGTTGGTAAGTTCGCGCCCCAGCCTTCCTTCTGGATCATGAGCCGTGGCCTTTGCAAAGCCCTGTTCAAATTAGACTTTCCCGGCCCTGAAGACGAAGATGGAGAGGTATACACACCTCCCGGTGCTGAACCTGCGGCTGGTGATGCCGGCGGCGGCAGCGATGGTGCTGGCGGTAGCAGCGGTGGTGGCGGTGCTGGCGGTGGTGGTGCCGATGGCAGCGGTGCTGGCGGTGGTGGTGCCGATGGCAGCGGTGCTGGCGGTGGTGGTGCCGATGGCAGCGGTGCTGGCGGTGGCGGCGGTGCTGGCGGTAGCGGCGTTGCTGGTGCCGATGGCAGTGGCGGCGACTTCATGGCAGGTGATCAAGACACCCTGTCAGATGCAGCCTCGTCACTGGACGGCATTGATATGCCTGATCCTGACTCTTCTGAAGCGGCTTTGCGTCAAAGCGGGCTTTCTGATGAAGAGATCTCCCGCCTAAAATCTCCTGGTGGCGATAGCGACAACTCTGAACAGGATGATCTGCTTCAGGGATTGGTCGGTGACCTGGATGTCGATGCTTTTGATGATGGCACCGGCATGGATAGTCCCGGCGGCGGCGCTGGAGGAGATGGTTTTGGTGGTGGTGACGATGCCTTTGGCGGCGGTGGTGGAGCCTTTGGTGGTGGTGGTGGTGGCAATGATTTCATGGGTGATATCGTTGCTGACAATCCCAACCTGAATCTTTCGTCACCGGATGGCGGAGTCAAACACAACTATAGCGGTGATGATGGCCTGCCCAATCCCGATCAACCGGGCAGTGTTCAGACAGTGATGGTTGATCCGCCCTTTACACTTAAAGACTCAGACAAAGTAATCAAAGCCATCAACGCCTTTCGCCATGATGGGTATAAACATGTAGGTATCGATCACCAAGGCAAACTTGCCCGCGTACTCAGTCAGGCGGATATTCGTCAGATCATGGGTACATTTTTTGGTACCAAAGGCATGAGCCAACGCGACAAAGCGCTCTGTTCCTTACCGGCAATCAAATTCCAGGAAGACCAACAGCTTATCCGTATTCCCGTTGACGGCACCATCAACCAGGCGGCCAATCTACTTACCGATTTCGATCTGCGTGCACTACCTGTGGTGAGTAAACATGGTGTTCTGCGAGGCTTTGTCACTGTGCATGCCGTTTTGAGCTATTTCAGACAGAAAAAGCAGAAGTAAACCTCTGATATGCAAAGCAGATCATCAGAGCAAAAACATCACCAGGTCTGGAACGGCTGACTGTTCAATTTTTAGTTGAAACAGCTATATTGAGCAAGATTTTCCTATCTGACAACTGCTCTGTTTTCTCTTTCTCTTATCCCGTTTTTTACCTTTAGCATTGCCTTTGCCTTTACTCAGCTTCTTTGTGCGCCGTTTTGGCTGTGGTTCAAAAGGGTTTTCACCCTTCCTGAACAAAAAGCGTAATGGCACGCCTTCGAAACCAAAGCTTGCTCTGAAACGGTTTTCAAGATAGCGTTTGTAGCTCTCCGGCAACTTTGCAGGCAAATTGGCGAACATAACCAGCGCAGGTGGCCGTTCTGCCACATGGGTCATGTAGCGCAATTTAAGCAGGCGACCACCGGCCACTCGCGGCGGCGGATGGCTCTCCACGACACTTTGCAACCAGCGATTGAGCACACCCGTACCCAAACGCTGACAGGACGCTTGGTAGATTTTGACCAGTTGAGGCAGGATACGCCCGGTTTGTCGTCCAGTTTTGGCAGAGATAAACAGCAACGGCGCATGAGACATCAGACGCGGCAGCGCAATCTCCAGCTCCTGTCGGAACTCAGACTCCACGTTGCGACGCCCCTGCCCGTGCTTGAGATCCCACTTGTTTACCGCCACAAGAATGCCACAACCGCGATCCATGGCATAACCGGCAATACGTTTATCCTGATCGGTGATACCGCGCTCGGCATCCAGCATCAATACCGCCACATCCGCACGTTGCAATGCCTTGAGCGCCATCAGGACGGAGAATTTCTCAATCCGCATGGAGACCCGGCTTCGACGCCGGATACCCGCAGTGTCCACCAATGTAAAAGCCTGACCAGTTTCCTTGTCGGTCAACGGAATATCCACAGCATCCCGAGTGGTGCCAGGCAGATCAGAAGCCACCACGCGCTGTTCTCCAACCAATTGATTAATCAGAGAGCTTTTTCCTGCATTGGGACACCCCACAACCGCCACACGGATAGGCGCGTCTTCATCACGTTCACGCTTGCTTTTTGCAGGCGGTTCAGCCGATTGATCACCGCGCAGACCGCCTTTATGGGTCAAAGCAAGATGGTAATGCAAAACCCGTAGAAGCTTATCAATACCCTGCCCATGAACCGCTGCAATGGGCACAACAGGACCCAAGCCCAGTTGATGAAACTCATGCTCACTGCCCTGGGCATGGCGGCTTTCAGTCTTATTGACCGCACACACCACCAGCTTGCCATGATCTCTAAGCTTTTTTGCTATTTCCAGATCATCGGACAGCAGACCTGTCTGACCATCGGTGATCAGGATGATAGCGTCCGCCTCTTCCATGGCCACAAGGCTCTGTTCGCGGATCAAGTCAACCACAGACTCTTCTGGATCACTCTCATAGCCGCCAGTATCCACCATGCGAAAGCGAAAGCCATCCCAAGAGACGCGGCCATACTGCCGATCACGGGTCATGCCCGGTGTTTCATCCACCAGAGCTTTGCGACTGCGGGTCAATCGGTTGAAAAGAGTGGATTTACCTACATTGGGACGACCAACCAGGGCAATCAGTGGCAGGTGACCGAACGCATTTGGTTCCGGTTCACTGGTCATAGCGTATAAGACTTCCCTCGTTGGTCCACAGATAGAGGCGATTATTCGACACCACCGGACTGGCGTAAACCGGCTCACCCAGCTTACTCAATCCAACAACACGCCCACTGGCTGGATCCAGAGAGATAAAACGTTCCCGATTATCAGCGACAAGAAGGGTCTCACCAAACATCACAGGAGAAGTCAAAACCCCATCGCTCACCTGGGTTTTCCAAAGCTGCGTACCATCATCAACACTCATTGCACGCACATAACCATCCAGATCAGAAAGATAGAGCACCTCACCATGGACAAGCGGCGTATTGGCTACGCCAGAACCACTCTCCTGCCAAATAGAGACCCCATTTGAGGGAAAGAAGGCGGTAAGCGCACCCTGATGATTGACCGCAAACAATCGACGCGGAGCCATAACAAGATCAGCGTCCACATCCTGAAGCAGATCCACTTCACGCCGTCCGCCCAACTGGGCAAGCGAACTGTTCCAAAGCGCCTTACCACTCTCCAATTCCAGACCAAACACTTCACCGGAGGAGTAGCCCACATAGACGCGATCGTCATCTATCTGTGGTGTGGAACCACCCATGGCAACAAGCGGTTCGATCAAAGTGTTGTGGGACCAAACCGGCTCACCGGTAGCCGAATTCAATGCGCGTGTATGATTATCAAGGGTGAGGAATATCACCAAACCTGGATTACGCGAAACTGCCGGAGCCGAAACGATACTGGTAGTAAACTGCTGCCGCCATACCAGCGCACCGCTATTACGGTCCAATGCCAGCATTTCGCCTTCACGCGTGCCCACATAGAGATGTTTTTCATCCAGGGCAACACCACAGCTGATGGATGCACCAAGCTCCGCTTTCCATCTCAAATCAGTGGTATCGGCATCCAGGCGAAGAACATTACCCTCAAATGTGCCAAGATAGATCTGATTCTCAGCCACCACAAACCGGTAGGGATGAACCATGCTCCGATCCGGTGAACCAGCCAGTGATTGCCGCCAAACCCGTTCCAATCGCACAGGCAAACCAGGGTTCGGTTCGACAAATGAAGGCATGGAAAACTCTTCATCCACCTCTGGTCCTGGCGAGCTGAACCAATCCGGCATGGAACTGCATGCAGACAAACCAACCACCAATAGAGAAAGGATAAAAGCGTGTAATACGCTCTGTCTGTTTTGCGTTAGCCAATGGCGTAAAAAGCCGCTCATCACTGCCCTTCCTCACTGGTGGTGATCTCATCAGAGATCGGCTGTTCGGCTTCTATGGCCTCTTGTTCATCAACGCCCTCAACCGGCATACCTTCCGCGTCAATCGTTTCCACACCCTCATCAGAGGATTCAGATTCCACGCCCTCATCAGAGGATTCAGATTCTGCTTCAGGCTCTGGCTCAGGAGTTTCAGGGCCAGCCAATCGTTGAATCCGACGTGTCAGCCGCTTACTGATGGCTCCAGGCGCACTTTTTTCCTGTGCCTGTTGATAGAGATCCAATGCCACTTCCTGATCACCTTTTTTCGCTGCAAAAAGCCCTTGAAGCTCCAAAGAGTGAGCCTGAAAGATTGAATCACTATCAATCCGTTTCAGATAATCCAACGCCTGTTCCGGCTTGTCAGCGGTGAGATAAGCCGCATTGAGCAAAGCCAGATTCTTCACTGGATTCGGTGCTTCAGTTGATTTGGACAGTGAGATCAAAGTAGAGAGTGCCTGATCCCGTTGACCGTCATCAGCCTGAAGACGCGCTTTGAGCAACTGGCCCAGAACAGAGTAACCATGATCGCCATAGGCTTGAAGAAGATCATCAACCCCTTTAAGGCTCTCATCGGTATTCTTCTTTTCAAACGCATCCCACGCTTTCAGATACCGTGCAGCGGCATCATGATCACGAGATTCCTGGTAGTTTTCCCAACCCACATAGGCAGACAGACCGGCAAATAGAAGAACAAATCCACCGATGAGCCAATTATGATATTTCTGCCAAAATTTCCGAAGTCGTTCCGCTTCCAACTCTTCATCGACTTCTTCAAAAATATCCATTCTGCTTGATCCTTTGAGACTGATTTCAAAAACTATTCTATAATAATGGTTGAGTGAAGCACCTGGCCACACACCGAACCATGAAATACAATTTCCAATGAAACTATGGAGTTACCCGCTCTACTCACTCCGCAACTGTTTGGCGATCTGTTCGATCTCACTCACCAACGCACCAACCAGATCCTGATCGGCGATTTTACCTGCTGGCTCACCATGACGATAGAGAAGATTTTCACCTTTTCCACCAACCAGACCCACCATGCACTCTTTGGCCTCGCCTGGACCATTCACAACACAACCGATTACCGATGCAGTCACGTTCTCACGAATATGACTGACCCGTTTCTCCAACTCAGCAACAATCGGAATAACTTCAAACTCCTGCCGGGCGCATGTTGGACAGGAAATGATGTTGACACCCCTGAAACGTAATTCCAGAGATTTTAGAATCTCAAAACCAACCCGAATCTCTTCCACCGGATCAGCGGTGAGTGAAACCCGCATTGTGTCGCCAATCCCTTCGGCAAGCAACAGCCCTAATCCAACCGCAGACTTAACTGATCCAGGCAGTAATCCACCCGCCTCGGTGATACCCAAATGAAACGGATAATCCACCTTTTGAGCCAAGAGCCGATAGGCGGCCACAGTCATTCCGGCAGAACTGGCTTTCAGGCTGATTTTGATCTCATGATAGTTGAGATCCTCAAGGATTCGGATATGACGCAGCGCAGAAGCGACCATAGCTTCCGGGCAAGGTTCGCCATATTTTTCCAAAAATTCCCGCTCCAGGGAACCCGCATTGACACCGATGCGAATAGAGACATCCCTATCCCGCGCTGCACGGACGATCTCTTCCACGCGATCCCGGCTATGGATATTTCCGGGGTTGATCCGCAATCCATCAATTCCGTTATCAAGGCTGATCAACGCCAATTTATGATCAAAATGGATATCAGCGATCAACGGAACCGGTGATCCTTTTCGAATCTCTGACACCGCATGGGCAGAGGCTTCATCCGGACAGGAGATGCGTACAATATCCGCGCCCGCGTCCGCCAAAGCGGTAATCTGTGCCAAAGTAGCCGGCACATCCCGCGTATCGGTGTTGGTCATGGACTGTACCGAAATGGGCGCATCACCGCCCACCAGCACACGGCCTACACGAATCTGCCGGGTTTTACGACGTGGTTGAATCCACTGATACCGATTACTACTCACTGCGCCTCCGAAGATCGAGCCAACAGCGCACGGGCTGAAAGGTCGAGGTTTCGAATCACACGCCCCTGTTTACCCAGGGGCGGAATCTCCTTCTCTCCCACCCAAATACGGATACCACCCGCATTGCCCAAAGTGGCAAAGAAAAGCCCATTCTCCGGCACCTGGAACTGATGCCCCGGTTTCATCACCATATCCTTGATCACTTGACCATCCTGATTCTGGATCTGAACCCATACCTTCTCACGCGCCAATAACGTCACAGTATTACCAAGCGAGAGTCCCGATCCTGTGTCATTGCCCTGTACGGACTTTTCCACACTCGGCTTGGAGGCTTCAGACGCGATACGCCCCACTGAAGATGAGCTAATCTGAAGGTCAGAGGGTTCATCCACCGGTTGAGCCATATCCTCTGGAAGATCTGCATCCGAAAGGTTTGCCTCTGAAGCAAGAGCATCGGAAAGTTGCTCACTGATCTCTCCATCAACATCCTCTCCGATTGGTTTTGTCATAGGCGCAGAAGCGTCAGACGATTTTTCCGCATTGGGTGATATTTTTTTCTGAAGAGTGTGTTGAACAGAGGGCAACGGCGGATTTTCCGAGGGATCATCCGCGACAAATTTTTCGTAGGCGATGAACAAAAAGATGAAAACAACGACACCGACCAAGACAAGAACCTTGCCAGGACTCCGGCTGGAACTATCTCCAGGCGGTGGAAAAAAGTGTGCGTTGAACTCACCGGCGTGATTCAAATCAGTGGTGAACTGTTTAACCAATTCCGCATCCGGCAGACCGAGAAATTGGGCATAAAGGCGCAAAAACCCCAAAGCAAACGTCGCACCAGGAAGTGAGGCCACATCGCCAGACTCCAATGCAATCAGATGATTGTGGCGAATATGCGTCTGCTTTGCTGTCTCTTCGAGGGAGAAACCTTTCTCTTCCCGCGCCTGACGCAAGGCCGCACCAACCCGAACAGCATTGGCATGCAATGCAGGGCTTTCCGATGTCTTATTACTGTCCTGCCCACCGAACGAATTACTGCTTTCCTGAGGGTGGTCCGGGCGTTCCGTGACCATGGTATAGACTCCGATCAAATCAGCCTGTTTTTCAAAACGTTGAAAACAGTCTGACGCAAACCCATTCGCTTTTCAACAGCCGGATTGATCGGATGGGGCTATCAATGCAATTATTCTGTTATTTTACCCGAAATCCGTTGGTGATCGGATAGCGCCGATCCTTACCAAACGCCCGCCCGGTGATCCGAACACCCGGTGGAGCCTGCCGCCGTTTATATTCGTTGAGATCCACCAGACGAATCACATTAGCTGCCAATTGGCGATCAATGCCCATACTGGCGATCTCTTCCAAGCCTTTTTCCTGCTCAACATAGAGCGCCAGGATTGTATCCAACACCTCATAAGGCGGCAGAGAGTCGGAATCCTTCTGATCTGGTCGTAATTCAGCGGATGGCGGTTTGTCAATCACCCGTTGCGGCAATGGCGGTACTTGACCACGCTGCTCGGCCCAACGGTTGCGAGACCGGCATAGCGTGAACACCATCTGCTTGAGTACATCCTTAAGCACCGAATACCCACCAGCCATGTCTCCGTACAGCGTGGCATAGCCCACACTGACTTCACTCTTATTACCGGTGGTCACCAGCAAGCGGCCCTTCTTATTGGAAATAGCCATCAAAATGGTCGCCCGCACACGCGGCTGAATGTTCTCTTCAGTCACATCCTCTTCAAGCCCCTTGAACTCATCGGCCAGCTGATCTTGAAATAGCTGAAACAGGCCATCAATAGGCACATTACCCAGACGAACATTGATCCGCTCGGCACCATCACGGGCATCTTCCAGACTCTCCGGCGAGGTGTAGCGCGTGGGCATCATCACCGCGTCCACTCGATCCGATCCCAGCGCATCCGCTGCAATCACTGCGGTCAGCGCTGAGTCAACGCCACCGGACAACCCCAACACCACCCCTTGAAAGCCGTTTTTCTGCACATAGTCATGCAACCCCACGCACAGCGCAGCATAAATCTCTCTGGCCCGCTCTATACCAGGGTCATCAATCGTCACCAACCGACCCGCTTTGGCCACACCATCCGCAACCGGTATACGCTCTGGCAAATGCACCAACGGACGATCCAGATCATCCAAACTCCGCATCTCTCCCGTTTTACCATTCACCGACACCAACCAGATTTTCTCTTCAAACATCGGCAACTGAATTGATTCTGCCACCGTCTCTTTCATGATAAAAGAGCCGCCATCAAACACCAATTCATCCTGTCCGCCCACCATATTGAGATAGACAATCGGGCATTGAACCTCTGCTACCCGTTCGGCAACAACCGCATGACGCTCCCAAAGCTTTCCCTGATGATAGGGCGACGCATTGATATTGAGAATCCACGGCACGCCCGCTTCAGCCAGTTCAGCAACGGGTCCATCCGAGTGCCAAATATCTTCACACACGGTCACACCAAAGCGCTGACCACGCCAAGTCACCACAGAACTGCCAACACCCGACACAAAGTAACGCACCTCATCAAACACACTGAAGTTAGGCAAATGCTGTTTGGCAACCATGCCCGTCTCTTTGCCTGATTCGACAACAATCGCCGCATTATACAGCCCATTTCGACTGTTACGTGCCGTACCATAAACCGCATCAATACCGATTTCGCCCAGCTTTTGCACCAAGCGCTGTTCCATCTCAGCGATCTTTTTGATAAACAGAGGTTTGTGTAAAAGATCTTCCGGCGGATATCCGGTCAACACCAACTCTGGAAAAGCGATAAGATCAGCGCCTGCCTGTTTGGCTTGAGCGGCTGAATCCAGCATCATTTCCAGATTTTTTTCCAAATGGCCAACATGAGGGTTGACCTGAGCGAGAGCCAGAGTAAATTCCATGGGTTAACAGTTCTTTGTCAAAGTGAGTACAATGTTCATTGTTAATAAAATATTATCTTACGTGATTGAACACCGGTTTCCAATGGCGGTTGAACACCGCCTTGTCGTTTTTCCCTTTCAAGATGTTAACCAAGAAGGTCGCTAAAATGACCATACGTCAGTGGGTTCGTCCCAATGTGCTTCAAATGGCTGGCTATACTCCTGGCGAGCAACCCCAGGGCAAACCCGTTGTTAAACTCAACACCAATGAAAATCCATTCCCGCCGCCACAACCAGTTCTGGATGCCTTAAAGGCAGCCGTTGATGGTAAATTGCGCCTCTATCCCGAGCCCTCGGCCCGACCGGTTCGACAAGCGGCGGGCATGCTCTATGGCATTGATCCCGACCAAGTGGTGGCGGGCAACGGCTCCGATGATCTGCTCACCATGATTTTGCGTACCTTTGTTGATCCTGGTGAAGTGGTGGCCGCACCCGATCCCACCTATACGCTCTACGATCCACTCACCACCCTACAAGGTGGGCAGTTCCACACGGTACCCTGGAAAGCAGACAATACCATCCCTGTTTCAGCGCTGGTAGCACTCAATCCCAAAGTGATTTTCATCACCCGTCCCAACGCGCCGACCGGTCATGCCACACCGTTGAGCGAAGTGGTCCGACTGTGTAAAAGCACCAAAGGTGTTGTGGTATTGGATGAAGCGTATGGTGATTTCGCCAACAACAGCGGCCTACCCTTACTGGCTAATCATGACAATCTGATTATCACTCGGACCTTTTCCAAATCCGGCGCTTTGGCAGGTATGCGTATCGGCTTGGGTTTCATGAGTCGAGACATTGCCCTTCAGATGCACAAAGTACGAGACTCCTACAACCTCGACAAACTGGCCCAAGTGGCCGCTGTGGCCGCGTTGGAGAATTGGGATGCCTATGAACCCCTGATCCAAGCCATTCGCCAACAGCGCAATCATCTGCGTAATCAATTAAATCGTCGTGGATTCCAGGTTCCTGAAAGCCAGGCAAACTTCCTATTGGCTCAGGTTCCCCAAGGACGACGCAGTGGTAAAGAGTGGCTGGATGATCTGAAAAGCGCGGGTTACCTGATCCGCTATTTCGGCGCTGATCCCCGCTTGACAGATAAGATTCGGATTACCATTGGCACCGAAGCGGAAATGACCGGTTTTCTCCAGGCGGTGGATAAATTACTTACAGACAATTGATAGAAAACGTTTTTTTATGTCTGCGGGAATTACACAGTTGCCAGTTGAAACACACTTTAGAGCGTGAACCCGTCATTCCCGCTGAAGCAGGAATGACGGGTTCAAAATTCATCTACTCTTCTTCTCAAACAACCACCAAGTCAAATTATCCAAACCCGTCATCTTTTTCCAAGCAAAGCCGTAATCCAGCACTCTCAACTCTGGGAATAGCGTCATCCAGTACTCACCAAAATCCCGCTTGAACAGCACACCATCATGGCCTCGGTAATGTATTTCCTGCTCTTTATCGGAAAAATACTCCACACAGACGATATACCGGCTTGAAACCCGGAACATCTCCCGGCAAGAAGCTTCCAAATCATCGGGATGGATGTGGATCAACACACCGCTGGTAAACACCATATCCACCGCACCATCTTTCAAATCAATGGCTGAAGCGGCACCATCCAAAATTCGGTTATTGTCCAGGATGCCATCATCAATCAATCGACGGCGGGCCTGTTTATTGGGTTCAAGGCCCCATAAATCAGCAAAAGTAATCCAAGAGAGCGCACGCAGGTTGTTGCCGATGTTGGCACCCACTTCCAGGATTGATTCCGGTGGTGCGCCATCGGTGGTACGCAAAATATCCGACCAGAAACGGATCAATGATTGAACATGGCCGGGATTTGCTTCATTTCGATTGATATATTCATTGCCAAAATCACCGCGCCAGAATGCCAGTTGACTGGAATCGTCAGACATTATCAATCGCTCCTTTTTTGCTTTTATAGACAAGGTAAACCGGTGCTCTTACCGTATTACAATCCTGACAGATGGAAATATAGCGCTTCCGGGCAATACTCTCCCGCAGCGCAATCGCCCGTTTTCCCTGCCAAATCTCAGGCAAACGCTCTGACATTACATCACCCAGAATCAACCGATGAGTCAGATCATAACAGCAGCCCACCACTTTGCCATCCGCTGTTATGGTCATGGTGTTGATGGCCTGATCACAGTAGGCACTGTCAGACACCGACTCATCCCGGAAAAGCCCAAACAGTGACCGATCCAACATCATTTCCGGCCACTGCATGGCCCAGGTGGTTTTAAAAGTCACATGATCTGCATAGTGTCCCGAAAAAGCCTCTTGAATATAGGCCGCTGGCTGGCAAGGCTGTCCATCGAAAGCATTTGGATCAATAAACTGCGCCTGACTGATCGCAACCGTTGGTGCCTGAGCCCCTTTTTCAATGCATCGATCTATCAACCGTTTGATATTGGCCACAACGGTTTCAAAATCACTCTTTCGGCGGATAAAATCATTCATCGCCGCACTGGTGCCATCCAATGAGAATTCAATGGCATCCAATCCACCATCAATGATCCCATCAATCCAATGATCCTTCAAAAGCATGCCATTGGAAACGGTTTTGACATGGGCAATCCCCATCTGCTTCACAGCCGCAAGCAGGGTCAAAAACCGCTTATTCATAAACGGCTCACCACCATGATAAAGCACTACCACCCGAACATGATTTTTAACCTGTTCCAACTCAGCCATCACCCGCTCAATCACCGGTGGCTTCATGATGCCGCGCTCCATGTCCACGGTTCCAGTTGGACAGTGACGACAGGCCAGATTACAGGCTGAGGCCGGCTCTATGCGTACCACATGTGGAAATTCTGGAATCTGGGGTGTCATGGTTTTGTGTAGCTTTCCAGAAAGTGACAAAACTGATCAAGCTCAGGACAACGGTTCCGGGCTGTATCCAGGTTATTTTGCAGACGTTGACGATATCGGGGATCATCTTCGAATAAAGGCGAATTCTTTTTTAACTTGATAGAAGAACTGCGTTTCCGTTCATACCCCAATTCAAGCAAACACCCTTCTGGATCTGGAATAGTTTCATAATCTGGTACTTGTCGAGAAAAATAATCCGGCGCATTCTCTGGGCCATAGGTTGATAACAGCCAAGTTTCAATAGACATGGTAGAGAGTAAGTAGATCAATCGTTCGTCAGAATAGAACGCTCCCAACCAACTGTTCAATGCTGAAGCACACCAATTTTTCCGTTCCTGAGTATCACCACCGGGCCATTCTTTGCCATCAAGAGAAAGACCATCAGAAATATCTGTATCCATTTGGATCAACAGGATATCCGCTCGAAAAAAAAGCAGATCTAAGCCGGCGGGCTTCCGGCTCTGATTCCAGCACCAGTTTCGTATATTTTTCCAACCACCCTTTTGACCACTTGCACTAATCTGAGGCTCTAATAAGTTACATGTCACTTCTTTTTTCTGACGACGAGCAATTTCATCGACCACGCCTTTGATCAATGGAAAATCACTTGGCCCTTCACTGACCACATTTATAGTCAGACTACTCACCCCACAACGCATCCATCATCGGAGTCAACGCACCACTAAACGCGCCGGAAAGCCAAAAGTCAGACAGAGGCGCACCTTTGTATTTCTCTGACCACTCTTCCCTATTCATACCGTCTGGTGGTTTGATGCGATCAATTATAGTCGCGCCATCTTCACCACGTCTTACCACGAACAACCGGTGATCTGCGTTGAAAATATCAATCGCATCCAAAGCTGTTGGATTATGTGATGTCATCAGAACCTGACGATCAGGAACTTGTTTAATAAAGTGTGACATCTGAAAAATCAGATTCCGCACAAGCCCTGGATTTAGCGCATGATCCACATTATCCAAAGCAAAGAAGCGCGGACTGTCTGGGTGACACAGCGCGGCCATAACAAATAATACATAGCTGGCACCTTCAGGTGCATCTCCGGCAAAAACAGATCGCATATCAGGATGATTTCGATCTTGAAATGTTACAATCAGGCTGCCGGGATGAAGATGACTATTGATATTTTCAGCGCTGGGAGGTTCAACACGGAAACGATAAGGAAGCCCTGTAACCTCTGGAAAACTTTCAAAAAGCTCATTAACAGCCTTAATTTTCCAAGCATCTCCCTCTATGATTTCCTTTATGGCTTTTGCTAAACTGCCGCCATACAGCCCTAATGGCTCTCCCATTGATGTATCAGGCATTATGCCCTGTAATACTGGAGAAACTGGCAAGTAAGAAACATATCCATCTTGAAGCGATTTCCACCACTGAGCGATTTCTCGATATTCATTCTCCATATGATCTAGAGAGCCATTTTCATGATTAATCATCAATACCATGTCTAACTCTTTAGCTTCATTATCTGGAATGAAAAATGGCAGGTCTTTTTTCTTGCCATTTTTCAACTCTAGCTCTCTGGATATTATCTGAAAAGATCTTTTTCTATCCTCTGAAACAGACAATGAACATGTAAGGCGAAATCCAGCCTTACCGCCAGAAAGTGTAAAATAATTATCTGTGTTATTGCCTAGATATGAGAGATATAGATCTTTTGGAGAAAGACGCGCTCCTCTTATTGCGATCTGAGATTCATTAATATTAAAACTGGCTGCGGCATGGTACATGGCAAACGCATCAAGGATATTACTCTTACCAGCCCCATTAGGACCGATAAACAGATTCAGTTTGCCGAGATCAATGGTCTGATCCAGGATGGATTTGAAGTTTTGTATGCGAAAGGAATCAAGAAACGCCATTCAGATCACTCAACCATGAGTGGTCTGGCCTTTGGCCAGGGCGGAGAGGAGACGGGCGCGGCTCTCTTCGAAGCGGTTGCCCACTTCTTGGAGTCGTTGGGCAATGTCGGTGCTGAATCCGGCATTTTTATTGATCTGAGCCGCTTGAACCAAAGAGTCCGACATCATCGGACTTGCTGACACTTGAACAACCTGTTCAGCGTCCTGTTCACCTTGAGTAGTGCGAACTGGTCCCGCTTCGGCAACGGTATCTGAGCTGATGGCAACATCCGCTTCGGCAACAGAATCCGAGCTTGAGGCTGTGCCAGATTCGGTCAGGCCGCTATCCCAATCTTCAGGGATATCGCCCTCTTCCACGTCAATGTGGACAATGGCATCAATGATGGTGCCCTGCATGTCGGTAACACGGTAGGTGAAGGAGTCACTACCGCTATAACCACTGGTAGGCGTATAACGAAAAACACCACTGCCGAGATGAACGGCTTCACCGTTTTCAGGTTGATCCCAACGGAAGATGCGGTAATCAAGATCTGGATCATCCTGTTCTGAAGCGACTAATTCGAGCAGATTATCCGTTGCAACCGCTTCATCGACATAGGTCGTCACGGTGAGATCATCGGTGGCATAGTCGATTTCTACCGTTTCTTCATCAACAGTCACCGTGCTGTCTGTCGTGTCGGTCGTAACTGTTGTATCCGTACTATCAGTCGTAACCGTGGTATCCGTGGTATCGGTTTCCGTGCTGGTCAGACTGCTGTCACCACTATCTACCAGCGTGGCATCATCGGATGTACTCTCCTGGCCTAACAGACTTAGACTATCATCAGCTGAAGAGAGCACCAATAGAGAAACCTCTGCGGTGACATCCTGAGCATCTCCACTGCCTTGACCATATTCATTATCTTCATTCTGATCATTGGCAGTGATGGTGATGGCATCATAACCGGAATAACCATCATCAGAGACATAAGAGAGAGAAGAGAGCGCACTACGCACATCATCCATCGTACCGGTAAAGGTCATGGTAGCATCGCTGGTGCCATCACCAGTTGAGAAGCTCAAACCCTCTACAGAACCCAATGTGACAACACCATTACCAACGGCCACGGTGATTTCAATACTGTCCACACCATCACCGGCATCCAGATCCACATCAGTAACAGAGATGCTGTTGCCATAATCCTCGGAGAGAATCAAACTCTCTCCAGTGACAACTTCCTGGTCATCACTGGGCGTGGTGATCACCGGAACATCATTGATTGCATTGACAGTGACAGAAACCGTGGCGCTGTCGGTATTGCCGCTGTCATCTGTGATGGTATAGGTAAACGTATCCACGCCGTAATAATCATCACTGGGCGGGCTATAGGTGAAGGTGCCGTCACCATGGTTGATCACCGTACCATCGTTGTCACTGGCTGAGGTGGTCAGAGTGAAGGAGAAATTACCACCGGTTTCACCGTCTACATCCAGATCATTACTATCAACATAGGCAATGCGGAACGCTGTTGCTTCATCGGTTTCAAAACTATCATCAACCGCATCAATGGTGCTTACTTCTACCGTTTCGGTATCACCGTTTTCATCGGTAACAGTGACATCAACGGTCATCTGAGCCGTGCCGCCAGAACCATCTTCAACGGTCAATGCCCAGCTGTCATTACCGGTGAAACCATCATCCGGCACATAGACAAACTGTCCGTCACTGCTGGCATAAACTGTTCCGTAGCCCGGCTGATCCCATTCAGAGATGAACAGCTCCTGGCCTTCATCCTCTTCCACATCACTGGTATAACTGAGTAGATCATCGGTCACCAATGAAGTATCACTGGTGGTCATGCTGTATTCCGGCACATCCGCCACTTCGGGATCATCATTGACGGACTCAATGTAGATATTGACCGAACCGCTATCCTCACCACCATCACCATCGGACACATCAATATCAAGACGATCAAAGCCGTTGAAATCCGTATCGCCCAGATAGCTCATGGTGGCCAAAGCGCCGTTGACTTGAGCCAGCGTACCGGAGATATCCCAGCTGCGTTCCTCGGTGTCATTGGCATTGACATCTGCGCCTAAACCAGACGCAAAATCCAAAGTGCCATTATAAACCGTCACGGTTGCGGTCACAGATTCTGTGGAATCGACATCAGCAATGGAGATACTGCTCAATTCAAGGCTGGTATCTTCAGCCACCGTCTGATTGCCCGGTAGCGTCAGAACCGGATCATCATTGGTGGTTTCGACAACAATGGCCAAGGAACCGGAATCACTGTAAGAATCACCGGAACCGGTATTACCGTTATCACTGATCACCACCGACAGATTGACGGTCTCACCATCAGTATCATCCGGGCTTTGATAGGTGATATTGGCCAGCACTTCGTTTACAGCATCCACATCACCGGAGAAACTGGCTTCAGTCACATCAGTAACATCAGCGCTGTCATCAAAGGTGACACCATTGACATAGCCCAGTGAGAACGTGCCTACCGCCTCTTCCAGCGTAAGCACAACATCCAAATCACCAGAATCAGGATGTGTTACGGTAAGCTGAGTAATATTCAGCGTGCCCTCTTCATAGGCGGTCACACTCTGATCATCACCATCAATCACCGGCGCATCATTCACCGCAGCCACGGTAACATCCAACGTCTGAGTCATGGCTGAGGAGTCAAATGTAAGCGTATCCGTACCGTTGAAATCTGCATCACCCTGATAACTCAGCGTGGCCAACGATTCATTGATGCCATCGACATCACCGGTCAAAATCAGGCTCTGTTCACCATTGCCGGAGATCTCATCAACACTATCAACAACATCCACACTCATGGTGCCATTTTCAGCACTCAGAGTAACGGTGTACGTCTCACCGCTATCCGCTTCAAAAACCACATCGGACAGATCAAGTTCGGTATCTTCATCCACTTCCTGATCATAGGCAGGCAGGTCAAACAATGCGTCTGAACCAACGGTGACTGAAGCAACTGATTTGGCACCATCAAGATCAGAAACCGTATAGGTAAATGTATCACTACCATCAAAATTACTGCCAACCGTATAGGTAAACGTACCATCAGGATTAAGCAGTAAACTGCCTTTGTCAGGATCACTGAATGCGGTGATGAATAGATCATCAGCGTCATCTTCAGTGTCGGTATCGTTATCCAAGACACTCAGCGTATCGGTATCACCGGTATTGCTGGAGGAGAGACGCAGAATATCGTCACCCGCTTCAGGATAATCATTCACCGGATTGACAGTGACAGAGACCGTGGCCTCATCGGTGGTATACCCGTCTTCAGTGGTGACCGTATAGGTAAAGGTATCGGTCAGTGAGCCATCGTCACCGCTGTTCCAATCATCATCAGGTGTGTAAACAACGGTATTGGAAATGGAATTTAGCGTTGCACTGCCATACGCCGGAGAACCGGTAATGCTGATGGTGTAGGAGAGTGCATCATCCAAATCATCGTTATCCAACGGAGAGAGGGTGAGCGCGACATCTTCATCCGTTTCAACATCATCATCGGCAACAGTGGGCAGATCATCCACCGGTGAGACAACAATGGAAATAGTGCCAGAATCACTCAACGTGCCGCCACTGCCTTCATAGCCGTTATCGGAGATATCAACAGTAACCGTTTCACTACCGTACCAATTTTCATCACCCAGATAGATCAAGCCATCCAACGCAAGGTTGAGATTGTCCACCAAACCAGTAGCAGTAACCACACTGGTGCCGTCACCGGAGACATTCAGGCCGCTGGTTTGGGAGAGCGTCAGCGTACCATTTTCCGCTGTTAGAACCAGGGTGGCGGAACCGGTAGTGGCATCAATATCTTCAATGCTCAGACCATTTCCACGACTGCTTGAGAAGGTTAAATTGACATCCTCATTGATGGTCTCAGCGGTGGTACTGGTATCTGGCAAGCTCAGAACCGGCGCATCATTGATGGAATCCACAGTCACAGTGACGGTTGCCGCAGCCGTGGCATAACCGGTTACGCCATCACTGCCATTCCAGGTAAATGTGGCATCTCCGGCATAATCCTCTTCCGGGATGAACAACACAGCTTCCAGATCAGCAAAATCGATCTCTTCGTTATCGGTGACATCGTTTGTTTCACCGTTTACCGTCACCATCAAGCGTCCTTCACTGGTGTCGGAAGGATTAACAAATTTGATGGTATCCAGGGAGTCGCCATCCTGATCAGAGAAATTACCGCTGAAGTAGGAAGGATCCAATGTAAGGGTATTATCTTCCGTGGTAGAGGTGGTGCTGTCGGTCAACTCTGGCAGATCGGCATTATCCTCTTCAACGGTCAACGTAATGCTACCGGTATCGGACTTGGTGCCGCCTTCGCCCTGAAGATCACTATCTTCGGCGTTTAGGTCGTTGACTTCGACAACAATCGTGTCGGAACCCTGATAATCGGCATCACTGGTGTATTCCAGACCATAACCGGAACCACCGTTGCCCAGCGCATCGTTGACATCATCCAGAGAACCGCTGAATGTGATGGTGGACTCGCCGTTGCTGGTGCCATCATTGAAGGTGATGGTCAAGCCGGTCAGATCCGCCAAAGAGACAGTGCCATGCTGTGCAGTGACAGAGACTTCCACCTCACCACTGCCTTCATCGACATCATCATCAGCAATGGTGATAGCGTCCAACAAC
>JADFWU010000019.1 GCA_015234045.1 Magnetococcales bacterium
TTCGCGCCGGCTACTGACGAATAACGCCTTACCCATGAGTGTTACGTTCTCTTCAATTCGTTTTTCGTAGTGTTGGATAAAATCCTTGGCAAGTGCCTTGATGCGGTCAGGATCGCCTAGAATGGCTTTCATCTGCGTTGTGGCGTTTTTACTCTCTTCTATCTGGTAGTCGCTGGCGCCTTCTCGTTCGCATTGATCATAATAGGTTTCGATCTCGTCCAGCTTACTGTTATCCAGCACCACTTTTGCGGCGCGGCCTTCGTAGACGATGCGTACGGTGATCTCATCCTTTACCGATTCGGCCATGGTGTAGGCGTCTACCACATCACCGAACACATCCAAGGTGGCATCAATGGGCGTTCCGGTGAAGCCGACATAAGTCGCGTTTGGCAGGGAATCATGCAGGTGCTTTGCAAAACCGTAGCTGCGCTTTATGCCTGTGTCTGTTCTGTGGATTTTCTGGTCCAGATTGATCTGGCTGCGGTGTGCTTCATCTGAGATACAGATAACATTATTGCGCTCGGTGAGCAGGTCGGTATCTTCGCTGAATTTGTTAATGGTGGTTAGAAAGACACCACCGCTTTTGCGATCTTTCAGCTGTTCACGCAGTTTTGCGCGGCTCTCCACACTGATCACGGTATCATCGCCCAGAAAGCGTTTGGCATTGGTGAACTGAATGGAGAGTTGATCATCCAGATCGTTTCGATCGGTGATCAGGATCAGCGTTGGGCTTCCGAAATCAATGCTTTTCATCAACAAACGGCAAAGGAACAGCATGGTGTAGCTTTTGCCGCATCCAGTGGCACCAAAATAGGTACCGCCTTTACCATCACCGGTTGGTTTTCGGTGTTGTTTGATATTTTCGTATAGCTTGGTCGCTGCATAGTATTGTGGATAGCGACAGACGATTTTTTGTTCTTGATTGGCGCTATCCGGCAGATAGATAAAATGGTGCAGTACTTCGCGCAGTCGGTTTCGGTCGAACAGACCGTGAATCATGGTGTTCAAGGAATCAACACCATCGCGTTCCATGGACTCATCACCGGTGATCTTGCGCCAGGCATAGAAATATTCATACGGCGCAAACAACGAACCCACCTTAGTATTGACACCATCGCTGATGACACACAGGGCGTTATATTTCAACAACTCTGGAATATCGCGCCGATATTGGGTGGTCAGCTGAGTATAGGCAGTATGGATGGTAGCCTCTTTGCGAATCGCGCTCTTGAACTCAAACACCACCAACGGCAAACCATTGATAAAAAGAGTGCCATCCGGAATGCCTTTTTTATTACCCTCAATGGCCAGTTGATTGATGATTTTATAGAGATTGTTATCGGCTTCCGCGTAGTCGATCAGCTGGATATGGAGATCTTTTTGGCTACGGTCTTCCCGCTTGAGCAAAAAGCCATCTGAAACCCATTTCATAACGGTTTTATTGGAGTTGTACAGATCCAAAGCGGAAAGCCGCTCCAACTGACTGATCACCGACTCAATTTCACCACTGGTAATCTGTGCTCCGGCATACTGCTTTTTCAGAAATGCCCGAAGATCTTTTTTAATCAAGACTTCATGGTACTGCCGCTCAATCTGCGCCCCTTTGACCTGGGCGTAGCCCTGCTGAACCAAGAGCTCAGTAATGGCCTGCTCCAGTATGCTTTCGGTAAATTGACTCATAGGGCGTTCTCTATCAGTTTTTCAGCATCTGGGATGCGGAGTTGGCCGGATAGGAGTTTGGGTAGGAGGGTGTCTCGGAGTTTTTTAAGGCTTATTTTCTCAATATTTTTTTCAAGAATACTATCAAAAAATGGTCTAACTAGATCTTCAAACTCAACCGTTAGTTTCTCCCCACCAAATGGGGTTTGAATTGTGCCAAAAGTATTTCTTGTAATAGTACTAAAAACAGAACCGTGGCTTCTTAGTTGCAAGTCGGACACTCTTAGCAATATCGTATAATATGTAAAAATATCTGAAATATTATCTATTCCGTTAATGCCATAACATGATTGATTCATCGCCATTGGATACCCAACTATTGCACACTTCCCAACTGTCCCTCGCGCACTAATTATCGTCGTCCCAGTTCTAAGTATTTTTGTCGAAGAGTTTTCAACACCTAGTTTTGTTACATGCTTTTCTGTTTCCACGACAAAAACATCTGAAGGTTCTGGTGCATCCACAACAGAAAACCAAGGAATATCACCTCCCCAACAATCAGAGTTGGATGTCTTTGGTGTTCCACCACCAATAAGATCAATCAAGGTATTTAACGGTCTAACCTCCCACCCTTCCGGCACCCAGCCCATTTCCTCTCTGAATTCAAACGCACTGGGAAACTGTGTGCGGATCTGATCAGGAAGGGTTTTACGGGCAGCGCCCAGGGCTTGGCGGGTGGCGGCTTTGGCCTTGAGCGCATCCGGGATCTCATTGCCAGCGGCCAGGGCATTGTCGATCACTGGATCAAAGTCCACAAACCAGCTCTTGAACAACGCCTGAGCCATGGACTCCAGGGTTTCATTCATCTGGCGGTTTAGTTCGATTTTATCGTCCAGTGAACCGAGAATGTGGGCGATGGCTTTTTGTAAAGTATGCTCTGGGATACGGAGAGGTGCCTTTGACAATATTCCCGTATTAAGGTTTGGCATTGTTGCACCAATCGCATGCCTAACTATCCATTCTTGATTTTGTGGTGTACTGAGATGATAAAAAAGAAATTGTGCGTCAATACCATTTCCAGGTCGAACCAATAGACACCCTGTTCCACAAAACATCCCTGCTTCGTCTTTCCGAATTAAGGCCTTGCGAGTTACATCACCTCTCCGGCTATATATAATATCATCAGCTTTAACAATGTGTCTCGATAATCGATCCGCATCATCCTGGGTAATACGAACAACACATGTTAAATCTATAGCATTATTAACAATATTGATCGGCATAATGCATGGTATACCGTCATCAACATAATCAGATGCATGCAATTGACTGCCAAAAGGACCTGTCTGTACAAAACCACCCCCCTGACTAACGACCTTTCCTAAAGTCGTTACAACCCACTCACTCCCCACATCCCAGCCCCCCTTCTGCAAAATCTCAAACCCCTTCTCAATCACCGCCCGAAAAGAGTCCGATACTCCCCACCAATCCAACAGATCCACCCGGATAGGCAGGTCGGATTCAGCAAACGCCTCTTCCAGCCGGTTCATACGGCGTTTTTCTATCTTCTGCTTACCAACCAAGGCCAAGTCCAAATCGGACTGTTCTTTGGCTGTCCACAGCACACGAGAGCCGAAAGCCCGTACCTCACATTCTGGTACATGCTCGGCAAGAATGCGCTTTACGGTCGCCAAATAATCGGGAGCAAGATCAATCATTGCGCTTAGTGATCTCCGCCTGGAATTTTTTAGCTTCGTGGTAAAACTCAGTGGCGGAGTTGAACACCTCGGCTGCGGTTTCTTCATCGTAGGTGTGAGAGGTGCGGTTGCGATCCTTATGGTAGTCCATCCACAGATCCACATCTCGGATCAGATGATATTCAGCGCTGAGGCGGAATAACTCTCGTCGTGTCACGCCATCCACGTAGGTCTCACCCACATTATGGGCCAACCAGCGCTTCATCAGCTTCCAGCAAAGCTCATAGGTGAATTCGAAATTTTGGATCACACCGGCCTTGATAGCCTCCTGAGTGTCCGAATCAAACGCGTCCATTTTTTCAGAGGAGAGCGCCACCGCCACTGAGCGCCCCAAAGAGGCAACTGCTTTTTGTAGGCTATTGAGTTCCAACGCCATCATTCATCTCCAAACCCCAGAGCGGCCAGATTTTTTTTAATCACCTGATCCAGTTTTTCAGACTCGGCCATCTGCTTAAAGAGTGTTTTGGTCAGATCCGCCATCTTCTCTTCAAAGGGAATCCCATCATCCTCAATCTCAGCCGCGCCCACATAGCGCCCTGGTGTCAGGACATAGTCGTTTTTCTTAATCTCTGCCAAAGTGGCGGATTTGCAGTAACCCGCTTTGTCCTCATACGTCCCGTCCTTCTTTTCACCGCGCCAGGCGTGATAGGTCCGGGCGATGTCGGCAATCTCTTCGGTTGAAAACGCTTTGTGGGTGCGGTCGATCATTGAACCGATGTTGCGGGCATCAATAAATAAGGTCTCGCCTTGGCGGTCCCGATAGTCGCGCCTGGTATCGGCTTTTTTGGATTTGGACAGAAACCACAAACAGACCGGAATCTGTGTGGTGTAGAAAAGCTGACCCGGCAGGGCAATCATGCAGTCCACCAGATCATTTTCGATTATCTTCTGACGGATCGCGCCTTCACCAGTGGTGTTGGTAGACATGGAACCGTTGGCCAGAACAAACCCGGCAACACCATTTTCCGATAGCTTGGAAATCATGTGCATGATCCAAGCATAGTTCGCATTGCCGGTGGGCGGCACGTCATAACCGCTCCAGCGCGGATCTTTGGTCAACTCATCCGCTGCGCGCCATTTCTTTTGATTAAACGGCGGATTGGCCATCACATAGTCGGCTTTCAGATCCGGGTGCTGATCCTTGAAAAACGTATCCGCTGGCACCTCTCCGAGATTGCTGGAGATACCACGAATGGCCAAATTCATTTTTGCCAACTTATAGGTAGTGGCCGTGCCCTCTTGACCATAAATTGAGATATCTTTATTGCTGCCTTTATGACTCTCAATAAATTTGACCGACTGGACAAACATACCACCCGATCCGCAACAAGGATCATAGATCTTACCTTTGAACGGCTCGATCATCTCCGCAATCAGATTGACAACACTTTTAGGCGTGTAAAACTCACCACCGCCTTTACCCTCTTTAGCGGCAAATTTGCCGAGGAAATATTCATAGACACGTCCGACAATATCCTCTGTTTTATCCTTAACCGTATCAATGTTGCTGATCGCATCAATCAGCGCCGCCAGCTTGCTTGATTCCAAGCCCAAACGAGAGAAATAGTTGTCCGGCAATGCGCCTTTGAGGGATCTGTTTTTCTTCTCCACCGTGGTCATTGCCGTATCAATTTTAACGGCAAGATCATCCTGTTTGGCGTGTTTTTGAATATAGGACCAGCGCGATTCTTCCGGCAGATAGAACACATTCTCCATGGCATAAAATTCCACCATGTCGATGTACTGCGCCATATCCTCATCTATCAATTGTTGCTTACGCTGTTCAAACTTATCACTGACAAATTTCAAAAAAATCAAACTCAATACAACATGCTTATACTCCGAGGACTCCACTGTGCCTCTGAGTTTGTTTGCCGTATCCCACAGCGACTCCTCAAAATTTTTTTCTTTTTTTGCAGCGGCTTTTCTGGCCATTGGTTTTCCTTTGTCAGGATTTATGTTTCAACTGTTCGATAATAGCAGAAATACCGCCTGTAAACGCTGATTCATCATAAACAGCAACACCCAACGCCTCAGCATTTGCCCTTTTTGATCCGGCTTTCTCTCCGGCAATCACACAAGCGGTTCGTTTGGATACACTGCCCGTCACCCGCGCACCAAGCCCCATCAACAGCGCCTTTGCTTCATCCCTGGTCATGGATGAGAGAGAGCCTGTTAGCACAATAGCCATTCCAGCCAGTGGCAAATCCTCTTTTGTGTCTGTTTTTTCTACCACCGGCCAAACCACGCCTTGGGCTTGCAGCGCGTCCAGCAACGCTTGATTTTTCTCATCCGCCAACCAGTTACGAATATGCACCGCTACAATGGGTCCCACATCCGGCACCGTGATCAAGGTTTGATGATCCGCAGCCTTTAGCCCGTCCAAATCACCAAAAAAAACCGCTAAATTGGCCGCTGTCGCCTCGCCCACCTCTCGTATACCCAGCGCAAATAGAAAACGCGCCAGCGTGGTCTGTTTGCTGCGCTCTATGGCGTCCAGAAGCTTATCTACCGATTTTGCACCCAGCCCTTTTATTTTGATCAGCTCAGAACGGCGATCATGCAGCGTGAACAGATCCACCGGCGATTTGATAAACCCACGCTCAATAAGCATTTCAACCAGCTTGTCACCAAGCCCCTCTATATTCATCGCCCGACGTGCGGAAAAATGCTTTAACCCCTCCTTACGCTGCGCCGGACAACGAAGCTGTCCTTCACACCGCAGTACCACCTCACCCGGCGCACGCACAACGCGCCCACCACACACCGGACAAATATCCGGCTCCTGAAAAACCGCTGCACGTTCCGTACTTTTCTCAGCCGGCACCACCCGCACCACCTCAGGAATCACATCCCCCGCCCGGCGCACCACAACCCGGTCACCAATACGCACATCCTTTGCTTCAAGCTCTTGGAAATTGTGCAATGTAGCATTGGTCACCACCACGCCCGCCACGTTCACCGGCTCCAGCCGCGCTACCGGTGTCAATGCGCCTGTCCGGCCCACTTGAACATCAATACCCTGTACCGATGTTGTCACCTCAACCGGCGGAAACTTATGGGCAATGGCCCAACGTGGCGCACGTGATACCGCACCCAATATGCCCTGATCAGCAAAACGGTCTACCTTGTAAACAATGCCGTCAATCTCATATTCCAGCTCATGACGCCGCTCAAGCAGTGTCTGACAATAGACTAAACATTCAGAAAAACGATCAAAACACTTGCCCTCTGGACAAACCGGCAATCCCCAAGCCTTAAACACCGTTAACAGTGCGCCATACCCTTCAGGCAAAAATCCTTCTGAAATCTCGCCGATACCATGACAATACATACTCAATTTTCGTTGCGCGGTTACTTTTGGATCCAACTGACGCAAACTACCCGCCGCCGCATTACGCGGATTGGCAAACACCTTTTCATTGGCTGCCCTGGCCTTCTGATTCATGGCTTCAAAAGCATCCAAAGACATGAACACCTCACCCCGCACCTCTACAAGCGGCGGCACTCGCCCTCTTAATGTATAAGGAATGTCCTTGATCGTCCGTATCTGAACCGTAACATCCTCACCAACCCGACCATCTCCCCGCGTTGCCGCACGCTCTAATTTTCCCTCTCTATAGAGAAGACTGATCGCCAGACCATCCAATTTCGGTTCAGCAAAATAGGCGATCCCCTCCGAACGCCCCAACCGTTGACATACTCGCGACTCAAACGCCTCCGCCTCTTCATCAGAAAAAACATTCCCCAATGAAAGCATCGGCTGAAGATGCTCAACCTTGCTAAACGCCTCCAAAACCGGCCCACCTACCCGCTGGGTTGGAGAATCCGGCGTGAGAAGTTCAGGAAACTGTGATTCAAGGCTCTGTAATTGACGAAACAGGTCATCATATTCAGCATCGGGAATGGTTGGATTATTCAGCTTGTAATAGCTGTGATTGTGGGCATCCAACACTTTGCGTAACTCAGCCGCTTCGCTTTTTATCTGATCAGTCAGCTCAAACATAGGTCACTTTTCTATTTTAGAGAAAATCCCGGAGTCTCATTTTGCTGCACTCGTTCCTTCAGAACAACAGACTGCCTCTTTAGCAAGTAGAAGCGAAGCAACAATGCGCCTTTTCGACTAATAGATGTGGAACATTTTGCCCTGGCTTGTCCAACCAGGGCAAAAATCACCCGTATATAAATCAACTAAATTTAGCCTAGCCCAATGTTTTTATTGCCTATTTGCCGTTGGCCTTCAAGTTGCATTTCATACATCGGGTTCAACCCTATCCAAGCTATGCAAGTAGAGGAATGCGTTGATGGTCATCGGAATGAAATGGCATTTTCAAACGAAAAGCCTGAACAGGAAAAAAGCGCTGTGCTTATCGGCACTATTGGCGCTTACGCCTGCATTGGCGGTTATTCCGACACGCTCCAGCGCAGCGGAAAGCCACCAAGCCATGGCCCGCACTCCCTCTGAAAATTATTACACATTGCAGGTGTTTGGCTCATACGATCCAAATGCGGTATTGAATTATATTACAGCGCGGCAATTAAAAGGCCGATCCGATTTCTACCAATTTGAATTAGATCAAAACGGCAAGAGGTTTTATGCCGTCTCCTTTGGCATTTTCCCGTCCAAACAGGACGCAGAAAAAGCCCGGCAACGGTTGAAGAGTCTATGGCATCCGAATTATCAGCCATGGGCACGCACGCTGGGTTCGGTCTACGGAAAGACCGCAACCGCGCAACCTGCGCCAACAGTGCAGGCTCCGCCCCCTCAAATCGGTAACGGCCAACCCAATCACCAGGGTAGATATGTTCAACAAGCGGTTCCCGTCCCTCGAAGGGCTGCCGCACCACAGCCCCGCGTGATTATGGCCCGGCCTGCACAGGCAATACAGGTGCCGATGCCTCAACCGGCACCTGTGATCGTCCAGAGAGCACAACCACATCATGTCGCCCAAAGAGCCGCGCCCGTACAAAGATCTCCACGTGTACAGCCTGCTCAGAAGATGCACAAAGGCTTGCCTGTCATAAGCCGTCCACAAAACGGACGGCGCGTGCTTCAGATGCGCCTACAACATCCCAATGAACGCGGCTGGTATATAGGAACAGCCGTTGGTGCCAGCCTGTTCAACGCCAAAGGCGAAGATATGGATAACGCCATGGCAAAACTGGGCTATAACTCCGATATCGACTATGACAACACATCCTACGCCTTCAAACTATACGGCGGACTTCGTCTAAACCGATACGCAGCCCTGGAAACAGGCTATTCCAACTATGGACAGATTAAAAGCAGCGGAAATGAGTACACAGAGGCCGATGGATTCCTGAAAGCCGCCCTGAAAGAACACCCCATGAGCGCCCAAGGACTCTATGCCGGTGTCCAAGGATCCGTGCCCTATGGCGATTTCAGCCTACATGGCCGACTCGGCGCTCTCGCCTACTATGGCGATGCCTATATCACCAACAATGACACCGGTGAAGATCACAGCCGCTCAGAATTCGGCATGACACCCTATTATGGACTCGGTGCCATGCTCAATATCGGCGAAGATTACGCCGCCCGCATGGACTGGGAACGCGTCGATATCGAAAATACCGAGATCGACACCGTGACTATGGGCGTTCAGGCGAGTTTTCAGTAAATGCCTACGACTATTTTTTTTCAAAAAAGTTGCAAACAAAAAGTAATTAGCAAAAAAAAAATTGCTGCACTCACTTGAAAAGTGACAAAAAAATCAAGGCAACCACCTAAGCTGAAGATTGCTATCTTACCGAAAAATTGGGCTTTTTTATGATTTTTCTATTGTATCTGGGACGACTTCCCGCTAGTATTCACTCAGAGACACTTAACGGAACAGGGGGATTTCCCGGATTTGGATGACCGTCTTTTGTAACTGACGAATTTATCGCAATATTGCCGATGAACCCCTTTGACCGGTCCGGGAGAAACAGATAATATCCCCCCTCGTTACCTCTTGAGTTTAGGTTTTTTTCCGATTCCAATCGCTATTTTGCCTTTTCTTGAGACGATGTCAGTTGGATCTCAATTAATGTGGCATGTGTGATTTTTTTGGCAACGACCTGACTCAACAGAGCCTTGCCGTACAGGTGAATGACTTGAAAAAGTCAAAATTGCTATAATCTAATATATAGCAAGCTAAAAGCTTCTTGGTTCATACCATCCGCACACGTCAGCGGCATTGGATTAGGATCAAAAGCAGGTTATGAATTGCTCATTGAGCCATTCATTACATATTATAAGAGAGGACTTGACGTGAATGACTTGAACCAAATTTATACATTGGGACTCAGAGTCCACAATCAATTAAGCCACCTTGCAGCTGGATACTATAAAGAAGAAGAAGTCACCGCTTTACCAGCCTTCCAAAATGCGGTCAAATCTGCCTTTCAAGGGCCCATGCAAAGATCTCACGCTCTGTTTTTTGGGAATTTGGTTTATAATTTTCAAAAAGAAGAACAAGAAGGTGAGACAATTGAGCTTCAACGCCCCTGGTATGAAGTAAAGAAAGACCTTGCAACCAACCCCAAGTATAGCAAGACTGTTCAGAACGTGCAGGACAAGCTCGAAAGCGCAATAGAGATCGCTAAAAAGTCTCCATCAAACTCAAAAAAGGACAAGTCGTTTCGTAAGATAGAGAAAGCCATTGCCCGTTATCTTAACGCCATTAGAAGCGCATCTTTAAAAACCGACTTCTAAACCCAAGGTGATTGATGGGCACTACAGACGAATATACAGACGCTGCCGTGGACAACGCTGCTCCCACTCAAAACCAAAGATCATGGTCACCAAACCTAGATTTTAAAGACGCACTAAATGACAGGCTCGCCTGGGAATTTCGAATTAGAAGTGTAAAACGGCTATTCAAAGACAGTGTCGCAACACCATTAAAAAACTTGGAGCAATTGGATACGACCTCTGGTCGCCCCATTGATGTTGTCACACAGATCGCAAAAACAGCCGAACTTTATGATATAGAAGAACTCAAATCGCTTAATGCTATTGAGAAAAGGTTGTCCGACAAGGAAAAGCTTGATGGCGGTCACAGCCTGGCAATAACGGCCCTCTTTGAGCTGCATCTTGCGCTGGATAAAATCCAACTATCCGTTGGAAAATTAGACGATATTTCTTTCACATTAACGGATAACAAATACTCTCTTATCGTACCGCTGGAAACCATACTTAATAAATTATACGCCCTTCTCCTCCCTCCCTCTGGGCCTCAAACCTATTTAGTCACCACACACTCAAAAGCACTGCCATCCATCACTGATTTTGAAGCCGAAGGAGATGGATTCTATATTCTAAGCCTTGCACCGCGACAGGCAAACAAACCTAGAAATGGTGTATTTCTAGCACTACATGAATTTTCGCATAAAATTTGTGAATATGTTCGCCTGCCGTTACCCCATTCTGACTCAGAGCCTAACCCAATGACACCAACCATTGCTTTCGAATCTTGGGCCGGAGAAAAGCTGGAACTATACAGAACAAACGCGGAAGAGCTTGGAGAGATCCCAGGCATGGAAGCATATGACCTTGGCGAACACCAAGATCTTAACGACATCAAATCATCATACAAAACGTATACATACGCTGATGGTTCGGAAGAACCATACACTTACTCGCCAGACGATATAATTTCGGGAATAGTCACCAACCATCTTGTAGAATATTTTTGCGATGCTCTGCCCGTCAGACTCCTTGGAAAAGAGAATTGCGAAGCCACTTTAACTGCATTGGTTGATGAGTTTCTGTCAAGAGCACACAACCCCCCAACATTTTCCCATCCGGAAAACTGGCGCCGAATGGCGTTCGCGACATCAACAGCTGAAAAAATGGGCTGGAGAGCTGATAACGCCCCGTCTAACCATAGGAAGTTTGTTAGATCTATAATCCGTGCTTCCGCGCCCCCTATTACAGCAAAAGAACAGAAAGACCTGGAAAAACAATATCGAGAACAAGGGCGAGGATTTGAGAGGTTTATCGCAAAACCAATTTCAGAAAAGAGCATCGGATACCATGCATGGGCTCAAAAGATCGTCACCGCCCTGCTTCCTGAAGTAAATTTGATGATCAAAAACTGTGCTGAACATATTGAACGCTCTGACTCCGAAGCCTGCAAAGAATTGAGAGACCTCGCTCATAATACTCTCTAAATCCCTCCGTTTTTTCACACATTCTCACATTTTTTTGATATCGTGGTCTCTGAACTTATATTGCCCATCATTAGTCTGACATATAAAAAGCCTGAACTTTATAAACCCTTAAAATTGTTTATAAGACACGGTTACATGTTAGGAGATTCTCTAATTTTTCATTGAAGAATCAACGTTTCGTAATTGGCAAGTTGATACTCTACCAGGATGTGTTTCCATGCATCTTTAAAGCAAGAGAATTTCCGCAACTGATTAACTGAGGCGTTGAACATTGGCTACTGCTCCCCACCACAAATTATCTGACACAGCATCCTTGCGGAAGTTTGCCGAGGATATGGCCGCTATTATTGTCAGTGGCAAGGAGCCAAGCACTTTCCAGGAGATGGGCAGCGTTAAACTGCGTGCACCCCTTCCCACTGATAGCAATCCCACCCACTGGTACTCTAATCTCAATGAACATATCGTCTCATTACACGATATGGCCAAAATCATACTCTCCTCATCCAACAAATTTGCTTCTCAGGTGCAGCTTGAGGCCATTATTGAGCCTTTCTTAAAGAAAATATCCTGGGCATGGGGTGAAGCACGTGTTTGCGTTATGGCACAAGCATCACAGGAGCTGTCACGCACCATTGAACCGCTTTATCCCAATCTTTTTATGGAAGGTAATACGCACTGGGTGGGTGGGTTTTTGCCGGCTGTCATATCGTTTTTTGTTCCAGATCCCGAAACCGCCAAACCAGAGTCACGGCTCCAGTTGCTGGTTTCAACCAAAGGCGGCATTGCTGACGTATTGAACACTATGGAACAACACTTGCCGACACTTCTGGACGGATTGCCCTCTCAAGCCTATATGTTGGCCGCTCTGCCTAATGTGCATCCTTTTGATAAAAAATGCTCGTTAAAATCATTTCGAAGACTAAGAAGACTCCTGGTCCAGGCAAACAAACTTGAGGTTGACGTGTGCTGCATGACTGTTGATGTACCATTCTTCTGGCCTGCAATGCACCGTAATAGCACAGCACACTCCAAAGAAGCTCTATCCATTCAGAAAAAATTTCTATCAGGCGACAAGATCATTCTTCTACCGGAATTAGGGAAAAAAACAAATCCAAGCCCCAAGAGACCTCTGTTAATGTCAGTCAGAAGCTCAGGGGTTGAGTGGATAGCCAGTGTAAGCAGTTCCTACCTGACCAGCTTACAGGATGGTGCTGACGGAAGCCATCATAAGAACTTTTCATCTTTCGTCTCTGGCTTGGAAAGCTGGGGCCCCAACCTTGAAATGCCACAGCCGGATAAAACCTGGGCTGGACGTATCGGTCTAACCAACCACAAAGCTCTTCAGAAGGCGCTTACCACCCTCTATCCAGAACGAACTCTGGACAGCGATGAACAGATACTTGCAACCTTTAACCCTCTGCTACATGACCTTAAAACCATTCTCCAGTGGGCGGAACAGTATCAGGACTCAGCTTTCCCTTTTGATACGCCAGACTATAATGGCCTTTCTCAGGAACGATTTGAAGAGCTTGCCAGTTTTGCAAGGAGTATTGCCAAAATTTCCCACTCACATCAGAAACCGACTCATTTTGATGATACTCTATGACAATGAAATTTCATTGAAAAATACTATGACACCATCCAGACAGGCACAGCTTTGGTAGAGTCGGAATCATAGTCCAATTCTTCATGGAAAATATCCACTTTCTCTTCCACAGACTCTGAATTCTTCGCAAAGGCGACATGGAACAGCGCGTCTCCCTGGTTCACTACAGGAAGATTGTTGCTACCAATGACAATGCCTTCCCGTTGAGCGACAACTTCAACTTCAGACGCGCCAATCGGATCACTTACCGTGGCCAAAAGCTGGCCAGGTTCGACATGCGCACCAAGCGCACAATCATGCCTGAACATGCCGCTGATCGGTGCTCTGAGCCAAGAACTATTGGACGAAATCAGAGGTGCAATTGGCGGTTTAGTCAGTTTGGAGCCTCTGATCATGCCAAGGTGTTTCATGACATTCAGTACACCCCGAACGCCGGCTCTGATGGCCATTTCATCGAAACGCAACGCTTCACCACATTCATAAAGAATCGTCTGAACACCACGCTCGGTCGCCGCATGACGCAACGAACCAGAACGTAATGTGGTGTTGAGAATGACAGGCACACCAAAAGCTTGCGCCATTTCGGTAATCTTGAGATCACAGCAGTGTGCACGGATTTGAGGAAGGTTCGAACGGTGTAGAGAACCCGTATGAAGATCAATACCATAGTCACAACGGTCAACCACTTCTGCCATAAACAGATGGGCCAGCCGTGAGGCCAAAGAACCGTTTGGCGAACCAGGAAAAGTCCGGTTAAGATCACGGCGATCTGGCAAATAACGACTTCTATTTAAAAAACCAAAAACATTGACGATAGGAGCCGCAATCAATGTCCCGCGCAGATGACGCACAGCAGGAGCATTCAAAACACGTCGAATGATCTCAACACCATTGAGTTCATCACCATGAATCGCCGCACTGAGGAAAAGAGTCGGACCAGCGAAATGACCCCGTTTTACCTGTAATGAGAGCGTTACAGGCGTATGCGTGTAAAGCATGGCAACTGGAATATCAATGGGCACACGCTTCCCAGGCGCAACCTCATGTGACGCAATTGTTATCGGCCCCTGCCTGGTTCTTGTCCTACTACCCTCTGTTTGGCTCATGACTTTGGTGTTCTCTTACGCCTGGTCTGCTTGGCCTTGAGCTGTTTTTCCATATGGATAATGATCTTGCTGGCGATATCAAGATTTGTGGCTTTTTCGATACCTTCAAGACCAGGAGATGAATTCACCTCCATAATGACTGGTCCGTGATTGGAACGTAACATATCCACACCACCTACCCGCAAACCAAGCGTTTTGCAAGCACGTACCGCCGTGGAGCGCTCCTCCGGTGTTATTTTAATGGAAACAGCACTACCACCTCGATGCAGATTTGAACGAAACTCTCCCTTGGCTCCCTGACGCTTCATGGAAGCAACGACACGGTCTCCAATGACCAGACAGCGAATATCCGCACCGCCCGCTTCTTTAATGTACTCCTGAACCATGATATTGGCATTCAACCCCCGAAGCGCTTCAATAACGCTTTTGGCAGATTGAACCGTTTCCGCAAGAATGACCCCAATACCCTGCGTTCCTTCCAACATTTTAATGACCAAAGGAACACCACCGACCATCTCAATCAGATCATCAGTGAATTGTGTGGAATTGGAGAAACCGGTAACCGGAAGCCCAAGACCTGCACGAGATAACAATTGCAGTGAACGCAACTTGTCTCTGGACCGAGATATTGATTGTGCATCGTTCAATGGATAAACACCCAACATCTCAAATTGGGTCAAAACTGCCAGCCCATAGAAGGTGATGGATGAACCAATGCGTGGGATAACCGCGTCAAACCCTTCCAATACCTCACCCTTATACCGAATATCCGGCCGGTGTGAGGTGATGTTCATATAGACTTTCAGTGTATCAATGACCTTTATCTCATGCCCACGAGCCACTGCGGCTTCAACCAAACGCTTGTGTGAGTAAAGACCCGCATTTCGAGCCAACATGGCGATTTTCATATACTATCCTCATCATCTGATGTTTCGTCTTCAGAGATTATGTTGTCACGCTCTTGATGGAAAGCGTATCGCGTTTTGTGTGAAAGATTGGGATCTACAAGACATCTGTTACGCATGGCATTGCGTCCAATGAGCATACGAAAACCCATTTGTTCCCGAGACGATAGAGTGAGCTCAATAGGCCAAATCTGTTCGCCTATTTTAATAATTGTCTCTACCACGTACCGTTTTTCATTGGTGCCATTTGAACTTCTGATATTTCGTTCGTCCAAAAGAGGCGCGATACAGGTAATCTTTCTATGGTCAGATTTATGGTCCGGTTCAACAATAAAGCGCACCATGGCCACTTTATTTTCTTCAAAAGGCTCAAGTTCGAATGCATGTAGAGATGAGGTACGCGCCCCTGTATCAATCTTGGCTTTTATGCTTTCAATACCTAACGCAGGCAGGCCGACCCACTCTTGCCAGCCTATAATCATTTTTTTCTGCTGTTGCCAGAGCACATTCTGGCCCGGGTGTGTCACTTTTGGCATTGCCATATCCTCAATTGAGACATCATATACTCTATCATATCAGGCCGTTTCTCTCCAGTTTCAGCCACTGCATGGCCATGATGGCTGTTGCAGAATTAATGTCACCGGCACGAACCATTTGCCAAGCGTCATCAAAAGGCAGATGAAAAAACTGGATATCTTCGCCTTCATGCGCCAAACCACCACCGCCGTTTATCACTTGTTGGCTGTCATAGTGCGCCATGTATAGATGAATGCGTTCAGTGGTGCCAGAGGGACTGATAAAATAATCAAACAGCGGTTGAATTTTCTGGATTTTCAGACCGGTCTCCTCTTCGATCTCTCGTTGCGCCACGGCTTGATGATCGGATTCACCGTCACAAGCACCGGCGACAATCTCCACACACCACCCCTGACCATCCGCCATATGAGCACCAATTCGAAACTGACGGATCAAACCAACATAATCATTTTCTGGATCATAAAGGATAATCGCCACCGCCTCGCCTCGCTCCAGACATTCGAAGCTCATGGGCGGATTCATGGTGCCATCGAAGCGTTCATACTCCAGTTCAATCTGTTGAAGTTGAAAGAATCCTTTATGACAATCCTCAATTTTGTGAACTTTTACTTTCATTGCATCCATCCCATGACTTGAAACCTGCCCTCACTTGCCCCACAATGGCCAGCCAAGCGGCACTTTACTTACTGTTTTATTCATTATCGGACATTTTTCAATGCCCAACCAGCGTGAAGAAACTCTTCTAACTCCGCAACAAACCATCGAAACCATTGATGATATGGCAAAGCGCATTCATGCCGACATTACCCGGCCTGAGAAACGTGTTGTTGTCGGTATTCGACGTGGCGGTGCCATGGTGGCGGAGATGGTCCAGCAACGCCTTAATACCCTGTTGGGCATTGAACTGCCTATCGGCTATCTGGATATTACCTTTTATCGGGATGATCTGGATACTGTTGGCCCTAATCCGGTTGTGGGCGCAACCGATCTTACAATGAATATTGATGATCAGCGTATTATCCTGGTGGATGATGTGCTTTTCTCTGGCCGAACCATTCGGGCAGCACTCAATGCGCTGTTTGATTATGGACGACCCGAAATCGTAGACCTTATGGTTCTGGTGGATCGCGGAGGCCGTCAACTGCCTATCCAACCCGATTATGTCGGCAAGGTGGTCAAAACAGAGGAAAATAGCCGAGAATCCATTAAATTGGTTAAAAGCGGAGACGAAAAGCTCACGGTGGTACGTCGTTTTTTGTGACGTGGATTATGATGGTTTGACAGCGAGTACGGTTAGGCTAAATGACTTCAGGCACACAGGTTTGGGATCGCAAACACCTTATTAGCATGTCGGATGTGACCCGTGATGAAATCGGTCACATTCTCGAAACCGCAGCCTCCATGCGTGAGGTGAATCGTCGGGAGATTAAGAAGGTTCCTACCCTTCGTGGTAAAACCGTTATCAATCTGTTTTACGAAAATTCAACACGTACACGCACATCCTTTGAACTGGCGGGCAAACGCATGTCAGCGGATGTGATCAATGTTTCCGTCAGTACCAGTTCTGTCGCCAAAGGCGAGACCCTTTTGGACACCCTGGAAACACTCCAGGCCATGACCCCGGATTTGCTGGTGCTTCGCCATCCTGAATCCGGTGCTCATGCGTTTCTCAGTCGCAATCTGGACACATCGATCATCAACGCCGGTGATGGCCGCCACGAACACCCAACTCAATCCCTGTTGGACATTCTGACCATTAAAGATCAACTGCCACTGATCGGCAAAAGAGGCTTTGAAGGCTTAAAAGTCGCCATCTGCGGTGATCTGCTCAACTCCCGCGTTGCTCGCTCCAATGCCATCGGATTGAAAACCCTCGGCGCTCATGTTCGTTGGATAGGGCCACCAACCCTGATTCCAGCACAAGCGGAAGAGGCGTTTGGTGTTGAGGTGTTCCACGATATGGATGTAGGGCTGGAAGATGTCGATGTAGTGATGATCCTCCGCCTTCAACGCGAACGCATGCAGGGTGCCTTCATACCCAGCGTTCGGGAATATTTCGAGTTCTGGGGCTTGAATCGTCAACGGCTGGCAAAGGCGCAACCAAACGCTATTGTCATGCATCCTGGCCCGATGAATCGTGGTGTTGAAATCGCCTCTGATGTGGCTGATGATCCTGAACGCTCGGTGATTCGCCATCAGGTGGGTAATGGTTTGGCCGTCAGAATGGCGGTTTTGTATCATTTTGCCGGATCAAGCGTCCGTAAAGGATAGGAGAGAAATATCCATGCAGGATCGCAACGCACTCTTGATCAAGGCTGGCCGGGTTATTGATCCCGCCAATGACCGTGACGAAACCGCTGATATTCTCGTTGTTGACGGCACTATCCAGGATATTGGCCGTCTGACAGATATTCCAGCCGATACCGAAATTATTGATGCCGATGGCCTGACCGTTATTCCGGGTCTGGTGGATATGCATGTCCATCTCCGCGATCCCGGTTACGAATACAAGGAGACCATCGCCGGTGGCAGTGAAGCCGCCGCAGCCGGTGGCGTAACCGCCATGGCCACCATGGCCAACACCAAACCGGTTGCCGATGATATTACCGTCATCCGTTTTATCCTGGAAAAAGCACGCCTTGAAAGCTTGGTTAACATCTTTCCCATCGGTGCCATTTCCAAAGGACTGAAAGGGGATGAGATCACCGAAATGGGCCTGTTGAAAAAAGCCGGTTGTGTGGCTTTTTCTGATGATGGTTTTCCGGTGATGAAAAGCGGTGTCATGCGGCGTGCGTTGGAGTATTCCCGCGCCTTTGATGTTCCGGTCATTCAACATGCCGAAGATCTCTCTCTGGTTGGCTGCGGCTGCATGAATGAGGGCTTGATCTGCTCACGCCTTGGTTTGCAAGGCATTCCCAACGCCTCGGAAGCGATTATTGTTGATCGGGATCTTCGCTTGGCAGAGCTGACCGGCGGACGCTATCATGTGGCCCATATTTCCACTCTGGAAGCTATGGAAGCAGTCGGAAAAGCTCAGAAAAAAGGCTTGCGCGTCACATGTGAAGCCGCACCACACCATTTTACCCTCACCGATACCGATATCGGCGATTACAACACCAATGCCAAAATGGCACCGCCGTTACGCAGTCAACAAGACCGCAATGCCATTCGTGAAGGATTGGCCAGAGGCATCATCACCGCCATTGCCACCGATCACGCGCCACATGACGAGGATAGCAAGCGGGTTGAGTTCTGCAACGCATCCAACGGCGTGGTGGGATTGGAAACCATGCTGCCCTTGACCTTGGCTCTGGTACGAGACGGTGTTTTAACCTGGAAACAAGCCATTGCCGCCGTGAGTTGGAATCCTGCCGGCATTCTGGGTATCAATCGCGGTACGCTCTCCATTGGACGGCCGGCTGATATCACTATTCTGGCACCCGAAGAGAGATGGACTGTGACCAAAGCTGCCCTGCACGGCACGGCGAAAAACTCCTGTTTCATCGGTCATACCATGCGCGGACAGGTGCAAAAGACGCTGGTTTCCGGTCGTCTTGTCTACAGTAGTGAACGCGGCATCATTCGTGAGTCGGCCTTGTGAATCAGTCGGCAATGATCCACCGTATTTTGGCTGAAGTGATTGAAAATCGCCCGCTGCCCGGTGATCAATACCTGTTGCGCCTTCACGCACCAAAGCTGGCACCACGCATCAAACCCGGTCATTTTGCACATCTGGATTGCGGCCCTGAATTTACTGTACCGCGTCCCTTTTCGTTTCTGGATGCTGATCCACAAGCAGGACATGTGGATATGCTCTATAAAGTGGTCGGTCGTGGCACTGAAGTGATGCGTCACTGGCAAAAAGGTCGGGAAGTGGCGCTCATTGCGCCGGTGGGCAATCAATTTGATCTTCCTGAAAAACATCAAAAACCGCTTCTGCTGGCCGGTGGTATTGGTTTGGCACCGATGCTCTATTTAGGGCGTTATTTAAAAGCATCCGGCTTTGAACCAACACTGATGTACGGCACAGAAACCGAAAGCCCTTTTGAAACAGGTCTGGCGACACTCCCCCTTTCCAGTGGCACAACAGGACATTCCTCTGATGCTTTAGAAGCAACGCTGATGGATGCCGAAAAATCGGGCATTACCAATCGGCTATCCTCACTGAATGCGCGACCCGGATGGTTCCACGGCTTCGTGACTCAACTGGCCACCCAATGGCTGCAAAGTCTGCCTGAACAAGAGCGCAACACTCTCTATATCTATACCTGCGGACCGACACCCATGATGGCGGCTGCTGCCAAAGTGGCCGAACAGTTTTCTCTGAAGGGTCAAGCCTCTTTGGAAGAGCATATGGCTTGTGGCTTTGGCGGCTGCGCTGGTTGCGTTGCTCCTATTGGCACTGCGGACAACTGGAAACACCGCCGTGTATGTGTTGATGGGCCGGTATTTCCGTTAGATCAGGTCCGTTGGTAACATCTGGCACACCTTCTTACGATCATTTATCCTACTGAATCATTGACTTAATGCCATGACCGTAATAATTAATACCAGAATCACCATTCTTTCGATAGTGGCTCTCTTTCTGATTTACCAACTCTCTTTTGGGTTGATTCATAACGTATTTTACTATGAACTCATAGCTGAATCCATCCACATGGAAGGGCTGGGCAAAATCGACACAACACTAACCGGCACGTTCGAAAAGATGGAAGAGCTTGACGGAACCGTCACCCACTACAAAGCCCCTTACAGCGTGGTTATTCAGATTCAGCCGGATATGGAACACGCTGAATTAACGATCAATAATGCCAAATTAGTCAGAAAGGCCAGCCTTTCTCAGAGCGATCAAACGCGCCAACCGATCCCACTCTCTCTTGTCATAGAAAACAATCTCGCCACGGATAAACGCCCTGCACAGTTCACGGCAACACAGGAAGCGCTTGAACTGGCACATGAAGCGTATCTGCTCACCTTTGACGCACAGATCACATATGGCGCGAAAAAACAAAGCGCTAACGTGGTAATTCCAATCAATAAAGAAGGCCGTGAAGAACGGTATCACCCTTTTATTGGCCTTATGTCCACATACCCATTATAGTCAGAACACTATAATTGTAGAGATAAAACTTTCTCCAGTAAGTATGGCGCTATACGCCATCCTCCACGATCATCACAAGGGCTGTTTCTCCTTGGATGGTTACTTCGGTTTCTCCTTCGTGGGTTGAAAAATCATCATCATTGTTCACTGTCAGTGAATAAAGAGCGCCCTCCTCCAGGCCATCTACAGTGAATTGACCGAACGCATCCGGCACACTGCTGGAAACATAGGCACCGTTTTGATCAAAAACCGTCAACAGTGCTTGAGAACCAAGTGAGCCTTGAACTGTGACCGTGAGTAGACCGTCGGATTTTTCCAAATCCAGAGCAATGGCATCAACAGAGTCAGCCAGAATCAATGGATTGAGCACCGCGTATGCACCATCGGTTTGCCGTGCTTCCAACCGATAACTACCGCTTGCCAAACCGGACAACTCAAAAGAACCATCGGACAAACTCCACCCTTGAGTGCCTGTGCCATTCTCGCTATCCCAAGCCATCACCGCAACGTGAGATTGTGTCGCACCGTTATAGGTAACCGCGCCTTTGATGGACCATCCCGAAACCAGAGTGATATCAAGCTCCGTGTAATCAGCGGTGAGCGTGAGTTCAGTAGCGGCCTGATGCGCTGTTTGCCAGCCGCTATCACTCCAAAACTGATCCTGAAATCCTTCCGCCTGGACCCATAGAGTGTACGATCCTTCAGGAATCGCGCTTAGAGAAAAATCACCCGCGCCCTGACGCTGAGAAACCTGATAGTGTCCTTGGTCATTCCACAGTGTAAAAGAGACCATTTTATGACTGTCACTCTCTTCCAGCCCACTGATCGTGCCGCTGATCGAATAGTGGTTTGATCCATCATCAGAAAGGTTGAGAATGAGCGAGGGACTACTGTCCTTTTGAATAGTGATGGTGCTTGCCTGAGAGAGGGTGTGTACCAATCCGTCAGGATGATAGTAATAGAAACCCGATTGCCCTTTTTGAATGGAAAGGATGTAGCCCTCATCCGCTGCCAGACCTGCGATGGAAAAAGGCATGGTGGTGTCGGTACTCCACAGTGAAACCTCTTGGATGTCACCGGTAGTCACATTCCGCGCCTGAAGAAGCAAAGAATCTCCTGATGTCAGACCATAAAGCGTACCGGTGAGTGTTTGTCCTGAACTGAGGTTGAGTTCAATCCAAGCGCTTTCCTCTTGAGTAAGATCCACTGTTTGTACTTCTGGTGCTGATTTCTGATCCGCATGGACCGATAACTGATAATCGGCATGACGCGCCAATGCGTTGAAATGAAAATAGCCTTGTGCATCGGTTTTGACTTGATCACCGATTTCGGCGGACGGTGAATAGAGATCCACCCAAGCCCGTTGATTATCATCCAGGCCAAGCACTTGCCCTTCAATAGAGGCACCGCTTTCCAGATTGATACTGATCTGATCCACGTCACCAGCCGATAATGGCGGTGCCAGATGAAAGGGCTGCAAAGCGTCACTGCCTGAACCCGCATAACACCCATCCAACCGGTTTTGGCTCTCAATACACAGCCGATAATCCGTTGCAACCGGAACCGATTTAAATTTAAAATCAACGCTATCACCATCAGGCCAAAGTGTCATACTATCGCCTTCTCCAGTGCTGGGTGACCAGAGTGTCAGGTAGAGCGCATCATCAATAGACGGATTGTAAATGGTGCCGGAAACGATGTGTCCGTTGGAAAGTTGAAGCGCAATTTGGCTATCTTTCTGGCTGAGATCCAACAGCGTTGCACCATGTGCATTGCTCAATGGTTGTGTGTCACTGACATAAAATCCACCGAACAAACCGGTTTGTTCGCCCGGTGTGCAGAGAACCAATATATCTGACGTTTCCGGCACACCTTCAAGCGTTAGTGTCAATATGCCCGAGCTATCCGCCGTACCGCTGGATTGAACAAATCCGCCTTCCGATTTTGACCACACGTCAACCGTGGCTTGATCACCTTCAATAAACCCTGAAAGCGTTGCCGTGAGTGTGCGCCCTTGTTGTACATGGATATTGAGCCCTGAAACATCGCCCTCACTCAGATCAAGCTTCGTTGCTTGAGTGAACAGCCCCAGAGCACCATCTAACGAGCCCTCTTCATCCGCATGCCAATAGCCATCCGGTTGCGTATCAGAAAGGAGTTGCACAGTATAGTTTTCAGCAGGAACCAGCGTATCAATACTGAACGCTTGTGCGTCATCACTACTACCAACCACAACACTGTATTGCCCTGCCTCGACATCCGGCGCAGTGGCAATCAACGTCACCGCACTGCCCGCGTTCAAGCCATACAACGTGCCGTGAATGGCGAAACGGCTTTCCAAAACAGTGTGCGTAGTGGCAAAAATCGCTTGTTCCTCGCCAGAAGTCACTTGCACGGTTATGCGATATGATCCCGTATTGGCATAACTGTGGGTGGGTTCAGCCTGTTCACTGGTGGTGCCATCACCAAAATCCCAAGCATAGGTTGCCTCTTGATGACCGCTGGAAAGCGCTACACTCCAAGAGGCTGTGTTACCAACACGAATCTCTTCCGGTGCGTTAACTGTCTCAATGACCAGAGGTTCAACCTCGACTGTTGCGGTATCGCTCCAGAGATCCGTTCCCCAAATCATGCTCCCCCAATTGCTGTTGGCCGCACCTACCGTTATTGGAAATATCAACACCAGGAAAAAAACAAATAATCGCATGGCAACACCCGCTTTCCACATTATTGATAGGAGAAAGAGATGTTGGCCAAAGGCATGTCATCAGCAGGCAAACCACTGACATTATCCACATCCTCTTCACCAGCAAACAGATACACAGCGGTTCCCGTTGTAACGGATGTGCAAACCCCTTCCGCCAGATAGGATGCCGGTGTAATTGATGTCAGAATGTCATCATGATCCACTTTGAACACTTTCCAGGCGGAATCATCCGTTGACCATGAAGAAAAAGCAAAACCGGGATAACCGCTCCAAACATAGGGCGTTCCACTGCAATCCTGGCTGGTGTAATAGCTCTCTTCATGTTCTGACAGATAATAAACACCCTCTGAAAAGCCGATCATCGCCCGGTAGCCACTCGGTGAAGTAAGGTAAGTGAATGTGTTGAACGTGGTGAAATCAACCGATCCCAACAGCTGATCATTCAATGACATACTCAGCTGTTTTTCACTGTCTGCTTTGTCTGCCAGTTGTTCTTTCAATGTATTGATTGCAGCATAAAGATCATCAAAATTGGCGTTCACCTGGTCGGCATCTGCCGCGTTACCATTGGTGAACGTATAGGGTTTTGTCAGTGTCTCAGCCCAAAGGGTGCCGGTGGAACCCATCACAATAGCCAGACTATTTACAAAGCCTACAGCCGCCAGCAGGATGGTTTTATTGAACATGGCACACCTCAATGAAAATACATGTAAAAGACCGCCAAGACTTCACCAAAAAACACGAAACCGGGAAGCCTTGGCGGCAGGAAACCAACCAAATAAACGCGCTACCGACCTGAAGGACGTCTGGGACGGTGCGAACCTCTGACCTCACCGGTTATCTGTTCTGCGCGTTCCATCCGAGCAGGACGGTGTATTTCTGGGCGCTCCTGGCTTTGAAGAATCTCGGCAATATCGGGGTTATCAGCAATAAATGTTTCCCGCAGGGTATCCATTTGAGAACGGAAATCTTCATGGGTGATTTCACCACTGCGTACCGATTCGCGCAGGGTAATATGTTCATTATGCATGGTGGTCATGGTTGCGGCTTGATCTTCCGTCAGTCCAAGCTCTTCAATATGTGCGGCAAAGCGCTCTTCATGCACCGCTGCCCGCTCTTCTTGAGTCAGACCATCATCCGGTGGTGGCATACGATCTTCATGCGCTGCCATGCGTTCTTCCTGAGTCAGACCTTCATCCTGTGGCGGCATGCGATCTTCATGCGCTGCCATGTGCTCTTCTTGAGTCAAACCCTCATCCTGTGGCGGCATATGGTCACCATGTTCACCTGGAGGCGGTGGCTGGTGTCCCTCTTCACCATTCTCACCAGCTGGCGGCATTTCGCCTTCTTGAGCTGTCATTTCACCGCCCCACCCGGCAAAACGGTCATCCGCTTGGGCCGCAACAGGAGAAAGCATGGAGAGGCCCACAATCAGGGCCAGTGATGACATAATCTGTTTTGAATGTTTCATGGTTTTGCTCCAACAAGAGTATTGATTATCCTCAGGCCTGATTTTTCAACCTCAAGGCGACAAACAAATATGTGGGATTTTTTCCCTCAACTTGATTGCAGAATAGGTGGGATTTTTTCCCATGTCAATAAAATTCTTCCCAAATCGACATAAATATGGGAAAATAACCCACATATTGCAGATTAGAGATTCAATCCGATCTGTCGCCGTTGTTCATATCAGATTCATATCAGATTCATATTCAGTGACAGAAGGCCGTATCATCGCCTTGATATATAGAGACAAGTCATGATCAACCCGCAAACACGAGATGTCCTTGTCAAAGCCGTGATCCAACTGATGCGCCCTTTGGTTCATCTGCTATTGGAGCATGGGATCACCTTTCCTCATTTGGCCAATTTGCTTAAATCCGTCTTTGTGGATGTGGTGAATCGGGACATGGTGCTGGACGGTAAGCGACAGACATTGAGCCGAATCAGTGTAGTCAGTGGCGTGCACCGTAAAGATGTTCGCCGTCTGCTGGATGAAGCGCCTATGGATATGGTGCCGAATCGCAGTATTGCCTTGGGCACCCGATTGATCGGTATCTGGCTGGGTGATCCACTCTATCTGGATGAACAAGGCACACCATTGCCATTAGCACGTCAGGGAGACGCGCCCAGCTTTGATGCCTTGGTCACTTCGGTCAATGTAGATGTTCGACCGCGCTCAATTCTGGATGAATGGCTACGCTCCGGCATCGTGCATCTGGATGAGGAAAACCGGGTTGTTCTGGATGAAGCCGCCTTTATTCCTCGGGAAGATTTTGATGAGCAGGCCTACTTTTTTGGCCGCAATCTGCGAGACCATATTGCCGCAGGAAGTCACAACCTCATCCATCGGGATGAGCGTTTATTCCTGGATCGAGCGGTTTTTTATGATGGCCTCACACCGGAATCAGCGGAAGAGTTGCGCACATTGTCACGCCAATTAGCGACAGAAACACTCCGAAAGATCAACAAACAGGCATTGAAACTGGCCGATCAGGATGAAGGCAAAACAGATGCGGACCAACGCATTACCTTTGGTACCTATTACTATCAAGACACTCAACCCCGTGAATCAGAGGGCTGATCCATGGATATGATAATTCCCAAAACAGCCAGATTTTTTAAAGCCTTTTGCCTGATGGCATTTCTATCACTGCTTTTACAAGGATGCACCAGCACTCCGTCTGAAATAAGGCAACGTGACACAGAGCAAAATCAGGCCAAACACCATTCAGCGACCAAAGAGCACGGCATGGGCGGCACCGGAATGGTCGTCGCAGAACGCGGCATGGGCGGCACCGGAATGGTCGTTGCTGAACGCGGCATGGGTGGTACAGGTCGCTATCCTGGCGAACGCGGCATGGGCGGCACAGGCATAACGGCTTCCGCAGAACAAGGCATGGGTGGCACCGGCATCATCGGCACACTCACCCAATTTGGCAGTGTCTGGGTTAATGGCTTACATATTCATTATCAACCCGATACCGATATTGTGGAAGATGGCGCACCCGTTGATGTTAATCGTCTGCAATTAGGGCAATTGCTGGTGATCACAGCGGTTGAGCAACAGGGCAAACTGATGGCCGTCAACATGGCGATTCATCATGAAGTAATGGGCCCCGTCCAACAGGTTGATACAGCTCAGAAGAGAGTAACCATTCTGGGACAGCATGTAGATATTTCCAGCCTGTCAGACCAAACAGGAACACAAAAAATCAACCCAGGTCAGTGGCTGGCGGTTTCCGGTTTGCGGCACCCTTCCGGCACAATCATGGCTTCTCAGTTAGAAGAGATTGAAGCAGGCTCGCCCTTGCTGGTTCGGGGTGTGGTGGACACGATTTCAGAAGATAAAATCGCTCTGGGTGACCTGTCAGTTCAACTGAGAAAAGAAGATCAGATCAGCGCTGAACCCGGAGACAGCATCATACTGAGAGGCGAGATGACTGGTGAGGATTTTTCTGTACACCATGTGCAAAAAGCACCAGCCCGTCCCTTTGGTGCTGATGTAACTCATTTTGTGGTACAGGGTTTTCGTTCATCCAAGTTAACTGGAGCCATTCTGCATGCAGGTCCGATGACTCTGCCGTTGGATCAACAGTCATCAAAACCGGTATTCGATGATCAGCAAGGAGATGGTCAGCTGATGTGGCTCACAACCGATGGACAGGGCAAAGGCATTGTGCATGACGCACGGCCTTTGGACGCGACACACGCCCCACAAGCCGGGCAACCACCCACTTATATGCCCTTTTCGCCGCAGTTTCTACCACCTTCGCCCCCTCTTGAAGGCGGTACGATTCGGGAAGGTCTGCCACTGCCACCACCGCCTGAGCATGACCAATTACAGCGTGATTTTCCGCTACCGCTGTCACCACCAGAAGACATGGAGCGCCCAGAAAGAGGCCTGGAATTGAGAGATCGGGATATCCTGGTGCGACCACCTCGGATTGAACGCCCCTCATTTAACGTAGACGAACGGTTAAGACCACCACCGCGCCCACCGTCTGACAGGCCGCCCAGACATAGACCACGATTGGATGATATGGAGCATCTTAGAGATCAATTGCCAACCCCTGGTAATCGTACCTCTCATCCTAACAGTATTGAGGTTTCAAGATGACAATCAACACTGTGAAATACTGGCACCGTCTTTCCGGTGCCCTGATGATCACCATTCTGTTTTCATGGTCGATGGTGAATCCTGTTCAGGCCAAAGATGGCTTTAAAATAACGTCAGGCTGGGATTTCAGTTCAGGAGAGTATGACCAGGATATTGTCACTCACGATACCACCACCTACTCTTGGCCTTTGTCTATCAGCTATCGCACGGGATCATGGCGGATCAAAGGCTCTATACCGTATACGGTAATCAAAGGTCCAGAGTATGAACTTCAGGACGATGGTGCCGGTGGTACGGTGGAACAAGAGGTGGTGAAAACGCAACGCGGATTTGGTGATCTCTGGCTAACCGTTACCCATGAGTTGGATATTAATTTAACCGCTGGTGTTGCTGTTGATCTTTCCGCCAAACTCAAACTCCCGCTGGCGGATCGTGATAAAGGCCTGGGCACCGGTCGCGCTGATGGTGTGCTGCAAATGGATTTTTTTCATCGACTGGATAGGGATTGGTATCTATTGGGCGGAGTGGGTTACAAATGGAAAGGCAGTTCACCCACTTATGATCCACGTAATGTGTGGCTTGGCTCCTTGGGCACCCAGTATTTACTCGATAGAAAGAACAGCCTGGGCCTCATTTTGGACTATCAACAAGCCACATCAGACACCAGCGCTGATATCAAAGAGATCATGGGTTTGGTGTCGCACCGATGGAATAAAACATGGTCCGGCTCGTTCTATATGGTCCATGGTCTGACCGAATCTACGCCTGATCTGGGTGGCGGGTTTCAGCTTTCATACCGTTTTCAGTAAATATGGCCATTCGGCACGCAACGCACCGGGCGACAATTGCCGCTTTGTACCGGTGGTTTGAACCTTCGCATGGATACTCAACACATCCGATGAACACGCACCTGATTTTTCACACATCCCAGCCCGTTGATCTTGCCATTCACATAACAGTGACCAAACGACTCCCCTTTGCCATCACTGACCTTTCCTGGCAACTATCCACTGAATCCAAACCAACAAAAATCACCGATCACCCGGCAATCCAATGGTTAAGTGCCTATTTCAAGCATCAGTTCCAACCCATTGACTTCCCGATCCAACCAGAAGGCACCCCCTTTCAAAAGCGCGTCTGGCAAGCGCTTATGGACATTCCATCTGGCACAACCCAAACCTATGGCACCGTGGCAAAGGCCCTGAACACCGCACCCCGCGCCATTGGTCATGCTGTTGGTGCCAATCCCATTCCGTTGATCATTCCCTGTCACCGTGTGGTCTCGGCTCAAGGCATTGGTGGATATAGTGCTACCGGTGGTGTTGAGATTAAAAAACAGCTACTGGATTGGGAAACGTATAGTCATCTCGATCCGAAATTTGACAATGAATCACAACCTGAGTGGAAGCCCTGGTGATGTTTTTGCGCCGCTTTTGAAAAACAATAAAAAAAAGCCCACCCGATCATAAACCGGGTGGGCTTTTTTGCTTCAGAGCAGATATCCATAAAGACATCTGCTAATTGTGTTAGCTGGCTGCTTTGGAAGCCATGCCATACTTCTGACGAAAACGCTCAACGCGTCCTGCGGTATCCACAAGCTTGTGTTTACCGGTAAAGAAAGGATGGCAGCCGGAGCAAACACCCAAGCTCTCATGAGCACCTGTTGTACGGGTTTTAAATTCCGTTTTGCAGCCCATGCAGACAAAAGTCACGTCTTCGTATTTGGGATGGAGATCTTTTTTCATCGTTTTATATCCTTATCCGTTCATGCTGGAGAAGAATTCGTCGTTATTCTTTGTTGCCCGGAGTTTATCCAACAAAAATTCCATAGAGTCAACAGGACCCATTGGAAGAAGGATACGCCGGAGAATCCAAAGCTTGCTGAGTTCTTCACGAGTGGTGAGCAATTCTTCTTTCCGAGTACCGGATTTAGCAATATCAATAGCCGGAAATTTACGTTTTTCTACCAGACGGCGATCAAGAGCCAGTTCCATATTACCGGTGCCCTTGAACTCTTCAAAAATCACCTCATCCATACGAGATCCCGTCTCTACCAGTGCGGTTGCAATGATAGTGAGAGATCCGCCTTCCTCGACATTACGCGCGGCACCAAAGAAGCGTTTGGGCCGTTGTAAGGCGTTGGCATCGATACCACCGGAAAGCACTTTACCGGATGAGGGTGCAACAGTGTTATAAGCACGCGCCAAACGGGTGATGGAGTCGAGCAGAATAACCACATCCCGCTTATGCTCTACCAAACGCTTGGCCTTTTCGATCACCATTTCAGCGACCTGGACATGGCGTGTAGCCGGTTCATCAAAGGTGGAGCTGATCACCTCACCTTTCACCGACCGCTTCATATCTGTCACCTCTTCCGGGCGTTCGTCGATCAGCAGCACGATCAGGAACACATCAGGATGGTTGATAGAGATGGAGTGGGCGATGTTCTGCATGAGCATCGTCTTACCCGTACGAGGCTGTGCGACAATCAAGCCACGCTGACCCATACCGATAGGTGATACCAGATCAATAACCCGTGGGCCAAGCCCTTTACCCGGCTCACCGTGATTTTCAATCTCCATACGGAGCCGTTCATCAGGATAGAGCGGTGTGAGATTATCGAAGAGGATCTTATCCTTGGTCTTGGAGGGATCTTCGTAGTTGATCCGTTCTACACGAAGCAGGGCGAAATAGCGCTCGCTCTCCTTGGGTGCGCGGATCTGACCTTCGACAATATCACCGGTCCGCATGCCGAATCGGCGGATTTGAGAGGGTGAAACATAGATGTCATCAGGTCCAGGCAGATAGTTGGTATCTGGAGCACGCAGGAAACCAAAACCGTCCTGAAGAACTTCCAGAACGCCTTCGCCAAAGATCTGTCCGTTCCGTTCGCTTTCGGACTTGAGAAGCGCGTAGATCAGCTCCTGGCGACGCAATGCGCCAGCTCCACCGACCTTTCTTTCATTGGCCATTTCAGCCAATTCGGAAACGCTGAGTGATTTGAGGTCATTCAGGTTCATTTGTACGTCCAAGCCCTCGAAGATAAGAGAATCTGTAAAACATTAAGAGAGACCTATGCCGATTTTTCGACTCTGAGTGAGAAAAAAAGGTGCACAGGTTATGAAAACGTTATATCAACTGGAACCCTGTCTTTGAGAAAACACCAAAAGCAGTGCCCAAAATGGCACACCGGGAACTCCCGAGCAGTATGATTCTAACCTTTTTGAATATGAACAACGGTTTAGGGACCTTTTAACGGGTCTAAGGGCGTGTTTATTTTTAAGGGAATTGAATCAGACCGATAAATTGTGTTCAGACAGGATGTGCAAAACCTAATCACACGGATGGCCGATGTCAAACATAAAAACGCTTCAAAGTGCAAAAAAGTCGATTATTACGCCTAAACTTCCCTTAGCGCATGCTAATGCGGGGTTAGGTGGTGTTCTCAAAAGCACACCAGAAGCATTTCGCGTCTGGGAGTTAAGACCAGAGCCGTTGAGCGGCTCCGGTGATCACCTCATTCTAACCCTGGAGAAGATCGGACTCAACACCAATCAACTTGCCGACCAACTGGCCAGGCTGTTTGGCGTTCATCCACGAGAAGTGGGCTATGCCGGGAAAAAAGACCGCCATGCGGTAACCATACAGGATTTTTCCGTACTTTGCCCCAATGAAGAACCAGAGGGCTGGCGTGATACCCTTCCAGAAGGCGTGCGCCTTCTCACCGTGGGACGGGACAGACGCAAAATCAAAGTCGGCCATCTCTCCGGCAACCGCTTTGAAATTCTACTAAAAAGAGAACCCGACCCATTGGCTGAACACGAATCAAAAGCAGCCATGACGGACAAAATCGAGCACACAGTCAAACTCATCACCCAACACGGCGTTGCCAACTACTTTGGTGCCCAGCGCTTCGGGAATCAAGGCGACAACGCCCAACGCGGTTTTGCCATGCTCAAGCAAGGATATAAAAAAGCACGCCGCATGAACCGTAATCGCCGGGGCATGATGATTTCAGCAGTGCGCTCGGAGCTTTTCAACCAAATTCTGGCAAAACGAATCAAGGCCGGATACTTCAACACCCTGCTGGATGGCGATATTGCCCAAAAAGATGGCCGCAGCGGCGCATTCCTGGTTGAAGATGCCGAAGTGGAGAAGGCGCGTTTCCAATCCCATGAGATCCATCCCTCCGGCCCGCTGTACGGCACATCACTGCTGATGGCAAACCAGTGGCCCGGCGAGCAGGAAAAATCTCTGGCTGAAGAGAATGCAGAAGCCATCAACGGCTTGGCCGCCTTCCGCGTCAAAGGCGGACGCAGAGCACTGCGCGTATTTCCCGAGGATTTTTCCTGGGCTTGGCAGGAGGATGACCTTCTGTTCTCATTCACACTGCCGCGTGGCTCGTATGCCACCGTTGTGCTGGAGCAGTTTATCGGGTAAACAACAATAATCAGCCCGATTTTGGGGATATTTCAGTCAGAATTTCAATTATTCCAAAAAACTGTTGGAGAAACCATTGTCTGGCAGGGGTGAAGGACGTTACCATATTGCGGTTGTAAAATGTGCCTGGCATTGTGCAGAATCCCGAAGCCAGTCGTCAGAATTGGGACAGGGATGAAAAAAGGGATGATTCAGATACTATTCAAATTTATTTCAGCAGTGCTACTGCTCACAATCGCCTCAACCGCCCTGGCCGAAGCGCCGGAAAAGGTGGAAAAAGAGGTGATCATGCGCCGTGGAGAACTGGCTGAACTGTTCGGCGAAAGCTCCGGTCCTGATAGTCGGTATCCCGTTATGGGTGGTACTGGCGCGGCCGCTGTCAGCTGTAGTCCGTTGGTGATCCGTCGTGTGCCTGTGGCCGCGTTTGGTCATGTCAACGTACAACGCAACCGACAAGGCACCATCACGCTGGTCGGCATGACACCGCCGCCCAACGCCTATGGACGCTTTGAAATCGTTGATGCCGGACTGCCGGAAGGGTTCTTTGGGCTGATGTCCAGCAGCAGTGGCGACTACTTCCATGTGGTTGAGGTTCTTGGCTGGGATCCAAAAATGCCCACTAACTCCTATCGGAAAAGTGCGGTGGCCTTTCGTGATGGCAACGAAGTTATGGATGCCTGTTTCGGCAACCATTGATCTAACGCTTTCAAACCACGCACTCTCAGCTTCTTCATGAACTTTCTCGGTTATGAACAAGAACTGACCCGCCGTCGTGACTCGGGGTGCCTTCGCACGCTTCGCGCTGTAGAGCCGCTTGATAACTGTCGGCTGCGTATGGCTGACCAAACCCTGATCAACTTCTCCTCTAACGACTATCTCGGCCTGTCGCGTCATCCGTTACTCAAACAACGCGCCCAAGAGTGGACCGAAACCTATGGTGCCGGCAGTACTGCATCTCGATTGGTATGTGGTAACCTCGCCCTGTTCGAACAAGTAGAATCCCGTATCGCCGCTGGCAAGGGCAGTGCCGCTGCCCTGGTATTCAATGCCGGATTCCAAGCCAATGGCGCAATCCTACCCGCTCTGCTGGATCACTCCATATTAGGACAAGAGCCTCTGGTGTTCTCAGATCGACTGAACCATGCCAGCATCCATCACGGCTGTGCCGCTGCGGGAGTCCGACAACGCCGCTTTCGTCATAATGATCTAAACCACCTGGAAACCTTACTTAAAAAAGAGGCCCACAAGCCCGGCGCACGTTTTATCCTCACTGAAACGGTATTCAGCATGGATGGCGATGTGGCAGATCTGGCTGGATTGGCTTTTCTACGCGAAAAATACGGCGCGTTCCTCTACCTGGACGAAGCCCACGCCACCGGCGTAATGGGTCATAACGGCTTTGGCCTCGCCACCGACCATCCCAACTGTGCCGATCTGATCATGGGCACCTTCAGCAAAGCGTTGGGCGGGTTTGGTGCCTATGTGGCCTGCACACAAACAATGCGCGACTATCTGATCAATCGGTGTGGCGGCTTTATCTACTCTACGGCCCTGCCGCCTGCGGTACTCGGCAGCATGGATGCCGCCCTTGAGCTACTACCAAGCCTCACCCAACAACGCCAACAACTGCAACATCAAGCCGCCCGCGTGCGCGCCCGCCTTACACAGAGCGGTCTGAATACCGGTGCCTCAGCCAGTCAAATTATTCCCGTCATGATTGGCGACACCCATCGCACCCTCGAAGCCGCTGCACAGTTGGAGCAGAAAGGATTCCTGGTGGTTGCGGTCAGACCACCGACTGTACCATCCGGCAGTAGTCGTCTACGTCTTTCGTTAAGCGCTGCCCATCAACACACCGATATTGATGATGTTGTGTCTGCTCTGTGTGAATTTGGGGATGTGTCATGAATAGTCTGCACGTTCTTTTTGTCCATGGCTGGGGCTTTGGTCCAGGATGCTGGCACGCCCTATTGGATGAACTCACCCCATCCACCCAAAACAACAGCACTCGCTTCAACCTCGGATTCTCCGGCCCAATTAGAACTTCGTTTCCTGATGATGCGCCGTTTATTGCGGTAGGACATTCGCTGGGCTTTGCCTGGCTATTGAATGAACTGGCTCAACAACCGGATAGATTTCACGCCCAGTGTCGCGGCTTGGTCTCCATCAACGGTTTTTCACGTTTCAGTCAACACAAAACGTTTCCTGCCGGCGTTCCCGTGCGGATCATGCGGCGCATGGCCAGTCAGTTGGGCAGTGATCCAGCCGCTGTTTTAAAACAATTTCAAGAAAACAGTGGTCTATTGCAATTGGGCGGAGTACCCAAACACAGCAACGCAGAAAAAAAACGCCTCACCAAAGGACTTTCATGGCTCGAAAAATGGGACCATCGCCAGACGCTGGACAACTGGTCAGGTCCATTGCTGATCCTGGCATCTGAAGATGACCGTATCGTCTCACCAACGCTTACGCAGGCCTGTTTCTCCTCTCTGGACAATACAAAGCCTCACTGGTCCCGCACTGGCAGTCATGTACTACCGTTGAGTCGTCCAGATTGGTGTGCGAATCATATTGAAGATTTTATCCAGGCGCTAAATTGATGGGAGAGCCTTCCCGCGTGGCCTCGGCGTTCTCTGGTGCAAATGCGTATGCACAATACGCTTGGCTTCAACGTCGCGTGGCCGATCACTTAGCCCAACATATTCGCCAACAGCGCACAGCCTCGGCACAACAGGTGTTGGAAATAGGCTGTGGCACCGGCTTTCTGACCGAACACCTGATCGCCGACAATCCACACGCGGATTTTCTGATCACTGACATCTCCACTCAAATGGTCCAGCGCTGCCGCACTGCAATGGATCAAATTAACAGTCCTAACAGTCAAACAATCCACTATGCCACCATGGATGGCCAACACCCTTCCATCGACACCACATACGAACTCATCGCCTCCAGTCTGGCTTTTCAGTGGTTCGATGATTTGGACGCAAGCATTGCCCTGTTATCCACACAGTTGGAACCCGGCAGTATGATTGCTTTCTCAACATTGGGTGCAGAAACCTTTCATCAATGGCGTAGCGCGTGTAAAAAAGCGAACGTGCCCTGCGCGACTCCGAACTATCCTGAGCCTGATGCGTTGAATAATCGGCTCTCAAAACAGGCCACGTTCTGGATGCATGTTGAACGAATCCATGCTGAGTATCCCTCTGCATGGCCATTTTTGCAGGAATTACGACATATCGGCGCACACCGCCCGAGATCCGAACGCCAACCCGCCAGCACGGGACGATTTCGCGCCCTGCTTCGCCGCTTGGAACATCTGGGCAATTTTCAGGCAACCTACCAGATTATTTATGGTATTTTAACTGTGTAAGCTTGAGCACCTGTCAAAATTCAGGATCTGGGCTTTTGGATTGGTCAATACGAGGTATTCATGGATAGCGGTTACTACGATGGTCTGACTGAAGCAGCACTGTCCAACACATCCTTTTCCGTTGAACAAGGCGAACAGATTCTCACTGATCCATCGGTAGAGATACTGCCATTGATGCAAGCGGCCTATCGGGTGCGTCACCGCTACTTTGGCCGCAACGTACGTATCCACATCCTCAATAACGTTCAAAATGGCTACTGCCCTGAAGATTGTAACTACTGCGCCCAAGCCGCAAACAGTAAAGCACCGATCCAAAAACATCGCTTTAAAAGTGATGAAGAGATCCTCAATGAAGCCAAGTCCGCCTATGAAAGCGGTGCCTATCGCTATTGTGTTGTGCTATCAGGTCGTGGCCCAGGCACGGAGCGTATTGCCCACATGGCCGGATTGGTGGAACAGATCAAAGCCCAATGGCCGGTTGAGGTGTGTCTGTCCGCCGGTTTTATTGATCAACAGATGGCAAAAACCTTAAAAGAGGCAGGGCTGGATCGTTATAATCATAATTTGAACTCAGCCCAAAGCCACTATGGTTCCATCTGTTCAACCCACGATTATGCGGACCGCCTCCGAACCCTTGAATCAGCAAAATCCCAGGGATTGGAAGTGTGCAGTGGTATTATCATCGGCATGGGCGAATCAAGCCGAGATATCTGGGAAGTTGCCACCACACTGCGTGGATTGAATACCCGCTCGATTCCGGTAAACTTTTATGTGCATGTCGCTGGTTCAAAACTTGGTGAAGTAAATGCACTGACACCGGAATACTGTCTCCGCGCTCTGGCACTGTTTCGTTTTATCAATCCCGATGCGGAAATAAGGGCCGCAGGCGGTCGTGAAACAAACCTTCGAAGCCTGGAAGCATTGGCACTTTATCCAGCGAACTCCCTATTCAGCGAAGGGTATCTCAACACTGGCGGACATGATGCCTCTCGAACGATCCAATTGATCGAAGACGCTGGTTTTGTCGTTGAGCACTCAGAGAACCATCCGCCAACTGAGGAGGACAAAGATGAAATCATCACTTCAAACCCTGTCCAAGCTATTTCTGGTCATTAGCCTGACCTTTATGATCAGCGGTTGCGGTGAATCCGACAACTCCTGGGCAACAGAAAATGACGGCTGGGACGACGACTACGCCAGAGATGATGCCTTTGTCGAAGTGGGGTTATGGGAAGAACTGCAAGGTCGTCTTGGACGTTATTCAGAAATTCTTTCTATCATGGTCGGCGTGTTTCAGGATCAACCCGAAGCATTGCATATCCTACGTGGTCAAGCGACAGCAGAAGACTGGAAAACAATCGACAAATCCGCCTTGAGAGAAGCATTAATGGGTGTCAAAGATAATGCGGAAGAACTCGGCTTCAGCATGCAAAGCAACGATGTGTCCGACTGGCAGAAAGACTGGGCACGTGGAATAGGCAATAAAATGGGCGTGTCCTCAGATAGAATGGATGAACTTGAAGGTAAATATGAGGCCAATAAGGATCGCTTACCTGAACTGATGGATCGCTACAATAAATAAAGGACTCTGCTTTGAACGCACCTAACGGCCTGTTTTTGACAGGCACGGACACCGATGTTGGCAAAACAGTGGCAGCCGCATGGCTTTTGCCACGAATGAAGGGAAACTACTTCAAGCCCGTACAAGCCGGCTTATCCGGTGAGACCGATAGCCAAGTGGTTCAACGACTCTCTGGTCTCTCCAGTGACCGGTTCTTTCCTGGCATTTATGATCTTCAACGCCCCATGTCTCCCCATGAATCCGCCCGGCTGGAAGGGGTTGAAATCGACATGACACGCTTTGTCCTGCCAGAATCAGACAGACCATTGTTGGTGGAAGGCGCTGGCGGCTTGATGGTGCCTCTGAATCGGGATGCGTTGATTATTGATCTCATGGTTCAATTGGCCTTGCCAGTGGTGTTGGTGAGTCGTACAGCCCTGGGCACCATCAATCACACGTTGCTCAGCCTGGAAGCCCTACGTGCTCGGGGTCTGGAAGTGCTCGGTGTGATCCTCAACGGCCCAATCCACGAAGCCAATCGCCGCGCTATCGCCACCTATGGACATGTGCGTATTCTGGCAGAGATTCCACATCTGGAGCCCTTGACCCACGAGTCGCTTCGGTCTATTGATCACCTTGATTTTCCGCTATTGGAATCCATGGGGAAATAGTCGAATGGCGTTGTACAGTCACAAATCATATCACCCATTAGCAGTCAAAGAGTCACTACTATGAATGCCCAGGGAAACGAACTGGTTGGTCTTGACCGTGCCCATATCTGGCACCCTTTCACCCAAGAAAAGACCGCGCCAGATCCCATTCCCATTGCTTCCGCGTCCGGCTCCGTACTGAAGGGTTTTGATGATCAGGAATATCTGGATGTCGTCTCCTCATGGTGGGTTACCACTCATGGACACGCACACCCAGCCATTGCCAACGCCATTGCCGAACAAGCAAAAACCCTGGAACAGGTAATCTTTGCTGGTTTTACGCATGAGCCAGCCGCCCGCCTGACTGCCGCACTGTCTAAAAAACTACCCGGCGACATAAGTCGCTGTTTTTTTTCTGATGACGGTTCTACTGCTGTAGAAGTCTCTTTGAAAATGGCGTGTCAATATTGGCTCAACCAGGGCCAGAAACGGACCCGGTTTGTCATGCTGCAAGGCGGATATCACGGCGATACCGTGGGTGCAATGTCGGTTGGACGCAGTTCAGGCTTTTTTGATGCCTTTGCCAACATGCTATTCCATGTGGATGTCATACCGTTTCCCGATACATGGGAAGACGATCCCGATGTTGAGCAAAAAGAACACAATGCTCTTGCTGATCTGGACCGCTATTTGGACCAACATGCCGGTGAGTGTGCTGCGGTTATTCTGGAGCCACTGCTTCAAGGCGCTTCGGGCATGCGGATGTGTCGTCCTGTCTTTATCCAGAAACTGAATGCACGCCTGAAAGAGGCGAATATCCTGTTGATTTTTGATGAAGTAATGACCGGATTTGGTCGAACAGGAACGCTGTTTGCCTCTGAGAAAGCAGGCGTTACGCCCGATATCATCTGCCTATCCAAAGGATTGACCTCTGGTTTCCTGCCCATGTCGATTACCGCCTGCACACAGGAGATCTATCAGGCGTTTCTAAATGATGACTTCGACCACGCCTTTGCCCATGGGCACTCATTCACCGCCAATCCCTTGGGCTGTGCCGCAGGTTTAGCGTCTCTAAAGCTATTCGAGACCGAACAGACCCTTACAAAAATCGCTGCCATTGAAGCCAAACACCGAGAACGCCTGGACCGCATCAAAGACCATGAAAAAGTCGAACACACCCGTTTGATCGGCTCTATCGCAGCCTTTGATGTCAAAGCCAAAAATAGCGGCTACAACTCAGAAGTCGGTCCTATTCTAAAAAAGTACTTTTTAGAGAGAGGTCTACTCATCCGGCCCTTGGGCAATGTGCTCTATCTTCTTCCGCCCTACTGTACCAGTATGGAACAGCTGGACCGGGCTTGGGATGGCATTGAGGATGCCCTGAATGACGTGGTGTGACATCAATATTGCTCCCGTCCCATCCGTCTACGATCCCGCTTGGTAGGGCGGCCACCCGGGATTGTCTCTACTTTCGGCTGCAAGCGCCGTTGTTCAGCGCGTTTTTCACGTGCTTTCCGGCTCTGTTCGGACTCTTCATAGAAGGTCTGCGCTGCTGTGGCTGACACACGCCGTTCTGCCAATATTTGCACAGTAACATCAAAAAGATCAAAGCCTTTGCGAATCTCCAGACGATCCCCGACTTTAATGCCTTTGCCGGGTTTGGTTCGTGCGCCATTGAGATGAACCTTGCCGCCATTGACCTCATCACTGGCTATTGCACGGGTTTTGAAAAACCGGGCCGCCCACAGCCATTTATCCAGCCGCGCCCGTTCAGTGATGGCATCATGGCCGGAAGTCGTTGACTGATTTTTTTTGGCGGAACCTCTCTTAGCGCGAGCCATGGCTACTGCGGCAACTTGATTAAACTGGAGCCATCGCCCTCTTCAGTGATTTTCTCACAGATAGAGGCCAGCGCTTCCCGTGACATCTCCGCGCCAGGTTCGAGCAGTTCGAGAATGGAAGTCATCTCTGTTGGCAATTCACCATTACGCATGCTCAAGCCATAATTGACACCAAAGGCACCCACCACCACCAGGACTACCCAAATCAACAAGGTCAGACCATTGCTGATAATTTTGATAAATCCGATCAGCACCAGTAATGCACCAATGCCCATGATGATCCAGGACATCATATCGGGATTTTCTGCCATGGTTTAACGCTCCGTATATATTTATAAAAGGAAACTATTCGTTTTTTTAGCTTCTAAAACAGTACACCCGTTGCGAAAACAAGGCAATCAGCTTCTTTTAGGCCGAATCCGGCGCATGATCTCTTCACGTCCTCTGGCCATCAAGGTATCCCGCTCAACGGAATCAAGAATCTCTCGAACCGCCTGTTTCGGACCACCTTCACCCCAGGATTTACCCTGAGCAAAATAACGTTCAGCAGTACGACCTACCACATAGGTGCCATAGTAGGCCACACCGCCCTGTGCAGTTGCTGTAATCAGTGTTGATGCGCCAAAGCTCAGTCCTTTCAATGCGGAGGCCAGCAGCTGAATACCAAACACCGTACCCATGAGCAACGCCATCTGAGTGATGATGGTACGAATCAAACCACCGGCCTCGGATGTATTGATGGAAAGTCCATACAAACGGCCCAAATTCGCCACCATAGCAGCATCCGCAGCCACGGCCAGCAGATCGGCCACCGGAACAGGGTTGAGTGCGACACCAACCCCTTTTCCGATGCAGTAGGCATGGATCAATCGTTCAGCCGCATCCCGTTTGGCTCGAATAATATCCGCTGAGACCTGATCGGAAAGCCGACCCGCCACCAGACCCGCATTAACTGCCGCAAGGGTCTTGCCTTCATCGCGGACAATCCGTTCCAACAGCATTCTCAATGCATCCAGATTGGGTGCAGGTTGTTGGATTATCTCCTGTTCTTCGCCCTGATCATTGACCTCGACATAGATGCGTTCCGCTGGATGTGCCGCACAGGCGACAATATGTTCCGGCGGCACCAAACCACGGGTACGCTGTGACAATGTCTCCAACAACAGACGTTTATCCGCAGCGGTGTAGCGGTCTACTTTATTCAGCACCAGAATCAAAGGCCGGTGGCTCTCTTTTTGAATCTCTTTGAGTGCTTGATATTCGGTATCAGTCAGATCACCATCCACCACAAACAGCAATAGATCACACCGGTCTGCCACATCACGGGCCATCTGCTCCCGCTCTTCTCCTTCGACCTCATTGATACCCGGCGTGTCGATCATGAACACACCATCCATACCCGCCTCTTGCCACGCGGCACTGTTTGTTGTGCGGGTTTCACCATGCAGAGGACTGACAGAAAACAGTTTTTTGCCCAACAACGCATTTAACAGTGCAGATTTTCCGACACTGACACGACCAAATACCGCAATATGGATATGACCAAGGCGGATCTTTTCCAGAATCTCTTCAACTTTCCGATACTCTTCTGCCAGTGCGGCGCGGATCTCTTCGGGAATATCTTGATTATCCAACAGATCACGCAGGCTGCGTTCTGCCAGATCAAGATGATCATGACCGGATTTCAAAACCTCTTTATCCGGCACACTATCCATTGTGGATATCTGCGTTTCCTCGCTGCCGGACCAGGGAACATGTTTGCGAATACCAGACCACCAGCCGGAGACCATCCGGCCCATGTGTTCATCCAACAGTGAGACCAAATCCGAGTCAAACGGCTCTTTATTGTTGGATTTATTTTTTTCCTGACTTGTTTCAGGTTGGTTGGTGGTTTCATCATCAGAACCACCTTGACCGGGTATGAAACGGGTCAATCCTTGGAGAAATCCTTTTTTCACGACTTCTCTCCCCGCTCTGATCCTTTGCGGCTGATCAGGTACTCCAAGCCGATTTTAATCAATCCTTTGGTCCGATCTTCAAGATCCATGGCGATCTGTTCCTGAAACAGGCGTGCGGCGGGCTCTATATCCAGGGTTCCGCGACTCTCCAAAGTTCGGGATAACGCTCGAGTCAAACTGTCAAACAGAATACCGTAAGCCACCGCGTGGAGCAGGCCACCAGCTACCGTGCCCACACCGGGAAACGCTTTTAAAACATTGCCGATCACTGTCATAAGCAACGGCACGGTGCGTGATATGCGGCTATCCAGGCTTTTGAGCAGTTTTTCCGCCTCAAGCTTGGTGAGTGGCACGTCATACAGCGCACACAACTCCCGCACCATGGCCACACCCAACACGCCTTGGACGACCAGATCCATACCCGGTGTCACTGCGGCCAATGCGCCGACCACGGCTTTACGGGAATAAGCGCCAGCCAATTCAGAAGAGCGTTGATAGCGGTGTTTACTCAGCGACTCATCCAACTTTCTGGCCGCCATGGCGAACACCGCACCATCGCGCAGAGAGTTCAACAGCGTGGCATCTTGATTTAATTCACTCTGAAGGGCTGTGATCAGTGCCTCAAGATTGGCTGGAATCGGCCGTTGTTCGCGGATCTCCTCGCCATTGGCACCCAGACGAAAGATATCCCGCACACCACCTGCTGAAAGCGCCACAACCGGTGGTGTCCGCTTGGGCGTTAACTGCTGAATATGCTGGTGAATACGGCCTAAAATGGCGTGTTGTTCATCTGCGTGATAGCGGTCTATTTTATTGAGACCAATCACCATGGGCTTTTCCAAGTGCAGAAGCGATTTCAATTCGTCCAACTGATCCCGAGTCAGATCACCATCACAGAGGTAGAGAACAATATGCGCCCGTATGGCCTCCTCTCGGGCACTACGCGCCAATGCGTCTGCATTGCCCTGTTCCATACGCACTTCATTAACACCGGGCAGATCGGAGATAATCAGCTGATCACCGGCTGGTGTCTGCCAGATAAGATGCTCAATGGTTTGCGTTGCGCCCGCGACCGGCGAGGTGTGTGCGTGGGCTTCAGGCAACAGCGCTTTCATCAGGGTGCTTTTCCCGGCGTTGACCTCTCCGAACAGTGCCAAATGCACTTCACCAGCCACCTTACGCCGTGTCAATTCGGCCAGTTCCGCTTTGGCAACAGCCACATCAGCACCGGCGCTGCTATTGCGTTCGATTCGGGTCTCAACCTGTTTTTGGTCAGGCAGTGGAACAGGTTCGGCGCTTTCGGCGCATCTCACATGAGATACATCCGCATGTTTCGGCCTGAGAATACGCCAAATGATCACCAAACCCGCCAGAGCCACCACACCAACGCCGGCAAAGTAGCCATATAGCAGCCACGGTGAACCCTGCGAAAGTTTTTCCCAAACAGAGAGCGCGGTGTCACTAAGATGGAGGATCAAAAACAAGCTTAGAGCGGTTAATAACAGCACCACCAAAGCGAGAAAAAATTTAACGTAGCGAAAACGCCCCATAATGGCGATAAATTCCTAGCGGTTTCCGTAGCTGTTTTCATGTCCGCAATCGGGACATGTCCAGGTGATATTATTGCAGGTCATGCCCCAGAGATTATCATCCATACAGGTCTGGCACATGGAGAAGGTATCGCAACGGCGACAGGTCCAGGTAAAACTCTTGGACTGACGACACGCCACACACGGTGGATAGGTTCGACGTTTACGCCGTTTGAGAAACGGTTTAGGCCGTTTTGGGGAACCGTCACTGGCTTCCATGACTGTAAATGCTCCGTTGAGGGTGGCATGATGGATCTTTCCGTGTTCCAATTATGGGCATTGATGGGCTGGGTTTCAATTGTCCCTTTGCCCTCAATGATGAATCAGCTATGTTCACCACGCACTTTCGCCTTATACTGAATGCACTTTCGCCATATTAATATACCTTGGAGCATCCATGTTGACCCTGACCTCAGCGCAGAAAAAAAGCCTACGCAGCATGGCTCATCACCTGAAACCAGTTGTTCTTGTGGGTAGTTCTGGTATCAAAGAGCAGGTCATCGCAGCGCTGGACGAAGCATTGGAAGACCATGAACTGGTCAAAGTACGCTTCCAAGACCACAAAGAAGAAAAAAAAGCGCTGACCGCCCAACTTGTCGAAGAGACCAAAGCCGGATTGGCTGGCATTGTCGGTCATGTGGCGATTTTGTATCGACCACGCAAGGAAGCCAAGGATCGAACTATTGTTTTGCCTGGAAATTAATCAATGAACAAACCCAAAAAAGAGCGTAAAAAAAAGCGTAAACCCTTTGGCGTGGTGAAACAGCACCATGTTGAACTCAAAGAGGGCCAACCGGTTGCAATACGCTTGGAACTTTCCAACGACTACATAGTTGAGTTGGATTACATTACCCGCGAAATCCGCCTGATCCAAGGTGAGGCACTCTCTGCCAAGCAAGAGGCATGGTGCGTCCAAATCGGCCAGTACCTGGGCCGGATGGCACTGATGGAAAAGCAGGAAGAAGCCCAAAAAAACGCATTAGGTGCAGCGAAACCCCTGGAATTTGGCGTTCGACCCGATCCCAACCAGATTTGGTGGGGCTGATCAGGTGTGTGAGTGAATGCAGCATATCAGAAGCTTATATTTTTTAGGAGTAAATCACCATGAGTATCGCTTTTGACCGAATGGAGTTTGTAAAGGCTTTGAAGGGATCAAGCGTATCAGATGAACAGGCAGTTGATATTGCTGAGGCGCTAAAGAAGGCTCAAGATCCTAACGTAGAAGAGCTCGTTACCAAGGATCAGCTCGATGCCCGACTATCTGAAATGGAAAACCGACTCACTATGCGCATGCTTGCCGTAGCTGGCTTAATTATCGCAGCGCTGAAACTACTCCAGATCGTTCCCTAACTCTCGGAGTCCTGAGATATTCCGAGTTTATTGTCAAAAAAATGAACATGACGTTTCCCGCCTGAAAATACCCGCTTACCCATAAAAAAATAGTACTTGCAATTTGTCGATAAGATTTTCTACTTGACATAATCTTTGAAAAAAGTAAAACAGATAGGCAGACATTTATACGTATGAATGGGTGGCAGGTCTCATTCGGCACTCTCCCTCAGAGGGTCCGAAGCAGAACCATAATAATAAGAAAATACCATTCGACTGACTCTGTTTTCGACTTCAGCATGATGGATCATGCAGAAAAGAGAGCCTTCAGAACTCAATTCAGCGCCCAAAAAACGGTGGCCTGGACCGGTTCATACGATTTTCAATGCAGCGATACCCGTTTGGCATCATTCCGAACGGCTACGTATCTCTGTACGTGCTGAATTGCGCTTATAGAAATCTAAAGCGTAAGGGAAAATACCCGATTCCTGCGGGGCGTGTTCATACCATCTATTCTTTTAGGCGAATTTCGTCTGGGTTTTTGGTGTCTTCATGGCTTCAAGGGGCGATGATGGGCGTGTGTCCTGTTATCGACAGAATCGACAGAATTGACATGACTGACGGATTTATAAAAGGTGATGCAATATGAGCGCCAAGAATACGCAAGATAAAAAGCGGACTCTGGAGCCAACCACTTTGATGATGAGCCTGGAATCCCGGCTTATGTTCGATGCCGCCGGATTAGTTGGCGGCATCGAAATGCATGATGCTTTTCAGGACGATCAAAGCCTGGATACCGGTTCAGATAACGGTGGTGATGATCTGGCCATCGCACTGGCCGGACTTGGCGCACCCGCCGCCGGGCGTGAAATCATATTTATCGACGCTTCGGTAGCCGATGCCGACACCTTGTTGGCTGATGTGTCTGAAGACACGGAAACCGTTATTCTTGACGGAAACGGTATCAGCCAAATCACCGATGCTCTGGCCGGACGCAGTGACATCACCGCCGTTCATATTGTCTCGCACGGTTCCGCCGGTGCCCTGGATTTGGGTGGCGATCTTCTGGACATGGAGAGCATTGGCACACATGCCGATGATCTGGCCGCCTGGGGCGCAGCACTGGCCGATGGCGCTGATATTCTTTTCTATGGCTGTAACGTTGCCGAAGGTGCTGACGGTGCCGCGTTGATCGATGCGATCAGTGATCTGACCGGTGCAGATGTGGCCGCTTCCGATGACTTGACCGGTGATGCTGATCAAGGCGGTGACTGGGATCTGGAAGCCCAAACCGGACCGATAGACACCTACTCGGTTGTCAGCGTTCAAGCTGCCCGCTCTTATGAATCCCTGTTGGCTCTGCCCGTAGCGTCAAATGATGTCGCATTCACTTCGGAAGACACAGCCGTAAACATCAACGTCACTGCCAATGACACCGATGCCGATGCCGACACCCTGTACATGGTCGAATGGGATGCCACCACCACTGAGGGTGGTACGGTTTCCTACAACGGCAACGGCGTTTTTTCCTACACGCCACTGGCCAACTATAACCGTACCCTTGATCTGGCAGGCGCTCCTTATGACGGAGATGGTACGGATGACTTTACCTATACCATTTTCGATGGTAACAGCGGTACAGCAAGCGCTACGGTGACAATCACCGTGGTGGCTGTCGCTGATCCGCCCATTGTTGCGGTCAAGTCCGTAGGCGGTTATGAAGATGGCGGCAACATTGATATTCTGGTATCCAGCCTGAGCATTACCGATACGGATGGTAACTCCAATCCAACCGTATCCGGCGACATCCTCAGCCAACCCGCCACCGGGAATGGTACGGTTGCCTGGGACAACGGCAATTCAAAATTTGTCTGGTCTCCGCCTGTTGGCAACACTGAATACAGCGGCTCTCCGTCCTTTACCTACAAGGTCGCTTATGGTGCAGGGTCCAGCTATGTAACCGGTACAGTCAATCTGAGCATTGCTGCGGATAATGATGTGCCTGTGCTTGGCGCAATCGTCAACGGCACCATGGCCAGCGTTGCCGAAGATACCGCCAGCCCAGCAGGCACAACCGTGGAAACCCTGCTCTCAAACGGCGCTGGTGGCACCATTGTTACCGATCCTGATGCCGGTGCGGTTGAAGGTATCGCCGTAACAGGCATCACCGATACCAACGGCACTTGGCAATACACCCTCAACGGCGGCACAACCTGGACTGGCATTGATGCCACCGTGGAAGCCGCTTATCCCGGCCAAGATCCCAGTGACGGTAAAGCTGTTGTCCTTGCCAGCAATTCAGACACCAAAGTGCGTTTTGTTCCTGATGCCGGTTACAGTGGCACCAGCGGAAACATCACCATCCGTGCTTGGGATCAAAGCGATGGTGCCAGCCCAGGCGATGTGGTAGATACCACCGCCGCTCCCGCTCAAGGTGGGAAGGCATACAGCACCAACTCTGAAACCGCCAGCCTGACCGTTTCTGCGGATAACGATGCGCCCGTGATCACTTCCGGTGCCGCTCAAACTGTCGCTGAAGATGGCACACTCACCTTTGCTGCCAACTTCTTTGGCCTCGGTGATGAAGACGAAGCCACAGGCACGGCTGTCCTTGATCCAAACACCACCGGCTATGAAGCTGAAGTCACCATGACCGTGACTAATGGTCTGCTCACTCTTGGAGACACCACAGGTCTCTCCTTTATCGGTGGCACTGCCAACGGTGAGGCAAGCCTTAATTTCACCGGCTCCATTGCAGCGATCAATACCGCGTTGATTCGCGCTGACCATGACTACGATCCAACGGCGGACTACGATGGCTCCGACACGCTAACCATCACCGTTGAAGATACCGGCGTAACCGGCGATGCTACCGGCCTGACCGATACAGCAACCGTTGCCATCACAGTAACCGCAGCCAATGACGCACCAACCATCACATATACCGGTGGTGCTCAGACAGTCAACGAAGACACTGCATTCACCTTTACCGGTGGCGATGCCATCGTGTTTGCAGATCCTGATGCCAGCACCAGCAGCGTGCAGGTTGATCTGGTGGTTACTCAGGGTACGTTGACCTTGGGTGCAGGCAAAGGCGCGGGACTCACCATTCCTTCCGGCGGTAGTGGTACGGCGGCTTTGACCGTGCGCGGCACGATCAGCAACATCAACACCGCTCTGGACGGCCTCATCTATCAAGGTGATGCCGACTATACCGGTGCTGACACTCTGACTGTAACCATTGACGATTTGGGTAACAGTGGTGCAGGCGTATCCGAAACAGCCTCAACCACTGTCAGTATCACTGTCAGTGCGGTGAATGATGACCCTGTTCTAACTGATAAGACAGACACTTTTACCGAAGTTGGCATAGATACCACAGAGACGATAACCGTTGTTGATGTGACCGATACCGATGGCGATGGTGATACGCTCTATCTGACCGGTGCCGTCACGGCATCCAGTGGTGCAACCATTACGATCAACAATAATGGAACTGGTGGTAGTGCTATTGATGATACTGCCGTGGATTATGTCCAGGCGGCCGATTACTACGGCACCGACACCATCACCTACCATGTAACCGATGGCACAAGCACAAGCACCGGTACGCTGACCATTACGGTCAACCCGGATCTGACCGCTGTTCCAGTGGTTGTTGCCGACACTGAGACCGTAAACGAAGATGCTTCTGTCACCCGAATTGTGGTGGTAGATGATGACGGTCGCGTTGATCCGGCTGGCGCAACTGTTGTTATCACTGTAGCACCAGACAATGGCGGTACAGCCGTTGTTGATGCTACCGACAACAGCATCGACTACACACCAGCAGCCAACTTCTCCGGCACTGAAGTTCTGACCTATGAGTTGACCAACACAGCCAGTGGACTGACTGACACCGGCACGCTGACCATTACGGTCAATGCCGCCAATGATGCGCCCAGCGTTACAGTGCCAACGGCTCAATCTGTCCTTGAAGATACGCCTCTGAATATCACTGGCATATCACTGGCGGACGTTGACTCGGCATCCGGCAATATTCAGGTCACTCTGGAAGCCACCGCAGGCACGTTGATGGTGCCAAGCAACACCGGTGCGCTGACTCTGACATCCGGTGTCAATGATGGCACCAGCGCCGCGCTGACCTACTCCGGTACTCTGACCAATCTCAATACCGCCCTGGCGGCCATCACCTATCAGAGTGACAGCAACACCTACGGCACCGACACCATCACCATCACGGTGGATGATCTCGGCAATACCGGCGGTGGCGCTCTCACGGACACGGCAACCATCTCTGTAACCGTTGCCGCCGTTGATGATGCACCAACCGGTGGTGAAGATTTGACCGGCTACACAGTTGCTGAGGATGCTTCACTTACCATTGATATCCTGGGTGATATCAACAGTGGCGCAGGCTATGTGGATAGTGTGGATGGTGATATCGGTGTCACGGTGGGCACACCTGTCATCACCGGCCCGGATAACGGTTCTACCATCACAGTCAATGCCAATGGCTCAATCACCTACGAACCAGGGCTTGATTTCAGCGGTACCGAGGTCATTACCTACACCATCACCGATTCCGACTTCAGCACCAACACACCAGCAGCTTCGCCCAATACGGTAACCGTGACGGTAACGCCCTCCAATGATGCGCCAGTGGCCAGCAACGACACTGCCAGCACCGATGAAGGCACGCTTGTCATCATTGATGCAAAGGCCAATGATTCGGATCCTGATGGCACCACACCGTTCATCCGCAGTTTTGACAGCTTATCGGTATCCGGTGGCAGAGTCGCTCTGAATGGCCTTGGCAGGTTCTCCTATACACCGCCTTCGAACTTCAATGGCAATGACACGTTCACCTATGTGCTGTCCGATCTTTCAGGTGCTACGGATACCGCTACGGTAACCGTAACCATCAATGCCAATGTCGCGCCTACTGCGGACAATGAATCAGGAACCGTAGTCGAAGATGGCTCCACCAGCGGCATTGATGTGCTCACCGGTGATTCTGACCCTGAAGGCGGTACGCTGACCATCACTGACTATGACGCTACATCCACATCCGGCGGTACAGTCACATTTAACAGCAATGACAACACCTTCTCCTATGCGCCCGCAGCCAACTATAACGGCCTGGACACCTTTACATACACCATCTCAGATCCCGCCGGCGCAACAGATACTGGTACGGTTACCTACACGGTAACAGCCGTCAACGATGCACCTATCGCTGAAAATGATACGGTTACCACCAACGAAGATGAAGCCAAATTGGTTGCTGTTTTGGCCAATGACTACGATACCGCTGATAGTGACACCAATCTCACTGTTTCTGGTTTCGATGACAGCGGACTGACCAAAGGCACCGTGCTCTACAATGGTGATGGCACCTTCACCTATACACCATCCGCCAACGAATCCGGCACGGATGTTTTTAGCTATACCATGCGTGATACCGGTGGACTTACCGACACCGCATCCGTCACGGTTACCATCCTCCAAGCCAATGATGCCCCGGTTGCCACTGCCGATGTGTTCGGTGACGGTATCGGAAACAGCGGTACGAATAACTACGTTGGCGATGGCACCGATGGCAACGATGATATCGATGAAGACACCGGCACAATCAATCTTAATGTGCTGCGTAATGACACCGATGTTGACGATGGTTCCAACCTGATGTTCATCCCGACCTTTACCTCGCCAGCCAACGGTACATTGGTCTACAAGATGGACAAAACCTTTGACTACACGCCCAATGATGACTTTGCCGGTACCGATACCTTTACCTATACCCTGATGGATGGCTTGGGCGGCGTAAGCACGGGTACTGTTTCCATTGTCATTGATGACGTACCGGACAATCCGTCTGTAGGCAGCTTCTCAAAATCCAGCACTGAAGGAAGTGGTGCCCTTACTTTTGTGGCTACAAACTTCTCCAATAACTTCTCTGATGTGGATGGAAACGGCTCAATCAATCTTGATTCCATCCGAATTGAGACACTGCCCTCGGTTTCTGATGGTGTTCTGAAACTCAGTGGTGTTGCGGTAACAGCCACAGATGTGTTGACCATTGCTGACATCGCCAACCTCACCTTTGTTCCAATCAATGCGGATTGGAGCGGCACATCCAGCTTCACATGGAACGGCTACGATGGCACCGACTGGTCAACCACAGCGGCAACAACAACCATCAGCTATTCGGCTGTCAACGACACACCAGTTGTCAATGTTCCCTCCGCACGGACCGTGATTGAAGAGAACACTCTGACAGTTCCCGCTATTTCCATCACTGATCCCGATGGCGGCACTGTTCAAGTGACGCTTAACGCCCTGCATGGTGATATCACCATCGGCACCACCACCAATCTGAACTTTGATCCGGTTAGCATCAACGGTGGTAGCACAGTTTCGTTTACCGGTGCTCTGACCGATGTCAATACCGCCCTTGGTACTGTCTCCTACGTAGGCGACAGTAACTTCTTCACCACGGTTAACACCGCAGAACGCATTCAGATAACTGTGAATGATCTGGCCAATGGTGGTGGCACAGCCCTTCAAGGCAGTGCATCCATCGCAATAACCGTCACCAATGCCATGGATGACCCTGTTGGCGGCAGCGATAGCTTCTCTGTTGAAGAGAACAGTGCCACCGGACTTTACATCACCCAAGCGGAATTGATGTCCAATGATACGCTGGTAGAGACTGAAACCGGTTCGCTTTCCATCACTGGAAACACCTCTACCGGCAACGGTACACTCACCTATATGGCCGACTATCAAGGCCTTGGTGCAGGTTATCTCTACGCACCCAATCAAGACTTCACCGGTACGGATACCTTCAACTACACCCTGGATGATACCAACGGCACCGATTCGGTAACCGTCACCATCTCGGTCAGTGCGGTGAACAGCGCACCGGTTCTCAACGGCGTTCCTGGTAATGCTCAAGAGGTCTATGCTGATCAGGATCTGATCATCTCCGGTGTTTCTGTTCTGGATGTGGACATCGGCAACGGTGACATGCAGGTCAGCCTGAGTGCTGCCAACGGTAATATCTCACTGAATCAAACTTTGGGACTGACCAAAATCTCCGGTGACAATGGCTCCAGTACGATGGAATATCAGGGTTCTCAGACCGCCATCAACAATGCGCTGAGCTCCCTCACCTATAGTCCAACAGCTGCTTCCGGCGATGACACCATTACCATTCAGGTTAACGATCTGGGCGGCACCGGTGCTGGTGGCGAGAAGACTGATGTGGAATCCATTTCGGTCTCCATCCGTGAAGTGAACTCTGATCCAGTACCTGTCGTGGATGTCTTCTACGTGCCAACAGGGTCTACAGCTGGCTACATCCTGCTGACGACTGATGTCACCGAAAACGATACCGATGCCAACTCGGCAACACTCTACGTCGCCTCCTTCACCCAACCGGATGCCGGTCGGGCCAGTGGCTCAACCGTAGACTATGCGGGTAGTGGTCAGTTCCGTTACACCCTCGGTGGCACATTCACCGACTACGACTTCTTCACCTACAGCGTGAATGATGGTGAAGGCTCCTTCATCCCATCCACGATCTATATCCTGGATGAAGGCCAAACCCTCCAAGGCTTGGGCTTGAGTGCAGAGTTGGAAGAAGAAGAAGTTGAAGGCGGTGTCATGATGGCCGCAGCCGAAGTGGATAGCATTGATCAGGAGATGGCCGCACGCATCGTTGCTGATGCTGAAACCGAAATCCCAGTCAATGAGGGCATCCAGGTTGCCAACTTGGAACCCACCTCACTGGAAGCACTTTTTGCCACCAACCTGCACCAGAAAATGGACCGCATTGGTGATGCTTTTGAATCAGGACGCCAGGAGATTTTGAGCGCCCTGGGCACGGGCTTTGCCCCTGTCGAGAAACAGCCGGTCTTGAAGGCCTAAGCCTTTTTTAGAACCGTCTGGTAGTTGCAGTACCGTCAGCTTTGGAAGGTCGATTTATTCGGCCTTCCTTTTTTTTTCTTAAAAACATAACCGCCATAACTATGGGCCATATCTAGTGATTTCGATCCGAAATCAGACAATAAATCACAACCTGAGTGGAAGTCCTGGTGATGTTTTTGCGCCGCTTTTGATATGCGAAGCAGATCATCAGACCAAAAACATCACCAGGGCTGGAACGGCTGACTGTTCAAATTTTAGACGAAATCACTATTAAAAATATTTAATTTTTTAAGAAAACTCATGCCTTTCAATGGAATGATAAAAAGTTTAAAATGTATAATCACACGCTGAAAATCACTAAGGAGAAAATTTCATGCTCATAATAAAACGCTTCAGAACCATAATGGTGCTGATAAGCACAGTAGCTGGCTTCCTGGCAATGCCAACATTGGGATTTACTGCACCGACAAAAGAGAGTCCATGCCAGAAATCCATCAACCAGTTATTAAAGAGCTATAAGAAAAACCCTGCCTTCCGCGCATTGACCGACCGTGCCTTTGATAACATCCAGCCACTTCCAGGCGAATATGGACCCAATCCGTGGATTGGCAAGGATATAGATGATTTAGCAGATTTTTTTGCCGATTGGTGTACATTCCTTCCCACGATTGAAGGCTCTCATGACGATGGGCTGAAATATATTCAGGAATTCGCGTGGTTCTACTACAAAAATGAGTACGGCATAGCGTTTGTGAAACAGTCACCCGGTCGGGAAATCACCCAAGCATTCACCCGGCAACGCGGCACATTCATGGATAGCAAACACTCCACAAAAGAAATCGCCCAATGGCTCTCTGATCCCCGAATCGAACGAGAGGATTATATCCTCCCAAATCCAGAACGCTCTGACGGCGGCTTCACCTCCTTTAACGCCTTCTTCAGTCGAGCATTAAAGGATCAAGCCACAAGCCGCCCACAGACCATGCCTGAGCGAGATTACGTGATCAGCGCCCCAACAGACTGCATTATCAATTCAGTACCTCAGCGTATCACCGACATTCAGACAAAAATCCCCACCAAATTCAACTCGGCGTTGAATATTGTCGAAATGTTGGACGGTTCCAAATATGCAGAACGCTTTGTCGGCGGCACAGCCCTAGCCTGTGTACTCATGCCCAACACCTATCACTACTATCACGCCCCTGTCAGCGGAAAAGTGATGGAAGCAAAAATCATCGAAGCCCCCTTCTACGGCTATGATGATTTCCCAGTTTGGGTCCCTTCAACCGGCAATGTGGGCTATTATGGTACGGAGTTCAGCCAGTTTGAGAATTTTCAGCGCGGATATTTCGTGATTGATACTGGAAAATATGGCCATGTTGCCATGATTCCGGTGGGATTGGACACCATTAGCTCCATCGTTTTTGATGACAAATTCAAAAAGATAGAACAGCCGGTGCCAGTCAAGCGTGGCGATAAGCTGGGCAATTTTCTCTATGGCGGCTCTCTGTTCATCATGATCTTCGAGCCAAACCGCTATAAATCCGATGCTATCCAAGTGCGTCTTGGCAATCAGATTGGGATTTTTGATACACCAACCAAGAAATAAACCGAAAAACTGAACAACTCGGCAAGTCCATCAGAAAAAATCGATGGGCTTGCCAATCAAAAACATCACAACAGGGAAAAACTTCTCAACACATTGGCCAGCTTTTCATCGGTTTTAGCCAGTTCCCTCAACACATTCATCAACCGGCGTGGAATCGAGCCTTCGGCATTATTAACATCCAAGTCTTGATCCAACTTCCGCTCTACACTGTCCAGGCGATCTTGAATTGGTTTAACCATACTGCGTCTATCCCAGGCAATATAGCCAAATAGAGTCACAATCAGAGTAAAGATTCCGCCAAATATGGCAAGCATATCCTGACGGAAGCCATTGATCATGTTACTTAGATCATCTAATCGGGTATTGGTGAAGCCGTACAATTCGGTTATGCGCTGATCCATTTGAACAAAACGTTGATCAACTTGGGCAAAACGCTGATCCATTTGAGCAAAACGCTGATCGACTTGGGCAAAACGCTGATCGACTTGGGCAAAACGTCCATCAATATACTTATTCTGATCATCGAACCGCTGATTTATATAGCGATTTTGATCATCAAACCGCTTATCAATACTGGTTTTCAGATCATCAATGCGCTTATCAATACTGGTTTTCAGATCATCAATGCGCTTATTTGTTGATTTTTGTGACGCTTTTATCTCCGCCAAGAACTCAATAATTTTTTCACGTTCGCTAGCCGCCTCTGCGGCTTCTGCTGGCATGACCACAGCAAAAAGAAAACTTAACCCTGTCAATATCAAGGCAATATATCTATATGGCTGAACCATTTTCGTTTGTATATTAAGTCGTCGCATGGCTTCATCACTGTCTAGCGTGATATTAGATAGAGTCTATTATGCATCAATATTGATATAAAAGCGAATGGTAATAAACGGAATTACCTGATATTGTAATTATCAAACAACTGAATCAGAAGCGTTTGAATCTATCGCGAAATCATTAGGATCTGTCATCAATGTCCAAGTGCGATTCTGGTAGATTTCCAAAGGCTGAAAGCGCTTTTTGTAGCGCATCTTGTCACAATTGGGAATCCAATAGCCCAGATAAACCCATTCAAGTTCACGGCGGCGTGCTTCTTCTATCTGCCACAAGATACCAAAACTGCCCAGACTATGACGGGTTAACGTGGGATCAAAGAAGGTGTAGACCGATGACAGACCGGTAGGCACCACATCGGTGACCGCTACCATTACCAGTCGTCCGTCCATCCAGAATTCATAGAAGATCGTATCGGACCAGTGGGCGGTCAGGAAAGTCCAATACTCATCAGGCGAGGGATCGGCCATCGGCCCATCAGGGTGTCGATGGGCCATATAGCGGGTATAAAGCCAGTAGTGATGCTCGTAGTAGTCCTGCGGCATGCCTTTGACTTGGATAGCGCTGTTGCGATTCCAAATTCGGCGCATGCTGCGAGCGCGTTTAAAATCTGCTACCGGAATACGGGCAGATAGACAGAGCGCACACTCAGTGCAGTGCGGTCGATAGACATGAGACCCGCTGCGACGAAATCCACGCGCAAGCAGTTGTCCATAAATTTCTGAATCAAGCGGTTGAGCCGGCTCTACAAACAGCGTTGCAGCAGTTTTGCCCTCAAGATAGCCACAACGGTGTGGCGCTGTGAGGTAAAGGCCCAGATGTAACGAATCCAGGCACTCACTGACAGGCTGTTTGATCACGTGGCGCTCTTGATTGCCTGAATTACCTGGTCCTGTTCGGATTGCTGCATAAACGGATGCATGGGCAGAGAAAGTACCTGTGAAGCGGCTTTATCAGCCACTGGCAGTGCATCCTCTGAATAACCAAGATCAGCAAACACCGGTTGCCTATGCAAAGGAATCGGATAGTGAACCGCTGTTGGTATACCCGCTTTTCCCAATGCCTCAGCAAGCTGCACACGCTCTGGCGAACGAATGGTAAATTGAGCAAAAACGCTCTTATTACCCGGACGAATCACCGGCAGGTCAACAACCCCTTTCAGGCCATCCATATAGCGTTGAGCGACCTTTTGCCGGGCCTCAATTTCATCTTCAAAATGAGCCGCCTTAACCAGCAATATAGCGGCTTGAATGGCATCCAACCGGCCATTGATGCCGATCCGTCCATGCTGATAGCGTGCTGACTGGCCATGCTCACGGATCTCCAACAACGTATCCGCCAAAGCGCTATCATCGGTAAAGACCATACCGCCATCACCGTAACAGCCCATAGGCTTGGCCGGAAAGAAAGAGACTGCGCCCGCTTGAGTCAAACTGCAAGAGCGTTTTCCGTTCTGTTCGGCACCCATGGATTGACAGGCATCTTCAAAACAGAGCAGACCATGCTTTTTAGCAATGGCGTTGATGGCATCAAAGTCCGCACATTGACCATAAAGGCTCACCGGCATGATCAATTTGGTCTTTTCGGTAATAGCCGCCTCAATACACGCAGGATCCATATTGAGGGTATCCGGCTCAATATCGACAAATACCGGCTTGGCACCCACCAGGCAGATCACTTCCGCCGTAGCGATAAAGGTAAACGGTGTGGTGATCACCTCATCACCCGGACCAATATTCCAAGCCATCAGCGTAGCCAAAAGCGCGTCCGTGCCGGAGGAGAAACCAACCCCACGCTCGACACCGACAAAGTGTGCCAACCCTTTTTCCAGGTTTTCCACATTGGGTCCGTTAATGTAACGGGATGTTTGCAATACCTCGGCAATGGCAGTATCAATTTCTGATTTATACGCTTGATACTGCGCCTGAAGGTCGATGAATTGCATAGTTTTGCCCTCAATCATAGAAATCTGTTCTCACACAGATTTTAAAGCGATAGACGAATCTCTCCGTCAAACACGTGGGTTGCCGTTCCGGTCATGATCACCTGATCATCGGATGCCCGCCACTGAATATCCAGAATACCACCATCCAGCTCAACAGACACATGACGTCCGACATGACCATGAACCATGGCCGCCACGGCAGACGCACAGGCCCCTGTTCCACAAGCAGGCGTAATACCAGCACCGCGTTCCCAAACCCGCATGCGGATGTGCGCGTTATCCGTTATGGAAACAAACTCAACATTGGTCCGATTCGGAAATCGTTGATGATTTTCAATGAGCGGACCAACCTCAGCCAGCGGAACATCTTCTACAGATGGATCAAAAATCACACAATGCGGATTACCCATGGAGACCTCGGTAACGCGATAGTCCGCACCATTCACGCTCAACGATACCGCATCATCACCATTGACCAACACCGGCTGGCCCATTTCAACAGAGATCAAATCCGTACCCGCTTGAATGATCCGAATATCACCAGCCAGAGTTTCAACACTCAATGTCTGTTTATCAAACGCCCTGCGCTGCCAGAGATAGCGCCCCAAACAGCGTACCGCATTACCGCACATCTCCGCTTGTGATCCATCAGGATTGAAAATCACCATCCGAACATCACAGCCTTGTTGCGCGGGCAGAAGCTGTACCACCTGATCACAACCGATACCAAGCCGACGATCCGCCAAAAATCGCGCCTGACTTTCGCTCAATAGTGGCGCACCATTCAGGTTATCCAACAGGACAAAATCATTACCCAGACCGTGCATTTTGACAAAGGGTATGGTCTGCTCACTCAAAAGATCTGCTCCCCAGCCATCAAACTCTCTATGGTTTCCCGTTCCCGAATGACAGAGAAATCATCCCCACGCACCATCACTTCAGCCGGTCTCGGACGACTGTTGTAATTACTGCTCATGACAAAACCGTAAGCCCCGGCTGAACGCACCGCCAATAGATCACCCTCAGCCATGTTGGGCAACATTCGATCACGGGCAAAGTAATCACCAGATTCACAAATAGGTCCAACCACGTCAGCAATAGAGGTCTCGGCAGAATCATTCAACTGAACCGGAATCACCGTGTGATAGGCTTCATAGAGCGCAGGACGCATCAGATCATTCATACCGGCATCGGTGATGATGAACTGCTTTTCCTCGCCCTGTTTGACATATTCGACCCGCGCCACCAATACGCCTGCATTGCCTGCAATGGCGCGCCCTGGCTCAAGAACCAACGTGATGTTCAAGCCCTCTAGCTCCGACAACAGCGCCTCAGCATACAGTGCTGGTGACGGCGTTTCCTCTTCTTCACGATAGGGAATACCCAATCCACCGCCCAGATCCAGATAGCGAATGTTGATACCGTTTTCGATCAACAATTCAACCAATCCACGCACCCGGCGCACGGCATCCACAAAGGGATCCAACTGGGTCAACTGGGAACCAATATGACAATCCAGCCCAACAATCTCAATATGGGGCATGGTATTGGCTACCTGATAGACATCCAACGCCATTGCATGGGGAATCCCAAATTTATTTTTTCGCAAACCAGTGGAGATATACGGATGGGTCTTGGGATCCACATCCGGGTTGATTCGTAGAGAGACCGGAGCGATTTTGCCCATCTCACCAGCAATTCGGTTAATGCGCTCAAGCTCTGCCCGACTCTCCACATTGAACATCAATAAACCACGGTATAAAGCCGCACGAATCTCCGCTGAACTCTTGCCCACACCGGAAAAAACAATCCGCTCCGGTGGACAGTTGACCCGAGCCGCACGAGCCAGTTCACCGCCAGAGACAATATCCACACCCGCACCGGCTTCAACCAACAGGTTGAGCACAGCCAGATTGCTGTTGGCCTTCACCGAATAACAGATAAGATGGTCAATGGATGCAAACGCCTGACGAAACACCGCCAAGTGGTGGCTTAATGTCGCACTGGAATAGCAATAAAAGGGGGTGCCCACCGACTCGGCAATACGCGCAAGCGGGACAGATTCGGCGCACAATACACCGTCTTGATAGTGGAAATGATCCATAGTGGGATTCCGATGTTTCTAAGGGGCAGCCTCAGACTTTTTGTCCTCTTCTGCGTCTTGGTCAATCTGAATGGTAGCGGTATCGTTGTCCGCATCCTCGGGCAGGTAGAGATCACCTTTATAGCCGCAGCCAACCAGGAATAGGAACAAAACCGCCCAAAGCGGCCAAAATCTGCGTTTCTTCATCATCCGACCTTTGATGTGTCTGCGTCATTCAAACGCGCTCTCGCACGCTTTATGGCCGCACGAACGGTATCAAACGCTGTGCCACCAATGCTTTGACGGGCATTGACCGAAGCATGCACGGTCAGCACCGCAGAAACATCCGCCTCAATACGCGCCTCTTCGGCTTGGAGAGTCTCCAAGGGCAGATCTTCCAAACCACATTCCGCATCCAACGCAGTGGCAACCAGACGACCAACCACAGCATGCGCTTCCCGAAACGGCAAACCGCGACGCACCAGATAATCGGCTAGATCCGTAGCCAGCGTGAACCCCTCTCCCGCCGCCGCCGCCATCACCGCCCGGCGCGCCCGAATACCCGGCACCAGATCACCAAACGCCCGCAAACAGGCCGACACGGTATCCACGGTATCAAAGATCGGTTCCTTATCTTCCTGCATATCCCGATTATAGGCCAGTGGCAGCCCTTTCATCAGCGTTAGCAAAGCGATGAGGTGACCATAAACCCGACCAGTCTTGCCGCGAACCAACTCCGGCACATCCGGGTTTTTCTTCTGCGGCATGATGGATGAGCCTGTACAAAACGCATCGGGCAAATCAACAAAGTTGAAGGTGGGCGAGGCCCATAGAATCAACTCTTCTGAAAAACGGGAAAGATGTGTCATCACCAACGCACAAGCAGCAGCGGTTTCCACTACAAAATCCCGATCTGACACCGCGTCCAGTGAGTTTTCACACACCCCATCAAAGCCCAACTGTTCGGCCACCCAGTGACGATCCACCGGAAAAGGCGTACCGGCCAGCGCAGCAGATCCCAAAGGCATCTGATTGATACGCCTGTTGATATCACCAAACCGAGCATGATCCCGATCCAGCATCTCAAAATAGGCCATCAGGTGATGACCAAAACTGATGGGTTGGGCGTTCTGCATATGGGTAAAGCCCGGCATCACCGTCTCTACCTCCTGTTCAGCCAGATCCACCAGAGCGTTTTGCAGTTTTCTCAACGCTGTGCGGATGGTCTCCACTTCGTCACGCAGGTAAAGACGTATATCCGTTGCCACCTGATCGTTACGAGAACGGGCGGTATGCAACTTACCCGCTACCGGACCAATCAGCGTCTTCAGACGACTCTCCACATGCATGTGGATATCTTCCAAGGCGATATTGGTTTCAAATTCGCCCTTGTCGATCTCCGTACGTACCTGCTCAAGCCCCGCAACAATGGCCTCAGACTCTTGCTGACTGATAATGCCCTGACGACCCAACATGCGACAGTGGGCAATGGAACCACGAATATCCTGACGATAAAGCCGGATATCGTAATGAATGGATGCAGAAAAGGCTTCCACAAATGCATCGGTGGATTGGGAAAAACGTCCGCCCCACAGCTTTTGTGCCTCTTGGACTGGTCCTTGGTTCACTGCGCTGTCCTGTCTGTTGGATTATGAATCGTTTTGGTCATCGGTCCAGAATATCTCACTACCGACTAACCGCGTAACATGGTCGCAATCCGCAAACGCAAGGCATTGAGCTTGATAAAGCCTTCCGCATCCGCCTGATTGTATGCACCACCATCATCGTCAAAGGTGGCAACCTTCGGCTCAAACAGCGAGTTGTCCGACTGCCGTCCCACAACAATGACATTGCCCTTGTAGAGCTTCAAACGCACCTTGCCGGAAACAAAGGCCTGAGATGCATCAATCATATTCTGCAACATGATCCGGTCCGGGCTGAACCAATAGCCGTTGTACACCAGCTTGGCATAACGCGGCATCAGATCATCTTTGAGATGCGCCACTTCCCGATCCAGCGTCAACGACTCCATGGCCCGATGCGCCACACCCAGGATGGTTCCGCCCGGAGTTTCGTAAACACCACGGGATTTCATGCCGACATAGCGATTTTCCACCAAATCAACACGACCAATACCGTTTGTTCCACCCAATGTATTCAGACGGGCCAACAGGTTGGCAGGCGAAAGCGGTTCATCATTGATGGCTATTGGATCACCGTTTTCAAAGGTGATTTCAATATAGGTCGGCTTGTCCGGGGCGGCCTCTGGTGAGACGGACAGGACAAACATATCCTCATTCGGCTCTGCCCAAGGATCTTCCAGCACCTTACCTTCAAAGGAGATATGGAGCAGATTGCGGTCCATGGAGTAAGAGACCCCGCCACGCTTGTCCATAGGCACCGGAATACCATGCTTCTCGGCATAGGCGAACAGTTTTTCCCGCGAGTTAAGATCCCACTCTCGCCATGGGGCAATGACCTTAATATCGGGACGCAGAGCATAATAACCCAGCTCAAAACGGACCTGATCGTTGCCCTTACCGGTAGCCCCATGGCAGACCGCCGTGGCGCCGGTCTCGTTGGCAATTTCAATTTGGCGTTTGGCAATCAG
>JADFWU010000001.1 GCA_015234045.1 Magnetococcales bacterium
AAAGCGGCGCAAAAACATCACCAGGGCTTCCACTCAGGTTGTGATTCATTGTCTAATTTCGGATCGAAATCACTATAACACAATTGATCTGTCAGGTGTCTCGGTGTTTTTTGCTTTCCTGCCACAACACTTCCATTGCATCCCGTTCGGTTTCATAGATGGTTTGACCATCGGCGTGAATTTTCTCTTCTATATAGCGAAACCGGTTTTGAAACTTCAGAGTAGACCGGCGCAGGGCGGTTTCTGGGTTGACTTTAAGGTGGCGGGCCAGATTGGTCATGGTGAAGAGCACATCACCGATCTCTTCTTCGATATTGTCGCGGTCCTCATTGGCTTGTGCTTGGCTGAGTTCATTCAGTTCTTCACGGACTTTTTCAGTAACAGCAGGGATTTCATCCCAATCAAAGCCCACTTTAGCCATCTTCTGTTGAACCTTGAACGCCCAGAGTAGAGCAGGGGCTTTGTTGCTCAGTCCATCAAATACTGAGCTTGGTCCTTTGTGGGCTTTTTTTTCTTTTTCCTGCCGTTTCAAGTCTTCCCAGCGTTTTGTATGGGCTTTGCTGTCATAGCGTCCTTGTTCATCGGTGAACGCTTCGCCGGACTCTTTGAATACATGTGGATGGCGGTGGATCATTTTTGCCGTTACGCCTTGTATGACTTCTTCCAAGGAGAATAGTCCGGCTTCTTGTGCAATCTGACTATAGAGAAATACATGGAACGTGAGATCACCGAGTTCATTCTTTAGTTCGGTATAGTCTTGATTTTCGACAGAAGATACCACCTCATACACCTCTTCAATGGTATGAGGTAGTAGAGAATTGAGTGTTTGTTCCCGATCCCATGGACAACCATCTGGTGCCCGCAGACGGGCAACGAGATCTGAAAGGGCGCGGGTTAATGTTTCCAGGGTAGTGGTGTTATCGGTCATTTTTGCCTCTCGGTGTATCAAAGGGAAAAAAACGCTCTGCCTTTGGGCAAAAGCTGCCGCAATGGGGGTATAAATAGGGTGGAAAATATAGAGGTGAATCATTCATTAATGTTATAAATCAATTAGTTGATGTGTATGGCACAGGGGTTGCCTTTATAAGATCCAACGAGTCACGAGAAAGGAGACGATCATGGATAGTGGATTTTACGCAGCGGTTAACGGCGCACTTCGTTCTGAAATGAAATTGGAAGTGTTGACCAATAACCTGGCCAACGTCAACACCACCGGGTTTAAAGCGGATGATATCACTTTTGATTCATTCTTGACCGCAGCGGGTCCAGAGATGTTCCCGATGCCCACTGATTCATTTATGGGTCTGCGTGCGCCGGGTGATGTACCGTTTCCGTATAGCAATCCAGGATCGAATTCCTATCAGATGACCTATCCCATGGCGACCGGCACCCAAGCGGACCTTCAACAGGGTTCGTTGCAGGCCACCGGCAATCCCTTGGATATGGCCGTTGAAGGGGAAGGGTTCTTCATGGTGCAGACACCCAACGGAGAGCGCTTCACGCGTGATGGTTCCTTTACGGTGAACCAAAATGGTGAGTTGGTCAATAAAGATGGTTTTCCAGTGTTGGGTGAGGGTGGCTCATCGCTGGTCATCGGCGACAGTGCCATTGAGGTTGGACCGGATGGCAGTATCGCTACGGATGCTGGAATTATCGGACGCATTGCCCGTGTGTCCATTCCACCTGAGGTGTTGAAGAAAGAGGGGCAAAACCTCTATTCCGCACCGCAAGAGAATGTCGCACCGGTTGAGAGTGGTTTTGGTGGCATTCGTCAGGGATTTTTGGAAGGCTCCAACAGCGATTCAATTCGTGGAATGACCCAGATGGTTGAAACGCATCGGGCCTATGACACCTATATGAAGATGATTAAAGCGCTGGACGGTCTGGATGGTCAAGCAACAAATCAGATCGGCAGATTGAACGGCTAGTTTGACAGGTAAAAAACGTGAATAAACAGGACATAAGATCCTGTATTCAATAAAACGCTGAAACACAGAACAACGGGAGATTACTATTATGATGCGCGCCCTTTGGACATCCGCCACCGGTATGCAGGCACAACAGATGAACATCGACGTGGTTGCCAATAACTTGGCCAACGTCAATACCGCTGGTTTCAAACGGTCTCGGACCGATTTTCAAGATCTTCTTTATCAAACCATGCGTGCGCCTGGTTCGGAGACTTCCCAAGCCGGTACACAGGTTCCGGTTGGTATCCAACTCGGCCATGGTGTCCGCGCAGTATCCGTTAGCAAGATGTTCACCCAAGGTGACTACAACCAGACCGGTAACCAGCTTGATTTAGCCATTGAGGGGCGTGGATTTTTCCAGATTCAGATGCCTGATGGTTCAACTGGCTATTCCCGGGACGGAACATTCAAGATGGATGAAACCGGTCAGGTTGTCACTTCAGATGGTTATCCTTTAGAACCCGGTTTGGTGGTTCCTCAGGAAGCGGTACAAGTTACCGTTGGACCCGATGGCAGTGTTAACGTGATTCTTCCGGACAATGTTGAACCGGTCAATATCGGCAATGTTCAGTTGGCAACTTTTGTCAATCCGGCAGGTTTGACCGCCCTGGGACGTAATTTGTTCCAAGAGAGCGGCGCATCCGGTAACCCAATTATTGGCGATCCTGGTACGGACGGAGTGGGCACCATTCAGCAAGGGTATCTGGAAATGTCCAACGTCAATATGGTTGAAGAGATGGTGCAGATGATTGCTGGTCAACGGGCGTATGAAATTAGTTCAAAAGGTATCCGTACCGCTGATGAAATGTTGAGCACAGCCACTCAGTTGAAACGCTAATAATAGGGGAGACTGAGATATGAAACGCACTATCGCACATCTTATTCTAACTCTGGGAATGGTCCTTTGGGCCATTCCTGGCAACACCACCACCATGAGCCGTCACACCATTGCTGATCAGATCAGCAATGCAATCAACACCCAATTGCAACAGAGTGGTAGCAACTATAGCCTGACTTCACTGGTCGTTGCTCAAGATCTGAACATTGATGGAAAAAATATTGTTTGGGAGCCGGAATTGTCTCCTGAGCGGATGCGTTTGGGTCGTCAAATCGTCAGAGTTAAACTGGTTGTAGATGGTTTTATCAAAGGTACTGTTCAAGCCACAGCTATGATTCGCAAACAATTGTTGGTTCCATTGTTGCGCAGTCGGGTAGCCCGTGGAACAGTCATTCATTCCTCCGATATTGAATGGCGTGAGATGGAAGTGCGCCGCGATATTCCAGGTATGGCAAATGATGAAGCGCAACTGGTTGGTAAAGCCTCAACCCGTGTGATTAGAGCGGGTGTTCCTCTGCAAGCGTCCTGGTTTTCTGAGCCGATTCTGGTAGAACGCGGCGAGCGGGTACTGGTACATGTTAGAACCGGTGGTTTGAATATTAAAGCAGTGGGTATTTCGATGGGCAAAGGCCGCATGGGCGAAACCATCACCTTGAGAAACCCCAAAAGCCAACGCCGCTTCATGGCTCGGGTTATTTCGGCGGGCAAAGCGGAAGTTGTTGATCTTTAAGATAGAGAACGTACAAGTAACACTTCGAACAGGCACAATGAGTAAAAAAAGTTTTCAGCGCGTCACCTTTCTCCCTGCTCTCTCCTAATCATCGGAGAAAACGCCCGGCCTTTTGGTCGGGCTTTTTTTTTGCAAAAAATCCAGATTGATAAAATGACGTGTAGAACGTTCTTTACTGGCCTGTATGTTGCTTGTCTGTTTAGGAACCAATTGCTGGTTTTACAATAGAGAGCGCGGCGGCCATGTGAATAGTCAGCTGCATAAAAGGTTAGTCAGGAAGCAAGAGGAGTTGCGGATATGAGCAAGGCACGCACAGTTTCCATGGTGTTGATGGGCACAGTATTGCTGGGTGGTTGCGGTATGACCCGAGCCGTTGAGCGTGCGCCAGTGCCTGTTGCTTCTCTGCAACCTCAGCCTATGCAGATGCTTTCACCCAAGAAGGGCTCAATCTGGCAAAGCTCCGATAGAAATACCCTGTTCATTGACAGTAAGGCCAGAAATATTGGCGATATCGTGACGGTGCTGATCTATGAACAGTCCACTGCCGATAATAATGCCAAGACAACGTTGGAGCGGCAAGGGGATACCAGTTTTGCGCTGGGTGGTATGTTTGATGTATCTACTGCGTTGAAAACACCGGAGTTAGCCAATGGATCCATTGAACTGACCAATGATCATGATGGTAGTGGTAAGACCCATCGGGATGCGTATATCAAGACGGAAATTTCCTGTATCGTGACTGAAGTTCTGTCAAACGGTAACCTGCGTATTGAAGGGCGTCGGGATCTTACCATCAATAATGAGAACCAGTTTATCATTCTTTCCGGCCTGATTCGGCCAGAAGATGTGACCTCCAGCAATACCGTTCAATCCCGTCAGATTGCCGATGCACGCATTGATTACTCCGGTGATGGAGATATTGATGATCAACAGCGTCCTGGTTGGTTGAACAAAATGATGTCCAGTCTCCGTGTCTTTTAAGATAGGAGAGAGGAATAGATGACCATGTATAACCCACGAAAAACGCTATTACGCATGATTGGTGTCTTGACGGTCGCACTACTTTTGCCATTGTCAGTGGATGCTGCGCGTTTGAAGGATGTCACCAATATTGAAGGTGTTCGAGACAACCCATTGACCGGTTTTGGTCTGGTTGTGGGCCTCAATGGCACCGGTGATTCAAGTGGTGCCTTTACTTCACAATCCATGCGCATGATGTTGGAACGGATGGGCGTTTCTACCGACCAGGCTGTTTCGGTCAAGAATGTTGCCTCGGTTATGGTGACCACAACATTACCGCCGTTTTCTCGGCAGGGTAGCCGGTTGGATGCGGTGATCTCTTCGTTGGGTAATGCCAAAAGTCTGGAAGGTGGTACGCTGATCATGACACCTCTTAAAGGTGCAGATGGTCGGATTTATGCGGTGGCTCAGGGACCGGTCTCCATCGGTGGTTTTTCTGCTGAAGGCGGCAATCAGGAGGTCCGTAAGAACCATCCTACCGTTGCCAGAATCGCCAATGGCGCCATCGTTGAACGTGAGGTCAGCTTTGAGCTCAACCGTGAAAACACGTTACAGTTGTCATTGAAAAATCCTGATTTCACGACAGCAAATCGCGTTGTCAGTGCCATCAATAATCTGTTTGGTCAACCTCTCTCCGCTGCCCGTGATTCCGGCACCATCCGATTGACGGTTCCTCAGGGTTACAAAGGGCGTGTGGTTGAGTTTGTCGCTCGGTTGGAAAATCTTCAGGTAGAGTCGGACCAGCCTGCTAAAATCGTGGTCAATGAGCGCACAGGTACCATTGTCGTGGGTGAGCAGGTGCGTGTATCCACCGTTGCGTTGTCTCACGGCAGTCTGAGTATCACTATTCGAGAAACGCCTCAGGTGAGCCAGCCAGGTCCGTTGAGTGACGGTGAGACCGTTACTGATACCCAGACCGATGTCCAGGTTGAAGAGAGTGATGGTCGAGTCATTGAGATGGAAGAGGGCGTGACTTTGGGTGATCTGGTTAAAGGACTCAATTCCATCGGTGTCACACCCCGGGATTTGATCGCTATCCTACAAGCCATTAAAGCAGCCGGTGCCCTGCAAGCTGATCTGGAGATTCTATAATGAGTGATCCTACCAAGCTTCATACCCTCTATGCCGTGCAGAATCGTTTGCCAAATCGAAAGGCCATTGAGGATAAAAAACTCAAACAGTCCGCCTCAGACTTTGAGGCGCTGTTTGTTCAGCAAATGTTGAAGGTGATGCGTCAGACCGTGCCGCAGAATAGCTTGTTCGGTAAAGGTCATGGTGAGAAACTGTTCCGCGAAATGCTGGATGCCGAGTACGCAAAAACCATCAGTCAGCGTCCTAATGGTTTGGGTATCAAAGAGTCTTTGATGAAACAAATGGATCGGAGCGATAGAATCACCCCATCCCAAATGAACGCAGGCATAAAAAAAGCACAGGCGGATAATAATTCGCTCAAGAGTGCCGCTAATTTGCCGATAGGAACAGTAAAAACCCCTTCTCAATAAGAGATGCTCTTGAGATGCACCCACGGAAGGGGATAATATGGCCCGAATGGAGAAACCACTCTCCGCTCTGGCAACGTAATGCGCGTAGTGCGATCATTGCGTATGAAGTTGAGCGTGGTCTGGCCAAGGCGTATGGATCAGAGAGTGTGACCAAACGTCAGAAACCTGCTCTTCAGCAGGCTCTAAGAAGGGAAATAGGTTCATGAAAATTAAAGGTGTAAACGTCAGCAAACTGGACCGGATCTCCGGTGGGCGCGTTCCTCCAGCTAAAAACCAAAGTGCTAATCGCACGGCCGGTGCGCGTCGGGATGATGTCAATCTCTCTTCCGGTGCGCGCGCCATCAGCAACGCTGGTGAAGTTGCAAAAAGTGCCTCGGACATTAGAATGGATCGTGTTAAACCCATTCGAGATGCACTGAACGCGGGTCAATATAGCGTCAACAGCTTGGATGTGGCCGATAAAATCCTTCGTCAGGTATTGATGGAAGGTAAACGCAGCGTCTGACAGGATTATTATGAGCCAGGAAACCATAGCCGCTCTCCAGAATAGCGTGGCGGAGCTTACCCAGGGTTTTGCCAGTTTGACTCCGATTCTGCTCAAAGAACGGGAGATCATTAAAAAACGGCGCGTTGATGATATTGATGCCATCAATGGTGAAATCGAAACACAGTTGGCTGCACTGCAAAGACTGGATCAATTTCGACAACTCCATACCAAAGAGTTGGCAAAAAGTTTGGGGCTTGCTGGTACAAAGGTCACCTTGTCCAGTTTGGACGAGGCCCTTGATGGAAAAGCGGGGCTGAAAGCGTTACGCGAAGAGTTGGTTGCCGCAATTGAAAAGGCTGATAAGGTGAACCAGGAAAATCAGGCCATTTTCAAAGGGGTTCAAGTGGCTACCGAGACGTTGCTCAGAGCTGTAACCGGTGAAAGCAGTACTGGTGCTGGTTATAATCGACAAGGCAAAAGACAGTCCTCTGGTAGCTTTCATAGGTTCTCTAAACATCTTTAATTTATCACCAGATAATCATCATAATGACGTTTTTTTTAGATTGTTTGATTGATGATTGACTGAATTTCAGTCACAATGATCACAGAGGGGAAGACTGTGATCAACTGTTTCGTCATTACTTGGCGTATTTGTGAATGGTCTGGTATGGTCTACGGACGTAAGTGCACCACGAAAGTGCGCTGGGTATTACAAGGTCCTTTGTTGGAGGGGACACTGTCATGTTGATTTTGACACGGAGAGTCGGAGAAAGTCTCAATATCGGCGATGACATAAAGATCACTCTGCTCGGTATCAAGGGTAATCAGGTCCGAATCGGCATTGACGCGCCCCGTGAAGTTGAAGTGCACCGCGAAGAAATCTACGATAAAATCAAGCGGGAAACACGCAAAGCCAATCGCAAAATGCCTGATGATGTGCTCGAACATGCATCGCGTATGCTTTCCCGAAAATAGTTTTCCTTTCTGGCACTCTTCGAGTGCCTTCTGCATTTCTGATTCCTGAGTATCAATTCTCATTCACTTCATTCAAGATGAATACTTGACAGTTTTGATCAGGTATTGCATCCTGCCGTCCACTTGAATTGTAGTTGATGAGGGAAGGACTCCCTCAACCCTCAAACTGGGCTTTGTACTTGTTCCGGTTTTTTTCAAGGGCTAATACCTGACTATTTCCATGGGGTATTGATTGAGGGTCGATGTTTTTTTCTCTTCGGTTGCATCGGATAAAGGACCAACAGCATGCTGGGACTCCGTCGTCGATTGGCCTATGTGTTTGACCGTGATCCAGCCGCACACAGTATTGTTGAGGTTCTGCTCTGTTATCCTGGCGTGCACGCCATGTTTTTTTATCGTATTGCCAATTGGTTCTGGCGGCGCAAATGGCCGGTGAGTGCCCGGATAATTGGTCACCTTGGTCGGATGTTTACCGGTATTGAGATCCATCCTGGTGCGCGGATTGGTGAACGCTTTTTTATTGATCATGGAATGGGTGTCGTGATTGGCGAGACCACCGAAGTCGGAAATGATTGTACGCTCTATCACGGTGTGACTCTGGGTGGTACATCTTGGAATAAAGGCAAGCGGCATCCAACCTTGGAAGACGGTGTCATCGTTGGTGCCGGTGCCAAGGTGCTTGGACCGATTACATTGGGAAAAAATGCCCGTATTGGTTCAAATGCCGTGGTGGTAAAAGATGTTCCGTCTGATACAACCATCGTTGGTGTGCCAGGTCGTCAGGTTGCGAGTCGTAGACAACAGGGTGATGAGGTCGGGCAATTTCCTTCCTACGGTCAGAGCGATGGTATGCCTGACCCCGTGGCGCGTGCGGTTACCTGTGTGCTGGATCAGGTCAGACAGCTGGATAAACGTCTTCAAAAAATGGAAGACAATGATGATCATCCAGATACGCGTGATGATTCCAATGAGGATCAGCGGAGGAATGCATCTTGAAATTGACCACACGTGGACGCTATGCCGTAATGGCCATGGTGGATCTGGCAAGTCATACTGAGCAGTGGCCGATCCCGCTGGCGGATATCTCTGATCGGCAGGAGATTTCACTCTCCTATCTTGAACAGCTGTTTTCCAAACTGCGGCGCCGTGGGCTTGTACGGAGTGTGCGTGGTCCTGGTGGTGGGTATAGTCTGATTGAAACCGATCAAGGTATTAGTGTGGCGGATATCATTCGGGCGGTGGATGAACCGATTCAGGCAACATCCTGTACCAGTCGGAAAAACGGAGGCTGTCAGCGTTCCAGTCGGTGCGTAACCCATGATTTATGGGAAAAATTGGGTGACCATATCTATCAGTTTCTGGAATCTATTGATCTGCATGGATTAGCGCAACAGTGTCAACATGATATTTCATTGTTGAATGATGGTGTGACTGCGGAGGTCGAGCGTGCCGTATCTCGATCATAATGCAACAACGCCGGTTCGTCCTGAAGTGATTGAAGCGATGTTGCCCTATTTTTCCGAAAAATCCGGTAATCCGGCTTCAGTACATGGTGCAGGACGTGCGGCGCGTGATGGTATAGATCGATCCCGTAGAACGCTTGGCGAGATTCTGGGTGTACACAACAGTCAGATTATCTTTACCAGTGGTGGTACTGAGTCCAATAACCTCGCCTTGTTTGGTCTGGCTGCTAAAAGTGGCTTTAAAGGGCGCTTGGTGATCAGCGGTATTGAGCACCCTTCTGTAGATAGTGTGGCAACCGCATTGGAAAAACATGGTATGCGGATCACTCGTGTTAAGCCGGATAGCCATGGTGTGATTGATGCCGGTAAGATTATGGCCGCGGTTGATGCTGAGACTGTTGCGGTGTCTGTGATGCAGGCCAATAACGAGACAGGCGTTATTCAACCGGTTGAAGAAATTGCACATGCTTGTCAAAACCGACGCTGTGTTTTTCATAGCGATGCTGTTCAAGTATTTGGAAAAAAATCGCTGGATTTTTATCGTGATTGTGGCGGGCTTCTTTCGCTTTCTGCTCATAAATTGGGCGGTCCCAAAGGGGTTGGTGCGCTGGTGCTGGATAAGTCATTGGCACTGGAGCCACTTCTGTTTGGTGGCGGTCAAGAGCGTGGACGGCGTTCTGGTACTGAAAATCTGACCGGAATCGTAGGGTTTGGTGTGGCGGCCAAGCTGGCCGTAGATGGCTTGGCGCTTGAGCAGAGTCGTTTGTCTGCATTGAGAGATAGCTTGGCCGATCAAGTCAAACAGGCGATACCTCAAACTGTTGTCTTTGGTGAAAATGCCAATAAACTGGCCAATACCCTGGCTATGGGTTGGGCCGGATTGGATGGTGAAACATTGGTGATGAATCTGGATCTGGCAGGGTATTCGGTGAGTAGCGGTTCAGCTTGCTCATCCGGGCGTACCGAGCCATCTCGGATTTTGAAAGCCATGGGCGTTGACACCGCATTGGGACGCAGTATGATCCGGGTCAGTTTGGGGTTGGATAGTGATGCACTGATGGTACAACAGTTTGCTGCTCAATTGATCAGAACCGTACGCCAACTCACAAGTATGAGCAGGATAATGGGATGAGTTTGGGAACAAAGTTGGCTCAATGGCTCTCTAATGGTTACTGTGACAAACAGTGTGAAATGATCTGCTCTTCTACAAGGAAGTAGTGGGTTTATATAATGAGAATGATAATCAGTTAATAAAAGGTTGTATTATGGATCTGCCTATCTATATGGACTATCAATCCACCACGCCGATGGACCCTCGCGTGTTTGAGGTGATGAAGCCTTGGTTTGTGGAAAAGTATGGTAACCCGGCTTCCAGTTCTCACGCATTTGGTTGGGAGGCGGATGTTGCGGTGGAAAAAGGCCGCAAGCAGGTGGCAACGTTGATCAATGCCAATCCCAAAGAGATCGTGTTTACATCCGGTGCAACTGAATCAGACAACCTGGCCATTGCCGGTGCCGCACGGTACTACAAAGAGAAGGGCAACCACATCATCACTGTGGTGACCGAACATAAGGCTGTTTTGGATACTTGCCGCCATTTGGAAGGTGAAGATTTTTATATTACCTATCTGCCAGTTCAACCTAATGGATTGTTGGATCTGAAGGTGCTTGAAGCGGCGATGACGGATCAGACTATTCTGGTTTCAGTGATGGGCGGAAACAATGAGATCGGTGTTGTCCAGCCACTGGCAGAAATCGGCAAGCTGTGCCGGGCACGCAAGATTCTATTTCATTGTGATGCAGCGCAGAGTGTTGGCAAAATTCCCATGGATGTCAACGCGATGAATATTGATCTGCTCTCTATTTCGGGTCATAAACTGTATGGACCAAAAGGGGTAGGCGCTCTCTATGTGCGTCGTCGTCCACGGGTTCGGTTACGGGCTATCATGCATGGTGGTGGCCATGAGCGTGGTATGCGTTCGGGTACATTGCCGGTACCTTTGATCGTTGGTTTTGGAGAAGCGTGTGAGATTTGTGCGAATGAGATGGAGGCCGAGTCAGCCCGTTTGCTTTCACTGCGTGAGCGGATGCGTACTCGGATCTTCGACAAATTGGAACATATTCAGGTAAATGGTGATCTTGAACAGCGCCTGCCGGGTAATTTGAACATCTCCTTTGCCTATGTGGAAGGAGAGTCCATGATGATGGCTATCAAGGATGTGGCGGTTTCATCAGGTTCTGCATGTACATCGGCTTCTTTGGAACCTTCCTATGTATTGCGTGCTTTGGGCTTGGAAGATGAGTTGGCCCATAGCTCCATACGCTTTGGTCTTGGTCGTCACACCACTGAAGAAGAGGTGGATTGGGTGGCTGATAAGGTGATCGAAGCGGTTACCAAACTTCGGGATTTGTCGCCTTTGTGGGAGATGGTCCAGGAAGGTATTGATCTGAGTACGATTAAGTGGGCGGAACATTAAGTTGGGTCTGACACCGCGATACTACTTATTCTGCTGAAATAAATGAGCCCAGAGAAATGAACGGGTTGCATCCATAGAGGAGAAATACAATGGCCTATAATGACAAGGTCTTGGACCATTATGAAAATCCACGCAATGTTGGTGCGATGGAAAAAGGTGATGATGATGTCGGCACCGGCATGGTGGGAGCACCTGCCTGTGGTGACGTGATGAAGTTGCAGATTCGGGTGGATGACGAAGGCGTGATCAGTGATGCCAAATTCAAAACCTATGGTTGCGGTTCAGCCATTGCGTCCTCATCATTGGTGACTGAGTGGGTCAAAGGTAAGACCATTGATGAAGCGTTGGCCATCAAGAACAAAGAGATTGCTGATGAGTTGGCTTTGCCACCGGTGAAGATTCACTGTTCTGTTCTGGCAGAAGATGCCATCAAGGCAGCGGTCACTGATTACCGTAGCAAACAGGATGCAAAAGGAGAGTGAGTCATGTCCGATAAATGCACGGCAACAGACTCCAATACACCCCTTCCAGAGCCACCGGCACCCAATCCGTCTGTGGATCTGAACGCACCTATTTCTCTAAGCGAAAAAGCAGCTGTTCGGGTTCAGGCCATGTTGGATAATCGCGGAACACCCGATGCGATGTTGCGTATTGGCGTGAAAACCAGTGGTTGTTCTGGCATGTCCTATAAGCTTGAGTATGCCGATGCTGTTGAAGAGAGTGACAAGGTGTTCAAGAGCCATGATGTAAGCGTTGTGGTTGATCCTAAGTCATTGCTCTATCTTGCTGGTTTACAGGTTGATTATATTGATGATCCGTTCAAATCTGGTTTCAAGTTTACCAATCCCAACGAGAAAGACAGTTGTGGGTGTGGTGAGTCATTCAAGGTTTGATGGAGCACACCATCCATGAGTAATCTCGTTGCCTGTTGGTCATGCAAAGGACCGATAGCCACGCCGCGTCCGGCTTTTTGTCCTACCTGTAAAGCCATCCAGCCACCGGACCTACAGTTGAGCTATTTTGAACTGTTTGATCAGCCAAAAGGGTTTTATTTGGATCTTCAATCCGTAGAAGAGCGGTATCGCACTTTACAGCAGGCTTTTCATCCTGATCGTTACGCGACCCGCTCACCCACGGAAGGGCGTTTTTCCATGGAGCAGGTTACACGGCTGAACGAAGGATTGCAGACACTGCGCGATCCACTCAGTCGAGCGGGTTATCTGTTGCAATTGGAGGGACGTTCACCGGGTGATGAATCCAGTGGTGCTGCGCCTTCTGACCCTGCTTTCTTGATGGAAGTGATGGAACTGAGAGAAGAGTTGGAATCGGTTGATCTGGATAAAGAGAACGCTTCCGAACAACTTGATCAACTGAGAGAAAATGCCGCATTACGCATTCATGATGAAGTGCAGGGTATCGGTGATGCGTTCGAAGAATGGTATGAAGAAAATGCGGTAGGCGCACTGGATAGTGTGGCGTTATTTATGGATCGTTTGCGTTACCACAGACGCTATTTGGAAGAGATAGATCAGATGGAAGAGCGTTTGTTCGACAGGGAATAGCTTTGAACTATCCAGCTGATTGGTACTGTGTGATTGGAAAATTTCAGGATTGAAGGGTAGCGTTTTTTTTGCGCTGTTCTTGGAAAATAGGAATAGTTGAATGGACGTATTGTTGGATATCGCGGAGCCGGGTGAGTCAAGAGATCCCCATGAAATGCGGCCAGAAGATCAACGCCGTGTGGTGGGGATTGATCTTGGCACTACCTATTCTCTGGTTGCTTCAGTGGATCGGGAAGGTAAGCCACGCTGTATTCCGGATAGTCAAGGTCGGTACTCACTGCCATCGGTTGTTTACTGTCAGGAAAAGGGTGGCGAAGCGGTTTTTGATATCGGCTATGATGCCCGATCCGCAGTTGCCGACAGGCCGGAAGATACCATTGTATCGGTAAAGCGCTTTATGGGGCGTGGTCTGGAAGATATCCAGAAGGACAATGTCACTTCGCCTTATCATCTACATGGTGCCGAGGGCGGCATGATCCGAATTGAAGCCGCTGGCCGTCAGATCTCACCGGTTGAGATCTCTGCCGAAATCCTTCGGGTGCTGAAAGATCGTGCGGAAGAGGTGCTTGGTGGTGCTCTGTTTGGCGCTGTGATTACGGTGCCTGCCTATTTCGATGATGCCCAACGCCAAGCCACCAAAGATGCCGGGCGTTTGGCTGGTCTCAATGTCATGCGTCTGGTGAATGAACCCACAGCAGCTGCGCTGGCTTATGGTTTGGAAGAAGCGCGGGAAGGGATGTACGCTGTCTATGATCTAGGGGGTGGCACCTTTGATATCTCCATTCTCAAGCTGACTCAGGGTGTGTTCCAAGTGATGTCCACTGGAGGAAATTCTTCTCTTGGTGGCGATGATTTTGATGATAGCCTGAGTGCGTATTTGCTTCAGGAGATGGGACCGGTTAAGCAGGATGCTGAGATGATGCAGCGTATCCGGCAAATCTCAAGAAATGCTAAAGAGGCGTTGACCGATGCGGACTCTGTTGATGTAGAAGTACCTAGAGCCAATGGTGAGCGTTTTAAAAAGACTATTACCCGTGAATTGTTCGATGGTTTGATCAAAAAGTTGGTTCGTGCAACAGGTGTACCCTGTCGTCGCGCTTTGAAAGATGCGGGTATTGTGCCTACTGATCTTCAAGGGGTTGTTTTGGTGGGCGGGTCTACGCGGGTTCCGGCGGTCCGTCAGTTTGTTGCGGATTTGTTCAAGCATGAGCCACTATGTGACCTTGATCCTGATCAGGTTGTGGCGTTGGGTGCCGCCCATCAGGCTGATCTTTTGGCCGGTAATAATCGGTCTGATCTGTTGTTGTTGGATGTCACGCCGCTTTCTTTAGGAATAGAAACCATGGGCGGTTTGGTCGAGAAGATCGTGCCGCGTAACAGTCCAATTCCTACCGCAAGAGCCCAGGAGTTTACCACGTTCAAAGACGGTCAGTCAGCCATGGCAATCCATGTGTTGCAAGGGGAGCGTGAGACGGTTGATGAATGTCGATCTCTAGCCCGTTTCGAATTGCGCGGTATTCCTGCGATGACTGCGGGAGCGGCTCGTATCCGAGTTTCTTTTCAAGTAGACACCGATGGCCTTCTGACTGTTGCCGCTCAGGAACAGACAACAGGTTTAGCGCAATCCATAGAGGTGAAACCCTCTTATGGGCTTTCGGATGGAGAAATTGAACAGATGCTTCGGGATGCCATGGAGCATGGTGCGTCTGATATTGAGGAACGCATGCTGCGTGAAGCACGGGTTGAAGCGGAACGGGTTTTAGCGGCTCTGGGCGCTGCATTGAAGGATGACGGGCATCTGCTTTCCGAGTCTGAAAAGCGTAAAATGAAGAAAGATATGCGCGTGTTGTTTGATCTTTCCCAAGCAGAGGATACTCAGGCCATTAATCAGGGTGTGAGTGATTTGGATAAAGCTACTGGCTTTTTTGCACAACGACGCATGGATCGCAGTATCCAGCAGGCTATGGCCGGTAAGAAGCTGGAAGATTTTGGCTAAGATATAGAGGTTTCGTCTAAAATTTGAACAGTCAGCCGTTCCAGTCCTGGTGATGTTTTTGCTCTGATGATCTGCTTCGCATATCAAAAGCGGCGCAAAAACATCACCAGGGCTTCCACTCGGGTTGTGATTCATTGTCAAATTTTGGATCGAAATGATTATAATAAAGCCTTTTTGGAAACTCGGAGATAGAGATGGCCAAAGTAACCTTTCAACCCATGAATAAAACAGTGGAAGCCGAAGACGGCGAAAGCATTCTTGAAGCGGCGCATCGAAATCATGTGCCATTGGAAGGCGCGTGTGAAGGCTCGTTAGCCTGTTCTACTTGTCATGTGATCGTTGCTAAAGCGTGGTTTGATAAGTTGGAAGAGCCAAGCGAAGAAGAAGAAGATGTCTTGGACGAGGCGTTTGGAGTAAGCTTTACCAGTCGTTGTGGATGTAAAATTATGATGTCGCCGGAACTGGATGGCATTGAAGTAACGATTCCTGAATACTCTGTCAATATGTACGTGGATAAGAAGGGATAAGTGTCATGAAATGGACGGATGTACGTGATATTGCCATTGAACTGGCAGATGGTATGCCGGATGTTGATCCGCTTTCCGTGCGCTTTACTGATTTAATTCAATGGGTGATGGCTTTGGACGGGTTCGATGATAAAGTAGAACGGTGTAATGAAAAAATTCTTGAAGCAATTCAAATGACTTGGCTGGATGAGCGTGATTGATTCGGGTATTGAGTCGTTTTTTTAATCACGTGCTTTTAGCATTTGTAAGGCAATTTGGGCTTATTTATGAATCAGTGAATTTTTTGCAAGCTTTTTGAAGGCTTGTTTGGTATTTTTATTGCACTTCAAATTTGTACTTCGGTTACTTGACTGAGTACGGATCAATGTTACGTCCCTGGACTTGTTAATCCCGTGGACGTTTTTTTTATTTTTTTGTACAGGACACACTGATGAGCATCCAAACTCCAAAAAGCAGTAACGTAGTATGGCAACCAACACCTGTAACACGCCTTTCACGCGAAGAAAAAAACGGTCATAAAGGAGCGATTCTCTGGTTTACCGGTCTGTCTGGTGCTGGTAAATCGACGCTGGCTCTGGCCGTTGAAGAGCGGTTGCACGAGATGGGCTGTCACACGATGGTTTTGGATGGCGACAATGTGCGTCACGGCTTGTGTGGTGATCTCGGCTTCTCCAATGAAGATCGGGAAGAAAATATTCGCCGTATCGGTGAGTTGGCCAAGCTGTTTTTAGATGCGGGTATCGTTGTTCTGACTGCGTTTATCTCACCGTTTCAAGCGGATCGCGATAAAGGGCGGAGCTTGGTTGATAAAGGTGACTTTATTGAAGTCTATTGTGATTGCTCTTTGGCGGTTTGTGAAGAGCGTGACGTTAAAGGGCTGTATAAGAAAGCCCGTGATGGCGTAATCAAGGAATTTACCGGAATTTCTTCACCTTATGAAGCACCAGCAAATCCTGAATTGAATGTGGATACTGGTAGCGTTTCATTGGAAAAAAGCGTTGAGCAGGTTCTGGAATATCTGGCAGACAAAGGAATCTGTAGCAAGGAATCTATAGAAGCAACAAAATAGCAAATCAGTCTGTGCTATTGCTGAAAACAAAAGAAGCCGAGTCAACGCAGATGTTGACTCGGCTTCTTTTGTTTTGGGAAGGTGTGCCGCAGTTACCAGATAATGCCCCACTGACCGGGTGGAGTCAGCCAGTACTGCTCCTGTCCGGGCGTGTATTCATAACGATAACTGCCATCGGCCTGCCGAACCGGATAGGCGGCCTGAATATATGCCTGAGTAGTGTAGACTGGACCAGGCAGATATGTGGTAGTCCGGTAATAGCCGCTCTGTGCATGCCAATAACCGGGATAGTAGATATAGGTTGAACCTGGAACCCAGGTGGTTTCCAATGTTTCATATGTGGGCATGGCCTGCTCTTGAGTGCTGTGTTGAGCCTGTTGTTGTGCCAATGCCATTGGGTGCTGTGTCGCAATTGGAGGCGACATGGGTTGTTGTTGCGGCGTTTGCGTATAGTACTGTTGTTGCTGAGTTTCAGGCAACGTGTACTGTTGCTGCATGGTGTGTTGAGCCGGTATCTGAGGCAGTATAGGCTGTGGTGCCGGCTTTTGAGAAGGCATGGATGCCATAAATGGTGGCGGATTACCCGGTTCACCGGCGACAACAGTCTGTGCAGAGACAATGGAAGCCATCAGGCATGTAGCAAGAGAGAATTTACGTAACCCTGAATGAAGGGCGGAGGATTTCCTCCACCCTTCGGGCATATTACGGCATATCTCAGGGTACTTGAGCGATTTGTATAGCTTCATTGGAATCCCTTTCGGCTCAATTGAGTGATATGCCTCCATTGTTGCCTAAACCAAGCTATTGAGCAATTGCATAAGGACTTACAACAGCGGATTGATAGCTACTGTAGTTAGCCGCGGGAACAGTCATTGACTGAGGTGCATAGCCATACCCTCCATTCTGTTGCACCTGATGGGGTGCTGGTTGGGCTGGTTGGCGCTGATAGTTTGGCACAGCGGGTTGAGCGGGTTGCTGATGGTAATAACGCTGTCCCGGGCCTTGATCGTAGATCGGTGCAGGGGGTTGGCTATAATATACCGGTGTTGCTGATGAGTAGATAATTGCCGGGTCTTTTTTCTCAACCTGTTGAGGCACAACCACGGGATAGGGCATCGGTTCATAGGCAACTGGCAGAGGCTGACTGGCATGGACCATCAAACCCAAAAGAGCGGCACCACCGAGAACTGTGGCTATACCAGCAGCATCCGCTTGTGCGGGTGCAGGGGCAGATGTGACAGTGGCCAGGGCAAGGGCACCGGTTATCGCTAGGGCTTTGATTCCTTTCGGGCTATTGACGGCTCGCATCGTTTGATTCCTTTCTAACATTGCATGGGTGGGGAAGCCTTCCGCCACCCGCGTACTGTAAAATAGTATGAACGGTTTTACAGTAATGGATGTGGTAGTTTCCATTTAATATCGGTCGTATACCGAGTTATCTTTAGGATATTTAAACCAGTAGCGAACTTAAAAGAGTCCGAACAGGGTAAAGCCTTCTCTTTTTTGGCCGGTTGTTTCCACATAGGCCGGTTGCTTGATCAGCAAAGGTACTGCTTCAAAAGGATGGTCAACCGGGGTAAAGTAGTCCCAGTTTCCATAGTTTGATGGGTTATTGTCCCACCAGTAGTTAACCGGGTGTTTCAGTGCCCAGCGGTAGGAATCCACTTTTTTAAAAGTGCGTTTAATTGGCTGTTGTTGGGGCATATGGGCCATCCGATAGCCCGCTGCCTGGTTAGCCGAAGTGGATGTGGCTGTCAGCATGGATAGCGCCATGAACAGACCGATGAGTGACCACTTTTTTGCTCTATATATGTGATGAACCATCAGGGATACTCCTGTTAACAAAGATCAACCGCGTCATACCAAGTTCACTGATAATCCTCAGTGAGAATAGGAAATAGTTGGTTGATTCTGAATGATGGTTGGTGGTTTCAGATCAATTTGTGGCTTTCTCAGTACGACCTTGGGTGATTGCACCATAATAGCAGGTTGCTGAATTGTAATAGGTGGCTGTTGAACCACGATGGGTGGTTGTTGTATCACATAAGGCGCAGGTTGAGGATTGCTCAACTGTGAGTAATAGTTCTGTTGTGTATAGGAAGTAGGCTGTTGTGGTGCGTAACCCATTTCCTGTTGTTGGGGCATCTGTTGCTGTGGTATCTGCTGCTGTGGCATCTGTTGCTGTGGAATCTGTTGCTGTGGAATCTGTTGCTGGAACATCACCTGCTGCTGGGGCATATAATCCTGAGCCATTGGCATGGATTGCTGAATTGGCATCATAGCCATGGGCGCACCGATAAACTGACCGCCATGCATAATGGAGGGCTCAGGCATGGGTGCCATCATACCGGGTCCATTCATGCCAGACTGTGGCAGGACCAGGGGAGGATGTTCCATATGGGCAATTGGCACCTCAGATAAAGTGCTACCACAACCCGCTAAAAGGGCTGCTGCGGCAAGTGCTGGGGCTAGCTTTCGAACGCGATTGGCAAATAGTTTGATCATTTGTTTTTGACTCCTTCCCTAAGATGGGATGCTCCGCAAGTGCTCGGTGATGTGTATATTTATCGGCAGCAATGCAGGAAGGTTTAGCTACAATATTAAGTGATGTTTGTTATGTGTTGTTTTTTAAGGTTTTATATTTATTCGGTCAAAAGGTACGCACACCATGAAACGACTCAAACAGCTGGCTAAACGCATTCTTCCACCAGCACTATTGTTGCGTCTTCAGGCTATGGATCATTGGAAGCATGGTGAGCCTGAGCTTAAATTGATTTCTCAGCTTTGCCATCCTGATCGGCTCTCTATTGATGCAGGTGCGAATATCGGTGTCTATAGTTACTACATGGCCAAGTACTCCAAATCTGTGAGAGCTTATGAGCCACATCCGCACTTGGCAAAACGACTTATCAAAGCATTGCCTGTCTCCAAAGTCAGTATTATTCAGGCGGCTCTGTCAGAAAAATCGGGTTCGGCACATCTCAAAATGGCGATTGAGTCCGGTCAGGAGTTGCATGAGTTGGGCAGTATCTGCCAATCTTTTGATGAAGCTGAGCAGGTGGCCACATATCCTGTGGAAATTCGCCGTTTGGATGATGAGAATCTTGAGAATGTCGGCTTTATTAAAATCGATGTTGAACAGCATGAAAGAGCAGTTTTAGCAGGCGCTCAACAGATTATTGAGCGTGATCGACCGAATTTCATGACCGAAGTTTCGCCCTTATTATATGAAAGTGCTTTGCCGGATGTTTTTTCAACGTATCTTGAGATGGGGTATCAGGGCTGGTTTCTATTTGAGGGGAGTGTAAGAAATATTGAGACGTATGAAGAGCATAGACACGCTGCGCCAGACAATCTGGGCGTGCCTGGACGTTTTGTCAAAGTGTTGATATTTACCATGCCACCCTTGGAACCTCAATTGCCTTGATGTTTTGCTTCTGTAGTGGGTTCGTCTATAATTTGAACAATCAACCGTTTCAGCCTTGGTGATGTTTTTGCTCTGATGATCTGTTTCGCATATCAAAAGCGGCTCAAAAATATCACCATGACCTTCAATTAGTTTGCGAATATTGTACAGTTTTGAAACGAAATCACCATATAATGGAAAATAAGTACAACAATGAGATAATCTGATATATGGAGATCTATCTATCATTGTTGTTATAAATTCAATAAATGTGGCATCTTATTTTTCCTCTATAATTCTTTGTTTTGTCATCAACTGTATAGTGGGTATGTGTATAATAGGTTTGTTTTGTGTGAATAGCATGTCCAGTGATTTCATATTAATAATATACTAGTATTGTTAATATGAAATTCTGGAATTGATTTTTTGGTGTGTTTTGTGCATTTCTGCCATTTGACTCTATTTTTTAAAGTGGAAAACCTGGATTTGTAATCCAAGAATGCAAAATCTGAGGGCGTGGCAATAATGTGGGGAAAGAAAAGCCTTATCTATCCAATTCTGGGACTGTTGGCACTGACTGCCTTGGCCAGTGTCGTCTCGGGCTTCTTTATCAATTACTACCCGGTTCATGCAAATATTCATAGTGAACTGGATCAGGAAGTAGCCGTACTCCACAAAACAGTTGGCTCTTTATTGGAAGAGGAAACATTAGGGTTGCCGCGTCTTGGTCATGTCCTTCAAGGGGATCGTGCGCTTCGAAATCTGCTGAAAAATGAGCGTAATTCGATGCTTGCCATGCATTTGGGACGCGTGTTTGGAGGGTTGGGCGTGGATATGCTTATTGCGATCAATCCCGCAGGAAAAGTGCTTTATCGCAGTAGTGGTGATGAACAGACTGTCTTTGAAGTGTCCGATGAGTTCCAATCAGGTGTATCAAAGGTGCAAGAGGGTGAGGCCGTTCTGCTTGCTATTCAAGCTAAAGGATCCTTGGCCGTCATGGCATTTTCACCGGTGTTTCAGGATGGTTCAGTTGTTGGTGCCGTGATTGTTGGCACGCAATTTGGTGATCGTTTGGCAAACTATCTCTCCCGTGGTGTGGCATTCCCTGTTGCTTTTGCCATATCCGAAAAGATTCTTGGTAGTGCAGTACCTTTGGATGAGTGGATTGCCACTCAATGGACATTGGTCCGTCAGAGTATTGCCGATCAAGAGATCTTTTATGAAGAAAAACATGCTGATTCCCAAGCCATTTTCTATACGCCAGTGCGCGTTCTTTCTCATGAACTGACTGTGATGGTTTTTGTTGATCTGATTCAATCTCATGGACCGCTGTTCCAAAGCGGTAAGCGGTTGATGTGGTCTGCACTGATTATCATGATTTTTGTCAGTATTTTAGGTTTTGCTACCTATCTGTTTTTGATCTTTCCTTTGCGGCGACTATATCGCAAGTCCCAAGTGCTGATGGAAGTGTGTAAAGCAGATGGTATTCCGGTGACCCTGGATGATCTGCGAAAAGGGAATGAGATACATGTGCTTGATCAGGCATTGGAAACCGCTTCTTTAATCGTTTATACCCACATTGGTCGGTTGCATCAGCAGAAAGAGACGTTTGAAAATATGGCGGTGCGGGATAGCCTGACCGGGCTGGGAAATCGTCGTAGCTTTGAGGAGTTTTTGGATCGTTCTTTGGAGTGGTGTGGCAGTCGGAAGAGTAGTTTGGCGGTATTTTATCTTGATCTGGACCATTTTAAACCGGTAAACGATAAAATGGGTCATGATGTTGGTGATCTATTGCTCAAAGCGGTGTCTGAGCGCTTTCTGCACTGTGCGCGAGAAAGTGATGGTGTCTTTCGACTTGGTGGAGATGAGTTTGCTGCGATCCTGCCTGATTGTGATAGAAATTTTGCCAAGTCTGTTGCAGAGCGATACAACCAGGAGATTGCACGTCCTTACACCTTGAAAGGCAATAATTGCAATATTGGTGTCAGTATCGGGATTAGTCTATTCCCCGAGCATGGTGATGAGCGGGATATCTTACTTAAACATGCTGATATGGCGCTCTACGCTTCCAAAGGAAAAGGACGCGGCACGTTTAGCATTTTCTCTGAAGAGGCGTGTTGATCAGGCAACGGCAGAGAAGGAGGAGGTGCTTCTTGTCTCACCGTTTGTTTTGGACGATCCAAGACTCATCGACTGGTTGAATTGATTTAGTGTGGACTGACCAAATGTGCTGATCCGATTATACAGCGAAGAAACGGCGCTCTGATTGCGCGAGAATAGCCCGTTGGAACTGCCTGTGCTTTCAACTTGTTGTAACAGGCTGGACAGAGAGCTTCTATCAAAGGATTGAGAAGTTTCGCTCTGTTGGAGTGAGCTGTAAATACCAGAGTGCGTTGTGTTAAGAGCTTCCGTGGAATTGGCAAGGGCACTCATTGTTGCGGTAACCGCCGCACCGCCACTCACTGAGGGATTGACAGACTCACGTGCGCTGGCGCTTCCACGCATCAGCGCCATATTGAACTCACCTGGAATTGGTTCTGAAATGCCCAAAGAAGAAAAGGCACGGCTAAGCGCTAATCCGGTAGGATTATAGGTGTCCTGCTCACGACCAAATGAACTCTGGTCTGTTTGTTGCGCCTGGACAGCCGGGTTTAACTGCATGGCAGAATAAACGGACTGTGCTGAATTGATGGCAGAAATCATTACGCTCTCCCCCGATCAAGTAAGTGGTTCTTGGCGCAGGGATCAAAGAACAAGAATACAATTAGCTCACTTCCGGAAAAATCATACTACCAACTTGGACTGTTAAGCAAGATATTCGGTTCCCGAAAGACTACTTTTTTGTTTCGTCATCACTTTGTAATAAAAAGACCCGCGCTGCCTCGACGACACCATGAATTGTGTCGGTGTTAACATGTTGAAAAAAAGGTCCACCAGGTGCCAGCCGCATGTTTGGGCCATTGGTACAGTCACCAAAACAGGATAGCTCTTTGACAGTGATGTCGATATTCTCTGTCCGCAGTGCATTAATAAGTAGTTCTTTCAGCTTAAGGCTACCGCGACCTGCGCAGGAGGGTTGCTCTGAGAGCCGGTCATGTATACAAATTATGAGTGTTGGTTTCATAGGAGTAGGCTCAAAGGTTGATGTATGGGTAGTACATGAGTCTGTTGCTGTATTAATAAAAAACCGTTCAGAATCTGAGAGAGTTCATGTCTAGATCTGTGTCAAAATTCAAATATATCATTTCAGGGGTAGCCTTGTTGACGTTATTGTCAGCCTGCAATGGTCGGATACCTAAGCCGATTTCAATTCATCATCCAGCGGATTGGGGACGGCCTTGTGTTGAAATTCATGCTGAACTGGGTGCTTTGGATAAATCAATAGAAACCCAATGGCACAATCAAAAAACATCACCGTTTGGTGGTATTGATAGTGCTTGGTTCATAGAGATGGACGCTATGAAACAGAGGCATGCTTTCTTATTTTATTTGGCCGGTTCAAGAGGGTGTGTCATGGGGCAGGGAGCCGCAGGTCAGATTGGTGCGCCCACACCAGCCCAACAGCAACCTCAGCTGGAGCCAGTCCAGCAGCAGCCTCAAATAAAGCCAGCCCAACAGCAGCCAGTCCAAGGGGGTGTGCGTCCTAGATTGATATTGCCATTTCAGTAAGGTGCAGGGGTCTGTTGCTCTTCCACACCAGCGCGTTTGATATAAAAGCCAGGCATTGTATCAATATGACGCTGTGCCTCATTTAGGGAGTTCTGGGCTGTTTTGGCGAGTTCTTCGTATTCGGGGTACTCCTCAGGACCTGCTTGGGCGGTACCTGTGCAGAATGAGACACCCTGATGGTTGCGATTTTTAAATGAGATCGTGACCCGGCGAATCACTTCAATAGCCTGAGCTTCTGAGCAGCGTGGCATGATAATGGCGAAATTATCACTGCTCAGTCGGGCAGGAATATCTTCTTTGCGTAACGTGTCTCGAATGGCATCTTTCAGAATTACCAGAATTTTATCGCCAGACTCGGTGCCGTTTTCCTGGTTGAAAGTGGCAAAGTGATTGATGTCAATCATAACAAGGGTGAGAGGCTGTTTGTAGCGTTCTGCGCGAGCTAAGCCTTGTTGAAGGTACTCATAGAAAGGTTGCCCAAGAATAAGTCCTGTAAGAGAGTCTTTAAATGAGCTTCCCTCTGAGATGCCGATGAATCCTTCCAACACCCACGATGTTGCAATCATCAGGCGACTTTGAAGAGGCGCGTAGATGGCTTCTTTCTCTTCGGTGCTCCAGTCACTCTGAATATTGATCAGATTTCTTGTCACAGTCAGGAGTTGATCGACCGGGTGAAGCAGGTCAATAGGAAGGGACTGGCTGTGACGAAGGGCTTGGCCACTTTTCAGTAGGATAGATACCCATTCAGGATCTGTGGAATGGGCGGTCAGCCAATTACGTATAAAGTCTGGCCAACCTGGTCCAGGGGCAGGCAGTGGTCGTGCAAAACCCAACTCAGCATAGAGTTTTGGCAGCCAGGACTCGAATGTTTTCTGATAGCGTTGTAACAGGATATCCTGTTCACTGGTTAATTTAAATTGGGCCAGTGTTTTTTCCAGTGGCAGTGCAGGAATAGCCAGTGAAACGGACATGTCACAAACCTCAAAAAAGAAGCGATAGGTAGGCGTATAATAATACCCTAAAGTGTGTATACACACTTTGGTATGCATGTCATACCATCATGACACAAGGATCAAAAAAATGAGGATAGCCAGTTTTGGAATCGGCGCAATCGTTTATCTGATTCATGAGAATTATCAATCATGTCACGGTGGCGTTGGCCGTTAAACAGCTTAAGAATTGCAGCTTTGAAATGGGGGATCATCTGCTCTGTCAGCTTCAAATCTTCTGAAGTGAAAGGTTTGCCTCCATTTTTATTGATAAGCTGGATGGCACCAACGGTCAAACCAAGAGACGCGCTTTTGATTGGAATGCTGAGCAGAGAGTCAATTTTATCCTGAAGTTGAGAGTCTTTGTACTCATTAGGATAAGGAAGCTCATTGCGTGATTGGACCCAGATTATTTGATCTGTGGTCATGGTCCGCCCAGCAATGGTACCATTGAGAGGGACATCTATTTCGGCTTCATGCATTCCCGTGCCGCTCTGCAACCACAATCTTTGATTGATAGTATCCAGAATAAAAATATTACAGCGTTCGATTCCGAACACTCGAGGCGTTAGATTGACCATAAAGTCCAGTAGGCGCAAGCAGTCATCGGTGCTTACTAGCTGGTTATTCAGATGCTTGATCTGATCCAGTTGGTCATAATATGCAGATAGGTCGGCCATAAGATATGCAGGCTTAGAAGAGTTGCCTGGTTTGTATGAGTCTTTTATGTCAATCATCTCAACTTTATAATGAGATCTAACAAGATAAACGTATAATACCAGTTTCGTAAGTTGATCAGTTTGTGAGCCAATGCTTGAAAAACCAAGACCATCAGAAAATACCTGAATAGACTTTAGCGTACGCAACCACTGGGCAGACTTCGGTACTATCACCGGACGACATTAAAAAGTCAATGGTCATTACCGCGAAGGTCCATGCCAAATTTGGTATTGCACATGCCAAGCTACTGCACCGTTTTTTTTATTTTTTCAGCAATGGAAACAATATGATTATCTGATAAAATAAGTTAAAAACATGCTCTGATTTTTGGTATGCAAAAATTCAATACGCAATTCCAAATTTAAATAAAGCGCATGGAATAGGTAATAAGTATCAAGATATCCTTGTCTTTTTGTGGCACTTTCCGTCAGAATGACCGTGTTGATACGCTACGCATATCAACACTACAGGCAGATAGTGTAATTATTAAACAAGATTTATGAGTTGGCACGGTGTGTGCTTCGGAGAATGCTGATTTTACGGAGCGTGGTTCAGACTGGGATCTGAACTGAATATGATAGATGAGCGAACCGGGGTAGCAAATGGAAAACGAGGACATCAAGAAAATTGGAATCATCGGTGGCGGAGTCATGGCAAAGAAGCTGCTTGAAGTGTTTGCCAAAAGCCAACGCATTCAAGTGGTTTTCGTTGCTGATGAAAGCTCCAGTGCTCCAGCTATGACGGCAGCTAAGAAGCTGGGTGTCAAGACGCTGACCAAACTGGAAACCGCTCTGAAAAACCTGCCTACTGATTATCTGCTCGAAACAGCAGTGACTGATGAATTACGCGATATCATTGCTCAATATAATCAGGGGGCAGAGCTGATTGGTCCTCAAACAGCCATCATGTTACAAGATGTGATTGATGAGCAACGCGGCGCAAAAAATCAACAGGTTTTTGAAGATCTTTATGGGGTACGTAAAGAGATTGATCGCAGCACGCGGGATGTCTCCAAAACGTTGCACGGTATCGAAAAGATCTCCAATGAGCTGGAAGTGTTAGCCATCAACGCCGGTATCCAGGCCTCACGTGCTGGTGAGTTTGGTAAAGGCTTTGCCGTTGTGGCTGGTGAAGTGAAAAGTACCGCTCGCGTGGCTCGTGATCTGGCTGGTGATATTGATCGGGTGATCAGTGAGATCTCTTCAATGTCCAATAAGATTGAACAAACGCTTAAAAAAGCTCAATAACTTATTGAACTTTGGTCCGATAGGGCACAAAAAAAGGGCTGAAAAGCCCTTTTTTTGTGCCTTGTTTCTGTTGTATGTTTTGTCTGAATGGTCGTGCCGGATGCATCGGTCACTGTGGCTTGAATTCAAGCGCAATGCCGTTGATGCAGTATCGCAACCCAGTTGGTGCCGGGCCATCATCAAATAGATGACCAAGGTGGGCATCACACCGGGCACAAAGGACTTCCACTCGGCGCATGAAGTGGCTATTATCCGCCTCAGTTGCCAGTGATTCGGGTGAATACGGTTCAAAAAAACTGGGCCAACCAGTGCCTGAATCAAATTTTCCAGCTGTTTTAAACAGTGGGTGTCCGCAACAGGTGCAGACAAATATGCCGGGTCGTTTTTCATCCAGCCAAGGACCGGTAAAAGGGCGTTCGGTGCCTTTTTTCCGACACACCATGAACTGATCCGAAGTCAGGCAGGACTTCCACTCCTGTTCAGTTTTTTTCTCTTTTTTTTCCATGTGTAAAGACTCTTTATTCAGAGGAGGAGGATCAGTTCCTCATTCATTAAAGGGGCACGGTAAAATAATTTTTCCGTGGTTCTAACGCTAACGATGAGATCAGTGTACTATGAAGGGTCGTAAATACGCTATTGATGTTTCCGTAGAGTCCAGCTATGTACCGGAACAGTCCAGCCTGGTAGATAAGCGGTTTGTCTTCTCCTACACCGTCACACTGTTCAATGGTGGTGCAGTGAGTGCGCAACTGCTTTCCCGCCATTGGATTATTTTGGACTCTGATGGCGGTCGGCAGGAAGTTCGGGGTGAAGGTGTTGTGGGTATGCAGCCCTACTTGAAGCCTGGTGAATCCTTCCAATATACCAGTGGATCAATATTGCATACACCGGCGGGTAGTATGGAAGGCAGTTACCAAATGGTGGCGGATGATGGCGCAACATTTGATGCGCCTATTCCGGTATTCGCTTTGGTTGGGCCAATGACATTACATTGAATTGATTCTTGATACAGGTAGTTGTTCATGATTATTACGCTCTCTCCAGCAAAAAAACTGGACACCAGTAAACCAGATCCAGCTATTGCACACAGCCTGCCTCGGCAATCTGAGCAGACTCAGGCACTATTGACTATCCTCAAAGGGATATCAGCGAATGATCTGGCTAAACTGATGAAAATCAGTGAAGCGCTGTCCAATCTCAATTATGAACGTTTTCAGAACGTCTCAATGCCCTTTAATCTGGAAAACGCCAAACAGTCCGTGTTGATGTTTCAGGGGGATACCTACGTCGGTTTGAATGCCGGCACTATGACACCGGAGCAGTTGAATCAGGCGCAGAAGCGATTGCGGATTCTGTCCGGTTTTTATGGTCTATTGCGCCCCTTGGATCTTATGCAGCCTTATCGGTTGGAGATGGGCACCCGTTTACAAAATCCTCAAGGCAAGAATCTTTATGCTTTTTGGGGCGATACCATTACCGATTTAATCAATGCCGATCTGGCACAACAGCAAAGTCCGGTGTTGATCAACCTTGCCTCTATTGAATATTTTAAATCCGTTCAGGTAAAGCGCTTGAAAGGTGATCTGATTACGCCGGTATTCAAAGAGATCCGTAACGGTGTGCCCAAGGTGATTGGTCTACTGGCTAAGCGGGCTCGTGGAATGATGGCGCGCTATATTCTGGATCAGGATCTTCAAAGCCCAGAAGGTTTGCGTGATTTCAGCCAAGATGGCTATCTCTATCAGCCAGATCTTTCTGATACGCAAAACTGGGTCTTTACCCGATAGTTCAGATTCTAATAGAACTTCAATTCGTGATCTTCTGTTTCTTGTGCGCTTTGTGGTTGTTGATCTGCATGAGGCGCTTCAGTGTTGGGTGCGATCACAGGCGGTGCTGGTTGTAGTGCCAAGTCACAGTCACTGCCTTCGCCAATTTGTTCCTGTTCGATCAGGTGCCAACTCTGCTGGTAGGGATTAAACTGCATGGTAAGTTGACACCAGGATGTGGTGTTTGCACCTCTGCTGAAGTCTAACCGCTCTTCAATAATGGCAACTCGGGGCAGTATCAGAGTGCCGCGTTGTCTATAGATATGAGCAATACCATTTTCAGTCAATCCTTTGCTCGGGCTGGTGTTTTCCTGCACAGATTGAGGTGATGCCGGTGATAATCCACACGATGCTGGGTTCATAATGCAGGCGTTTCGGCCAGCCTGATAGGCAGGTACACTATCCAGGCGGGCTTGTGTGGGCATGCGTTGAATTTGGGACCAGTTGTCATTGTCTGGGGTGGAAAGTCGTAACGGTGCGTTGCTGGAATGCTCTGATTGTATGAAAGAGGGTCCATTTTCTGCGACAGCTGAACCACTAATCAGGGCTATGAAAATCCCAAGTGCGATAGCAGGATACTGCATGACAGAACTGTGCATGATTGACCTCTCCAAATGAAATTAAATAAGGTGCGGGCATGTGTTCACGCAACCAGTATATCAATAACTGCCACATCATGTTAATTCGAATTTGATTACCGTGTTGTTGATGGTCTGTTTTTCTTGATTTTAAGCGGACGCTAAGAAATCAACCTCCGGCCAATTTGTGTGCCCGTTGTCTTGCTTCATGCAGGATTTCCTCTTCGCCGGGAACATGGCGATTCTGCATCACAACCCGACCATCAACGATCATGGTGTCCACTACATGGCCGGTTGCAGCATAGACAAGATTAGAGACCAGATCATGTTCCGGCGTGATTTCCAGAAGATCTCGACGCAATAGGAGTAGGTCCGCTACTTCTCCTGCGGCAAGTGTGCTGGTGACACCGAGCAGTGGCGCACGGGCACCTGTTGCGATATCCCAGGCATCTTGAGCTGGTAGTGTGGTTGGATCTTGATCAGCATGTTTTTGGATTAACGCGAAGGTTTTGAGATCTTGGAAAAGGTCCAAGGTATTGTTGGAGGCGGTGCCATCGGTGCCTAAGGCGATTGGAATATTGCGTTTGGCTGCTTCAGAGTAGGGGAAAATGCCACCTACTGCCAGTTTTAGATTGGAGACTGGATTGGTTACCAGAGTTGCGCCTTTTTCAGCGATAAGGTCCAACTCTTCATCATCAAGATGAACGCCGTGAGCCAGGAATGTACGCGGTGTGAGTAGTCCAACATCATTGAGATAATGAGCAGGGCGGACGCTATATTTCTTCAAACAATCCGATACCTCTTGAAAGGTTTCGGAGAGATGAATATGGACGGGAACATCGTTTTTTTCAGAAAAATCCGCCAGCCAGCGCAGGCTGTCCGTACTGACGGTATAGATGGCATGTGGGCTGAGTTCATAGCGAATACGACTGGAATATTGGCTGGTCTCTTCCCACAATTGTTGGGTCAGTTTTTTGAACGTATTTGCCTGATCAGGGCCAGCGACATCAATCATGATGGCACCAACACCGGCACGAATGCCCATTTCCTCAACTGCTCGGGCGATACCGTGGTAGTTCCAGTACATATCATGAAACATCACCGTACCAGAGCGCATCATCTCCAGGCAGGCCAGTTTTGTGCCCCAGTAGACATCCTCTTCAGAAAGACGCGCCTCAGCAGGCCAGATTCGGGTTTCAAGCCACTCCATCAACGGCATATCATCGCCATAACCACGTAGCAGCGTCATTGCGGCATGGGTGTGTCCATTGATCAGACCGGGAACCGCAACCATATGTTCCGCATCCAGGCGATGGGAGTCTGGCAGTGGTGCCAAGTCAGGGCCAATGGCCTTGATAATATTCTCTTCAATGATGATGTTGACCTGTCCCTGATTTGGAATCCAGGCGTTGTGGATCCAGAGCGACATACGGTTATTCCCTGTCCAGTTGGGTCAAAAGGGTTTCAACTACATTGAGCACCATGGCTTCATTGGCGCGCACTTGTTGTTTAAATGCGTCAAAGGAGAGCGGTGTGTCCACAAGACCATTGGCAAAGTTGTCCACCACACAGAGAGCCGCATAGGGCAGCTTCAATTCCGCAGCAAGAATGCATTCAGAGGCTACAGTCATGCCGACCAGATCCACACGACCTTGATGAAAGCGGATCTCTGCCGGTGTCTCAAAGCGCGGTCCAGTGGTTTGCCAGTAGATTCCGCCGTTGACAGGTTCTTTCAAAGGTGTGGTTTTCCAGAGCCCTAAAATTTTTTGACGCCATGACGCATCGAAACACGGTGCAATATGGCCACGTTGGTCGGTGAAAAAAGAAAGATTGACCTGTGGTGCATAGAAATCATCCGGCAATACCAGCGTACCAGGTGGTAGATCGTCACGCAGACTGCCTACAGAGCCAATGGCAAGGATGCGGTCAACACCAATCTCTTTTAATGCCGCCATATGGGCAAAATGATTGATACGGTGAGGCGGTGTGTAGTTTTCCAGACCGTGACGTTGTAGAAAAAAAATCTCATCCTGCTCGAGAAGTGTTACAACGCCGTGCGGTGTGGAGATCTGATGCTGTTTGGCCGTTTGAAAATGTTTCGCCTCAAGCAGGCTGGTTCCGCCGATCAGCGCCAGCCGACTCATTGATTCTTCCACCATAGACCGGCATCACTATTGGAACTGTCTTTTGAAACCGGTTGAGTGCTGGCATCAGTACGGTTATCAGGGTTCTGATGCCACAGACTGTGCCACCAACCTTCTTCTTCTACGGCGACTTCGGTATCTGGCTTGTCAGAATGGAGAAAATCCAGACTGGTCAGCCGATCCCAAAGAGAGGGTTCCTGTTCACTGCGGCGGGCTTGAAGCAGGGCATGCTGTCTGAGTATGGGATCATTATTACTGATGGTTGCTGGAAAAGGGCGGGGATTGCCTACCAGCCAGTTCCACCAGCCACTCACTTTACTCTCATCCTGAATCAGTGCGACATCTTCTGGATCTCCAAGAGCATCACCAAAGTTGCGGTTGATTTCAGCAACGCGACCAGAGGCATCAAACACCAGTTCAACCCGATTATAAACGCGCGTAAATGTGCGCTGATAATTACGGTATTGCCGATCCTGGATATAGATCCAGCGCTCGTTTCTAAATGAATTGACCAAAGTGGGCGAGCCGAGCAACTGGCGCACTTGCCGGTGTGTGGTTTGACCAATCTTGATCTGCTGGACAGCATCAAGGGAAAGTATGTTACCCTTTTCGTGCGTCATGGCCTGACAGGCCGTTAAGCTCAGGGTTAGAATAAGAAGCCAGATAGAGGCGAAAGGACGCAACATAATACCTCGATTTTGGATACCGTTTGAGTTCATCATCACTATACTATACCAGTCACTATGATAGCCTCGCTGGATGCAGGAGCAAAGCTTCCATGTTATTGTTAAGCCGATTGTGGAAAAAACGCCGTCAAAGGCATCAGTTACGATCTTGGATGTTGGAAACACAAACTGCTTTGGCCAAGCGGGTACGCACGCTGGCAGAACAGGAACAATTGGAGATGGAGAATGATTTTACCCTCCGATTTGAGTTGATGATTTTACTGGTGTCCGATCAAATGGTCACCTTGCGTCGGCAAGGGGGTGATCAGGCAGCCGAGCGTATTCAAGGGCTTTGGACTGTCACTTTTGAAGGTTTTGATGCCAGTTTGCGTGATCAAGGCGTGAATGATATTCGCATCGGTAAGCGCATGCACAAGCTGATTGGTCATGGATCAGGTCGCCGTAAAGCCTATGTGGAAGCCCTGGAAAACAATGACCTTGAATCATTGCGTGATTCGATCGCACGCAATGTCCTCAATGGGGCACAATCGGATGATACCAGGATTGATCCAATTCTGGCAGAATTAAGCAGTCTGAACGATTAACATAGGAATGGCGGTACACGCTTTGATGCCTGTTGCAACCGGCAACTGCGTAACTCCTATAATAAATACCATCCTTAGGGTGTGTTGACATTCGCCAGGGGCCGAAAGATGGTGAATGTCAACAGGGCCTAGTAACCAGGAAATATTATGAATAAGAAGACCATTGACCAAGTTGAACTTCAAGGCAAACGGGTTTTTATTCGGGTTGATTTCAATGTGCCACTGACGCCAGAGGGCACAGTGCGTGAAGATACCCGTATCCGCCGTGCATTGCCCACGATTCAAAAGGCCATTGAAAAGGGTGGTCGCGTGGTGCTCGCATCCCATTTAGGCCGCCCAAAAGGTCAGCGGGTGCCTGAGATGTCATTGAAACCAGCGGCTGAGCGACTTTCTGAGTTGTTGGGGCAGCCGGTTGGATTGGCTCCGGATTGTATCGGTGATGATGTCGCTGCTTTGGCGGATGCGCTGAAACCGGGTGAGGTGCTCTTGCTGGAAAATGTACGCTATCACGCAGGCGAGACCACCAACGATCCTGAATTTGCCAAAGCATTGGCCATGTTGGCGGATATTCATGTCAACGACGCTTTTGGAACAGCCCATCGGGCACATGCTTCCAATGTTGGTGTGTCTGAGCTGGTGAAGCCTTCTGTTGCTGGCTTGTTGATGGCTAATGAAATTGAGTACTTCAATCGGGCAATGGCCCAGCCTGAACGGCCTGTTGCGGCGATTCTTGGTGGTTCCAAGGTGTCTGGCAAGATCAACGTGATTGACGCACTGTTGGATCGTGTGGATAAGGTGCTGATCGGTGGCGGTATGGCGTTTACCTTCTTCAAAGCGCTGGGCTACGATGTGGGCAACTCCTTGGTCGAAGCCGAGATGACCGATGTGGCGCAGAAAGCCATGGATAAGGCAAAACAGCGTGGTGTTGAATTAATCCTGCCTGTGGATGCTATTGCGGCTCAGGCCATTGAAGAGGGTGCCGAAACACAGGTGGTATCGGTTAAATCAGTACCAGAAGGTTGGATGGGGTTGGACATCGGTCCTGATTCGGTAAAACTGTTTCAAGACGCTTTGGCGGATGTTAAAACCGTTGTTTGGAACGGGCCAATGGGTGTGTTTGAGAAGCCAGATTTTGCTACAGGTACAGTTGAATTGGCAAAATATATTGGTGCCAGTTCTGCGCTGTCGGTAATCGGCGGCGGTGATACCGATGCCGCAGTGAAACAAGCTGGTGTTGCGGATCAGGTTTCCTATATTTCAACAGGTGGTGGTGCATTCCTGGAGCTTTTGGAAGGCAAAACACTACCGGGTATAGCGGCGCTGGATGATGCCTGATTCTAAACAAAAAAACCTTCCCGGTCTGTCCGCTGTATTGATAGGCCGGGATGAGGCTCACCATTTGAATAAGACCATTCCGCCTCTGATTGAGATTGCGGATGAAGTGGTCTTTGTGGACACTGGCTCGCAAGATAGTACCGTTGATTTGGCTACTCAGCTGGGTTGCTGGGTAGCGCAAGTTCCTTGGCAGGATGATTTTTCATTGGCCAAAAACCACGCTGTTGACTTGGCAAAACATGCTTGGATTCTCAATGTGGATTGTGATGAAGAATTGACTATTGATCAAGCGGCTCGGGATTTTCGGGCTGTGTTGGATAGCATTGACGCGGTTCCAGCCTATCGGGTTCGGATTGAAAATCTGAATGCCAATGGTGAGATTCAGCCCTCTGAAGCGATTCGATTGTTTCGGAATGATCCAGTGATTCGGTTTCGTAATCCGGTTCATGAGAGCGTTGCAGATAGTGTTTATGAGCAGTGGCGCGGCTTTCGTCCAATGCTGGCTGGTTTTGTGCTGCGCCATTACGGTTATCTTGGTAATCTTAATCAGGATAAAATCAAACGCAATGTGATGATTCTGCGCCGCTGGATTGAGCAGGAACCCGACAGCGTATATGGTAACTATAAGCTGGGTATGAACCTGTTGTTTTTGGGTAGTGAGAGTGAGGCTGTTTTTTTTCTCAAACAGTCCTTTGAGGCACTGAACGCGGCAGCGGATCGCATGAGCTATCCATTTGCCGAGAAATTGATCACTACTTTGGCGACTGCCTTGATGCGGCAAGGGCGGGCACAAGAAGTGGAAGATATTAAACTCAAGGTTGCACGTTGGACATCTTGACGATCTATGCTACTGGTTTTTAGCAAGATAAACGATGTATTTATGATCCTATCCACCTTTCATAAAAGTCCTGAATATACGCATGATTCACCAGGAAACGCTGATTACTCTCTCCATCCGGGCTGCTAAAGACCCGGTCAATGCCTTTATGGCCAATTTGGTTATCGATGGCGTAACCATTCGCGAAGATATGGCGATTTCTGCCAGTCGCTATCAGTTGCTGCGTCCGTTAGTGGATAGTCTGAGGCAGCTGCTTAAAGAGCCTGGCAATGCTGAGATGGTCCAGGATGCAGTGACCAGTGTTGGTATTGAGATGTTTGATCTTTGGCTGGGTGAACTGTGGAGCGAAGTTGAATCACGTATTCAACCCAATCGACCGCGTTTACTTTCGTTCGCCTCAGAGATTGCTGAAGTACTCAATCTGCCTTGGGAATTGATTCGACCGCCATCCTCCTCATCGTTGGGTTTTAATCCCAGTTATGGCATACGACGTATGCCAAATGTTGGCCAGGAGCCGGCACGATGCTGTGTCATTCCGCCACCGCGTCCATTGCGTGTGCTGGCTTTGGCCGCTGCGCCGTTGGATCAGCTGGGTATCGATTTTGATGCTGAGTTGTTGGGATTGCGCCGGGCCGTTGGTCGGGCTGGTCGGGATGCGGTGTTCTATGCCTGTGAGACTGGCTCAATTGAAACGCTGAAACAGGATATCCATCGTTTCCAGCCCCATATTGTTCAGCTTATCGGCCACAGTATGGTCCGTGGTGGCCAGGGTCACTTCTGCTTCGAGGATGAGAGTGGGCAGAGTGATGTGTACACCGGTCAGTCACTGGCAAAGGATCTGTTTGCTGGTAGCGGTGTTCAGATGGTGTGCGTGTCTGGTCGGGTTGCTGGAAAACCAGCCACTATTGCAGCTTCAGGAGCCATGTGTCAGGACTTGGTCAAGCATGGTTTGCCGTTGGCATTGGCATGGGGCGATACCCTGATTGCACCGGCTGGTGCTCGGTTTGCTGAGGCAATGTATTCGGCGATTGCTTCTGATCATGTGGTGGATCGTGCGCTGACTCAGGCGCGTCAGACCGTACAAGATATCTGCAATGCACAGGGTTATCCCGGTTGGATTCTTCCGGCGCTTTACTCTGTGACCAATCAACGTTTGGTGTTCAATGTCAGTCCAGCTGCGCCACCCGTAACACCGCCTGAAATCTCTGATCCTGTTGTGCCTTTGCCGGGTTTGATTGCGGGTTCTACACGTCGATTGATGGGCCGTCGGGCGGAGATGCGTAGCCTGTTGCCGGACTTGATCGAAGGTAAAACCATCTCCTTGTTGATCACCGGCGCACAAGGTAATGGTAAAACCACGTTGGCAACAGCACTGGCCAGAGGGCTACAAGAAAAGGGATTTCAACCGGTTGCACTCAATTCTACACCAACGAATCCGCTGACTGTTGGGCGCATTATAGACGCTTTTGGCAGCGCCTTTTTGGCGCTGGAGTTTCAGGAAGAATATCAACTGCTTCTGGATTCCAATATTCGTGTTGAAGACCGTTTGGTATTCCTCGCTGAAGCGATGAATCGGCGCACGCCCTTTGTATTGGTCCTGGATGGTCTGGCCCGCGAGTTGGACCCGGAAAACGGAACATTTGTTGATACGGCACTGGCTGCGTTTGTTGCCCATTTAATCACGCGACTCTCGGGTGATTCGCGTTTGATCATGACCAGTCGGCGCGTGCCTCAACTGCCGGGCGTTACGTTGCCGGATCATTTCAAGGTTTCTGAAGTGGTTGGGCTTTCGGAATATGCATTCAGCAGTCTGGTGCTGGATGATGCCTCGGTTGAGGCGCGTCAGATGTTCGGTGATATCAACAAGGGCATGTTGCGCAATCTGCATCAATGGTTTGGTGATTGTCCGGCCCTGATTCCGACTCTTCGGGCTTTCCTGCGGGATGCGGATCTGTCGTTGTTGCAGGAGCGTTTGAATACAACGCCTGCTGAGAGCCTTTCCAGAGATGAGCGGCTGGAGGTGATCAAAACATTGGTGATGAAACCGCTGTTTGATCGTCTTGATCCATTGGCACGCAAGGCGCTTTCCAAGATTGCCGTGTTTGATATTCCGGTCTGTGCCGAGGCAATGGGACAGGTGTCTGACATGGATCGGGATACGATCCTTGGTTGGATTCCTAAATGGCAGGGTGGTGGGTGGATTCATCCTAAAAAACCCAGTGACAATGCCAGACATTGGACGGTACGACCCTTTGTTAAACATTTTTTGACAGATGCAGATAATCTTACCGAAGATGAGAATGTCGCCGCGCACAAAGCGGCGGGTGATTTCCTGATTACCACGATTGAGGAAGAGCGGGACATCCAAAGAGGGCATTACTGGGGGGATCTGATGATCTCGGCCAGAAATCACTATTTGACTGGTAAAGCATTTGCGTCGGCGTTGGATATCTCGAAAAAAGTCAGTGAATTTCTGTATGCCCACGGTTTTTACCATGTGTTGATCAACTTCAACCTTAAAATGTTGGAGGGTGCTGAAAAAGCGTCTCCAGTGAACTGGATTGGTTTAGCACTGCTCTATCAAAATCAGATAGATATGGCGCAAACATGGTTGGAGAGAGGGTTGTCGCTGGCATTGACTGAAGGAAGTGATCAAGAAGAAGGGGTCGCGCGCCGGAATCTTGCGTTGATCATGCGGGAAAAGAATGATCCTGATAGCGCATTGGCGCATCTCAATCTTGTCCTTAAAGGGCTGTCAGATGATGTGAAGAACCGTGATGCACAGGGTGCGATCCTATTGCAGATGGCGGAGATTCAAGAAGAGAAGGGCAAAGTTCGTTCTGCAAAAAAATCTTTGGAAGCCGCGATTGCAGCGACTCAACAGAGTGGTAATAAGGCCGGCGAGTCTGCGGCATGGTTTCAGCTGGGTAATCTCGTGCTGAAACAGGGCGATAGTGAAACAGCGTTGGAGCATTTCCAAAACGCGTTGGCTATTGATCTGGCGACTGGCAATCGGAGTGGTCAGGCAACGATTCTACCTTGTCTTGGCAATATCCATTTCAATATGGGATTGTTGGACAAAGCACGCGAAAATTTTGAGGCGAGTTTGCATTTGCTACGCGCTTTGGATAATCGGCCTTCTGAAGCGGTGATTTTGCATCAACTGGCCACAGTGGATATGCACGCACAGCACTATGATGATGCGTTGAAAAAGTTTCGTCAGTCGTTGGAAATCAAGCGGAGTATGCGTGATTTTCGTGGCGAATCAGCGACTTTTTTCCAGCTGTCCTTGTTGGCTCAAGAGATGGGCAAGAGTGATGAAGCGTTTAAGCTGATGGCATTGTGTCAGCGCTTGGATGAGCAAATCGGCCATCCGGATGCCGAACAGGAACGCCATTTGTTCCAGGAAATGGCCGAGTCACTCTCCTATGAGGTGAGTGAGGCGTTGGCTATTCAAGATGAGGTTTGGGAATCATATCGAAATGATCGCGGTGATACGCTGATTGATGAGATTTTCAAAAAACAGACCGTTATTCCCATTGCACCAATGAACTGAACAGACGGAGGAAAATGAAGATGAAACAGGGAAATCTTCTAGTAGCACAGGGTGGTGGTCCGACAGCTGTAATCAATCAGTCATTGGTGGGTGCCGTGCTTGAGGCGCGTAAATTTCCGCAGGTGAAGCGGGTTTACGGAGCGGTTCATGGTGTTCAAGGGATTGTGGATGAGAACTTTATAGACCTCAGCCAAGAGACAACACATAACCTGGAACTGGTGGCCGCTACACCAGGTTCAGCATTGGGTTCAACCCGCGATAAACCGGATGCCAAGTATTGTCAGGAGATTTTTAAATCTCTCAAAGCTCATGATATCCGTAGCTTTTTCTATATGGGCGGCAATGACTCTTCCGATGCGCTACGCATCATCAAAGAGTTTGCCAATGCCGAGCAGTATGCTCTGAACACAATCCACATTCCCAAAACCATAGACAACGATTTGATGGTCAACGACCACACACCGGGCTATCCCTCTGCGGCACGCTTTGTGGTCAATGCGTTTGCTGGTGTCAACTTGGATAACCGTGCGATTCCCGGTGTTTATATCGGTGTAGTCATGGGACGGCATGCCGGTTTTCTCACTGCTGCCGCTGGCTTGGCACGTAAGAGTCGGGATGATGGTCCACACTTGATCTATGTGCCTGAACGTGTGTTTGACATGGAGAAATTTCTTCAGGATGTGACACGGGTTTATAATAAACATGGTCGTTGTGTAATCGCTGTTTCTGAAGGTATCCATGATGCTGCGGGCACACCTATTGTGACCAAGATGCTGTCAAACGTTGAAAAAGACGCGCATGGCAATGTTCAGCTTTCCGGTACTGGTGCGTTGGCGGATCTGTTGACCAATGAAATCAGAACCAAGTTGGGTATTGGTCGGGTTCGCGGTGATACGTTCGGCTATTTACAGCGTTCTTTTTTGGGTGTGGTGTCCGATGTCGATCAACGTGAAGCGCGTGAAGTTGGTGAAAAGGCCGCTCAATTTGCCTATTGGCATCAAGCGGATGGCACGATCACCATTCATCGTACTGGACAGTATTCTGTAAACTATCGTCTCGATCCTTTGGAGGCAGTGGCTGCTAAGACCAAGGTGATGGATGATTCATTCATCTCTGAGTGTGGTACGGATATTACGGATGCGTTCCGGCTCTATTTAAGTCCGTTATTGGGTTCTGGAATGGCGGAATATTATACGTTGAGAGCACCGAGAGTGCCGCAGATTCTGACTGGGAAGTAGTAGAAAACGGGGTTAGGGGTGGCTACGCTGCCCCTAACCATTTGCCGGTAATAACAGGTATGAAATTCATTCAACCGGACAGAAATCCAGATTTCCGACAACGGATTCAGAGGCAAAAATACCGCCGATGATGTGGGCGTGAACGCCTTGGTTGGTTACCATGGCCAGGGCCTGTTGTGAATCTGTAATGGTCGGATCATACTCAATATCCAGAATGTGTGGATTTTGTTCGTCAAACAGTGCCAGAGGAAGTTCCTCATGGGCCATCAGTTGAACCGTTAATGTGGCCTGTTGGGCGGCGTTGAGTGTTTCATCTACCTCAACCACTATGTCGCTCATTCCGGTAAACATGACATCCTCCCTTTAAAAGCATTTTCCATATATTATTTGAATCCATTCGGTTCGATTTGGTTCACTATTTCGCAATAAGAAAGATGAATTTCTGTTATGAATGCCAATGTGTTATCACTGCCTGATATGTTTAAACGCTGGGTTGGCGTTTATGGTGAGCCTCGGGTGTTGGCGGTATTTTTTCTGGGCTTCTCCAGTGGTCTGCCGTTGGCGTTGACGTTTGGTACGTTGTCGTTGTGGTTGGCTGAAGTGGGTGTGAATAAGACCACTATTGGACTGTTTGCTCTGGCGGGTTTGCCGTATACCTTTAAGTTTGTTTGGTCACCGCTGGTTGATCGTATGCCGTTGCCGTTGATTACACGATGGTTGGGGCGGCGTCGTGGTTGGGCGATTACAACACAGTTGGGATTGTTGGGCAGTATCCTGATGCTGGGCCTGTCCAATCCGGCGCTTGATCCTGGTGTTACGGCGATTTTTGCGTTGATGACTGCTTTTTTTAGTGCCAGTCAAGATATAGTTATTGATGCTTATCGTGTTGAAATACTGGAGGAACGCCAATATGGCGCAGGTGCGGCGGTTATCGTGTTGGGATATCGCGTGGCCATGTTGGTTTCCGGGGCGGGGGCGTTGTTTATTGCCGATGCTTATGGATGGTTTAGCGCTTATGGTGTGATGGCGGCGTTGATGGTGGTGGGTATGATCACCATATTGATCAACCCTGAACCAGAGATAAAACAGAGCGAGCAGGATAGAGAACGTGAAGCGCAAATGGCTGAAAAAATGGCCCTGGGTGCAGATGGTGTTTGGCGCTCTGTTGTTGAATGGATTTCAGGTGCAGTTGTGGGACCGTTTGCCGAATTTATGACCCGGCGGGGTTGGTGGATGGTTCTGTTGTTTATTCTATTTTATAAATTTGGTGACGCGTTAGCTGGTGTGATGAGTAATCCATTCTATCTGGAAATGGGATTCACCAAGACTGATATTGCCACTATTAGCAAAGCCTTTGGCTTGGTTGCGACAATTGTCGGTAGTTTGGTGGGTGGCATATTGGTCAATCGGGTTGGTATTATGACTGCACTGCTTTGGTGTGGTTTATTGCAGATGGTATCTAACCTGATGTTTGTGGCGTTGGCCTATGTGGGCAACGATATGACCATGTTGACGATAACTATTGCCATTGAAAATTTATCCGGCGGAATGGGCACTGCTGCATTTGTGGCTTACTTATCCGGGTTGTGCAATGTCGCCTATACGGCGACACAATATGCGTTACTGTCATCGTTCATGGCATTTGGTCGCACAGCGCTTTCGTCAAGTGGTGGATGGTTGGCGGATCATTTGGATTGGATCTCTTTCTTTTTGTGGACAACGGCGGCGGCTTTACCAGGATTGGCATTGTTGATATGGATGCGGAAAAACTATGCGATAAAAGAGTAGTGTACTGTCGTGTGTTTTAGGCACTTATTGCCCTTGTAGACAATAAAATATATTCATCAAATGTTATTTTCTGGTATAGTTGAATAGGTAGATAATGGATGTTCAGGTTGTCGGAATAAATACGGTTTGGCAATCTTAGGATTGTTCAAAGGCAGTGATAGAGATGTTAAATTTCAAATATAGAGTGACTAAATTTGTCGCACTCATGATGGCGGGATTTTGCCTGTTCCTTTCTGTACCTTCAGAAGCGGATGCTATTGAGGTAGCACCGAGGATTAGTGATCGGGAGATTGTTGAATCATTGACAGAAATAAAAACAGAAATGAAGGCGATGCAGAAAATTACAGATCAACGCTTTGATCATTCAGATAAACGCTTTGATCATTCAGATAAACGTATGGATGATCTGCGTATGGATATGAACACTAAGTTCACAGATTTACGTGAAACGATGTTGGTTATGTTTGGTGCGCTTGTTTCGTTGATTATCGCGCTGTTTGGCTATATTGCATGGGATCGGCGCAGTATGGTGAAACCGCTTGGTAAGCGGCTGGATATTATGGAGCAGAATCTGGAGCGGGATTTTGAGGTCAGTAATGCCGAAGGCTCAATGCCGCGCCGGTTATTAAAAGCTTTACGTGAGTTGGCCAACTCTGATGAAAAATTGGCCAATGTTTTGAGAAGTTTTTCACTGCTCTAATTATGCGGTATGTTTGTGTGATAGGGGGCGAATAAGTGTTTCACTATATGGATAGAATTTTTAAATTTATCTCGATAGTATTGACAGGATTCTGCCTGTTTATTTCTGCGCCTTCAGCAGTGGATGCCATTGAAATAGCACCGAGGATCAGTGATCGGGAGATCATCGAATCATTGGCGGAACTCAAAGCGGAACACAAAAATATAGATCAACGTTTTGATGGTGTTGATCAGCGTTTTGATGGTGTTAATCAGCGTTTTGATGGTGTTGATCAGCGTTTTGAAGGTGTTAATCAGCGTTTTGATGGTGTTAATGAGCGTTTTGATGGTATTAATGAGCGCTTTAAGAATGTTGATCAACGCTTTGATAATATGGAAAAACGCATAGATGATCTACGTGAAACAATGTTGGTCATGTTTGGAGCGCTTGTTTCGTTGTTTATCGCTTTGTTTGGCTACATTGCATGGGACCGGCGTAATATGGCGCAACCATTGCGGAAGCGGCTGGATATTATGGAACAGAAGTTTGATCGGGAATTAGAAATCAATAATACTGAGGGCTCAATGCCGCGCAGATTATTAGAGGCCTTACGTGAGCTGGCCAGCTCCGATAAAAAATTGGCTAACGTGTTGAGAAGTTTTTCGCTGCTTTGATTGATAGGAATGATCACAATCAAGTTTGTCATTATAAGTAATCAAGATGTTGTATTCCCCTTTGTTCCCAGCAGTTAGAAATAATAATTTAACACTTGTAAAAAAATGTTGAAAGATGCCAATATGCCACAAGGGGCTCGGAAACTTTCAAATCTATTTAAAGCAATTGGAATGATTCCAAAAAAAGCCCAATTCGTAGCAGAGTAGGGCTTTTTTCCGTGGCCCTTATCTGACAAATCTCTTCAGCACATTGGCAGGAACGATTTGTTGATGTAGAGCGGCTTGTTTCCAACTGCCACCCCAAGCGGCAACAAAGAGCTGTGAGTAGTAGACAACCGGAATTTTGAATCTGGTGCCAAACATTTGATTCACTTTGTCCTGATACACTTCAACATTGAGCTGACAAACAGGGCAGGGTGTGACGATCAGGTCAGCGCCGGAATCTTTGGCGGATTGTAGGATGTCTTTGATTAAACCGCACACTTTTTCCAATTCTGAAAAGGCCAAAGCACCGCCACAGCAAGCGACTTTTTTATCAAAGGCAACCGGTGTGGCACCACAGATCTCAATCATTTTATCGAGATAGGTGGGATTTTCAAAACTGTCGCCGCAAACGCCAAAAGGGCGGTTGGTTTGACAGCCGACATAGCCCGCAATTTTTAAACCAGTTAATGGCTTCTTTACTTTCTCTTTGAGCGTATCCCAGCCGATGTCCTCAATGAGTACTTCAACAAGATGGCGCGGTCGCAGTGAACCATCGTAGGTGAGATGAGCCGCTTGTAGTACCTCATCCATTTCAGCTTTGATTTCAGCATCTTCATTGAGACGGTCATTGGTTTCACGAAGGGCTAACCAGCATGCTGCACAAGTCGCAACAACATCTTTTCTATGACTCTGTTTTTGGGCCAAGCCGAGATTACGGGCTGAAAGAGCCAAGCGGGGCAGTTCGCCGCCTTCAGCATAGCCGATGGAAGCGGAACAGCAGTTCCAGTCTTTGATCTCATTCAGCCGGATATCCAGAATATGACACATGGACTGAACTGAAATGTCCAAATTGGCGGCGGATGCCTTTTTCTCAGAACTACAGCCGGGATAAAAAGTATATGTTTTAGTCATGAATCAGGACTCCCGCTTTTTTTGTTCGATTTCCCGGGCTTTTTTAAGCATGGCTTTGAAACCTGCGTGGCCTCTGATTCTGGAAAGATGGAGCGGATCCATCTTCAAGCGGCCCGATTTGAGCATACTCATAGCCTGGTCTTTCATCTCCATGCCCTTTTTTACGCCATCAGGAATGCCGTTGACCATATACAGTTTGGTAGTCAAAGCCATTTCACCAATCCGGCCACCCCTTTCCATGTTTTCCCAAAGGATTTTGGCAAAACGGCGGGTAACTTGATCCTTGTCAGCCCGTTTTTTCTCAACCGCAAAACGGGCCAGGCCGTGAACAATGTGCGTAATGGGCAGGCCGCGCGGACAACGGACCATACAGTGATAGCAGGAAACACACATCCACATGGATTCGCTTTTCAAGACCTCTTCAGCTTTACCGGCACGTATCATCTGAAACAGTTGGCGCGGCGAAAATTCCCAATGAGGGCCAAGAGGGCATGAGCCAGCACAAACGCCACACTGCATACACATTTTGATCCAGTGGCCCTCTTCGGCATTTTCGTAGACATCTTTGGCAAAAGAGAGGTCATAAGCCATATTCAATCTCCTGTCGAACGCTTTTTTGTCCAGTTGAGTATGGTGAACCCGTATGGACGGTTGGAAAAAGGTTCGTCCTAGAATTCTTTGAAGGGGTTGGGGCCGAACGCTTCAAGATCGTCAACAAATGCGTTGATCTTATCGGGTAGGATATCCGAATCCATGATATTGACCTCAATCATCTTCACGCGCTCAGATTCCAGTTGCAGGCGATCCAGTGTTTCAGCCACCTTGTTCAAGCGCGTTTCAGCCAGAGCAGAACCACGCACAAAGTGACATTGATAGTCATCCCCATGGCGACACCCCATCAGCAGTACACCGTCGTATCCAGCGGACATCGCATCAGCTACCCACACCAAATTCATCGAGCCCATGCAGCGCAAAGGAACCACACGAATATAGGGGGTCAGTATGCCACGATTGTGACCGATCATATCCAAAGCGGGATATGCATCGTTCTCACAGGCAAAGATCAGAATACGGGGTTTCTCTTCGTCTTCCTCGGGAATCTCGCACTCCTTAAACATGGTGCTGATCATATCCACCGAGTAATTGGAGAAAGAGATAATCTTCTGAGGGCAAGCACCCATACAGGTTCCGCAACGGCGGCAACGTGTTGGATTGAATAGCGGATTGCTCTTATCGTCCTCATTGATGGCACCAAAGGGACACTCTTCGGTACAGCGCTTACACTGAGTACATCCGTCAACACGGAACGAAGGATAGGAGAGATCACCCACGCGTGGATGCACAGCCGCACCACGACCGATGGACTCAACTGTTTGAATGGCTTTCAATGCAGCGCCTGTGGCATCAGTCATTGAAGAGGAGATACCCATGGGACGACGCACAGGACCAGCGGCATGGATGCCGGTACGGCGGGTTTCATAAGGGAAGCAAATGTAATGAGAATCCGGGAAGCCCCACTTCAACAAAGGCAGGCTCGGACCTTGACGATATTGAAGATTCAATACCGAGTTTGCATCCGATGCAGAAAGATCAGTTTCCTGGTTGGGATCAGTGGTATCAATGTTCGGCATCATGCCGGTGGCAAGTACCAACAGATCAACGTCAAGACTCTCTGGAGTCCGCAGAAGTTTATCATTGATATCAACAGTCAATCCGCCATTGGAACCGGAAGCTACTTTGTTAATATCGCCTTTGATAAACACGCCGCCTTCATTCTGAACCTTCCGATAGAAATCTTCCATTTGACCAGGGGTACGAATCTCCTGATAGATGAGGAAGGTGGAAGCGTCTTCATACTGCTCTGTGACATAAAGGGCCTGCTTCATGGAGTAGGTGCAGCAGGCACCGGAACAGTACTCCAAATGCTGAACATCCCGGCTACCGGCGCAGAGAGAGAAGGCAACCCGCTTGGCTGGTTGGCCATCGGATTTACGGACGATATTGCCCGCTTTGGCCATTTGTTCAAATTCCCAGGCGGTGATGACATCAGGGGATGTACCATGGCCCAAGTGTGTCAGTTTGGTTTCATCATAGAGCGTGTAGCCGGTGGCAACCACGATTGCGCCGATGCGCTCACTGTTTTCGCCAGTGCTATCTTCGCCAGTGCTATCTTCGCCAGTGCTATCTTCGCCAGTGCTATCTTCGCCAGTGCTATAATCTTCGCCAGTGCTATCTTCGCCAGTGCTATCTTCGCCAGTGCTATATTCGCCAGCGCCATATTCAATTTTGACATCGAACAGACCGGGTGCTCCGGTGGTTTCCTTGATGGTGGCCTTTTTGTAGATTTTAATTTTATCATGACCTTCAACCGCTGCAATTAAAGCAGCAGTAGGCGGCTGTTCCAATTGGTCGTAAGGCGGTTTAACAGGAGAAACTTTCAACATCTGGGCGACACGGCCACCCAGTTCTGCGTCTTTTTCAACCAGAACCACGTCATAACCGGTATCAGCGGCTTCTTTGGCTGCGGTCAGACCGGAGACACCGCCACCCACCACCATGATGGTTTTGGATAGGCCAGGATCATCAAACGGTTCAGGCGGGTCCATTTTCTTGACTTTGGCGCAACCCATACGCAAATAGTCTTCCGCCGCCATTTGACGGTCTTCTTCAAACACGTCCTTGTCGTCTTCTTCTTTGAGGTGCTGTACCCAGATTACCTGCTCACGCAGATTGACCCGATCCAGCAAAGGGGCTTCTAATTGACGAAAGGTCTCAACATGGACACGTGGTGAACAGGCCGCGATAACAACCGTATTGACAGCTTCGTTCTGCATATCGTGACGGATTGTTGTCAATCCCTCTTCACCGCAGAGAAACGCATGAGTGCGTACAACTGGTATTCGGGACTCCTTGGTTGCCATATCCTCAAGGAGTTTGATATCCAGTAGATCGCCGATGCCACAGCCCGTGCAGATATAGCAGCCGATTTTTTGATTTTCCATCGTCCCTTATCCTTTCACCACGGTCTGAATCGCCTTAAGGGCAGCCGCTGTACTTGATTGGACCGCTGAGGCCACATCAAGAGGAGCGGTGGAACATCCGCTGGCTGTGAGACCATTTCCCTGATTGACAATGAAGCCGTATTCATCATAACTGACGAATTTTGCAGGTACTTTGGCATTCAGTGCGGTGTTCGTCTCCATACCAGTAGCTAAAACAACCATGTCATAGGGTGTCGCGTAGCGTTCACCAGTCAGGGTGTCTTCGCCAATGACAATGGGATCTTTGGTGTTAGGATTTTCTTCCAGGCTGGCTGGTTTGGACTTGATCCAGGTAATATTTTCGTCAGTTTCAACCTTTTTTTGGAACGCTTCATAACGATCCATGGCACGCAGGTCGATGTAGTAAATCGTGACCTTGGCATCAGGATACTGGTTACGAACGTAAGTGGCCTGTTTCATGGAAGCGAGGCAGCAAACGCGCGAGCAGTACGGCAGATAGTTATGATCCCGTGAACCAGCGCATTGAATAAAGGCGATGTTCTTAACTTCTTTTCCATCGGAAGGACGGACAATTTTTCCGCCTGTTGGGCCGTATTTATTGGCGATACGCTCGAAATGCATGTTGGTGGATACGTTCTGGTAATGACCAAATCCGTAAGCGTGAATCTTACTGGCATCAAAAGGGGTCCAACCCGTGGACCAGACAATACTGGATACTGGAATATCAATTTGCTTGGCTTCCATATCCGGTTCAATGGCCTTTACAGGGCATTTTTCGGCCAGCATTTTAGCGGCATCGGATTTGGCGAACTCAGGGTCCATAACATAGCGAAGAGGATAGGCCATCATATGTGGCTTACGGATCGCTTTAACTTTGCTGAGATCAAAGTTAAACGGATCGTCAATCTCAGTGGTACAGGCTTCAGCGCATACGCCACAGGCAGTGCATTTCTCATTCACATGACGCGGATTCTGACGCACTGTAACGGTGAAATTTCCTTCTTCGCCAGCGATATGTGTCACTTCAGCCATTGTATAGGTGCTGATACGGGGATTGTTACGTATGCGCTGAAAATTGATCTCTAGTCCGCATGACGGGGTGCAGAGTTTTGGGAAGTATTGATTGATTTGCGCCACACGACCGCCCAGGTAGGGATTTTTCTCTACGAGAATCACATCATAGCCAACCTCGGCAGCCTCAACGGCAGCGGTAAGGCCGCTCATTCCACCGCCAACGACCAGGATGGTATGGCTAGCGGTATTGTCCTCCGCCATGATTCACCTCCGAACTGATGGGTAGAGTCAGAACAGTCCCATATTCAAAATATACACAAAGACTGTGAATTCTAAGGACTGCACCTGCAATCTTCAATCTAATTTCTTTACAGTCTTTATTTCCAACCCCAATAGAACGTATCCTAGTCGGTGGGCTAAGATCTGAAATAAGATACTTTATTCTCTCTTTTAGGCCCTGTTGATCATCCATGGTTATTCATGGAAAATTGACTTAAAATTCAAGAAGAGATCAGCGTTCTTGTGCTTTTCGACCGTGAAAACCGTTACGGGTTTCGCGCTAAAATAACCTCAATTTTGCTTCATTGAATAACCGGATTCAGTGGAGGAAGGAATTGCCATGCCTGCGGCTGAATTGCAAGACAGTTTATTTGATAAAATTGATGAACAGCGTGTAGAAGCCCTTAATATTACAGTTGAATCTTATCGACATCAGAAGACGGGTGCAAGACATCTTCACCTGGCTTCCGATGATGGTCATAACGCATTTTTAGTAGCTTTTCTGACTGTTCCATCCGATTCATCAGGTGTTGCGCATGTGTTGGAACATACCGCCCTTTGTGGCAGTGAACGCTATCCGGTACGCGATCCCTTTTTCATGATGTTGCGCCGCTCTCTGGCCACTTTTATGAATGCCTTTACCTCCAGTGATTGGACAGCGTATCCCTTTGCCAGTCAATCCCGAAAAGATTTTTTCAATCTGCTGGATGTCTATCTGGACGCTGCTTTTTTTCCCAATCTTCATCCATTGGATTTTGCTCAGGAAGGTCACCGGGTCTGTTTTGAAGAGCAGGATGATCCTGAATCAGAGTTGGTATTCAAAGGGGTTGTGTTTAATGAGATGAAAGGGGCAATGAGTTCCGCAGCACGTGTTTTATGGGAGCAGATGGGCCGGTTTCTCTTTCCGACCATTACCTATCATCACAACAGCGGCGGATCACCGGAACGGATTCCAGATCTGACCTACCAAGGTCTCAAAGATTTTCACGCCACACATTATCATCCTACCAACGCCATCTTTATGACCTATGGCGATATTTCCGCCCGGGAGCATCAGACGATATTTGAACATCGGGTACTCAATCGTTTTGAGCATCTTGATGTCAGTCATCTCAGTGTGCCGGATGAACAGCGTTACAGTACGCCGCGCCAGGAAGAGAGCGTTTATGCTCTGGATGCTGAAACAGATCCTGCTGGAAAGACTCATGTGGTTTTGTCTTGGCTGCTTGGTAAAAGTGTCGATCTGGATATGCTGCTTCAGGCGCATTTTCTTAACGGGATTTTATTGGATAACAGTGCATCACCATTGCTTCAAGCCTTGGAAACAACCGAGTTGGGCAGTGCGCCTTCTCCGGCTTGTGGGATGGATGATTCGGTTCGAGAAATGGTGTTTGCCTGCGGCGTCGAAGGTTCGGAGCCAGAGCGGGCTGATGCTGTTGAAGCGTTGATTCTGGGCGTGTTGGAAAAGATCGTTGAGGAAGGTGTGCCACAAGAGAGTGTGGATTCCGTACTGCATCAGCTGGAGCTGTCACGCCGTGAAATCGGTGGAGATGGTTTTCCTTATGGCCTGAAAATGATGCTCACAGCTCTGCCTTTTGCGCTGCATGGTGGTAATCCTGTACAAGCGCTGGCGTTGGAAGAGGCGTTGGAAAAACTGCGTGAATCGGCATCAGATCCTGATTTTAGCCGCCATTTGGTCAAAACCCTGTTGTTGGATAATCCGCACCGTGTGCGTTTGGTACTCAAGCCGGACACCGAATTGGATGAGCAACGTAAGCAGGCAGAAGCCGCCCGTTTGGCCGCGATGAAAGTTGCCATGAGCGATGAAGAGAAACAGGCTGTCATTACGCTTAATAAAGAGTTGGATGCGCGGCAGGCTCAGGATGATGACCCTGAGGTACTGCCAAAAGTGACGCTGGATGATGTGCCGGAAGAGATGACCATTCCCGTTGGTTCCAGTAAACCGGTTGGCGATATTCCGGCATGGTGGTATGACCGGCCTACCAATGGATTGGTCTATCAACAGACGATTGTTGATCTGCCAGCCCTTGAGCCAGATCTTGTTGATGTCATGCCACTGTTTAGTGCCTGTTTGGCTGAAGTTGGCTGTGGTGAGCGTTCCTATTTGGAAACCCAGGCCTGGCAGTCATCTATCAGTGGTGGCGTGGGTGCGCGGGCTACAGTGCGTTCTGAAGTGAATTCCTTGGAAGGGCATCAGGGCTATTTTGTCATTTCCAGTAAAGCGTTGGTTCGCAATCAGGAAGAGATGATTGCGTTGTTGGGTGATACCTTTTCAAACGCTCGATTTGATGAACATAACCGTATACGTGAATTGGTCACTCAGATGCGGGCGATGTCTGAGATGAAAGTAGTGGACAATGGTCATGTGTTGGCCATGAGTGCGGCATCAGCTGGCATGAGTCAGATGTCCAATTTGTCAGAACATTGGGGCGGATTGCAGGCCATCAGTCGATTGAAAAAACTGGATGAAGCATTGAAATCACCGGATGCGGTGGCTGATCTGGCTGACCGGTTCCAACGTATTCAACAACAGCTGGTTGCCATGGACCCTAATCTATTGGTGATCGGAGAACGGCGGCATTTTTCTGATGTAGAAGCCTCTTTAAAATCACAGTGGCATAAGCCGACGGGTGATCGGTCAGCGCGTTTCCAATGGAATGCGCAGTGCAGTAAGGTCAATGTGGCTTGGATGGTCTCCAGTCAGGTACAATTCTGTGCGCGTGTTTTTCCGGCGGTGCCTTATGGTCATTCGGATGCGCCGGTAATGACGGTGCTGGGTCATTTTCTACGCAATGGATATCTACACCGTGCGATTCGTGAGCAGGGTGGTGCGTATGGCGGTGGTGCGGGATACGATTCTGATGCGGGCGCATTCCGGTTTTACTCTTATCGTGATCCGCGTTTGGCTGAGACGTTGGAAGATTTTGATCGCTCCTTGGACTGGTTGTTGAGCGAAAAACATGAACCGCGCAAACTGGAAGAAGCCATTCTCGGCGTGATCAGTGCCATTGATCGGCCCGGTTCACCAGCGGGAGAGGCACGGCGTGCTTTTCATGAAGCGTTGCATGGTCGCTCGGCTGATCGCCGTCAGGTATTCCGCCAGCGGGTGTTGGCAACAACTCTGGAAGATCTTGTAAGGGTTGGTGAAACTTACTTGAAGCCTCAGTTGGCAAGTACGGCTGTTGTGGCAGGCAGTGCTGCACAAAGCGCATGTGAATCACTGGGGCTGGAGTGCTATAAGTTGTAGTAATGTCTGATTTTGGCAAAAAAAGTTGATTTGAATGTTGGAAGCAGGAACGCTCTGAAGTATTGTATCCTGTGATGATTTGTTCAGGGGGCTGTTGTTTTTGCTAGGGCGTGTTGACATTCACCAGATTTCGGTTCTTGGCAAGGCAAATCCAACGAAAAAGCGGAGCGTACTTGTAGTACGTGAGCATTTTGAGGCGGATTTAACGCCGCCAGGGGCCGAAAGATGGTGAATGTCAACAGGGCCTTGGGCGTGTTGACATTCGCCAGATTTCGGTTCCTGGCAAGGCAAATCCAACGAAAAAGCGGAGCGTACTTGTAGTACGTGAGCATTTTGAGGCGGATTTAACGCCGCCAGGGGCCGAAAGATGGTGAATGTCAACAGGGCCTAGACAGATACAACAAAATGAAACTGTATTTGAACCTGTTTTGACGCATTGGTGAGGGCTTCTTTCGAGAAAGCAATTTGAAAAAACAGGTAATCAGGACACAAAGGAGACCATTTTTATGAAAGCATGGCGACGGATAATTGATCCCATCTCCATTCGGGTCAAGCTGATGACACTGGTCGGCATTATTCTGATTTTGTCAGGTATTAATATCTGGCAAGGCATCATAATTCAAACACAGGCTGAACAGGTTCACATTCTTGGCGACAGCGGTGAGGCTACGGTCAAAATACAACAGGCGGCAACAGAGTTTGGTCGGCAGGTTCAAGAGTGGAAAAACACTCTGCTGCGCGGCTATAAAGCGGACAATCTGGATGAATTTAAATATTGGAAACGATTCTGGAAACGCAATGAAACGGTTCAATCTCATCTCAAGGCTGCACAGCCGTTTTTGAAGGAGTTGGGTGTTGATCCTGCATTGGGATCGGATCTGATCAAAGCCCACGCCGAGTTGGCACCGAATTATGATGCCGGGTTAAAGAAATATTATCGCCTGGGTGATCCCAGTGGCATTTTTGCCACAGATAAAGGCGTTAAGGGCATGGACCGGCCTGCTGCCAAAGGTATGGACAGCCTTGTGAAAGCCGTATTGGACGCAACGGCGGAAACGCGCAGTGCCGCGTTGGAACAGGCTGAACTCTTTACCAAAGTCGGCCAGATTGTCATGGTTTTCATTGTGCTGATTGCGGCTTTTTCAATCTTCATCTCCTTGCTGTTCTTCAACTCCATTAATGCTGTGATCGGTGATATTGAAGCTGTTGTTGACAAGATGAGCCGAGGTGATTTGACTTCACGGGTGTTTACGATTGGCAAAACCGGCTTTGCACGCATCGGTCGGAGTGTAAACAGTATGGCCGATCAGATTGAACACGTGATCAAAACGCTTTCGCTTCAGTCAGAAAGTGTTATGGCTATTGTTCTTGAACTGGTCACACTCAAGCAGTCGTTGATTGATGATGTAGAGAAGAATCACAGCTATGCCAAAAAGGTCGTTGGTGAGAATGATCTGCTGGACAAAGAGACACAACAACTCAGCGGAAACATTGATGCCGCAGTAAGTAATATCAATACGGTATCTGAAGCAGCAGATCTGCTTTCAAATAATGTAAACGCGATTGCTGCGGCTTCTGAGCAGGCCAGCCAAAATGTAAATACCATGGCCTCAGCTGCGGAGCAGATGACCGGTAATATCTCTGAAGTGAATCACAGTCTGGACCGGGTTAATCTTTCTGTAAATACAGTGAACTCTGCCATTGATGTGATGAGCAGTTCTTTGCAGGAAGTGCGGCAACGGTGCCAGTTGGCGGATAAACGGTCAACAGCGGCGGATGCCAGTGCACAAGAGTCGCTGGAAGTAATGGATGCGTTGGCGGACTCAGCGGATGAGATTGGTAAAGTGGTTGGTGCCATCAAAACCATTGCTGATCAAACCAATATGCTGGCGTTGAACGCCTCTATTGAAGCGGCTGGTGCTGGTGAAGCGGGTAAAGGCTTTGCGGTTGTGGCCAATGAGGTTAAGGATCTGGCTCAACAGACCTCTGAAGCTACCAAGATGATTGAGGAAAAAGCCAACGAGATTCAGACCAAGAGTCGTGCAGCCGCTGAAGCCACACGCAATATTTCTGAGGTGATTGGTAAAATCTCTGAAACCAATAGTGAAATTACACATGCTGTAGATGAGCAGGGCGAGTCGATTCAGGAGATCGGACGCTCTATGAGCGATGTGACATTGGCGGCTGAAGAGGTGACGCGCAATGCTCAAGAGCTTGGTTTTGCTTCCAGTGAAGTAGCCAGAGCAGCTTTGGAAGCGGCTACGGGTACTGGCGAGATTGCCCGTTCAGCCAGTGAAGTGGCCAGAGGTGCCCAAGATGTTGCCAATGCCAGTAATGATGCTAAGGAAAAAGCCAATTCGGTGAAGCTTTCTTCTTCTGAGATCTTTACCGCATCGGTTGAAGTTCAGAAAATGATGTTGGAAATTATGGAATTGATCCACTTTTTGGGTGGTTCGATTGAATATTCCGGCATGTTGACTGAGGTTTTGGAAGAGACCAGTCATGCGTTGAAGGCAGCTGAAAAGGGTCTGATATTCGGCAAGCCGAAATTTGATGTGTTGGCGGTCAAACAAGCCCATCTACAGTGGTTGGGTCGCTTGGAACAGGTCATTCGCGGTCGTTCACGACTGAAACCAGAAGAGGTGGCCAGTGGTCGTGATTGCGCCTTTGGAAAATGGTACTACGCGGATGGTTCGGATGTGTTTGGTTCCATGCCCTTGTTCCAGGATCTCGGTTCTACGCACTTGAAGGTTCATGAAACGGCACGTGAAGTGGTTTCTTTGGCAGGTGAAGGCAATACTGACGAAGCCATTGAACGAATGAATGGGTTTCATTCATTGCGTAAGAAGATGTTTGATCTTTTGGACCAGCTTTTTTTGGTCAATGTGGACCGTCAGGGAGAAAAAGATATCCTGGTTCCGTGGAGCGATGGCTTGTTGGTTGGTGTCAAACAGTTCGATGATGATCATAAGCGTTTGGTAGATATGATAAATGAACTGTATTCAGCCATTACCAAAGGTGTGGGGCGTGATGCGCTTGGCAAAATTTTGGATGAGTTGGTGGCTTATACGGCGGAACACTTCCAGCGCGAAGAGGAGCAGTTTGTCAAGCATAGATATCCAGATTACAAAGCCCATAAAAAGTTGCATGAAGAGATGGTGGCAGCGGTTCTGGATTTTCAGAAGAAATTCCGGGCTGGTGATGCGGCCATTAATATGGAATTGCTTTCATTCTTGAAGGATTGGTTGGTTAATCACATCATGGGTATTGACAAGCAGTACACCGAATTTATGAATAGCAAGGGCGTGAAGTAGACGCTGGATAAATGAAAAAAATCAAATCTGTTCTTGATTTAAAAAAGCGCAGACGCTTATAGTGAACTGGTCTACATGCCGATTGAATGACGTGGGATGGCATGTAGGGAAGCCAGGAGTGTAGCGATGTCAGAACCGATTGAGGGTACGGTCAAATGGTTTCGGGCAGATAAAGGCTATGGCTTTATCTCGCCGGAGGAGGGTGGACGAGATGTGTTTGTCCACTTTTCATCTCTTCAATTGCCGGGTTTTAAGACCTTGGTTCAGGGCCAGAAGGTGGTATTCGAAGTATTGGAAACCACCAAAGGGCTGCAAGCCCAGAATGTTACGTTAAAGGAGTAGTCAGTACCTCGGTATGCAAAGGGATTTCTCTGAGAAAGGCTTTTTTCGCCAGGCTTTCCATGGTGTGACCCTGGCGGTTGCCCTGTATCGGGATGTTAACCTGGACCGAGCGACCAGTGACGCATTGCTTAACGTGATCAGTGATCTGACTGATCATGGTGCCCGAGTCATCCTTTTTTTTGAGGATGAACCTCTTGGTTCACGCCTTAAACCGCTGTTGCATGCCCAATCCAAGCCATCTCTGTGGCTTTCTGTGGGCGATTCCGAGTTAAATCATGATGGTGAACGTCTACTATTGCACAGTGTGTGGAGTAGTTCGGCGGCTGTTGTGGCTGTGCCATTGCGGTGTGCGAGCGCTGAGATGTTTTCTGAGCGTTTGGTTCGTATTACCACGGGATTACGCTTTCCACGTCTGGTTATGGTGGATGAGTTGGGCGGGCTGAGAAGTGGTGATGGATCGGTAATCAGTTTTCTCAATCCTGTTGGGTTGGAGGCGTTGATTCATGGTGGTGACAGTAAGGATAGTCGAATAGGATTGATGCGTTCTGTAAGTATGTTACTTGCGGGTGGCGTTCCCATGGTAAGTCTGTGTAAGCTGGCTGATCTGGATGAAGAGTTGTTCACCTATGCGGGACGCGGTACTTTCTTTTCGCAACACCATTACTGCCTTGTTCGGCGGTTGAATTGGTCTGATTTTCCAGAAGTTGAATCCACGATCCGCCGTGGTGAGCGGGAAGGGTTTCTTCTGCCAAGAAAAGATGAACAGCTGTTGGATGTGTTGATGAGTGGTTATGGCGCTTTTTTCGCTAATAATCATTTGGCTGGTGTGGCTGGTCTGCTCACTGCTCCCTATGAAAATACCAAAGCGGGCGAAGTGGTCTCTCTCTATACCCTGACCCGGTTTAAAGGGCGTGGTATTGGTGGTCGTCTGTTGGCCAAAATGAAAACCGATGGTCAGAAACGCGGATTACGTTTTTTGTTTGCCTGTACCGCCAATGCGCGGGTTGTCTCCTTTTTTCAACGTCATGGTTATCAAACCGTTTCGTCTGATCAGATCCCGGATGCCAAGTGGGCATCGTATGATCCGGCTCGGCGTTCTTTGGTCACCTGTTTACGTCTGTCTCTGGAAGGGTAGTGTATTGGAACATGTGATTGTTATCGGTGCGGGTGTCATGGGTTGTGCGTGTGCAATGCGTTTGTTGCAGGCGGGCTTGAAAGTGACCTTGTTGGAACGATCATTACCCGGTGCTGAGTCTTCAGCCGCTGCGGCGGGTATTCTTGGTGCTCAGTCTGAAGTATCCGATGCTGGACCGTTCTTTGAACTTTGTTTGGAGAGTCGGAGCCGTTTCCGAGAATTTGCGAAAGAGTTGGAAGAGATTTCTGATATTCATGTGGGCTATGAGGATTCCGGTGTTCTGGAAGTGGCACTAGATCCTGCTGAAGGACGTTTGGCTGTTGGCCGGGCTGAATGGATGTTAGATCGTGGTTTGAATGTTGATGTGCTGGATCGGGAAGAGGCGCGGAAAATCGAGCCTGCACTCACTGAACAGATGGTGGGTGCCAACTTCTATCCTGATGATCATCAGGTAGATTCTGTCGGATTAGCGCGTGCTTTGGCGGCATCGGCTGCGCGATTGGGTGCTGATTTTCGCACTGGTGCGCGGGTTTCTGGTGTTTCTGTCGAGAATGGACAAGTAACTGGTGTTATCACCGAACAGGGTGTGCTGAATTCGGACCGCGTGGTTGTGGCTGGCGGTGCCTGGAGTACGCGCTTGACTGGTTTGCCACCATTAAGAACGTCTATTCGTCCCATGGCTGGACAGATCATCCAAGTAGAAACACGTCCACCGATATTTCGCCATGTAGTCTATGGCTATAGCGGTTATGTCGTACCACGTGCGGATGGTCGGGTGTTGATGGGTTCAACCCTGGAGGATCGCGGCTTTGATAAAGCGGTCACCACTGCTGGATTAAATAGAATCACCGGTATGGCGTTGCGTATGGTCCCTGGGCTGGAAAATGCACGGCTGATGGATACCTGGTCCGGCCTGAGACCGGCCAACGAAGATGGTTTTCCATTGCTCGGTGAGGCTTCAGTACAAGGGCTTTATTTTGCCACTGGCCACTATCGCAACGGGATTCTATTGACCACAATCACAGCCGATGTAATCCGTGATCTAGTGGTGCATGGTAAGACAGAGGTAGATGTTGAGGCGTTCAAACCATGACCGAAATTGATTCCCTTCTGATATACGCCGACCCAGACCAAATGGCCGCCGAACGCAGCAAAGCCAAACAGATGAAGCGCTCCGCCTGGTGGAAAAACAAGATTGGCCAGGGCAAATGCTTCTACTGCAACAAGCGATTCCATCCCCGCGAATTGACCATGGATCATGAAACACCACTGGTGCGTGGTGGTCGTTCTACCCGTGGTAATTTGGTTCCGGCGTGTAAGCCTTGTAATCAGGATAAGATGAATCTACCGCCTGGAGAGTGGAAAGCGCGTATTGAGGCGTTTGAAAAGGCTCAGAATGGGTGGGGTGTTTGATTATTAATTATTTTTCGAGTGCCAAGGGTTGATGATTTTGATAGTCAATCCCTGAAAATCCTTGGTATTTCTTGTTACTATCCTCATGTCAAAGTGAAGTGCTGTAGCTGCTAACAAGCTATCAATAGCAGGCAGTGTTCGACCTGCATCTGCCAACAACTCACCCCAACGATCAGCAACATCCTTGTCCACAGCGACGACCCGTTCTCCAAACCATTCGGATAATTCATGGGATAGCCAGTTTTCTAAACGATCCCTTTTTGACGATGGTTCAAGCTTGTTGATACCTTTCCGAAGTTCGCCAAGAGTCAGAACACTGATAAATAAGGACTCCTGTGGCACGCTCTGAACCCAGTCAATAACGCCTTCATTTGGCTTTGCTCGTGCCAGTTCAGAGATGATATTGGTATCTATGAGGTATTTCATAGTTCAATATCTGCTCTGGAGCTTGATTTATCTCTGGTTAGGTCCAATTCAACATCCGCAAGAGGAGAGTTTCTAATAAAATCAGTCAATAAAGGCTTTGGTTTAACCATTTTATCAAAGGCCTCTTTTGACAGTAGAACCGCCTCCGCTTTACCACGCACAGTGATGACTTGTGGCCCATGAGATGCCGCCTGTTTGACCACTTCACTGAAACGCGCTTTTGCTGTCTGAAGTTGCCATGTGTCCATGTTTGCATCCTATCTAATCAGACTAGTCATTTTGCAGGTCCAGTTTTACATTTTTTTATCAAAATTGCAATTAAATCTATGTGGTTAGAAGTTACTTTAGCGTGGGGATATTTTTTAGGACTTTTTTAAGAGTGGGCTGATAACTGGACCAATCAGGTTCTAAGACAGGCACTTAGATAGCCAATCCGGCCCATGTATTTCTCGTTTCCGTCCTTTGGACAAAAAATGCTACGGATGCTTACGCGCCTGATTTAGTTTAAATTTGGGCGCTGCCCAAACCCGGCAAAGGCGGCGCAGCCTCCTTTGCAATCCAACCAGTTTTAGTTACTCTTTCCAAAAAAAAACGGCGAACCTTTTGGGTTCGCCGTTTTTACTTTGACCCAATCTGTCACAATTGAGCCGGGATGTTCAGGGAAACGCTCAAGCGGTGGCGACAACCGTGTCAAACGTGAAGATCAATAGGTTTGTAACCCTTCGGAGAGTCCTGATCAGCAGTTCGCCGGGAAGCCACATTGAGAAGAAACGAAGAGGTTTCTTCCTGGGTTTTCTTAGCCCGATTCTTGACATCCTTGCGAAGTGCCTCTCGGGAAGCATTCCGAGACTTGTCATCGAGACCGCGTCGCCGCGTCTCTTCACGAGTCGGATTTTCCGCTCTGGCATGGGAAGCGCCGTCACCCGCTTGTGCGTTCCGAACACTCTGCTCAACCAATCTTTCAGCATTTTGCGTACGAATATCCTGCGCAGCCTTGGATTGATTGGCTTGGTCCTGAACGACATTTGTGACACCAAACGATGGTGTCGCTGGGAGTGCGTTAATCATAATTCACCTCCACCACTTACACTTTTCCCTATCTCTCTTATCGGTTGCACCGCTTAATACTTAACACTTTTTTTAATTATTTTTCAAATGCGGCTGTTATTCGCTGGATCAGACTGATAACATACGAAAAAATAATAACATTTTTGGGGCACTCTTTCCCGAAAAATTGCACATACAACAGGAAATAATCATGACCCTGGCACTTTTTGATTTGGATAATACCTTGCTGGAAGGCGACAGTGACTATCTCTGGGGACGGTTCCTGATCGAACACGGTATCGTTGACGAGGCATCTCATGAAGCACAAAATCAGCGCTTTTTTGATGACTATAAAAAAGGTTGCCTTGATATCCATGCCTATATCGCCTTTGTCGCAGGTATCCTGTCACAATACGATATGGAGACTCTGACAGCGTGGCGCACACAATTTGTTGCCGAAAAAATTAAGCCAATCATGCGACCCGCTGCAACCGCTTTGGTTGATAAACATACGCAACAAGGCCATACCTGTATAATCATCACTGCTACCAATAGCTTTGTCACAGCACCAATTGCCCAGGCGTTTGGTGTAAAACATCTTTTGGGAACAGATATCGCCATGGATGGTACACGTTTCTCCACAACAATTGATGGTACACCCTGTTTTCATGAAGGTAAGGTGACCAGAATCAACGCATGGATAGAAGAGAAACAAGCCAGTTTGACAGGCGCGTGGTTCTATAGCGACTCTCACAATGATCTACCGTTGATGAAGCGGGTTTCCAATCCCGTTGCCGTAGACCCTGATGAAATCCTGCTTCAAGAGGCCAAGGATCGTGAATGGCCTGTTATTACGTTGAAATCATAAATAAAATGAGGCAGTGGTTATGAATGCCCTATATAAAGCAAGCGCTGTTTTGCTTTTTGTACTGTTTGTTCTGGTGTATCCGGCTCAGTCGGCTCCCATGACAGAAAGTCAGGTGCCTGAGCAGCTAAAACCCTGGATCTCTTGGGTGATGCATGGTCATGAACAGAGCCGCTGTCCAACGCCGCACGATAATTCCAATCAACGTTTGTGTGCGTGGCCGTCTACCCTGCATCTCACCATTGATCAAGGCCACGCAACATTCAAGCAATCTTGGCAGGTATGGTTCGATAGTGTAGTACCGCTGCCCGATGGTGTGGGCAGTTGGTTGGAGAATGTTAACGTCAATAATAAGCCTGCCATACTGACCTCAAATAAGAACAAACAAGCGATTGCCCTCAGTGCCGGAACCTGGACAATTTCCGGTACAGTCCGTTGGAAAAACCGCCCGGAAAAACTATGGATTCCACCAGAAACAGGAGTGCTTACCCTGATTCTGGATGGAAAAAAAATCGAGTCACCACTGCCAGATCGAAATGGTCGGCTATGGCTGTCCAATCAACACAGAATCAAAGAAAAACAAGCCACACAACGCGATACCCTCACCATGCGCGTATTTCGTCTGATTGATGATGATATTCCCATGCAGATAACTACACGATTGATGCTGGATATATCCGGTCAAAATCGTGAAATCACCATTCAACCGCCACAACTGGCTGAGTTTACACCGCTTGCACTGCACAGCCCGTTACCCGCTCGGTTGGAACCGGATGGACGATTGCATATTCAAGCCAGGCCGGGCACATGGATGATTCGCTTGATACATCGCAGTCAGGACCAAACCGATATAATCCCACTGACAAAAAGCGATGATCCCAACTGGCCAAAGCAGGAGATATGGTCATTCCAGGCCCAAAACGGCTTGCGTGTGGTCAAAGTCATCCAAGGTCAACCGGTCGATCCCAGCCAATACGGTACACCGGAGCAGTGGCGCACCTTTCCAGCCTATCGGATACAACCTGGTGAAACTTTCGCCGTACAGCAGGAAAAACGCGGTGATTCCGATCCACTGAACGATCAAATCACGCTGAACCGTACAATTTGGATTGATTTTGATGGCAAAGGATTAACCACTCAGGACCGTCTAAGCGGTATGCTGACCCGCTCTAACCGTTTGGAAATGAACCCAACGCTTCAGTTGGGCCACGCCAACAGCAATGGACAGGATTTATTAATTACCGAGCGAGACGGTAGTCAGAAACGCGGCGTGCCGTTGACGTTGGGACCGCTCAATCTGGTGGCAGAATCCCGCTATGATGGCGGGTTGACCACGCTGCCAGCCGTGGGATGGAATAGTGATCTGAGTCATCTTTCCACCCAATTGAATCTACCGCCAGGATGGAAGTTGCTGTTTGCCACAGGACCGGATCAGATCCATACCAGTTGGATTCATGGTTGGACGGTTTTGGATATGTTCATGGTACTGGTAGCAGCCATTGCCATTGGTCGATTGTGGGGTTGGGTTTGGGGCGGTGTGTCATTGATTGGCCTCATCCTGATCAGTCCGGAAGATAGCGTGATCATCGGTCTACTGCTCAATATGATGGTGGCTATTGCCTTGCTGAGGGTGGCTCCGGAAGGCCGATTGATGAAAATTGCCCGTTTATACAGAAATCTTAGCTGGGTGCCGCTCATATTGGCCTGTTTGATGTTCACCGTTGAGCAAGCGCGGTTCAGTCTCTATCCACAATTGGAAAACAATGGTTGGGGCGGCTGGATGTCAGCCCATGAACTTCAGTTCAATGAAGCACCCATGATGGAAGATATGGCCGTGGCAACAGAGGTGGCTGAACCCATGCTACAGATGGCACCTGCGCCGAGAATTAAAAGAGCACCGCAAAAAAAGGGACGTTATAGCCGTTCCTATGGTGATGAAATCCAGCAATATCAAAAAGCAGCACGGCCCAAACTGCAACAAGATCCTGATGCGCGCATTCAAACTGGACCCGGTGTGCCTAATTGGCAATGGAAACGGATTCAATTTAACTGGAATGGGCCGGTACTCTCCAGTGAACAGATTACGCTCTATCTCATGTCGCCAACCATGAATCGCATTGCTGCGGCTTTGCGGATCATTCTGCTCGGTTTCATTTTGATGCTTTTCTTTGACATGAAAAAAGGGGTTAAAACTGTGTTGAAACCCACTGGATCAGCGGCATCAATAGCACTGATTTTGGCGGCCTCTCTGTTCTATTCCAATCCCCTTTGGGCCAATAGCACCGCTTTTCCCGATCAAGGTTTGTTGGATCAACTTTCTGAACGATTACGCCAACCCGCCGAGTGTTACCCAAAGTGTGCAGAAGCAGTATCTCTGACCCTGCATGTACAGCCGGAACAGCTTTCCGCGCTGTGGGAAGTCCATGTCAGCCATGAAAGTGCGGTATTGATCAGTGGTGGTGAAGGGAACTGGAACCCGCAAAAGGTCCATGTGGATGGCAAGAAACCGCATGCCATGCGCCGAGAAGAGAATGGTTCCCTTCAGCTGTTTCTCAACCAAGGTGCTCATACGGTTGTGCTCAGTGGTCCAATAGCAAACCATGAAACAGTTCGGTTAGCGGTGCCCATGAAGTTAAAACACCTGAAACTGGCTGTGATGGATGGCTGGCAGTTTATCAATCAGGATCAAGGTGAACTAAAACAATTGGATGCCATTGTTTTACGTCGGATTGAACCGATTAAGAACAAAAAACAAAACACGGATAACAGCTTTCTACCGTTCGAACCACCGCCATTTTTCCATGTTGAGCGCCGTTTGATTCTGGATCAGACATGGAAAATAGAAACCCGCGTCTCGCGCGTTACGGATGCTGGATTCTCAACCAATGTGGTTGTGCCGTTGCTGGAAAAAGAGTTGGTCCTCAGCCAGGGCGTGAAGGTCAAACAAAATGCTGTTCAGTTGCATTTCAACGCTGGCCAGCGTGAACACCGATGGCACAGCAGTTTGAAACAGCATACGCCTATCACTCTACACGCACCGAAACAGGCCAATTGGAGTGAGTCATGGGTTCTGATGGCCGGTCCAATATGGCATATCAGTATGGACGGTATTCCACCAATTTTTCAACAGGATAAACAGAGAAAAAATGATCCATACTGGCGACCATGGCCCGGTGAAACAGTAACAATTCACGCTGAAAGACCACCAGGTGTAAATGGTCCAACCATGACGCTTCAATCCAGTGTCATGAACGTTACTCCGGGAGCGCGTAGCCTGGAAGCAACACTGAACCTTACCTTGAATAGCTCCCAAGGTGGGCGGCATGTGATCGTGTTTGATGAGGCATCAACCTTGCTTTCTGCACAAGTAAACGGTCGTTCTATTCCGTTGAATATGGAGCAAGGGCGGCTGGCTTTTCCCATTATTCCAGGAAATCAACGGGTTTATATTCAGTGGCGCCAGCCAAGCAATGAGGGAATGATTCAGGAAACACCGCGTGTGAATCTCAATATGCCGGGCGTTAATACGCGTTTGAGCATGTCTGTTCCTTCAGATCGTTGGTTGGTCTTTTTGGGTGGGCCTGCGCTTGGCCCAGCGGTTCTGTTTTGGGGTACGTTGATGGTGTTGATGTTGGTTGCCTGGGGATTGGGTCGAACCGATCTAACGCCGCTGAAACACTATCAATGGGCGCTACTGTTTTTAGGATTCAGTACCCAATTAAGCTACCAATCACTGGTGATTGTCGTGGGTTGGTTTATGGTAATTTCAGTGCGTTCACGGATGCGTACGGATACTGTTCCATGGTGGCGATTCGGACTGATTCAAATTGCCTTGGTGGTGTGGACAATCAGTGCGGTCGCAACACTGTTTTCCGTAGTTGAGGCGGGTTTGTTGGGCGTTCCACAGATGATGGTGGAAGGCAATAACTCAACCGGATCACTGTTGAACTGGTTCCAGGACCGCCATGCCAAACAGATGCCGACAGCGTGGATGGTGTCGTTACCCATGGTGGCCTACAAAGGTTTGATGCTGTTGTGGGCGCTTTGGCTGGCCAATGCCTTTATCGGTTGGACGCGTTGGGCTTGGCGCTGTTTTTCACATGAACGGCTCTGGACACCAATGCCAAAGTTGTTCGCCAAAGAGCAACAAAAGACCGAAGGGACCGAACAGGAACACTCTTGATCTATGATTTAATGATCAAACCGTGGGCTTCTTGTACTGCGGTTTGATCACTCTTCTTCCAGAAGTTTCACAGGAAGCCCATCCTGTTCTTTGCGAATCTTCTGGGCCGTTGCTTCCGCTTTATGCCAATCTTCATAGCCTAGACGCACAGAGTACCAATCCTGGCCGCTGCGCCGTGTATGCAAAATAAACGGATCTAATTTTTGAGTGCGGAGTCGTTTTACAATAGCGTCTGCATTATCCTGTGACAGATAAGACCCCACTTCAATAACCACACGGTGGCTATTGGATGTGGAATTTTTCACGGGCAAAGATCCATTTTGAACCAACGGTGCTGGCCAATCACTTTGTGGTGCCGCTAATTTTCTTTTGGGTTTCGTGTTCGGTGGATGGATGGGAATGTGCAGCATTACGGACTCTTTTGGCAGTAATTTACCAGGCGTTTTGACCGTTTCTCTCGATACCGAAAGAGGTCGAACAGATTCGATTTTTGGCCAAGGCAGAGTTTTAAGCTCGGTTGAAAAGGCTAATGAAAGCTTTGTTCTATTCCTCGGTAAGCCCTCAAATACCAAAGAGCCTTCCATATCAAATCCATCATTGGAAAATTGATAGGCTTGAGGAATGTGATCTCTAGGCAATATTTTAGGTGGATTGGGCTTCGTTTTTGGAGCTGTTTTATGTGTCGCATCAACAGGCTTGGCTGTCGGAGTTTTGGTTGGCTGTTTTTGGACACTCTTTAGCACTTGCCGCTGTTGTTCGGAAGAACTGGCAAACAGAGTGCTGTCATTGAGAAGATATGCGATCAAACCAGTGAGTGAGGCGATTACAGCGACCATAACAAGTACTAAACTGCTAATTCCAGGAGAATTTCCTGAAGCGCGTGCAGCACGACGTACTACTGATCCGGTGACCAATCGGTTGGTTTTTGTCTCAATAAGTCCGAGGGCACCACCTAATAACTGATTAATATGACTGGGCACACCGCGCGTAATTCGGTAAAACTCAACCCAACCAAAAAAGGAGAAATCAACCAGTTCATGACCAGATTTTTCTAATAAACGATCAACATAATCGGGAATTTCACGATAGCTCAGAGGAAGCAACTCACCCGAACCCACGAGCGTATCCATAATAGGTTTACACAGTGGATCATTATCAAGTGCGCCTAAATCTACATCACCAGCTAAAACCATCTGAACGGGTCTCAGTTCATTGGCACTAAATGACATGATAAGACCAAGATATTCCAAATTCTTGTCAGGAATTTCTTCAATGCGATCCACCGCCAACAACAATTTGCGACCTGTTTTCGCACGATGCTCCATGGCATCAAACAGAGAATTCGCGGTCAACGGTTCATCGTCTTCAGAAAAGACGGTATCAGCATTGATAATCTTTACAAGTTGCTTGAGAAAAACGTCTGGCTCTTCAGTTGGATCAAGAATCAGTGCGACATCCCGATCTTTAGGCACCACAGAATGGAGTCGATGTAAGAGTTGTGTCTTTCCACAACCAGCCCTGCCAGTAACAATGACAGATCCTTCAGCCAAAGCGGTTGCAGAGCGCAAGATCTTCCATACCGGTCGATGACTTTCGACCAGCACAAAGCGTAACGCTTTGGGATCGCTCCCCGCGTATAGTCTCTTCGTTTCGTAATGCGAGGAAGCTCCAGCCATCCGGCGATCCGCTATATCCATCCTTGTAATAGTAAAGAGTGTTAGAGGCAGTCTTGAAACACAGGATACCAATCTATATCTGAGTTTCAAAAAAGGCTCTAACTGCCCAGTATACCGGTTAATCCCCAGTATAGGAAAAGTCTTACCATGTTCTAACAGGGCGCTGAAACAGATAAAAACAAAAAGCCACCTGACAATGGGCAGGCGGCTTTTTGTTTATTTTTAATATTTCATACGGTTAGGAATAAATGAAAGGAATTGTCATTTATTTTCTCGTGATCCTAACTGGATTATCAATCGTAAATTTTGCTGACCTGATTGTACGGTCTAAAAAAGCACTCTCTCGTTCTGAATGTAAGATAAATCAGCCAGAAACCTTTTGACTGCGCTCTAGGTCAAGTCGAATCTGAGCGGATTCTACCACAGAGATCAGTTCACGTAGCATCGGAACCAAAGGAGACTTTGTACTGTTTTTCTTAGTAACCATCTCTTCCAAATACTCACGAAGATAACGCGCCTGGCTGGGACGGATGCTACGCAATTGCAATTCCCAACGATTGAGCAGGCCCATCCATCCTTTGACTGTCAAAGTGCCCGCAGGAACAGACGTGCCAGATCTGTCGCTATCCAAAGCATCTTGAATGGCTTCAATCAGAGGCAGAGCACACTCAAGGCGTTCCAGTTTGGCACCGATGAACAGATCATGTAGATCTTTTTGAATGACAAACTCTTCGTCAATCTTGCCTGTTGGTTGACCATTGAGCACTTTTTTCAAATGGGCAGCCTTCTGGGCAGGTTTACGACTACGACCAGGACTTCCAGTTGAGGTGCTCCCAGTAGTCATGCTCGGCAGAACCGTATCTTTTTCACGTTTTTTTGCCGCATATTCTGACAGCATCCCATTGAGCAACTTCATTTGCCTGGCCTCGTTCAGTATTCAGTAAGAGAGTATAAAAAAATATCAGTAAAGCATTCTAACGGGCATCACCAGTGTGGTTTTCAGCCGCACGGCCATATGCTTTAATTCCAGTAGAAACAGATGTTGACACAGGAGTTGGTGAAGAAAAGATCTCAAACCCACCATTCTGCCCTGAACCATAAACCGTATCTGTATTAATCGGTGACCCTGTATAAACCTGAAAATCCATCACCTTAGGAGGAGGTGGTGCGCCAGCGCCGACCAATTCTAAAGCATGTTCCGTCAAGTCACGTCCGCTAATTTCCTTAACAAGGACATCCGCACCGGCTGAAGCAACGGAAGTAAGGCTTGAAGCAGGGCCTCCCATCAAAAAACCATACAAAGCACTGCCGGCCAGTTTAGGGCCCGCTTCAATGCCGTCACCGGTCTGTTTACGGTAGATTCCAGAGACAACAGGAAGGTGTTGCATAGGATTAACCGTATCCAAAAAAGATTCAAACTGCGTCTGTTCTCCAGCGGTTGGCGCTGAAAGCGAACGTGTTTGATCCCGGGTATCGAAGTTTAAATAGGTCATGCTGCTTGGTGCAGCTGGATCACTCATCATGCGCTCCTCTGGTTTTTCTGACACAGCTTCTTTTGCAAGCGCAATACCAGAGAGAGTAGATCTTGTTAATCAAGATGTTGCATGTAAAGTCGCCAAAAGGTGACACGAAAAATTTAACCATAATCCGTTTATTAAATGGAAAAATTGACAATCGCCAAATTCCCAACGATATATGGTTTAATAAGCGGTGATATCGTCATGGATTAGGACAGTTAAGAAGGGTGAAACGGAAAAGACACAGGAAAAGTGCCTTTTCATGACATGTTAACAGGTAATATTAGCGTGTCATTGTATTGGTACATGATATGCATGATTGTTTAAGTCAGAATCGCAACACTGCTGTGTAGCGTCAACAATAGTTGACCTGCTGAGAAAAGGAGTTTGGTACATGTTGAAAAGCCATTTCAATAGAAATCTGGATAATTTCCGTCGATTCCTGAACGTTTTGTGTGAATCCGATACGGGATGGCATGTAGAGAAACCAAATCCACTTCGCAGACGGCCTTTGAGAAGTCTGTCGATAAAAGAGGTAGAGATTCGCGCAGATGGCAAAAAAGTCGGCCAAGTGTGGCGTATCTTTGCAGCACAACAGATGCGTGGTGCAGTCAGAAGGGCAGGGTAAGAGGGTTATGTGTATTTGACAGCATCAACACTGACTACAGGCGTTTGACCAACCACTTCGGCACTATGAACCGCATGCCGAGGCACGAACACACCTTGCAACTCGCCGAGAACCACAGTCTGACCATATATTGAAATCCTGAATTGACCAGAAACCACAGCAGCAATTTTATCTTCATCATGTGTGTGTGGTGGAAAGGTTAATCCAGGTGGATAGGTGTAACGGGCCGGAGTATGACCGCGCTGTTGCATATCTGCACGCATTTCCGCTTCAGATGACCACTCAATAATCTCTATAATAGACATCGTTTTTGTTCCTGTTGACGGATGACTGTAAAAAGCGTCACGATAGGGCGTGGGGGGTCGTCTAAGATTTGAACAGTCAGTCGTTCCAGCCCGGGTGAAATTTTTGCTCTGATGATCTGCTTCGCATGTCAAAAGCGGCGCAAAAACATCACCAGGGCTTCCACTCAGGTCGTGATTCATTGTCTAATTTCGGATCGAAATCACTATATCACCAATGCTTCCACTCAGGTCGTGATTCATTGTCTAATTTCGGATCGAAATCACTATATCACCAATGCTTCCACTCAGGTCGTGATTCGTTGTCAAATTATGGATCGAGATGACGATATTGTCCATTTTTGTCCAAAATGAAATAAAATGCAGTCTCTGCGTGGCTCTTTATCTATACTTTCTTCTCTGATCGACATTCCAGAAAAGTGAATCCTCAGTTGACTATTCAAAATACAAATAAAAGAGCGGTAGTCGCCATGTCCGGTGGTGTGGACTCTTCAGTGGTGGCAGCCTATCTGTTGGAACAGGGTTATGAAGTGATAGGAATCACCATGCAGTTATGGGATCACGGTGATTCAATGGCTGCTGGCGGTAAGACATGCTGTGCTCTTGATGATGTATATGATGCTAGGCAGGTTGCGTCCCGCTTAGGAATTCCATTCTACGTGGTCAATATGGAGAGCTTGTTCCATCAAGCGGTGGTGAGAGACTTCATAGAAACCTATCGGAAAGGTCAGACACCGAATCCGTGTGTACGGTGTAATCAGGTACTGAAATTCGAAGCATTATTAGAAAAGGCTAAAGCGTTAGGGGCCGATTTTCTAGCCACAGGACACTATGCCATTCAAAAAACGAGTTCCAATGGATTTCCAAGGCTTTATAGAGGTGTAGACCAAAATAAGGACCAGTCATATTTTCTATTTGCAACCACAGTGGTTCAGCTTAAATTTCTCAGATTTCCGCTCGGTACACTCACCAAAGCTCAAACACGTACTTTAGCTGAGAAGTACGATCTGCACGTTGCAAAAAAACAAGAGAGTCAGGATGTCTGTTTTGTGCCAGATGGAAATTACGATGCCTTTTTCAAAACACATGCCCCTGAAGCGTTACTGCCAGGACCAATAGTGGATCACAATGGTGTCCATCTAGGGAACCACAAGGGTTTATCCTGTTACACCGTGGGGCAAAGGCGTGGACTTGGCGTGTCTGCACCGCATCCGCTCTATGTGATCGCTATTGTGCCAGAAACCAATACGCTGGTCGTCGGTTCAGATGATGCGTTGATGGGAAGTCGTCTTACTTTGAGTCGCTATAATTGGCTTGGTGATTCTTCTCCAGTTGAGGATCAGCGTATTTTAGCCAAAATACGCTATGCAGCCCAACCGCAGCCGGCACGGTTAAAGAATTGGCAGGATATAGGCTTGGAAGTGATTTTTGATCAACCTCAAAGGGCCATCGCACCAGGACAGGCGTGTGTGTTTTACGATGAATCTGATCGGGTTTTGGGTGGAGGGTGGATTGATCCTCTATTCGGATGAGTATAAACCATGGTGGTCCATATCTATCATAAAATCTTCTTTTTTCATGAAAAATAGATGAATGTTAGTAGACAAAAATGGTACAAAATTGTTCAATAAGAGTGTTTTTACTAAATAACGTGGTGTTTGCACAGGGGGTGCGGTTTTAGCTCTTGTGTAGAAGTGGGAAAAAAGTCCGGGGGGACTGAAAGTGCTGCGACATAAATATGTGGCAGTAGTTGGGGAGGAGGGGGCAGGCTGCGGTCTGGCTTACCATTTGGTATGGCATATTGAGGGTACGATGGTACTAACTAAGCTTCTTGAAAGTATACCGTTTTTTTGGGATTTTTCTCCAGAAGAGCGTCAGCTGTTTGCGAATAACGATAGTTTCTTCACTACCTATACAAATGGTGAAACCATCATCACAGAAGGGCAAACGGATGATGGTTTGCTCATTTTGGTGTCCGGTGAGGTCAATGTTACCACGAATGCCTTTCCAGATAAGATTCTGACAACCCTTGAAACAGGGGCTATTATTGGCGAACTGTCCTTTCTGACAAAACGGCCACGAACAGCTAACATAATTGCTAAAGGGGACGTGACTTCTTTCCAGATTGATGGGAAAAGTAGTGAAACACTACCAGCTGAGTTGCAAAAGAAGGTTCAAGTGCAGCTGATTGAGATATTAGTCAAGCGGCTTGAAAAAGCCAGTCAGGATCTTGCCAGGCAAAAAGAGATCAATCAAACTTTGGTCGGGGCACTTCGAACCAAAATTGTGGGACCAGAAGGATGATTGAAAGCGCCGTTAACTTTCCAATGTTAGGTGGTTTCCATGTTGATTTTAAAGCTGATTGATCAAATCCCTTTTTTTTGGCAATTAACAGAGGAAGAACGCAAAATACTTGTCGCTGAGGAGGATACTTTCTTTGCGACCTACCAGCCTGAAGAAGTGCTGATCAGAGAGGATGATGAGTCTGATACTTCGTTACTCATTTTAATGAATGGTGAAGTCAACATCACCAAAAACAAGTTTCCAGATCGAGTTATAGCAACGGTTGGTCCCGGCGCAATTTTAGGTGAAATCTCCTTTTTAACAGCACGGCCTAGAACCACTAACGTATCAGCCAAGACAGTGGTGATTGCGTTTAAGTTGGATGGTGCGACCATGCGACAGATGGATCTGGGATTGCAGAATAAAATCAAAGATCAATTGATTGAAGTGTTGGTTAAACGGCTGGATGAAATGAATGATTCAATGTTGAAATTGATTCGGTAACATCATCAAAGCTGGAGCGTACTGAGTCATGTCTCAGTACGCTTGTTACGTTCTCTTCCATGTGAAACGCCATTGCGCAGTTTTCAATCTTCCAAAGCGCATTATATGGTGCTTTCGTCTAAAATATGAACAGTCATCCGTTCCAGCCCTGGTGATATTTTTGCTCTGATGATCTGCTTCGCATATCAAAAGCGGCGCAAAAACATCACCAGGGCTTCCACTCAGGTCGTGATTCATTGTCAAATTGTGGATCGAAATAACTACATACAGTAGTTTCGTCTGAAATATGAACAGTCATCCGTTCCAGCTCTGGTCGTGATTCATTGTCAAATTTTGGATCGAAATGACTATATACAGTATCCAAAGAGCTAATGAGAGCCCAATCTTAATGGTTTGGACCAACTTGAGGTCTGCCACAGTCAGGGCATGCCCAGTTGCGTCCATCCGCCTTGTAAGCCAAGGGATTATCATTCATGCAGCTATGACAGACACCAAAACCACATTGGCAGGACCAAGTGAAGCCTGTGTCCGCGTTACAGACACGGCATGGCGGAAAGACGCGGCGCGGCGCTTTTCTTTTCATTGGGCGGCGTTTGGAATCGGTCACAATATCTCCTTTATTGCTGGGTTACTCACACAGAGGGCTACTCTTCGAGAGGGAAACTGAATTCAGCTACTTTCGTGCCGAAAGTGAACCGTAGTTGAGCGAGTTTGTGCATTTTGTCATTGAACAGGCCGGTAGTGATCTCCTGTTCCAAAGTGATCTCACCACTCATTACACCAGATTCAACCGCATAGGGTTCTATACCTAATTGTTGGGCAATCTCATCCACTGGAAGTTCCAACTCCACTTCTTTTTTCATGATACGCTCTCCCGATTGGATCAATGTGATCCATTAGTTGTGGGGTTGGGTGTAGGTGATGCCACGCCTGCCGAATATGCCAGCCAATTGATGTGGGACTCATGTGGTTTGAGCTCTGCCAATGTTTCAAATGACAGGTTAAATCCTTGTTTTGTTATGTCTTTTGCATGAACACTGTAACGACCTTCTTCCGAAGTGGATTCGATCATCGTGATCCCGAGGATCACGGTGGGTGTGTTGGAAAAAGGGGTGTTAAAACGGACTGGGCGTTGATACGTTCGACGACGAGAAAAAAGATCTTCCAGCCGCCAGGACATTTCACCGCGCTTAATAATGATAGCACCGCCTTGAATGGTAGGAGTCAAACGTATTTGCTGGTTTAACTGGCTGATAGTGTTTTGCATGCCATTCAATTGTGTTTTAAGCGCGCTATCCATCGCAGTCAGACGCAAAGAGAGTGCTTCAAGTTCATCAACAGTGGCTAATTTACGGGGAGCGGGCGTTTGAGCCTTATCATTCATACCCAACTGGGCTAGAAGGGAGGATTGCCACGCGTCATTGGTAAAGAAACCAATGGAAAAGAACAGAATGATCAACAGGCTGACTAAGAGTAGCAAACGCTGCATGATAAAGTAACCAATTGGAAAATAATGAATAGGATGTCTAGAAGTGTATCAAATATCAGCAAGAACACCGAGGGATTCTTGAAATAAACAGGCAATTGATAGGTTATAATCCCATCCGAATCAACATGCGTTCCCGAACGGTTAAATTATGCTTGTACATCTTTTTCAGGAAAAAGGGAAAGTCCAATTTCAAGTGCTGTTTGAGTGATGCTGCGCGTTCAAACATGATTTGACCCTGACGAAAGGGGGGGGTGTGCCTGAAGGCAAACGCTATGACATTTTTTGAGAGTCCGCAGGGCAGGGTGACAATAAATCCATTAAAGCGGGATTTTAATGCGTCAAGCATGGTTGAATAGAGTCGCATGTTGGTGCGGGTTAGATTGATGGCTAATACGCCGGAATCGCTTAACCATTGGGAGCAATAGTTTAGGAATTTATGCGCATAGACTGACTGTGCCATGCCATCAGAGTCAAAAGCATCAATGATAATCAGATCGCAGGCTGGGGAAGGCGGCTGATTGCGTAACAGAAAATCAAGCCCATCGTCTGCGTAGATGCCAAGACGGGGAGAGCGTGGCACCTCAAAGTAGCCGTGGGCCATGGAAATGACCGTTTGGCTATGCTCAACCACATGTAATCGACATTCAGGAAAGTGATGGAGCAGGAACTTCACCATGGAACCGCCGCCCAGGCCGATCATCAATCCATTAGATGGATGAGGGTTGAATAGCAGGCTGGCCATCATGTGGCGTGTGTAGGGTAGAACCAGATGATTGGGATCATCTCGCTTCATAGCGCTCTGTTTCAGATAGCTACCAAAGTGTAGCCAGCGCATGGGGCCTTGATCACACACCTCAATGACGGTGTTGTGGTCGGATCGGCTTCGGTGGATCACTTTGAGAGGGTAGCGCATGAGTAGGGCGTGTCAAAAATCCACTGCGTTCGTCAATATTATTACCTGTGGATAAAAATGTGTAAAACGCAAAGCAGCGTGTAATGGCATAGGTGTGTGTATTGGACTTTTACACAGGAAGGATGGTCTGTGAATAAGTTTTTATCCTATTGAAAATAAACGTTATACGCATATTTATCCACCGCTATGATACCACCTCAACCTCTATGAATCCAGCACTTTGACTCGATGTGAAAGGGTGTGGATAACTATTTAACATAATGATATGTAAAGTAAACATCGTCTATATGACGGGATTTAACCATAATTTGTCGGAAAAGAAATCCACTGTATCTGTGGATAACGTTGTGGAGAACATGGGTATGAGGATTTTATCTTGATGAATGGATACTGAAAAAACCAAATTGCCTAATATTTAGGCAAAGCAGTGGGTTGTGGATAACTTTTTATAAAATCATCCACAAATCTGTGGAGAAAGCTGTGGATAACTTTTGAAGTCCAAAAGGGGGGCTGTCTGAATACTGACATCAAATTGAGCTGTTATGGTCTGTTTTGGTCTCTTGTTGATATGTACCGATCAGCTGTTGTTGATCACTATCCAAGCCATGAGGCGTACCAACGATTAAATCACCAGGATTTATAGAATCTGAACCAAGTTTATCAGTGCTACATTGGAGACGGATTGGTAGGAATGTGTCTGTCTTGCCAATAATTAAACCATTGTGATCCACTTTTTCAACCAGAATGGATACCGACTTGTTCAGGTGGGATTTGTTTAGCTTGGTTAAATTGAGCTGGCCGGCGTGTCGTAGTTGAGCAGAGCGTTGTTTTGCGAGTGTGCCGTCTATCTGAGTTGTATCAGGAAAATCTGCTGCGGGAGTGCCGGGTCTCTTTGAGTAGCGGAACGCATGAACCAAAGAGATGTCACATGTTTGTACTACATTGAGTGTGTTATGAAAAGCTTCATCTGATTCGGTGGGAAATCCAACGATGATGTCTGCACCAAAGGCCATTCTGGGTTGTTTGTTCTTTAGCTCGCTCACGACATCAATAATATGTTGCCGAGTGTAATTTCGGTGCATGCGCTTTAATATGAGATCATCACCAGATTGGATGGATAGATGAAGGTGTGGGCAGAGTTTGTCGGATGAACCAAAAAGATCCATTAATCCGGGAGTGATATCCAAAGGGTCAATGGAAGCAAGGCGTAATCGGCCCAGGTTGGGTAGATTTAATAGATGGACCACAAGGGTTTCAAGTGTGGTTTCAGGATGTATGTCTCGTCCATAGGCACCAAGGTTAATACCGGTAAGGACCAATTCTCTAAAGCCGCTTTCAATTAATGCGCTTGCTTGTGATACCGCTTGCTCAATGGAAATGGATCGGCTGGGACCGCGTACTTTGGGAATGATACAGAAAGTACACTGCTCATTGCATCCCGCTTGCACTTGAAGATAGGCGCGGGCTTTGTCAGAAAATGTGTCGGACAGATCCATATCCTGTGGGGGTTCCATTGTGGATTCTTGATCACAGGGTGTTACGGATTCGCCTTGCTCCAGTATGGGGATGATCTGCGCCACGCTTTTTTTGCCATCATTGCCCATGACATGATTTACGCCTGGAATTTTTGCCAAAGTGTCAGGATCATGCTGTGCATAGCAACCGGTTACCACGACTTTGGCGTTAGGATGTGCGCGAATGGTACGACGAATTGTTTGACGCGCTTGTCGGTCGCTCTCTCCGGTCACTGAGCAGGTATTGATAATCACCAGGTCTGGTGTTTGGTTTTGTTCTGCGGTGCGATAGCCCGTTTGTTGGATCTTCTGGCGCATCAATTCAGACTCAAATTGATTGACCCGACATCCCATGGTGATGATAGAGAGTTTTTTGTCGGATTTTTTATTCATGGCGTGTTTCTGTGTAATGTAAACAATCGTACCATTAGTCGCGTCTCCTTCAATGCGTGTATGTAGTCGAAAAGTGTCTTTATGGTATTGTGACGCTGATAGATTCAATATGAAGGAATGACACCCACTCTTCTCAAAGCAACTTGCCTTTGAAGAGATCCAACGCCATTATGGAGAATCATTCGTTTAGGACCACGGAAAAAATAGGTTACCCTGATTAATCTGTTTTTTTCGTAGCACCTTCAATCCAAAGGCGTTGGTGGACACCAATGATTCCTTCCCTTGAAAAGGGACTGACACTTTTCGTTCAAGACCTGTTAGATGACCTGAACCGTTTAATCGGTCCAGTCTATCTTGTCGGAGGTGCGCTACGCGATTGCGTACGCGATGGTCCTTTTTTGTCTCGTGATCTCAATATTCTCGTTCCACGTCCTCTGACTGAATGTTCTGAATTGCTATTGGAAAATGGCTATGAATCTGTTGTGGTGGGTACACGTCATAATAGTCTTCTGTTGCCCTTAAAACGGCAGGATCATCCCAATACAGTTGAGATATCCACTTTCAGGCATCGTCCCGGACAAAAGCCAACGATTACCGAAGATTTGCGCCATCGAGATATTACGGCCAATGCCATGGCCTATAAATGGCCAGACGGTCCATTATACGATCCGTTTGACGGGCAGGCTGATCTTGCCGCTCGGCGGGTACGGTTTGTTGATGGATCAGATACTTTGGAAGGTGATCCACCTCGGGGAATGCGTTTTTTTCGATTTCTGTTCGAGTTGGACGGTTATCCTGACGATGCTGATGTTCAACATGCTGAACAGGTGAAGTTGCCAGCCAGCTATGGCAAACGTTTTCGCGGTGAGATGGACCGGATTTTTGACTTGCCTCTGCAATCTATCCGACAGCGTGGACTTTTTTTACGCATGTTTGAGTCTCAGTCGGTAAAATCCATGTTGCCGGAACTTGAAGCGTTACGCATTGTCCAAGAGGAATCAGACAACAGTGCAGACGCTCGGCAAAGTTGCTTGGACATGCTGCTTCAGTTGGATGATCGGTATTTGGAAGATCGTATACCTCTGTTTGATCTGCGATGGGCTTCTTTGCTGCACGAATTGGGCAAAGCGGTATGTACAGTAGAGCGGGATGCTTCTGGCGCGTTGGATTATCCAGGTTATGAAGAAGAGACCATTCGCCTGATGGGCAACGTATTCAAGCGTCTCTCTTTTTCTAACCGGCGCAGTCGTCGGATTGAGAGTTTAGTGCGTAATCTTTGGCTCTTTAATCTCAATCCAACCGAGCGTTCCATGAAACGGTTGTTGGAAAACAACGTGCCCATGGAAGGGGTATTTCAGCTGGTTTGGTCCAAGTGTCGTGTCCATGCGAATCTGAAAAGTGTGGACCGGCGGGAGATAGATGAGAACTTTTTTCAAATCTTGCGGCGTTGCAAGGTTTTACGAAAAGAGTTAAGCCGCATTTCATCTCATGAATTGGCGCTCTCCGGCGGGGATATGTTGGACTTGGTACGCCTACCGCCTGGACCTTGGTTGTCTCAGCTGCAAGAGTGGTTGGTTGACTGGGTCATGGTAGACTTGCATCGCAATCAAAGAAAGCCTCTTGAGGATCAGGTGACTGCCTGGATGCTCAGTCAAAACGATCTTTTCTCTACCCAGAAATATAAATAATAACAATCCTGAACAGTTTTTACACGAAAAACCTGCATGGGTCATTGATTCCTACTAATGACTGTGTGATAGGGTATGCTGTATGGACTGTACTATCGTGCTGTTTATCGACAAATAATGCGTTACAAAATATAAATATGTCGAAAATATCAGCGATAATTTAGGGTCACGGACCATTATCTCCTGTACGTCTGGGAGAGTGATTTTCTGTGCTCCTTAGCATGTCAGCCCCGCTGATCACACATGGCTTGATAGGAGGAGAGCTGTGTTTTGGAATATTTGATTCCCGAGGGGATAACGTTCGATTGGATTGAGTGAACCCCCTTTTCTATTTCCTGTGTGAGCGGTCAGCATGTGTGTGTTGTGCTTAATTCTCAGGGAATGGAGTCACTCTTTTCTTTAACAGGAGAATTCATATGCAAGATCAAAAAGAATCAATGGGAGCGGCCTATTGGAAGGCCAATCTCAAGCTGATGATGATTTGTCTGATCATATGGTTTGTTGTTTCATATGGTTTTGGCATTCTGTTGGTAGATACCCTTAACTCCATAGAATTTGCAGGTTTTAAATTGGGGTTTTGGTTTGCCCAGCAAGGCTCTATCTATACCTTCGTGATCCTGATCTTTGTTTATGCACATCAGATGAACAAGATCGATCGCAAGTTCAACGTCCACGAAGAGTGATAGGGTGAGACTATAATGGAACTTCAAACATTAACCTACATTATCGTAGGTCTCAGTTTCGCATTGTATATCGGTATTGCGATCTGGTCTCGTGCCAGTACTACCGGTGAGTTTTATGTGGCTGGCAAGGGTGTTCATCCCATTGCCAATGGTATGGCCACGGCAGCTGACTGGATGTCAGCGGCATCATTTATCTCCATGGCTGGTTTGATCGCGTTTCTCGGTTATGGTGGATCGGTTTACCTGATGGGTTGGACCGGTGGTTATGTACTGCTGGCAACGCTTCTTGCGCCATATCTGCGAAAATATGGCAAGTTTACTGTGCCTGAGTTTATCGGCGGTCGTTACTATTCGAAATCAGCCAGTCTGGTTGCGATTATCTGTCTGATCTTTATCTCATTCACATATGTTGCCGGACAGATGCGCGGTGTGGGTATTGTTTTTTCCCGTTTCTTGGAAGTGGACATACTCACAGGCTTGATTGTTGGTATGGGCGTTGTATTTGTCTATGCGGTGTTGGGTGGCATGAAGGGTATTACCTATACCCAGGTTGCTCAGTATTGTGTATTGATTTTTGCTTATACGGTTCCAGCGGTCTTTATTGCCTTTCAGCTGACCGGGCATTTTATGCCGCAGTTGGCATTTGGTAGTACATTGTTGGATGGTTCCGGATTTATGTTGGAACGACTGAATCAGGTGGTGACCGAGCTGGGCTTTACCGAGTATACCAGGGGCAATAAGAGCACCATTGACGTGTTTTTTATCACCTTGGCATTGATGGTTGGTACGGCTGGTTTACCGCATGTTATTGTGCGTTTCTTCACTGTGCCCAAGGTGCGTGATGCGCGTACATCAGCGGGTTGGGCGTTGTTGTTCATTGCTTTGCTCTACACTACAGCACCTGCTGTTGGAGCCATGGCACGTTATAATCTCACACAAACAGTCCAGATCGGCGCTGTGGGAACACCTGCTGGTAACCTGGAGGTAGAATCCCGTCCTGAATGGATGAAGCGTTGGGAACCCACTGGTTTGTTGAAGTTCGAAGACAAGAATAACGATGGTCGGATTCAGTACTACAATGATAAGAATCCCGAATTTGCTAAAATGGCCCAAGACGAGTACGGATGGAACGGCAATGAGTTGAAAGTGGACCGGGATATTATGGTGTTGGCCAACCCGGAAATCGCTGGTTTACCGGATTGGGTGATCGCCTTGGTGGCGGCAGGTGGTATTGCCGCAGCGTTGTCAACGGCGGCGGGTTTACTGTTGGTGATTTCGGCGGCTATCTCTCATGACTTGTTAAAGGGCATTTTGATGCCTGATATCTCTGAGCGTTCAGAGCTTATGGCGGGACGAATAGCAGCGGCGTTTGCCATCTGTATAGCTGGTTATTTGGGCTATAATCCACCCGGCTTTGTGGCGCAGGTTGTGGCGTTTGCCTTTGGTTTGGCGGCATCATCGCTGTTTCCTGCGATATTGATGGGTATCTTTTCCAAGCGCATTAACCGCGAAGGTGCTATTGCGGGCATGTTGGTTGGTTTGATCTTCACGATGGGATATATCATCAACTTCAAAGGCGTGTTCATTGAGCCGATGGCTGCGAATATACCGGAGAATTGGTTTATGGGTATCTCGCCTGAAGGTATTGGCGGAATTGGTATGATTCTCAATTTCATTACGGCGTTCGCCATTTCCAGAGTGACTTCACCGCCACCGGCTGAGGTTCAGCAGTTGGTTGAAGACATTCGTATTCCACGTGGATCGGGTGCTGCACATGATCATTGATTATGTATGCTGGTAGAATCGACCACGGTTGATCTGAAGTCGATTGTGCCATGCAGTGTTCCACAGAAATTAAAAATGCCCGTCCAAACTGAATTGGACGGGCATTTTTTTATGTGTATGGTGTAAACCTATCCTTCATCAACGGTGAATTGGCTCAATGATTCATTGAGTTCATGAGCAATGCTGGACATCTCCGTTGCCCGTTGATTCACTGTACCACTCATTTGTCCCATACTTTCAGAGGCTTGATTTACTTCTGTCATACTTTGAGCGACCTCTTCCGAAGCGCGAGTGGATTCTGAAATGCGTCTGGAAATTTCGTTACTGGAGGAGAATGCCTGTTCTACCAAGCCAGAGAGCGCATCCACACCACTGCTGGCGGACAACACACTCTGCGTTACCTCATTGATACCGGCGGAGATCTCTTGAACGCTCCGAGCTACTTCCTGAGTGCCTGCTGTTGCCTCTCCAACCCGCAAGGAGACTTCGTTGGTTTCCTGATTTACTTCATTCATGGATTGGGCAATCTCACTGATTGCGCTATTTTGTTCCTCAACCGCAATCAGGATTTCATTGTTGGCATTTTGCAAACGGGCAATAATTTCGGTTACTTGTTGTGTGGCATCACCAGCGGCTCTGGTATTGTCCTGAATGGCATCAATCTGTTTGGAGATCATCTGCGTTGCTTCACCGGTTTGGCGGGCGAGATCTTTTACCTCATTAGCCACCACGGCAAAGCCCTTACCGGCTTCGCCTGCGCCAGCTGATTCAATACTGGCATTCAACGCCAGCATATTGGTTTGTTCGGCAATATTGTTGATCACCTCAACCACATTGCCAATCTCCTGAGCAGACACGCGCAGTTTATCCATGACATCATAGGCCGAATTTGCACTATTGGCAGCTTGGGTAGATTCATTGGCTGCACTATTACACCGACCGCGCACTTCATTCACAGAAGCGGATATCTGGTCCACAGAACTGGTTACCCGGCTGACATTGTGTCCCGAGCGTTGAGATGCTTCGTTCACATAGCTGATATTGGTGGTTGCTTCTTCTGTTGCTGATGCAACTGTGGCGAGATTGACATTGGCCTCTTCAGCCGCAGCGGAGATTGTGGTCATGTCACCACTCATCTGTTCGGCACTGCCAGAGACAAGACCAACGTTACCATTCATCTCTTCAGTGGAGTGTGCTACCGCTTCCATGTTGGCGCTTAACTCTTCAGAAGCAGCTGCAACCTGTTGTGCTTGGGTACCTAATGCTTCTGAATTGACAGTCATCTCTGAAGAAACGCTTTTTAGCTCCTCAGAGGCATGGTCCAACTGGTTCGCTTTGTTACGAATATCAACGATGATATTGGAAAGCGATTGCGCCATTGTGTTCAGTGCTTCTGCTAAAGAGCCAAACTCATCCGCGCGGTCAAGATGAATCCGTCTTGTCAATTGACCTTTGGCAAGGGCTTTCGCCAGATCAACGCCTTCCATCAATGGTTTTGTAAAGCTTTTTGCAACGATCATGGCAAGAATCAACAGTACAACCACGACGATGGTCACCAGTACTGCAACTACAGTAAATAGATTATGGATGGGAGCTAAAACTTCTGCTTCATCAATTTCAGCCAACAAAGCCCACTGTGTACCATAGACATGAACTGGTGTGAATGCTGATAGAACAGGATGCCCATTATAGTTGGTCACGATACGGGCATCGGTTTCATTATTGATAGCAGCTCTGGAAGCTTCTGTATCAACACCGTTTTTTTCGACTGTTCCGGCAAAAGAGGCGTTTACAGTATGTCCTTCTGGATCGAGAAATGAATCCGAGCGCATCAACTTATCCGAACCTACCAAATAGGTCTCACCGGTTTCGCCCATGCCTTCCCGAGCCTGCATTACTTCATTAATACCTTCCAGTGGCAGTTGAAGGGCGACAATCAGTTCAACCTCTCCATGATGTATCATCGGTTCGGCAATGAATGCAGCGGGTGCATTTTCTGATGGCGCATAGGGGGTAAAATCGGCAAAGCCGAATTTCTTGGTTTTAATCACCTGTTTTACAAGCTGGCCTAGATTGGAATTCGCATACTTGCCATTGACCATATTGGTTTGAAAATCAGCTTCACGGGTGGCTGAGTAAAAAACATAGCCATCCGGGTTGATCAGAAACAGATCGTAATAGCCCAATTTTTCCTGAATTTTCTTAAACAGTTCTTCATCGTGATTATTAATCGGGCTAAACGCCTCTGCCACATCAATTTCAGCAATTAGAGCCCAATTAAATCCAGCTACATGAAGCGGAGCATAGGAAGAGAGCACTGGATTATTATTATAGTCCAGAATTACATGAGTGCCAGTCTCACCCTTCAATGCGTGTTGAGAGGCATAGGTGTCTACCTTGCCTTTTTCAGGATTGTTAAAGGAGTTGGCCACTGTGTGATACTGAGGGTCAAGATAGGAGTCTGAACGCATCAACTTATCAGAACCAATCAGGTAGGTTTCACCGGTTTTTCCCAATCCAGTACGGGCGGTCATAATGGCATTAAGCCGATCAAGTGGAAATTGGAATACCACTACGCCCAGCTTATTTTTACCATCAAAGATCGGAGAAGCTATAAATCCAGCAGGTGCTTCATAAGAAGGCCAATAGGGTTCGAAATCGGCAACAATCACTGTGTCCGGTTCGGTAGCAGCAGCGGCCTGTTCATATGCTCTGGCGAAATTGGTGTTTTTTAATGTCCCCTTTTTCAAGGATGTGCCGTAGTCCAATTCCTTGAACACTGAATAGATTATATCACCATGATCAGCATCAACGAGAAAGATATCATAATAGCCAAAGTGCTCCAGATAATCTCGAATAACCGGATGAACTTTGCCATGGACTTGCGAGTAGTGTGAGCCATCCTTGACACGATCGAGGGCATGCTTTTCGCCCAAGGGGTGGGCATTGTTGGCAATATAGTGGTATTGCAACACCAGGGCTTCATTACCGAGTTTTGATATTAATGTATTGACATCAATCTGTTTCCCACCATTTTCAGCGGAATATTTTTTACCAAATTGTTCAACATAATAGTGCTTTACCTTGGCCCGCATGCTGGCAAGCTGCGCCGGCGTGTGTTGACCATCAGTCAATAGATCATGATGGGCATGATCAAAATCTCGCATGGCATCAATGATCATCGTGCTTTGAGAAAATGTTGCCGCTTGGTCTCGAAGCAGTGTCAGGTAGCGCTCTACCTCGGCTTTTTTAGTCGCTCTCAGTGCGGTTAGTTTGCGGTAAGCCTCATCCTGTAGGCTTTCAACAGTATGAACCAATACATCTAAATCATTTTTACCTGCATCGAAATATTTCTCAACTTCATTTTTTTTGATTTCACGATTAGACACAAGCTGGTGATAGGCAGCCTCCATCAATGCGTGCTCTGCAACCCAACTTGCTGCAAATGCAATAATCAGCAATGGTAAAAGACCAGCACTCATCAACATGATTTGAAGTTTTGGTTTTACCTTGATGTTTTGAAAACGCATATTACCCTCACTTCCTGTATTGACAATTCATCTCCAAACTGCAAATGCTTTAATCAATTACAAGAAACGTCCCGAACGGAAAAAATAGCAGATATCAGGCAGGTTACGAAAACTATATTTTATTTAATTTGTTGATTTTATTGTCTTATGATTGATTTGTCACAAATTAACCGATACAAGATACATGACAATGTTATGATATGGTAGGGAAAATATTAATCAAGAATGTATTTTTTGATTATTTATTGTGCATTAGTGATAGTTATGTTTAGTTGTTAGAAAAATAATAAATAATATAATATGTATGAAATTTTTATACGGTGAAATTGCCGTCATTTACCATTTTTGACTAAATCATAAGGATGTGTTGCATCAGCACGCTTTTGATATTTTGTTCTGACTTTTTTTGATGAACTGTTATACTTTTCTAACTCTGGAAAAATAGTTTGATAGTATTAGGCCCTGTTGACATTCACCATCTTTCGGCCCCTGGCGGCGTTAAATCCGCCTCAAAATGCTCACGTACTACAAGTACGCTCCGTTTTTTCGTTGGATTTGCCTTGCCAGGAACCGAAATCTGGCGAATGTCAACACGCCCTAGTAGTTACGTAGTCGAATGAATTTTGTACCCGTCATGCCCGCAGAAGCAGGAACCCAGTTTGGTTCTCTGTTCCCAGGATTCCCGCTTTTGCGAGAATCCTGGTACACGCTTTGATGCCTGTTTCAACCGGCAACTGTGTAACTCCTAATTATTATTCCTGAAATTCTCATCGCGTGGAGGATGGCGCTATGGATATTGAACTTGTTGAAATTCTGGACTTTTTAACCTCCTGTCCGCCGTTTGATATCCTGCCTGAGTCTATTCAACACACTTTGCCTGCCAAAATTTCCATTCGGTATGCCCGTAGAGGTACACATATTCTGGAGCGTGGTGATACGTTGGAGTTTCTTCAGATTATTCGTACCGGTGCGGTAGAGATTTTTAAACAGGACGGACAATTATTAGTCCGTCTTGGCGAAGGTGATATCTTTGGTGCTCAGACATTACAACGTGGTCAATCCATTGTGACGCGTACTGAAGCGATGGAAGATACGTTGCTGTATCAACTTCCTGCTGAGACATTTTTTGAACTTTGTGAACAAAGTGAACAATTTAAGGACTATTTTGGCCCGTTGGGTGCTGACCGGTTAAAGCGTGCCATTCAGAATGCAGAAGATGGTCAGGAGTCTGCTTTTGGTTTGATGGCGATCTCTTTAGGTGAGATCATTTCGCGTAAACCGGTTTGTCTATCGACTGGTGCGTCTATCCAATCGGCAGCCAAGTTGATGACAGATGAAGAAGTATCTTCTCTATTATTAGTCGAAGATAAAGATCTGGTTGGTATCATAACAGATCGTGATTTGCGTCGTCGTGTATTGGCAAAGGGGCTTGATCCCAGCCAGCCGGTAAGCCGTGTCATGTCTGAAGCACCGAAAAAGATCAGTGCGCATCGTTCTTCGTTTGATGCCATGCTCACCATGGCTGAAAACAATACGCACCATTTGCCGGTTCATCAGGATGGGCAGATTGTCGGCGTGGTTACGCCCTATAGTTTGTTGCAAAATCAGTGCACATCGGTTGTTTTCATGGTCAGCAAGATCAATTTGCAGCAGACTATTGAAGGTTTGCAGGATGTGTGTACACAGATTCCACAGTTATTGGTCAATCTATCCGATTCCGGCACCACGGCACAGAGTATTGGTCATGCGTTGACCGTTGTTACTGATACGATAAGTCGGCGTTTGTTGCGTTTTGCAGAGAGAGCGTTTGGGCCAGCGCCAGTGCCTTTTGCGTGGGCTGCTGCGGGTTCACAGGCGCGGAATGAGCAGACGGTTCAGTCTGACCAGGATCACTGTTTGCTTATTGATGACAGCTATATTCCTGCACAGCATGGCGCTTATTTCGAGAAATTGAGTCACTATGTCAGTGATGGACTCAATATTTGTGGATTTGTTTACTGTCCGGGCAATGCCATGGCCACTAATTCACAGTGGCGGCAGCCGATACGGGTTTGGCGGCGGATGTTTCGGCGTTGGATTCAGGAGCCGACACCCAAGGCGGTGATGCTGTGTAGTATCTTTTTTGATCTCAAGTTTATTGGTGGCGATGAGAGTCTATTTTGGTATTTCCGTGACTGTGTACTGGATAATGCCGGAAAAAATAGAATCTTTTTGGCCCATTTGGCGGCTAATGCGTCACGAAACCAACCACCGGTTGGATTTTTTCGTAATTTTACTTTGATTCGGGGTGGTGAGCATGATGATACGGTTAATCTGAAAAAAAATGGTGTCATTCCCATTGTTGATCTGGCTCGGGTCTATTCTTTGGAGAAGGGCATTAAAGATGTTAATACCAGAAAGCGTTTGGAAAAGTGCCGGGATAGTGGATTGCTCAGTGGGCGTGGTGCAACTGATTTGATTGACGCTATGGCGTTTATTGAATTGACACGCATTCGCCATCAGGCCAAACGGTTGCGTAGTGGTCAATCGCCTAATAATTATCTACCGCCGGAGGAGTTGACACCTTTTGAACGGGATCATCTGAAAGATGCATTCCTTATTGTTAGAACCATGCAATCAGCGATGGAACAGAAGTATCAGATTTCTCGATTTTAGAGGTTTCGTCTAAAATTTGAACAGTCAGCCGTTCCAGATCTGGTGATATTTTTGCTCTGATGATCTGCTTCGCTTATCAAAAGCGGCGCAAAAACATCACCAGGGCTTCCACTCAGGTTGTGGTTCATCGTCTAATTTCGGATCGAAATCACTATAATATAGTTGAATATATATTGAATCAGTCTGTTTTTATTCAGGAAAGTTTTTAATATATGTTGCCATTTTGGTGGAATAATTTAACACTTTTGGAGTGGCAGCGCCGTTGGCTGTTGCATCGCAGTGTGTCCGGTCCACTGAACTCCTTTCTTCAGCATCCGATGCCAAAACGCGATGCATTAATTAGTACGCTGGATTTTATGGCTCTTGATTTGGAAACCACCGGACTGTTTGCCAAACGGGATGAGATTCTCAGCATTGGGATGGTACAGATCCAAGGGTGTCGAATCCATCTAAATACAGCGTCACATATGTTGGTTCGGCCTCAACAGGCTATTCCAGAAGAGTCGGCTATTATTCATGGTGTTACCGATGATATGTCACGGACTGGGAAGCGGTTGGAATCGGTATTGCCGATGGTGCTCGATGCGTTGAAAGGCAAAGTGCTTATCGCCCATTATGCCCGACTTGAAATCACCTTCCTTCAGGCGGCTTGTCGTCGCATCTATGGTTATCCGCTGGTATTACCCGTGGTGGATACCTTGCGGATGGAGAGCACACGCCTTAAACACAGTAATCGTTATGCCAAAGCTGGTGATCTACGTCTGGACGCACTGCGTGCCAGCTACAGTTTACCGCGCTATCGTGCCCACAACGCACTTTCTGATGCGTTGGGTGCAGGGGAGCTGTTTTTAGCCATGATCGCCCATCGTGCCGGATCAGGCGAGATGTTGACCCTTGGTGAAGTGATGCGTTAACAGATTGTTAGATTGATATTTTTTTGATTTTAATAACAGGAATCAACTCACCACAAGGTTGTCTATCTCATTTTCATGCACTTTTGAATCAACAAAATTAGCGATAATCTTAACGATGGTATCAGGATCATCTTCCATATGAAAAAGATCCAAATCGGACGGACCAATACATCCTTCAGGCAGTACTGTATTGCGGAGCCACTCCAGCAGACCGCGCCAATACTCGGTGCCATAAAGAATAATCGGAAACTCTCTCAATTTTCCGGTCTGAACCAGAGTCAGAATTTCGAATAGCTCATCCATAGTGCCAAATCCTCCAGGAAAGATAATCATGGAGTCGGCATTTTTAGCAAACATGAGCTTTCGGACAAAAAAGTAACGAAATGTCAGGCTGATATCTTGGAAAGCGTTTGGTACCTGTTCAAAGGCCAGAGCAACATTCAGCCCAACCGACTGACCGCCTTGTTGATAACAACCACGGTTGGCACCTTCCATCACACCCGGACCACCACCGGTGATAATACTGATTTTCTGCTGGGAAAGTTTCTTAGAGATGGTACGGGCTGCCTCATAATACGGGCTACCGGGCTTAAGTCGGGCACTGCCAAAGATAGTCACAGCCGGTCCGAGATGGCGCAGTGTCTCAATCCCATCAATCAATTCAGACTGAATCCGAAAAATCCGCCACGCTTCAGTGGTTTTAAAATCTTCAACCATGCAAAATCTCCTAAATATATATAAAAAAGTTGTTGAACTATTCGACAGATGAATAAATATTAAATACAATCAGATAGTATAGCAAGGCTGAGTTTTTTCTCATATGGCCTACGCTGATTTATTGAATACCTGGACTTGAATTCATCTATATTTTGAAACGAGAAACACCTTATGAGCTTCATTCCCAACGCATTACGCCAAGCCCATATTGATGGAAATGTTGTTTTCCTCTGTGGTGCTGGTGTCTCCATGCCTGCATTACCCTCTTTCAATGCATTAGTTAAAAATGTGCTGAGCAAGTTCTTGCCAAATGAGGATTGGTGCAGAAATGACAAAATATGTAAAACTGCATGGCAGGTTTTCAATGATAGACAATATGATGATACTCTTGGATTCCTCGAATCGGAATTTGGTCGGCTTCTTGTTTGTAAAGCGGTTGCGGATCAGCTGATTGATAATAAAGCAAAAATAGATCAGCACACTATTCTCATCCAGTTGTCAGATTTGGATCACAATAAAGGACGGCTTGTTACTACCAACTTTGACCTGCTTTTTGAGAAGGCATTAAAGAAGTTTACAAAAAATGAAAATCTAAACACACAGATTCATGTCGCACCATCTTTACCGCCAGCCAATCCAACATCTTCATATGGTTTGACATATTTACATGGAAAATTGGGTACCACAGAGAACGATTATGGATTGGTGCTCACAACTGCCGATTTTGGCAAAGCTTATATGCTCGAAGGTTGGGCACGGCGATTTGTGGTTGAACTGTCCCGTCATTACCATATTGTTTTCTTGGGTTATCAGGTTGAAGATCCTGTAATGCGATATTTAGTTGTTGCGCTGGCAGCTGTCCGTGCAGAACTTGGCGAAAGTCAATTCAAGGAATCTTATGCATTTGCTCCATATGGTAAGGATGAACAAACTAAAACAAGAGAAGATGTAAAATCCGCTTGGGAGCTAAAAGGGGTAACACCCTTAATTTATCATAATCCTGATAGAAAGCATGGCCATAAAAAACTTTGGTCTGAATTGGGGAAATGGGCACGGTCTTATCGACTAGGGCGAGAAGAAAAAAATCAGATGGTTGTTAAGTACATTAGATCACCGCCAAAAACAGAAGAAGAATCACAGATTGCTGATCTGATATGGGCGCTCAAAGATCCAAAAACGGCTAGGTATTTTGCAGAAAGAATAGATGATGAGCGATCTGAACCCAAAGAAGAGCGGCCTGAACCCAAATGGTTACCATATTTACAAAAATCTGGTCTTATGAGTTTGCCAACAGTCCAGACTATTGCAGATAAGCCAGACTCAATTTCTGTTCCTTTAGTGTCTAACACTCTAAACGATGGGCTAAAGTTGCATGACTCTACATATTCCCTAGGAATATGGGTTAGTCACTTTCTTGAAAGTTTAGATACGCTTCACTGGGCAATAAAAGAGGGTAGCGTACTGCATATTGACTTGCGAAATATAATTCAAAGGCGTTTCAATTCGATAAATAGCGGAAAAGTACCAGCGTTGACCAAGGTTTGGCAGGTTCTTTCGGATGATAATTACGCTATGCGTCTTTCGCAAAGAAATAAATCTATATCCTCCTATCTCCCAAAATTGGGGCGGGGTAATATTTTTGCCAATCGTGTTTTCTTGGAGAAATTGCGTCCAATTCCAATTTTTACGAAGAAGATCCAGTGGGAAGAGCAACCTGAAAAAGACATAAACCGCCCTTCGGATTGGTATGCTGTAAATATACAATTGGTAGGAATTAAGTATAGGCATGATATTAAAAAATTAAAAGAAAAAGCGGATCGTTGGGAAGATGTATTAGCTATTTTGGTATATGATTTAACTTATCTGTTAGTAGAGGCTTTTGATTGGCTTCAGGAGTTTGGATTGGTATCTCCAGAGGATGGCCTATCTGCTTATGAATGCAGATCTATTAGTTCTCATGAACAAAACGAATATAGTGAAAACTGGACAGTGTTAATTGAACTTACTCGTGACGCATACGATGCATTGTCAGATCAAAACGAAGATGAGGCCGCTTTGTTAGTCCAGCATTGGTTACAAATACCTTATCCAGTTTTCCAACGGTTGTCCTTGTATGCTGTCACTGAAGGAATAAACAGTGATGTACAGTTGGGTCTTGAAATTCTCCTGAATGAAACAAATCCCGCCTTGTGGAATATAAGCACTCAACGTGAAAAAATGCGCTTTCTTCGAAAGAGAGGAGCGGATTTTTCTCAGGAGAATCTATTTCAACTTGTTGATAAGATTATAGAAGGTCCGCCTAGATCAGAGAAATTTGAAGCACTTTTAGAGGAAAGGCGGGAACAGTGGGTTGATAGAAGTGTTTGGTTACTTCTGGCTTCATTATCCAAATCAGGGGCCAATCTTCCAGCTAATGCCAAAGAAAGATTAGACCACTTCGAAGTTACATATGACTGGAAGCTTCAGGAGGATCATTCGGATGAGTTTACTATGTTTAATTACTCATCAGTCGGAATAGGTCTTGATGAAGAAGGTGTGTCTGAAGATTTTTTGAATATGTCTGTTCAGGATTTTATAAACTGGTCAAAAAGTAAAGAGGATAATAAAGATGTTTTTCGTGTTGTTTGGGGTGAATTTCTAAAAAGGAATATGTCTAAAGATGAAATTAAAAGTGTTGCTGAAACTTTGCAAAAGATGCCTTTGAGTATTTTATCTCAACTAGATGTTTATGCCTCCTACTGGCTTCAAGACTCAAGGAAAAAATTGGGTAAACGAATGCGCCAGGGTTTGTGGCGCAGGCTGTGGCAAGCATCTCTTCAAAGTGAAACGCCAAATAATGATTTCACTGTAAACACAGCATTCAATCATTCGGGGGGAATACTTGCAGATGTGCTTTATTTTGAGATGGTAGAGTATATCCCTCGCATTGATGCCGGGGAGTCCCCCGGTTTACCAAAACAGCTGAAAAAAGACTTCGATCTAATAGCCGAAGGTTATAGTCCATCAGCCAAACTTGCCCGTATTAAAATGGCTGCAAGGCTTGCATATCTCCATCGCATTGATCCTGTATGGACTCGGCATACCCTGTTAAGTCGTATGGATTTTAGCCAGGAGAAGCTTTTTGAATCTTTATTATGGCAAAGCTATTTGATGAATCCTCGGTGCCCGAATGATCTTTTTATGGTTTTCAAAGATTTGTTTTTTATGGTTCTCAATGATTTGGACAAAGCTGAACTATCAGGCACTATCAGAAGTAATGCTATTCGGTTATTTATGTTCATCGCCATCCCACCCGATGGGATTGTTGACATGGAAGAAGTAAAAGGAGTTCTCCTCAATTTAGGAAAGGCGGATTTACCAAGTGCAGCCTCAGTCCTTCGGGAAGTAGTAGAAGGGGCAGGGAAGAAAGCATCATATTTGTGGAAGGAATCCATGGGGGATTGGTTTTCAGAAGTTTGGCTACCTGTTGATAAAAAGAGACGTTCTGTTCGATTAACAGAGCAGCTTGGGAAAATGGCTATTTATTCTGGAGATGCATTTCCAGATGTGGTTGATGCAATAAAGAATATTCTTTGTTCTAAAAAAGGGTTCTTCCCTACTCTGAGTGAACTAGTAAATAATGAAAAAAATTTAGATCTTGTGCGCCGTTTTCCAGATCACTCATTGATTCTATTGGATAAAACAGTAAGTAATCAATCTGAGTATATAGTTAATAAAAATCTTAACACGGCGTTAGGGATTGTAGCTAATTCTAAATCAGAATTACAGCAGTTAGATTCATATAAGCGCCTTAATGATATGGCTCAGAATGCTAATTAGAGTGAAACTGTAGTGGTTTCGTCTAAAATTTGAACAGTCAGTCGTTCCGGCCCAGGTTGAGAGCCATTGTCTAATTTTTAGTCGAAATCACTATAGGACCACGAACGCTGATATTCAGATGGATTTTCAATCTGAATTACCCACCAACGCATCACGTTCTTCTTGAGAGTCGGCATAGGTGATGCCTGTTTGGCGGAATTGTTCGTGAATGGCTAAAAATCCATCGACAATATCCGAGTCAAAGTGGCTGTCACGTCCTTCTTCAATGATTGCCTTGGCTTTGTCATGGGAGAAGGGTGGTTTATAGACCCGTTTGCTGATCAGTGCGTCATATACATCCGCCAGTGCCATTAAACGACCGGACAGTGGAATAGCCTCACCTTTCAATTTTTTAGGATAGCCCGTTCCATCCCATTTTTCATGGTGGGAAAGGGTGATCTCACCGGCATAGCGTAGAAATGAGCTACTGCCAAGATGTTTTTGGGCAGATTTGAGCGCATTCCAACCATAGACGCTGTGCTTTTTCATCTCTTTGAATTCATCATCGGTCAGACGGCCTGGTTTGAGCAGAATATGATCAGCAACACCGACTTTGCCAATATCATGCAGTGGTGCGGATTTATAGAGTAGTTCGACCACCTCAGCAGTGAGATCGTTTTTAAAGCGTGGGTGAGTGCGTAACTGTTCGGCCAGTAGTCGGACATAATTTTGAGTCCGTTTGATGTGACCGCCGGTTTCCGGGTCGCGTGCTTCTGCTAGATTGGCCAGGGTAAAGATGGTGACATCCTGGGTGAGTTGAAGTTCAGCAGTGCGTTGTTTGACTAACTCTTCAAGCTGGTTTTTATGTTGTTTTAGCTCAATTTGACTTTGTACTCTGGCACGGACAAGCTCGGGTTGAAAGGGCTTGGTAATGAAGTCCACCGCACCAACGGTCAGACCTCGCGCTTCATCATCCATTTGATCCAACGCGGTGACAAACAGCACGGGAATATCCCAGGTGTCCGGATTGGCTTTCAGCTTCAAACACACTTCATAACCATCCATGCCAGGCATCATGATGTCCAATAGGATTGCATCAGGCTTTGGATTTGTATTGGCGAGTCTCAGAGCCGTTTCACCGTTTTTTGCTGCAATTACGGAAAAATCGTCTTTGAGTGTGCCCATTAGGATTTGAAGGTTCTCAGCAATATCATCAACTATGAGGACTTTTGGTTTGTTTTTATGGCGTATCATTGATATGGCTCAGGCTTTTTCAAAAGGGTGGTTTATAAATTGGTTAGGTAGAAGAATGGTGACGATGGTTCCCTCCTTTTTTGAGGTTTCCATAAAAAGTTTTCCTGCCTGGGTTTCTGTGATCAATTGTGCAGAGTAGGTGCCCAGACCGGTACCGCGATTTTTTCCTGAAGTTGCGTATTTTTCAAAGAAGCGTTTTTGAATCTCTATTGGAACCATTTGGTTGTTATGGATACGTATGGATAACCAACTGTCCTGGTCGTCCAGCTGAATGGTTACTGCCGAATTCTCAGACGCTTCAATGGCATTTTTAATCAAATTGGCAAACAGGGTATAGCAGAGTAACTCCTCACCAGGTACAGCACGCTGTTGATCTCTATTATCAATCAGCTGAACAGTGGCCGATAGGCTGGAAGCCAATGAACCAAGCTCTGACACTACATGTTGAATCACCTTGTCCATCTCGATCATGGACGGCTGATAAGGATATTGACCGGTCTCCATGCGATACAGATCCAGCGAATGATTGATCATATCCAACATGCGGTATCCAGCATGTTCGATCTGTGCAACCCATTCCTGTTGCTCTTCGGTCAGGTTCTCCTCACAGGCGAGGAGCTGAGGAAGGCCGATAACCGCACTGAGTGGGCCTTTTAAGTCATGACGAGAAATACGTTCTACCTCTTCACGCAGCAAAGCCGCTTCTTTGAGTTCCTGGTTCTGAATCTCAAGCGTTTTTCTGGCTTGAGCAAGCTCAATATGATTGCGTACACGAGCCTGAACCACGGGCACGGTGATGGGCTTATGGATATAGTCGATTGCACCCACTTCAAGGCCGTGGGTTTCATTCTCTACATCGGTGAGTGCGGTAAGAAAAAGGATTGGAATATCACAGGTGTCTGGATCATCTTTCAGGTGTTGACATACCTCAAAACCACTCATGCCAGGCATCATGATATCCAACAAAATCAAATCTGGCAGTGGTGCTTTCATAGCCAAACGCAAAGCAGATTCACCATCACGGGCCGCGATAATAATGTAGTCATTGCGTAGCGCTTCCATGAGAATTTTCAGGTTCTCTGGCGTATCGTCCACAATGAGGATTTTATAGCGTTGGTCCGGGTTGGTCATGATTGATTCACATCGAGCGATAAATCCAAGGTGTCGGCCATTTGGATCAAAATTGTTCGGGCGGACTCGAGTTCAAAATCTGACAAACTGTGTTCGAGTTTTTGGCTCTCTTTTTCCAAACTGGTTTGCTCCAATAATGTATGAAGTTGATCAACCTGGCTCAAGGCAACACCTAGATCCTGTTCCAGTTTATGATAAATGCTTTGCAAAAGAGGGCTCACCTGATCTAAATCAATAGTGTGTTTTGGCGCATCCTGCGAAAAATGTTGTTCAGAATGTCCGCTGGATTCATTCAATAAGGATTGAATACTCTCCAAAGTTTCATTCATGGCATGGATAAATGGTGCTGATTGAGCCATGGGATCGTTTTGATCTGGTGATTTTAGAGCAGTTTCCAGAGTTTGACCTGTTTCAAATAATGTCGTTGCGCCGATGTTTCCAGCAACACCACGTATTGAATGAACACGTTGACGTGCTTCTTCCCAGTTTTGATTGTTAAGCGTTTTTTCAATCTGTTCCACAGTCTGGCAATTGTTATCATGAAATTTTTTTAACAATTGCAGATAAAGGTCACTGTTGCCGCCTAAGCGCAGGATGCCGGTTTGAATGGATAAGCCGGGTCGGTCTTCGGTGAATTGAATAACAGGTTTAGCATCCTGTGTATTGGTTGAGATCTGTGCTGTTGGTTGCGGGGTTGCTTTGGGCTTGATCCATTTTTTCAGCGTATCATAAAGCTGTTCAGGCACCAGAGGCTTGCCCAGATGGCCATTCATCCCTGCCTTTAAACAGGCCGCTTGTTCGCTTTGCATGGTGTGAGCGGTCATGGCGATAATGGGCACATCATCCCATTCTGCATGGTTGCGGATAGCTTCCACTGCTTGATAACCACTCCATTCTGGCATTTGAATATCCATAAATACAAGATCAAACTCTGCTTGCTGCATGGCGTGATAGGCTTCTTTACCATTGTTGGCAACGGTGACATTGATATTGGCTTTATTCAGCAGCTCAACAACGATTTGTTGGTTGATTTCATTATCTTCTGCCAATAGTACCGAAGCACCACGCCTATTTTCAATCGTATCAAGTTGTTGCTGAATAGAGGTGATATGGCGCAGTTTCTTACGCTGATCTGGGTAAGAAAGGACTGACATGATTGTTTCAATCAATAGTGCCGGGTTTGCGGGTTTGATGAGGAAAGCATCAATCTGTACCTGTTCAGCCATATTGCGGACTGTTTCCAGATCATAAGCAGTCAGGACAATGATACGCGGTTTAAGTGTCAGTTTACTGTTAGTATGAATTTTTTGTGCGACTTTAACGCCGTCCATGTCGGGTAGATTCCAGTCAAGAAAAACGACTTGGATTGGCGAATCGCTCTGAAGGCTATTTTTGTTGGATATGTGCTCTAATGCTTCTTGACCCGTTGAAGCGACGCTAACAGTAAAACCAAGCGCATCGAGCGTTTTATTCATCACCGTGCGGGTGACAGCACTATCATCTACCACCATCAGAGACATGTTGGTTAGATCATCCGGTAGTCGCACTGATTGACGCCGTTCGTTATGGTCAATGTCAAATGACGCACGTAACGTAAATGTCGATCCTTGGTCGATTTGACTTTCTACCGTGATTTCACCATCCATCAGTTTGGCCAGCTGTCTGGAAATGGTCAGACCCAGTCCAGTACCACCATACTTTCGGCTTGTGCTGCCATCGGCTTGGGTAAACGGTTGGAACAGTTTTTCAAGTTGGTCCTCTGACATGCCGATACCAGAATCAGTAATGGAAAAGTCCAGCGTGATTTTATCTTCTTCTCTCTCAATCGGCGTGATAGAGAGAATAACTTGTCCTTGTTCGGTGAACTTAATTGCATTGCCCAGCAGATTGGTCAAAATCTGCTCCAGCCGAAGCGGATCACCAAGCAAATAGCGCGGAATTGCGCTGTCGATGTCAAAAAGTACTTCCAACTCCTTTGAATCAACTTTAATGCTGACAATATTAGCAAGATTCTCCAGCAAATCTTCCAAATTGAATGATACGACCTCCAATACCAGACGATTGGCTTCCACTTTGGAGACATCCAAAATATCATTGATAATACCGAGTAACGTTTTGCCAGAATTTTGAATTTTTCTTAAATAATCATGTTGCTTGCTATCCAATTCAGTTTGTTGTACCAGATAACTCAGATTGATCACCGCATTTAATGGTGTGCGAATTTCATGGCTCATATTGGCCAGAAATTCGGATTTGGAACGGTTGGCCTTTTCCGCTTCCTCTTTGGCTTGTTCTGCATCTTCTTTGGCACGTTTCAGATTAGCGGCAGCTGCACGGCGTTCGGTGATATCCTCGTAGGTGCCAAGTACGCCTATGACCGCACCATCCGAGTTGGTAAGCGGTATTTTACTGGTACTGAGCCAGATGGTTTTACCATCGGGTGTTATCCGTGGCTCTTCATAGTGCAGCTTGGGTTCCTTATTTGAAATGACAGCTTGATCATCCGCATTATAGGCCGCAGATTCAGCATGCCAGCTCAGTTGATCATCCCGTTTGCCAATTAATTCATCAGGAGATGAGAGTCCAGCATCGTGAGCACAGGAGGTGTTGCCGCCTAAATAGACGCTGTTCAGGTCTTTCCAAAATACCCGAACCGGAATGGTGTCAATGACAGTCTTCAAAAAGCGTTGTGAGCGATCCAGTTCAGCGGTACGGGCTTCAACACGCTGTTCCAGTTCTGCATGAATCTGCTGGAGTTCAGCCGTTCTGGCATCAAAAGATTGCGCTAATGATTCCAATTCATCGTCCGTACCGATAGGGCTGATGGTGATGCATTCACCCGCTCTATCAGGAGGTGGATTTTCAACCCGCTCACAAAGCGTTACTATTGGTTTAGCAATTGAGTTTCCTATGAAAACAGCAACAGCAACAGCGGCTAAAGTCACAAGAACTGCCAGACCAATAAAACGATACAGCGTATTTTCTACCTGTTGAAGATGGAGGTGGGCAGGAACGCCAACCTGAATTTGAGCATCTAAAGAAGAGAGAATTGGTGCGCGTTTGTCTGCCTGAATGCGGACAGTGAGTAAATCAAGATCTGCTTGATCTCCAAATCCAATCCCTTTGTGGTTCGCAATAAATAGCCGGTAGATATGGTGGGTGTTGTTAGAAAAAATCTTTTCACTGATGGCAGGAAGATCAAATGCCACCACTACAGCACCTTGAGTGGTTTGATAATATTGAATTGCCGAAAAAACTAAAAGTTGGTGATTTGTTGGATCAACTTCCAGTGTCGTGCGTCCCATGGACAGCGCACGACGAAGTGAGGCTGAGTGCTGATAATTGGGCACTTGATCCATATCGGAAAATACAGGTAAGCCATCAAAATCCACCAAGGAAAAAGAGCGAACATCTCGGTCGGTGGCAAAGTTGCTGATCATTTTTGGCAGATAACTATTGCGTCCAACGTCATCAACAAGCCCATTGATGACAAAAGGATTGCTGGTCAATCGTTCGGTATTTTCGACCAGATAACGCAATCGCTGTTCTAAACGCAGCATTTCTGAAACGGTATGTGATTCAAGTGATTGGCGTTTTTCCAGTTCCAGTTCATCTTTGAGAATCACCACAACCAGAATGGTCACCGCTGTCATAACCAGGGCGACGAAAACCGAAAATTGGACAGCCAGCCGGTTTTTTAGGCTCTTTTTGGGAGAAAAATTACTCATAAGCGTCACGGTTTCAATTCTGGAGACGTTGGCATAATTGTACCCTCGGATGTGAATCGAGCCATGATTAAATCATCCGGTGTTAAGGCATCATGTTGTTCTGTAGTGAAAGGGCGGCGATATTTTTTTACAACCCCGTTAATAGATCCGGGTAGGTTTTCCAGAGCGACTCGCAATACATCCGGTGCATTGGTGCCTGCATGTTGCAGGGCTTTTGCCAGTAGGTGGGTCAGGTCATAGGCGTGTGCAGTTCCGACTGGCGCAAAAATCGCTTTAGGGCTCTCCACATCAAATAGGGTCTTATAGCGTTCAACCAGCATTTGCCCTGGTTTTGAAAGCGTCTTAAAGAACGAGAATGTTTGAATGACCTGTAGATCGACCTTGTCAACAATATTATGAATACGTTCAGCAAAGTTTCCGCCGGTGATGCCCCAGTGTGCAATAATGGGTATGAAATTGTTGCGATTCTCCATGCCGCGAAGAATTTGCTCGCCTTCCAAGGCGTTGGCAACAAGCATAATTACATCGGCGTTAGCTTGTTCAATCGCCATGATTTGAGGTGTAAAATCTTGCTCACCGCGGTTGAAATAGAGACTGGTCACCGGTTCCATTGTCAACTCAGACAGACGTTTGATCATGTTTTTTTCGTTGCCGCGACCCCAAACTGAATTTTCAAGTAATAGCGCAATCTTGGAAAACCGTTTTACAGCCTGATCCACTAAAAAAGGACCGGCGAATCGGTCGTTGAGTGACAAACGAAATACGAAGTTGGGCTGATACCCATTTTCAGTAATTTTCGATGCCGCAGCCCAAGGAATCATAAAGGGAATCTTCTTCTGGTGAATCTCATCAAGTACCGACATGGCGATATTGCTATACATGCCGCCAAATACCGCAACCAGATTATCCAGTTTGGCAAACGCATTAATATTATTACGAGATCGACCAACCAAACCGAGATTATCCCGTGCAATAAGTCTCAACGGTCTGCCCAGGATTCCGCCTTGTTGATTGATCTGGTCAATGGCAAGCAGTATACCGCGTTTTATACTCAATCCAGCTTGACCACCTTGTATGGAAAGATTGGCATCCAGACCAATAATCCATTCGTTAGGTTTTGGTTCTGGCCGATATGCCAGCAGAAGTTCATCGGTGATTGAGAGTAGATCAGCGCCGATAATTGGTTCAAATTGCATCGGTATATGATTGCTTGCGCGTTGGAATGCGTGTTGTTCCTGTTCGGTGAGCGTATGGATGGTGACACCGGCCTGTTTGATCTGTTCCAGAAGTTTTTTCTCACGTTTATGGGTTTCATTCCGCTCAAACGTTGTCAGACTGCGAGCGGTTTCTATCAGCAGGGTCTGCGTTGATGGCGGCAGTTTATCCAATGTGTTGGCGCTGATTGAAAACACATAGCCCAAGTAGGCATGACTGCTCAATGTCAAATGAGATTGAACCTGATGGAAGCCCATGTTGACAATGGCGACCAAAGGATTTTCCTGACCATCCACAACACCGTCAGACAATGCTTGACGTGTTGCGTGAAAATCAATGGGAATAGGATGCGCATTAAAGGTGCGAAACTGATCCATGATAATGCGGCTTTTCATGACACGGATCTTGAGACCAGAAAAATCTTCCGGCTTTCTAATGGGTCGATTGGCAGTAAAATGTTTGAAACCATTTTCCCAAAATGTGACACCAACCAGACCATGTGGACGTAGTTTTTCCAGTAAAATGCGTCCTGGTTGTTTGTCCAACATATCATACAGCGCTTGGCGTGAAGGAAAATAAAATGGTAAATCAGCAAGCTGCATGGCTGGAACCAATAGGCTTAGTTTTGCGGTCGGCGTTAAAATAATATCCAGCTCACCCGCTTTGGTCATTTCAACCATTTGATGGTCATTGCCCAATTGCTGGTTAGGATGGAGAGAAATAGCAATTTGACCGTTACTTTTTTCAGCGATTTGTTGAGCAAATTGTTCAGCAGCACTGTGAAGAGCGCTGTTCGTGGAGATATTATGTCCCAAGCGCAGCGTGATTTTTTCTGGGGATTTTGTTTTTCTTGTCTCGTTCTTATTGACGGATCTGTTCGGATAGAATAGCCACGCCATTATCAGGCCAATCGTAACAACCAATAGGAGAATTGGCAGAGTCTTTTTCATTGTATTTCCAATCAGTTTACCATGTAGATTATACAGATTAATTGACAAAAATTAGTTAACAAAAAGTTAATTATTTGTTCAGTGTACTCATTTCAATCCGTTGTGCCTAACTCTATTCCATAATTCAGACTGTATTACTAAAATATCCAACTGCGCCAGCCTTTTTTCAGTAGTGGAAAAAAGAGTCCCAGCTGAATAGGATAGTGCTCACCGGTTTGTTGCTGAATAAGCCGAAATAGAGCGCCATAGCGTTCCAATTGGGCACGGTAACGGATCTGCTGTTCATCTAAAAACGCATCAATGTCGCTGCCAGAGTGGAGACTGGTCTTATAGTCGATAATCCAGCGTATACCGTCATGAACAAATGTTCGATCAATGATCGCACGGACCATTTGACCACCCATATTTCCAGAAAGATCATACTCCGCACGTGCGTTTGGATCGCCAGGATTGAGAATCCATTGGCCTTTTTTATCGTTGAGTGTGGCCAGCAATGCGTGAATGGTGTGCGTGGTTGCAGCGTCAATTTCATCGGAGGCAACACCAGCTTGGCGTAGATGGGCTTTAACTGTTGTGGTCAATCCTTTGATCCGTTTTTCAGGCCATTTGGCCACCCCTTGTTGAGCCATCAGACTGAGAAAACGGTGCGTGAGAATACCCACTTGACGAATGGTCTGACCAGCCCACTCAAAAGGGGGTGCGGCTTCCAGATCGTGTGGAGGTTGCGGTCGTGAATCCACCGGCAGCGGCGTGGGTGGTGTTGGTTGCCAGTAGAGAGGCAAACGATAGAGCAGGCGCGTTTGTATCTCTGCTACAATTTTATCATCGGCTTGTGGTTCTTCAGCCAGTGGTGTTGATTGATTGCCAATGGCAGGCCAGAGGTGAGAGAGCAGAGAGCGCGGAATCGGACTCAATCCTGATTGATTTTGTCTTATATTTCCAACCAGAATTAACGCCTTTTTTGCCCGCGTGGCGGCGACGTAGAGCAGTCGGCCTATTTCATGGTGGGCTTTCTTTTTTTCAAAAGAGTCGATGAAATTGTAGATGGTGCCTTGGTCATCATCCCGTTGATCGGTACGGCGCACGGGTGCCAATAGGAAGCGGGTTTCCGGTGGTGCGTCTGGATTTTCACTCCAGATCATCAATCGCTTTTGATCGGGTGGCGGTTGTCGGCCCAACCCTGGCAGGATAACGGTGTCGAATTCAAGACCTTTTGCCTTATGGATCGTCATGATCTGAAGTCGGTTATCTGCTTCTGGATCAGGAGAGGCGTATAGATTTTCCACTCGATCCATGAAGCTGGAAAACCCTTCCAGATCTCCGGCGATTTGGCTTTGAGCAAGGCGCTGAAAGTAGGTTTCAATATTCTCGAATTCAGCCGATTCAGTGATGGTATCCGGTCCACCCAGGGCGAGCCATGCATTATTTACCCATTGATCCAATGGTTGGCGCCGTCGATCCCGCCAAATCTGCTCCACGGTGTGATGAATGCGTTGCAGTCGTTGAAGGCCTTCTGCGCTGAGAATTGGCCACTTTTGCGGGGTTCGAATGAGTGAGAATAGCGGCATATGTGATGCGGCGGTTGCCAACGCATACAGATCGTGTAGAGATAGACCACACCACGGTGCCCGTAAAACCGCCATCCAATGGAGATTATCGCCGGGCTGCAACAGCGCACGAGTTAGGGTAAGAAGATCCTCAATAGCCGAACGATGGGCGAGCTTGTCGATCTCAACCGCTTGGAAACTGATACCTTCTTGGCGCAGCATATTGACCAGGGCAATAAGGTGGCTTCTGGCGCGAACCAATACCGCAATGGTTTGATCTGGATCTTGCTGTCGTAGATGTTGAATGGATTGAAGAACGCATTCGGCTTCCCATTCTCGGCTACCGTTGATTTTTAGCTGAATGGTGACCGGATTGTTCTGTTGTGCTTTTTGAAAGGCCGCTGCACGGTTGAAGGTAATGGCACCTTCTGAGATATCCTGTTTGGTGGGCAGTACTTTTTCAAATGTTGTGTTGACCCATTCCACCAAACCAGCATCAGAGCGGAAATTGGTGGTCAATTGAAGAAACGTTGGTTTAATGGTGTTAATGCCGTGAGAACAGACTTGCAGAAAAAGCCCGACCTCTGCTTCACGGAATCGGTAAACCGATTGCATGGGATCGCCAACCAAAAACAGTGTGCGACCATCATCATGTGTCCAGCCAGCGGTGAGTTTTTTTAATAATTGAAACTGAAGGCGCGATGTGTCCTGAAATTCATCAACCAGCAGATGTTGAATGCGCGCATCCAACCAGAGCGCCAGATCCGTTGGTTGATCTGCACGGCCAAGAGCTGAAACCGCACGCAGTGATGTTTCGGCAAAATCCGCTTCACCGCGCTCTTGAAAGATCAGTTTTAGTTGCGCCATGGCGCGAGGAAGTAGGGTTTGAAGCGCCTCAAGCACCAACCACTGATCTTCAGTGTAGTAGACGGGTGGTAGATCTTTCAGTGTGTTTAGCGCTTCCAGGAGTTTATCTCTCTCCTGAAGGGATTTGAGTAGTGCTTTTATTTCATCAATAGCCTCTTGGGCCTGTTGTTTTTCTTCTGCGTTTTTAAATGCGCTTTTGGGCGGGAATCCGATAGTCTTGTTGACCGTTTTACGCCACTCTCCTTTAGCCGTTAGAAGTAGCGTACAGATGTTTTTCCACTGGGTTATCTCTTCTGGAATAGGTTTTGGCCATTCGGTCGCATCCAGCCAGGAGGCTAAGAGCGCGTTGTTACCAGATGTATGAAGATTAGAGGCGGCATAACGCAACAAGGGTATGAGTTGTTGCTTTAGAGTGTTCGGAAAAGCGGCATCTATCGCTTCGATTTTACTGGTAGTCAGGTGTTTCAGGGCGTGTTCAAGCTGTTGTCTGCCAAACGAACCCGCACCAACGGTAAAGCGCGTCCACTGATCCCGGCGACTGAGCATGTTGGCCAGAAGCTGTTCTGCCCGCAATAGATTGTTGTCCAGATGATCAAGAAGCACGGCCACTGAATCGGAAATCACGGATTGATCATGCAACTCATCCAGCGTGGCGCGGGCGGCTTGTTGAAAGAGTCGGTCCGGCTCTTCGGTCATGCCGGGCGGCGGTCCGCCAAATTGAGACAGAATAGGCATGCGCTGTACCAATGAGGCACACAGACCGTCGATGGTTTGCAGGCGCAATCGAGCAGGGTGGTTTAACAGTTGCCACTGCTGTTTTTTATCCTGAGCCAGTGCTTCTTTGGCGAGCTGCCATGTCAGCGCCTCATGGTCTTGTTCTGGTTCTGGCGTGGTGGCTGCCTGTGTCAGTGCATGCAGGATACGATCACGCATCTCACCGGCGGCTTTGCGGGTAAAAGTGATGGCGACCACTTCTTCAGGCCGTTTTACCAGGGCAAGAAGCTTGAGAAAACGCTGGGTCAATAGACCGGTTTTGCCTGACCCGGCTGGTGCCTGAACGATAAATGATCGGCTTGGGTCCAACGCTTCCTGGCGGAATTTGGCATCATTCAGCTGATGAGACATCGACCTGTTCCTCTTGATGAATGCGGCACAATGGACCTATGGCACAGTAGTCACAGGCTTTATCCAGTGGATCAACCTGAGCGTGACCACTTTTATAGGTGTGGGCCAGATGTGCCAGGGTCTCTCGCCAATAGTCGAGTAGTTCTGACCAATTTTCAAATTCCTGAGTTGCTTTGAGCTTTTTTTGATCCAGCACTTTGGGCAGTGTGTCCGGCACTTGTGAAACACCACTAAAGCCGATTTTTTGATGGCGGATCTGGGCAAAAGCCAGGGCAGCGATATTATCTCCGCCGGTGAGCGTATAGAGTGGCAATTGAGGATCTTTTGGTCGTTCTCCGACCCATTCTTTTGGCGAGACATTGCCGGTTTTATAATCCAGCAAAACCAATGAACCGTCATCCAGACGATCAACGCGGTCCAGACGCACCTGAATGGTTAGTCCGCCAACGGAGATATGCTGTTTTTTCTCACGCGCTTCAACTGAGAATGCTGTACTGCGTTGACGTTCTATATCCAGATAACCGAGCAGGAGTTGTTTGATTCGCTTATGCTCCAGAGCCATAAAGGCGTGACTGTATAGGTTTGGCCGGAGTTGAGCTTGCTCTATTAAGTTGTTTTGAATCAGAGTAGAGAGTCGGCTGTCGATCTCATTTGGAGTCAGTGCCTTTAGTGCGTCAGAGCCCGGTAGATTTGACCAAAAATCATCTAATATGGCATGGATCAGTTGTCCTCGTTCCATGGGATTGAGTCCGGGATCCTGTTCATCTTCTGGTGCCGTCAGATTCAGGCGATAGCCGGCAAAAGCGCTGAACGGGCAGAGTGATTGCTGTTTGAGCAGTGAAGCACCACCTCGGATGGTCGTGCCCTCTTCCAGGGGCGGGCCTTGATCATCTTGAAAAGACTCCAATAATATTTGTGTACTGGTTTGGGGTCGGATCTGCTGCCACGGGTGCGTATTTTCCAAAGGTGTCATAGAGACAATCAGTGGAGAAGGGCGGAGTTGGCGGTCGGCCTCTTTTTCCGGCGCACTGAAGATCACTGAAGGTGCGGCACCTTTAAGGCGCTCCATCAACTGATTGGCAAACAGTAACGACTCACTGGCCGATGCACGCGGCACGCCTGCGCTCTTTTGCATCTCTAATGGCAGGAATGGATTAGGAGAGGGCGGTGGTGGCCAAACCTCATCAGACAGACGCATGACCCAAAGATGATCATAACTTTCACCGGCTGCTTCAAGCATGCCCAAAATCTGGATCGGTGCATCGCCGGATTCCGGTTGAAACAGGGTGTCGGTTGCCAGACGAATCAGCTGATCCAAAGCGCTGGATGCTGTCATGTGATGTTTGACACCATCCAGAGTAGTGAACTGCTCTAAGAGCGCACTCCAAGACGTGGTTGTCTGGTATTCAGCACTGGATAGCGGGCGTTCTCCAGGCCACTGCCATGCGGAAAGCAGTTTCGTCCAGAGATTGACCCAGGTTGAGGGGCGACTATCTGATTGATTATTCATTTGTTCACGCAACTGAATTAATTGATCCAGCTGACTGGCTGTTTGTTCCAGGAGTCCTGCGGGCTGATCGTGAATGCGTTTGGCAATATGGTCTAGAGTAAGGCGTTCGCGCCGCTGATCCGGTAGAGAAAGGCTCAGTTGTGTGCGTCCGCTGAGTTCTCGTTCTGCATTGCACCAAAAAGGCGAAAGCAATAGGCGATCCCATTGAGCCAGACTTAAAGCGCCATGACAGGCCCTCAACATCAACAAAGCATCACGAATCATGGGTTGATGGGACAGCGGTTCGCCCAGCGAGATATTAAAACGGGGCGCACTGTCTGGCAGTCCAGGAAAACAGCGATCAGAGTGAAGGTTTTTGGTCAGAGAGCGGAGCAGAGGCGTGCGAATGGATTGAAGATCCGGCACGACAATAGCGATATGCTCATCGGGATGATCGTGTAGACACTGCATGGCCCATTGAGCGGCTTGGGTCATTTCGCTGGCGGTATCCAGGCAGCTGTAAAAATAATTTTTCGCTCGTTTGTGGAACGTTGGTGGAATGTGTTGTATTTCAGTGCCTTGATTGCTGATACTTTCCAGTAAACGATTCATTTGAGGATGAATACTGTCGAAACCAGCCAAGTGAATTTGTTTGGGTTTTTCCAGGTGGTGAAAATTAATTCTTATGAGATCTATCAGTTGAGCTGATGAGAGCCAATGATTCTCATAGAGTCTACTTTCAAAGGTTTGGCTCCAGCCGAGGAAGGCTTCTGCATCTTCCAACCCAAGAACAGTTGATGGATTAATGAATAGATCATACTGCTGTGTGGTTTTCCAGGCTTGCGCGGCCATACCAGCGGTGGACGGGATGCGTAATAGAGGGCTTCCCTGAGGTGAGTTTTCAATTATCTCTTCCCAGAGGGCGGTTTCCTGGAGTGAGGTAAGCAGGCGCGGTGGGTGCTGGTTGGGCCAGACGGTATCGGATTGATCCATGAGTTGGGACCAGCAATTTGACAGCCAGCTCTCAATGGGTAAGATTGTTGGCGTTTCCCAAACCTGTTCCGATGATGTGTTGAGTTGCCATCGGTCATATTGAACGCGAAAAAATAGCGCCAAACGGCGATTTACCGTTAACAGTGGTGATTCTTGCTGAAGAGAAGTGAAAATCGTCTTGAACATTTCATTCGCTTTGTATATATATTTAGGTATAGGCCTTTAGTCTTAGAACTAGAGGCTGTAAATGTTCATTCTATGTCATGAAGTAGTGTGTCGTCACGTTCGGCTGCTTTCAGCTTTTGTTTTTATTTCCAATTGGGAGTTGTGCGGTTGCCGGTTGAAGCAGGCATCAAAGCGTGTGCTGTCATGCCCGCTTCCTCGGGAATGACAGTAAGAGAGTTCGTCTAAAATTTGAACAGTCAGCCGTTCCAGCCCTGGTGATATTTTTGCTCTGATGATCTGCTTCGCATATCAAAAGCGGCGCAAAAACATCACCAGGGCTTCCACTCAGGTTTTGATTAATTTTTTCCGTGGTCCTAACTGCATAACGCGCCTACCCAATTTCAGTTTTTCTTGGGAGGGAATGACAACAATCAGTCTTGTATGTTTTTTATGAGATAATTATTGTGAACTATTGTGGTTCAGTAAATGTCTACAAATAAGAACACCAGCGGATGCGTCTTAAATAGAAAAATTGTATGGGTATTCGATTTTCTTATAATGATAAGAGTGTCTATTATGTGTCAAGTTTTGTATACTGTTGAAATCCATTCCTAAGAGGCCTGTGTCAGTGGGGAGTGATTGGTGCGCTGTCTGCTCTTTTGATATAAACTTGAAGGATTTACATGATTCGGTTGAAAAGATATAACTGTTTTCGTCCGCTGCTGGTTATGATGATGTTGATTATCGTAACGCCTTCTGCTTGGGCTGCTTTGCCTACAGCGGGTAACGGTGTGATGGTGCCCGGTAGTGAAGATGTGCGGCAGATGACAGGGGATGTTCGTAAGGGTCGTCTCTATTTTCGTCTTGCTGTCCATCTGGCCAGGGATGGGCGGTTTGATGATGCTCGACGACAAGCTGCCATCGCTTGGCAGTTGGTGCAATCAAATTTTGGTGACCAGTCACCATTTGTTATTCCCTATCAGCTGCATCAAGCTGAGATTGCTCGGCATCTAAAGGATTTTGACGAAGAGTCCAGATGGTTGATCCGCGCCATTGAGTTGATGCAAAAGCATCTTGGTGAAAACTATCTGGGTATGGTCGTTCCATTGGAACGTCTCGCTGAGCTAAGTACGGATGAGGACAAACGGCTCAATCTGATAGAGCAGGCTGCACAAGTTACATTAAAGAATAGTACAGCAATGGGTTCTGGGCGTGTGGGACCACTGTTAAAGTTGGCAACGGTCTACCAAAAGCGCGGACAGGATGTGAAAGCACTGGCCTATCTTGATCAGTTGGCGGCAATTCTTGGTCAGCCTGATCATCAGCATGATGGGCAGTCCATCGTGGTGCATGAGAAGCGGGCCGAATTACTGGAGAAATTGGGCCGAAACAGTGCCTATATCAGCGCACTGGAGCAAGTGGTCCATCGTCTGCGACTTCTTTGGGGGGCGGATTATCCAGGTCTTGTGGTGCAGTTGCGCCGTTTGGCTCAGGGTTATGAAACAGTGGGGCAACTGGATAAGGTTGAGTCTGTGCTGCGTCAGGCTCTGTTTCTTGCAGAGTCGAATAACAATGATTTGAAAGCGGTGTTTCAACTCAAGATTGATCTGGCAAGGTTTTATGAGCGTAGCGGTCGAGATGGCGTTGCGGGTGAGATTTACAGAAATTTACTTAAGAGTCTGGTAAAGAGTGGTGCATATCTCCCTGAGCAGATCTCAGTTCTGGTGGCATTGGCAGGTATAGATACTCGATGGGAACGACCTAAAGAGGCATATGAGCATTATTCCAAAGCGCTTTCTCTGGCTGTCAAAACATGGGATGGCCAACAGTCGCAAATGGTTGAGTTGCGGCAGAAATATAAAGATTTTCTGAAACCGTTTCAAAGTGCTGCTTGGTTAGCGATGTCACAAAAGAAGAGGAGCCGTGTTTTTGAGATACAGAGGCGTTTGACTCAGTTGGGGTTCGATCCAGGTCCGGTTGATGGTTACTGGGGTAAGAAAACCAGCATGGCTATGCGTCAGTGGTTGGGAGAATTGGGAATTATTGCGCCCAAGCGTTTTTCAAAACAATTTCTTAGTCGAGTGCTGCCAATGTTGCCGCCAGATATGAGTTGACAGGGATTTTTTTCCAAAGTTTACTGGTATTAGCCTTTAGTCTGATGTTTATTAGACTTTAGTCTAATAAACCCCTTGAAAGAATGAACCTAGAGTAGTAGGTTACTCTGAGGTATAAAATTTTTTAATAAAATTTGATTGATACAAAAAAACTGTAGTACGATGAGTTGATAAAACTGAGCTAATAGAAATTTTCATTGTTGGAGGGCTGTAAACATCTCCTGTTTTGAATCTTTGCGGTTAGAATAGTTTGAACTCACTTGCAGGTAAAAACTGCTCGAGTTATGATTTCTGTTTGATTAAGATATCCGGTGAAATCTTTGCGCCATCAAAAACAGTGCGTGATCAACCTGTTTATAATTTATTTTTCAAGTTGGTTCTTTTTGTAATTTATCCTTAAATCAGTTCTAACAAACGAAAGATGTTTCATGGCTACGTATCAAAATAAAGATTCACAAGGTGAACCGGAAGGTGAGACCAAGAACCGCGCTAAGATGACGCTTGGTGAGCGCGTTCAACTCTCACGTCAATTTGCCGGTTTAACACAAAAAGAGTTGGCTGACCGGGCTGAAATTAGCCAGACAGCTATTCATAAATTGGAGTGCGGGCAATCCCGTTCTTCCCGTCGCTTGGTGATCATCGCCATGGCTTGTGGTGTCGATCCTGTCTGGTTGGAAACCGGTCTTGGCGATATGGCTCCGGGCATCAGTGATCCTGAAAGCATTCCTTTGACCCGCCGCAAGCGCGTCACAGGTTCTGAAGACAGTGGTCTGCTTGGACCGGCTCGGCTGATGCGTATTCCTTTGGTTTCCTGGGAAGGTGTCAGCGATTGGAAAGAGTGGGCAGATCCACTTTCACCGCCCAATGTTCATGAATGGGTTTCTCTGCCTCGTCGTGGCAATGGTTTGACTGTTGCGTTGCGCGTGAGTGATGACTCCATGGAGCCGGAATTCCTGGAAGGTGATGTAATCATCATCAATTTGGTGAGTGAGTCCAAACATGGACGCTTTGTTGTCGCAAGTACATCAAGCGGTCGTCGTGCGACCTTTAAACAGCTGATTTTGGACGGTGAAGAGCGCTATCTGAAACCGTTGAATGATCGTTACCCTGTTGCAAACGTCACCGATGATGCCATTATCCATGGTGTTGTGACAACCAAGTATCGGGAATACAGCTAACCGATAGTGACTGATTGGAAGAGGAGGGAGTGGCGTATTCTCTACCCCCTATCCATCTACCCTCCAAATCCAAGCAATTCACTAAATGATTTCCATGGTATAGTGATTTCGTCTAAAATTTGAACAGTCAACCGTTCCAGCCCTGGTGATGTTTTTGCTCTGATGATCTGCTTCGCATATCAAAAGCGGCGCAAAAACATCACCAGGGCTTCCACTCAGGTTGTGATTCATTGTCTAATTTCGGATCGAAATGACTGTATATGGTTTTTTCGTCTAAAATTTGAACAGTCAGCCGTTCCAGCCCTGGTGATATTTTTGCTCTGATGATCTGCTTCGCATATCAAAAGCGGCGCAAAAACATCACCAGGGCTTCCACTCAGGTTGTGATTCATTGTCTAATTTCGGATAGAAATGACTGTATATGGTTATTTTGTCTAAAATTTGAACAATCAGCCGTTCCAGCCCTGGTGATATTTTTGCTCTGATGATCTGCTTCGCATATCAAAAGCGGCGCAAAAACATCACCAGGGCTTCCACTCAGGTTGTGATTCATTGTCAAATTTCGGATCGAAATGACTGTATATGGTTATTTTGTCTAAAATTTGAACAATCAGCCGTTCCAGCCCTGGTGATATTTTTGCTCTGATGATCTGCTTCGCATATCAAAAGCGGCGCAAAAACATCACCAGGGCTTCCACTCAGGTTGTGATTCATTGTCAAATTTCGGATCGAAATGACTGTATATGGTTATTTTGTCTAAAATTTGAACAATCAGCCGTTCCAGCCCTGGTGATGTTTTTGCTCTGATGATCTGCTTCGCATATCAAAAGCGGCGCAAAAACATCACCAGGGCTTCCGCTCAGGTTGTGATTCATTGTCAAATTTCGGATCGAAATCACTAGACATGGTAAAGATTGAAAAAAACTCTCCGCCTTGAAAATGGCGGAGAGTTTTTTCGTTGTTATTGAAGGGTCTTTAAGTAAGCGATGACATCACGTCGATTGGCAGCATTGCGAATGCCGGTGAAGTAGAGGGTATGCTCTGATTCTGCCTGGCCCATTTCACTGTTACTGATGAATGCGTTGGGATCTTCGATAAAGGCTGAAAGATGTCCTTCATCCCAGACAAAGGGATTTTCCGCAACTTTATCCATGAAAGCCGCGCTGTAACCATATCCTTCAGCTGTACCTGCCTCACGGCCATAGACACCCCAAAGTGGCGGACCTTTGCGATTTTTTGCGCGTTTGGTGTCATCGTGGCAGACGGTACAGTGGTTATCCACCAGTCGCAAACCGACTTCCATATTGACTCGAAAAGTCCACCACGTTGCCAATCCAACGAGAATGGCGATAAGAACGCCCATCAACAGATTGAGTGACTTCATGGTTATTGCTCCCGTTTTGTGGATGTTTTTCCAAAGACCTGATTGAGTACTTTGGTCAGATCCCTATGGGAAAAAGGTTTGGTAAGAGTAAAGTTTGCACCGGATGCCAATGCATTGGCCAGGATATCCGTTCCCATCATCAAACCGCCACCTGAGCAGGCAATGATAGGACAGTCGGTATCCATGGCACGAATACGCTGAATAACCTTTTCACCATTCATATCAGGCATGAACATGTCTGTGAAAACAAGTTCCGGTTTTTCAGTTTGGAACGCAATAAGACCATCTTCGCCATTCATGGCTAAAGAGAACTCATAGCCGTCCATGGTTAACCAGCGGCGCAGAAGCGATAATGTTGCCAGATCATCATCAATTACCAGAATATTGGCCAAGCAAGCCGCTCCTTTATATCTAAATCCATTGTGTCTGAACGCATATACAAATCCATATTACTGCTCCTGCCTCCAAAAAAGCAGGTTTGAATATAATTTTGATCAAATTGCCAGAGGAAGGCAACCACGAACTTGAAACAGCGGAGAAAGATTTCTGATTATTTGTGGCCAATTTCTGTACTTGTTCCCGTTGACCCTGGCTTCTGGCAACCTATAATGACTGCGATGGTGAAAGTACGGTAACCTGATTATTTGGGCTCTATTTGGTCGCATAATTGATGCAGGATCAGCTATGATTCCTGTCACTCATATTTATCAAAAATGTTACACGAGTATTGCAGAAAAATTATGCCTTCTTGTCCATACTGTTTTTTCCGTGGTCCTTTTCCAACACCTGACCATCTGATCAACTGGTTTGTCTTTCAATAAACTGGCTCAGGTGTGGAACTTATAATCATTAATTGGAGTCCATTACCAGCATGTGGAAGTTGAGTCTGTTTCGGCGTGATCTGGGTAAAAAATATCGCTGCGGTGAGGTTATCATTCAACAAGGCGATGTAACCCAGGGCATCTTTGTCATTCAAAAAGGTGCTGTTGAAATCTATCTGAATACTGAGGCGGGCGAAGAGCATCTCACCTTCTTGAAAGAAGGGGAAATGTTTGGAGAAGTCTCCATGTTTGCCAACAAGGCACAGTTTTCCAATGCGCGTGCCTTGGTGGACTCTCGTATCATTCATGTGGACGAAAAGACCTTTATCAGCAATCTTCACCAAGATCCATCGCTGGCTTTTCGTATGATTCGTCAGATGGCACAGCGTATCTATGAATTGGACCGTCGGATCATGGAGCGTTTCCATGATGCTCGGATCAGTGAAGATCGTCAGCGTGACCAACTTACCGGATTGCCCAGTTTTGTTAACGCCGAGGCCATGCTTGAAGAAGAGGTGAAACGGTCTCGCTGGTTGATGCAGACCATGGCATTTGCCGTGATTGACATTGATGAGTTCAAAGTGTTGGGTAACCAGTTTGGTGAAGCGGGGCTTGAATCCATTCTCAAGGCATTGTCAGAGGTCTTGCGCTACCATCTTCGCAAGACAGATATCATAGGACGTTATGGTCGGGATCGTTTTCCAGTTATCCTTTATGAGGCTGATGGGCCAGCCGCAATACGGGTAATGGAAAATGTGCGAAAATCCTTTGAGAAAACCGAGCACGAGATTAACGGGCAGACATTTCACGCAACTTTCAGCTGTGGAATTGCTGTTTTTCCAGAGCACAACACGGCATCTGCTTTGCGCCGTTCTGCCAATAAGGCGTTGAGTACGGCAAAGCAGGAAGGGCGGAATATGATTATTTTGGCTGATCCGGGAATTGGGTATTAAGTATCATAATTTGGTTGTCGGATGGTGAATCTTTGGGGGTCGAAAAAAAATAGGTACATCAATGAGGTGATCTGTTTTTTTCGATTTTATGAATAGTTCCCTGCCGGAAACAAGGATGGGGCAGCGGTGAAGTTAAAGGATGATTCCAGAGTTGCTGTAGTGGGTGGTGGTCCAGCCGGAGCCATGGCGGGTTTTTTTCTGCTGGAGCTGGCGGATAGAATTGGTCTGTCAATCCATGTGGATATTTATGAGTCGCGGACCTTCAGCAAGGTTGGTCCGGTAGGCTGTAACATGTGTGCTGGTGTGGTATCAGAGTCACTGGTGCAAACCCTGGCAGCCGAAGGGATAAATCTACCTCCACTGGTGGTTCAACGCGGCATTCAGTCCTATGTGCTGCATACCACGGATCTTGATCCGGTGGAGATAGAAACGCCAGCGGATGATCTTCGTATCGCTACGGTTTATCGCGGTGGTGGCCCACGAAATCCTACCGGAGACCTGCCTTGGGCTTCTTTTGATAATTTTTTGCTGACTATGGCCCAAAAAAAGGGTGCGAACGTCATTCATAAGCGGGTGTCTGAAATCGCGTTGAAAGACGGTTTTCCAGTGGTTTCCTGTCGCAGAGCAGAGCCTGAAACCTATGATCTTTTAATCGGTGCCGTGGGTGTGAATTCACCTACGTTGCGTAAGTTTGAGGATCTGGGCTTTGATTTTAAGCAGCCGGACTGGGCTCGGGGATTCATCTCTGAAATCTATTTAGGGTCGGATCAGACTCAGAAATATCTCGGTAGTGCCATGCATATCTTCTTGCTGGATATTCCTGGTCTGAAGTTCGCCGCATTGATTCCCAAAGTGGAGTATGTGACAGTCGTATTGTTGGGAGAGGATATCAACCGGGATATCGTTGACCAATTTATGAGTGCATCTGAGGTGATTTCCTGTTTTCCGCCAGATTTTGAATGGGCTTTTGGCGGTCATGTTTGTACAGTTGAAGGGGCGATACCTATTGGTGACGCTTGTCGATGCAATCCCAAGCTCAATATGGGGCCTGCTGAAAAACCGTTTACTGATCGGGTGGTTCTGATTGGTGATAGTGCTATTTCCCGGCTCTACAAGGATGGTATTGGTGCCGCTTATATTACTGCAAAATCCTGTGCAGTGGCATCGGTGTTTTTGGGTGTTTCTGCACGGGATTATGAAAAATATTACTGGCCGGTAGTCAATCAGATTGACCGAGATAATAAAGTTGGTAAACTGATATTCTTTATTACCAACTTTTATCAAAAGTTGCGTTTTCTCCGCTATGGCATGATCCACATGGTCCTTAATGAGGAGGGGTTGGCCGCTGAAAAACGTGCCATGAGTCGGGTGCTGTGGGATACCTTTACCGGTAGCGCAACGTACAAGGAAATTTTTATACGGGCTATCCATCCGATGTTTCTTTGGCGGTTGGCTGTGGCAACGTTCTCCGCTCTACCCGGTATCGTGATGAAACGGTTCCGTCCTGGGAAATCTACCCAATAAGGATGACTGCATGAATAGCTATGCCCTGGTAATTCTGATCGCACTGATTGCCGGCTATCTCCTCAATATTATTTCAAATTGGCTCAATAGTCGCGCCATGCGAGCTGATCCACCTGAACAATTTACAGATCTGGTCTCGCCTCAGGACTATGAGAAAAATCGCAACTACTCTGCTGCCAATACGCGGGTTGAATTGCTGGAAGAGACCGCTTCTTTAATCGGATTGCTGCTTTTTTGGTTTTTTGGTGGGTTCGGTTGGTTGGATACAGAGCTGCGTGCCCTGGGCTTGGATACACTCTATACCGGTTTACTCTTCTTTGGTGCGCTTATCATGATGGGGCAGGTGCTTTCATTGCCCTTTTCCCTCTATCAAACATTTCGCATTGAAGCGGAATATGGGTTTAATCGTACCAGTTTAGCAACCTTTTTCATGGATCGAATCAAAGGGCTTGCATTGATGGTTCTGTTGGGTGGTCCGGCTTTGTGGTTGGTGCTTTGGTTGTTGGTGCAGGGTGGTGAACAGGCATGGCTCTATGGTTGGGGAGCGGTTTCGGGTGTCATTGTCGTCATTCAATTTGTTGCGCCGAACTGGTTGATGCCGCTGTTTATGAAATTTACCCCACTGGAAGAAGGTGGTTTGCGTCAGGCGATTATGACCTATGCCCAGTCTGTTAAATTCGCTCTGAGTGATATCTACGAAATTGATGGTTCGCGGCGCTCATCAAAGGGGAATGCTTTTTTTACCGGTTTTGGTAAAAATCGACGCATTGCACTCTATGATACGCTCATTGAAAAGCACACAGAGTCAGAACTGGTGGCTGTGTTGGCCCATGAGGTCGGGCACTTCAAACATCGGCATATCCCAAAAACGTTGATCATGGGACTGCTTCATCTGGGAGTGATGTTTTTTCTGTTATCATTTTTCCTGAATGAACATGGTTTGTTTGCCGCATTTGATACCATGCCTTCGGTTTATGCCGGGCTCACTTTTTTCTTGATGCTCTATACACCCGTTGAGTTGATAATCGGTCCGTTTTTCAAATTGATATCACGTCGATTTGAGTTTCAGGCAGATCGATTTGCAGCCACAACGTTGTCAGATCCCTTGTCATTGGTCACTGCGTTAAAGAAATTAGCGGTAGATAATCTTTCAAACCTGACCCCGCACCCATTTTACGTTATCCTGCACTATACCCATCCGCCGTTGCTGGAGCGTATCCAGGCAATTCGGGATGTCAACAATGAGCGAGACGGGTAGTTGAAGAGGGTGTGGGAGTGTGTGACTCTCCTTTCACGATTCAGGAGATATGATGCAAGGCATAGACGAACGATTGATCAAGGTGATTTTGGAGAATAGTCAGGAAGGCGTTCTGCTATTGGATCGTCGTGGCAATATTTTGAAAGTCAATCAATCATTCAGCCTGATGTCTGGGTACAGGGCGAAGGAGATGTTAGGGCGTAACATCCGGCGTTTTACCACGGCTGAGAGTAATGCTGAATTTATAGATGATGCAATCGAAGGGCTTTGGCAGGATGGCTTTTGGCAAGGCGAAATTACCCAGAAGAAAAAAAACAACGAATCGCTGCATGTTTTTCTGCGTCTGAGTGCCGTACTGCCTGCGCGTGGCAGTATTCGGTTTTTCGTTGTGCAAATTACTGAAGTTGCCGACCAGTTAAACGAGCAAGAGTTGGCCCCGCGTGACAAACTTACCACGGACCCTGTTACCGGCTTGCCGACCAAAGGATTGTTGCTGGACCGTATCCAGCAGGCAATTTCCCAGGCAGAACGCCAACACCACAGTGTTGGTGTGCTCTATCTGGGATTGGATGGCGCGCGGGTCAATATGATCAACAGCTCTCTGGGGCGCGACAAGGGAGATCTGTTTCTGAAAGAGGTCACCGTTCGTCTGAAGAAGTGTTTGCGTACCAGTGACAGTGTTGCCCGGATCAGTGCAACGACCTTTGGTCTGATGTTAGCGGATGTTTCCGATGGGGTGGGTGCTGTGCGTAATGCCGGTGTCGTTGCCCGTAAGATATATGAATCTCTTTCCGAACCAATCATGCTGGGTGAACGCGAGATTGATGTCACTGCTCATATGGGCATGACGCTCTATCCTCAGGATGGTGCCCACGCTGATGAGTTGATTAAAAACGCTGAGACTGCGCTGGCTTTTGCGCGCAAAAAAGGGTTGAATAACTACCAGTTTTTCTCGACAGAAATGACCGAAACCGCCCGCAAGCGTTTTGAGCTTGAGGGCAACCTGCGATTGGCTATTGATCGTAAAGAGTTGTGTCTTTACTACCAGCCTCAGGTTTGCCTTGAAACAGGTAAGGTGATCGGTGCCGAAGGGTTGATTCGTTGGATTCATCCTGAGCTTGGTATGATTTCTCCGGGGGAGTTTATTCCCATTGCTGAAGAGACTGGTTTGATCGTACCTATCGGCTCCTGGGTGCTCAAAACCGCCTGTTATCAGTTGGCAGAGTGGCAAAAGAAGGGGCTTCCTCCCATTCGAATGGGTGTCAATATTTCAGCCATGCAGTTCAAGCGCAACGACTTGGCTAAACAGGTCAAAGAGCTGTTGGATGAGACTGGCATTGATCCCAGTATGCTGGATCTGGAAATCACTGAGAGTGCCATTATCAGTGATGTGCAGAAAACGGTGGAAACGCTCAATCAGATCAGTGATCTGGGTGTAAAACTCTCCATTGATGATTTTGGTACCGGTTACTCCTCGTTGAGCCAGTTGCGTCAGTTTCCATTTAAAACATTGAAAATTGACCGCTCATTCATTCGGGACATTACGTCCAACAGCAATGCTGCGGCCATTGTCAGTGCGATTATTGCGATGGCACATAGTCTCAACCAAACTGTCATTGTTGAAGGGCTGGAAACAGAAGATCAGCTGACAATCATGCGTGAACTCCACGCCAATGAAATTCAGGGTTTTCTGTTTAGTGCTGCGGTTCCTGCGGATCAGCTGACTAAAATGCTTCAGGATAACAAAAAGTTATAATATTGAAAAAAGGGGATAGATGCCCTGATACCTCTGACTAAGAGGCGCATTCAATGACTTTTATGGTAAGGAATCTATTGACAAAAGCGATCGATTTTGATAGTGTGTCCTCACTATGTGCTATACACAGACATATCTCTCCGTTGGACCGATTGCTTCTTTGCTGAAGCGGTTGCGTCTGCTGCTGCTACCGTAAGGTAGCCATTTTTTCGTCGTATCCTCCATATCCCGAATATAAGTTTCTTTTGAATGGTGAATCTGTCCATGAACAGTTCATTTCATTGTTATTGTGTTGTTACGCCTACGTACTCTGATTTCGAGTTGCGTGGTGATCTTTTTGCCTCCCTGGCATGCCTGATCCTGCCGTAAGGCAGACCAATTGTGACGTTCTCGACGCTTCAGACGGTGCGATAACCGACTGATCATCAAATCATAAACAGCGAATATGTTGCTAAAGGACTCGGATCTGATATTCCGAGTGTTCAGGGAGTATTGCGTCATGTCTACAGTACAACAGAATGCGGTTACCATTTTTGATACAACCCTTCGTGATGGTGAACAGAGTCCAGGTGTGGCTTTGAGTCCTGCGGATAAGGTTGTTATCGCCCAACAGCTTGAAGCAATGGGTGTGGATGTTATTGAGGCGGGGTTTCCCATCTCCAGCACAGGAGAAGCCGCTGGTGTGTCCGCTGTGGCAAAAAGTGTGCGTGAATCGGTTGTGTGTGCGTTTGCTCGGGCTCATCAAGCGGATATTACAGCAGCAGTGCAGGCTTTGAAAAAGGCGATACGGCCACGCATTCACCTCTTTATTGCCACGTCAGAATTGCATATGCGTCATAAATTGAATATGGCACCCGATGCTGTGTTGGATCGGGCTGTGTGGGCGGTAAAAGAGGCGCGGCGCTGGTGTGATGATGTGGAGTTCTCAGCGGAAGATGCCACGCGCTCTGATTTTGATTTTCTTTGTCGAATCACTGAGGCCGTTATTAAGGCTGGTGCGACTACGGTAAATATTCCCGATACGGTGGGGTATGCCATTCCCGATCAATTTGGTGCATTGATAGGTCGGTTGCGTACAACGGTAAGTAATGCGGATCAGGCCATTTTCTCGGTGCATTGTCACGATGATCTCGGCATGGCAACAGCGAATTCCATCGCAGCGGTTGCCAATGGTGCCAGACAGGTTGAATGCACGATCAATGGTATTGGAGAACGGGCTGGTAACGCGGCGTTGGAAGAGGTGGTTATGGCGTTGCGGACGCGATCCGATTCATTTTCCGCTACCACTGCCATCAAGAGTGACCAAATCGGTTTCTGTTCGCAGTTGGTCGCCCAACGAACCGGTATGGATGTCGCAGCCAATAAAGCCGTTGTAGGGCGCAATGCTTTTGCCCATGAGTCAGGGATTCATCAGGATGGATTGCTCAAAAATTCAAATACCTATGAAATTATGACACCAGAATCTGTAGGCTGGCAAGGTACACGGATGGTCATGGGTAAACACTCCGGGCGGCGGGCCTTTCAAGATTGGTTGGGTCGAATGGAGAGTGTTTCGTTTGATGAAATGTGCCTTGAGGGGGCTTTCGAACGCTTCAAAGCCATGGCCGATCAAGGTATGCATCCCACACGGGATGAGGTGCTTGGTTGGGTTGATCGCGGTTGATCACGGTTGATCACACTATTTTGTGCAAGTCTGCTGTTTTTGTACGACTGGAATGATACCTGATTTCTACGGCCATGCAGCAGGCTTGCACGTTATGAAATTTCTGAATAAAAGCCATTGATTCCAGAAAAATCAGTGGATAAATATGAAAAAAAAATTGAACCATAGCAATATATTTGTATAGTTCACAGGAAGCAGAGGGTAAATTTTCAAAAATAATAATTAACTGTGGGAGAATATGTTATGGCACAAGCACCGGTTCAACCTGGCCAGAGCATTGATGATGCCTTTCAGTCTATTTTGCGTGCTGATTGGAAATACACAAAAAGTTGGCTACCGGTAGCCTATCACCGTGAAAGTATTGAAGGTCTCCATCAAGGTCGTATTGGCCTGCGTCGTATGCGTTCTGCGCTGTCGATTTTTCGTCGTAAGATTCCGCGCAGGGTTCTTATTCAACAAGGTATGGAGATGAAATGGCTGGCAGATGCATTTAGCCCGGCCCGTGATGTGGATGTATTTGTTGAAGAAACATTGAATGATGAAACCATTTCCGGCAAAGTCCATCCACTTGCTGGTGAAGAGAAACTGCATGTAATTACAAAAAAGCGCAGTGATATCGGCTATGAACTGGTTCGTGAAACACTGGACAGTGATCGATTCAAAGTCTTTAAAGAGGCATTTCCGCTCTGGATTGAGAATAAAGGCTGGCGTGAGCAGATGAAGCCGGAGAAACTTGGGCGCTTGGATAAGCCCATCGAACCCTATGCTGCTGAAGTGATGAACAGACGCTTTAACCGCATCCTCGCCGCTGGTCCTGAGCTATATGTTATGGATGACGAGGAGTTACATCAGGTCCGTATCCGCATCAAAAAAGTGCGTTATGCCAGTGAATTTTTTGGCGACATCTTTGACAAAGAAAAAATGGCTAAATTTTCGGCTTTGACCAAAGCGGTTCAGAGTCAAATGGGCACCATCAACGATGTGGCCGTTATGGGCGGTGTTATTGCGCGTTTGCTGGAAGGAGAAGGGGACAGTGATGTAATCTCCTATATCATCGGCGTGACGGCCTTGAGAGGCGGTCAGAAGCATGTAGCTAAAGAGGGGTTGGCAGAACGTTGGAAACAGCTGTCATCTCTTGAACTGCCTTGGGTGGATTCACCGGATCGGATTGGTGACGAGTGGGATTGATTCTACTGAGAGAATTATGTAGTAATTTCAAATGGTTAGGTGGTAAGGGAATGCCTGTCCTCTATTCATGAAAGTTGCAGATATTGATGAGAACACTCTCTTAAAAAATGAACGCTGAGAGGGCTTCAGCGTTCATTTTAGTGTAAAGCTGTTTGCCTCACTGGCTGGTTTATGCTACCAATCTTCCCGTGACGTTTTACTGGAGGGACTGTGTTCGAGAAAGGTATTGATTAATGGTGCATGATATTCCGGCTCATTACCGGAAAAAGGTGACCAAGGAAGAGATCAACCTGCTACCAATCCGCTCCTGGACAGGTCCAATCCACATCATCACTACCGATGAACAAGCGATCAAGGCTGTTTCCAAGCTTAAAAAGCATAAGGTGCTCGGCTTCGATACTGAAACGCGCCCGGTCTTTCGTAAAGGTCAAAGCCGCGATCCTGCCTTGCTTCAGCTGGCAGATGCCAATGATGCCTATATTTTTCAACTGAAGCGCTTCCGTGAGCGTGAAGCTTTGCGCTCTTTGTTGGAAAAAAAGAGCATTCTCAAAGTGGGTGTGGCGTTGAAGCAGGATATTCGACAGCTACAACCTATTCTGCCATTTAGAGATGCAGGTTTTGTTGATTTGGCTGTTTGTGCCCGCAATGCTTCAATCCCCAGCCAGGGATTGAGAACGTTAAGTGCGGCTTTCCTCGGTTGTCGTATCTCAAAACGCGCTCAGTGTTCCAACTGGGATCGCTCCAATCTTGCCGATTTTCAAATTAAATATGCTGCAACTGATGCTTGGATTAGTCGGGAAATCTATCTGAAAATGAAAGAGTTTGATGTCGTAGATAGGCGATTCAACTGAAGAATGTCCTTATTGATTATGCATGCGCAAGGTTCAAGTCACCGGTTTTAGTCGGTCAGCTTCAGCACCGTCATTCCCCCAGGAAAACTGAGGAATTATTATGGTGCTTTCGTCTAAAATTTGAACAGTCAGCCGTTCCAGCCCTGGTGATATTTTTGCTCTGATGATCTGCTTCGCATATCAAAAGCGGCGCAAAAACATCACCAGGATTTTCACTCAGGTTGTGATTCATTGTCTAATTTCGGATCGAAATTACTATAAGATGAGGGATGCTTGAGCGGGTAGTCGTTCTGTGCTCAATTTGGGAGCAGTCTGCGAGAGGCCAGAGGGTCAAACGGTTTGCGCACCTGCTGATCATTCATAAGTTGGTTGATGCGGTCTTGAATTACATCCCAAGCCAGAAGAAGACGGCCCAACTCATCAACCATTTCATTTGTGTGGCGATTATCGTCCAGTTCCATGGCGGGATCAAGTTGCCGTACCGTGCTGATACCGCTCAATAGTGCATCCCGTGTTTGAGAGACAACATGGGCAACTTGAGCGAGTCGGTCCAGATCCAGATCTTCAAGGGAATCCACGTCCCAGGGTGGATGCAAGTCATCGGAAATCATGGCAGTACATCTTCATCAAAGCAGACTTGGTTGCGACCATTGTTTTTTGCGTAATAGAGTAATTTATCGGCTCGTTCAAGTGCATCGGTGAGTTGTTCTTTTTGCTTTCTCATGGCGAGACCGGCACTGATGGTGATTTGATAACCATCCATCTTTCCTTGAAATGTGAGGCGTTCGACATTTTTTCGAATGCGTTCGCACACATCTACGGATTTTTCCAGGCTGTTGCCGACAATAAACATGGCAAACTCTTCACCACCCAATCGAACTGGCACATCACTGCCGCGCGTGGTATCCAGCAGTACCTCTGCCACATCTTTCAAAACATCATCACCGGCATTGTGACCAAAGGTGTCATTGACCTTTTTGAAGAAATCGATATCAAATAGTGCGATAGCGATGGTGGCATTGGCATCCCTGTTATGGATATCAAACAGACGGCGCACCGTCTCTTGCATGTAAAACCGTGTATAAAGATTGGTAAGTGGATCTCGAATTGAGCGGTTATAGAGTTGTTGGCGCTCCATATCGAGAGAGCGGTAAATGGATTCCCGCTCCACAACTACTGCCAATGGTACGCTGATCTGTTCCAGAACCTGTTCCATATCCAGATCAATTTTTACCTTTTCACTCAGATGAAATACCGCCACAGCGTGCACCCGACGTGCACCAGGTGAGAAAAGGGGAATAATCAGTACAGGCCCACTGCTTTTGGATGGTCCAAGGTCTGGACAAATGAACTCACTGGCATCGTTGAGTAGTAGATACGGCTTATTATACTTATCATTCCAATGTGCTCGATTTAGACCGAGAAATGCTTTACAGGTTGCTGGCGGTGAACTGCTTTTACCGCGATAACGAGTCGTCGGTCCTAAATGGAGAATTTCTCCACTCTCTGATTCTGAGAAAAATTCCAGCGTTTCAACAGGCAGGATGGGTTCAGCCAGTTTGATAAGTGCGGGTACGATTTCACTAAAACTGCGGTGTAGGATGATGGTTTCCATTAAATCACGCAAAATGGTGTTGATGCGTGATAGGCGTTGAATATCAGTATTTTTGCGGGTCATCAGGTAGAGGCCGCAATCAATCTCTTTGAGCCGTGAAAAGATATATTTGACCAAATTGCCTGGAATGATACGACCATGTTGCGGCGCAATCAGATCAATGGGATGGATCTCAAGTGAGACCAAGCCGTGTACCAGAATATCCCGGCTGGGCATATAGTGTTCGTGAAATGGACGAAGATTCTCAAAATAGCCTTCATCTCGAGCAATGAGATCCCAACCTTCGGTAAAACCACCAAACAGATCGCTGGAAAAAAGGATCTTCTCCTGATGGTCATAGGTGCAAAAGGCACCGGGAAAATGGAGGTACGGTGTTAAAATGAAGGAGAGTTCATAGTCGTTAACTTTCAAGGTCCAGTCATTTTTTTCTATGCACATCAACGGCATTTTCAGACCGTAATGTTTTAATAGAACATTGGTACGCCAATGACTGACCAATACCGCATCATCCCGACTGATCATGGTGTCTATGGTGGGCATGATGGCGGTGATGTCTGGATCTTGATGATGACAGACAAAGTAACGGATATGTTCAAACGGTATGATCTGCTTGATTTTACGCAGCGTATGTTCAAATGTCAGCGGTGATCCAGGATCAAACAGGATGGATTGATCACCCAACTCAATGAGATAGGTATGACATTGGAAGGGATCGCCAGGAAGGTAGTGACCGACCCACCAGACATGGTCGGCCAGCTGAATGGCATTTTCAGAGTCGCCTTCCTTGATGGCTGCCAGGTAATCATTCAAATGCATGATCGAATCCTCTGAAATCCACAGTTATGGATAAATCTCAGAGTAACTGCTTCCAGACAATTTTGCAAAATATTCAGATATTTTAAGCTGTTTTATTGACAAGGGTATCCACTGCGGCATAGTCGATTTTTCCAGTACCAGTAAGTGGTAGTTTTTCAATGGTTTGTAGATTTTTGGCAATATGTAGCTCACTCAGACCCATTTCACGGGTTTTTTTCATCAAGAGTGTGCGCTGTGGATTGGGATGTTCGGTGAGAAGAACAATTTTCTCACCTTTGCGCGGATCAGGCAAACGCACCGCAACATGATTGTGGTCCGGCCAAACCGATGATGCGATACGCTCAACTGCTGCAAGCGAGACCATTTCACCACCGATTTTAGCAAATCGTTTTGCCCGCCCTTGAATAAATACAAACCCTTCAGCATCCACGTGGACGATGTCGCCGGTATCGTACCATCGGCTATTGGGCAAATCCGAGTTCAATGGCAGTGTTTTACCGGGCTTTTCTGCATCAAGGTAACCGGGCATCACATTGGCACCGGCGACCAGCAATTGACCACCAGTTTCAATGCCAGAAATCGGCTTTATCTTATACGCAATACCGGGCAAAAACCGGCCAACACTGCCTTGTTTGAACAAAACAGGTGTGTTGACTGAAATGACAGGGCTGGTTTCTGTCGCGCCGTAACCTTCTAAAATACGCAAGCCAAACCTGTTGGCCCATAGATCCCGTGTTTCACTTTTCAACGGTTCAGCACCAGAAATCGCCAAGCGGATTGTTTGAAAATCCACAGGATGGGCAACTCTACCCCAGGCATTGAGAAAGGTATCGGTGCCGGCAATGATTGTGCAGCCTTCCCGCATACAGAGTGTGGCGATTTTTCGGTATTCCAGTGGTGAAGGGTGCATATAGCTGGGAATAGCATTGAACAGTGGCACCAGCAAATTCACTGTTAAACCAAAACAATGAAACAGAGGCAGGGCATTAAATAGTTTATCTTGAGGTGTGAACGGCACATGGGCGGTGTTTTGAGCGACATTGGACAATAGATTATGATGGGTAAGCGGTACTGCCTTGGGAGCGCCTTCAGAGCCGGATGTAAATAAAATAGCGGCTGTTTGTTGGGCGTTGGCAGTGCAAAGTCTGCTTGCCAAGGCAGGAAAACGGGCATTGATAAAGCTTGGTATCAACCACCAGGGTTTGACGTTTTTTCGCATCTCTTCCAAATAGAGAATCTCTACTGGTGGGTTGGGAAAGTCATGACTGTTGTCAGTGAGTTGTGTGATCAGGTCCGTTAAACCGGCCTTTCGAATAAATTTTTTCGAGGTGAAAATGGTTCGAATCTGAGCTGTGGCACATCCTGCACGGATTGGACCGGCACCAGCGGTAAAATTGATCAATGCTGGTGTCTTGTTGATGGACAAGGTGCCAAACAAGGCCAGTACGTTAACAGTGCCTGTGGGCAACATGATGCCGATGTTTTTTTCTGTATCAGCAACAACATCATCAATCATTCGACCAATTAGCTGAGAACGAAAAAGAGTCGAACGCAGCGTAAAGGAAAGGCCAAGGGAGTCACTGATAACGGGTTTAGTTGGATCGTGGGTTTGAGCGGTTTGGGTTAGCTTTTTCCATAGATTGACCGGCTTGGAAAGCTGTGCCTGTGTGCGCGCTTCACTGATGGCATAACCAAGTGCTAATGCATAAGTCGTTGTGGAGGTCCGTACTGAGAATTCGGGTAGCAATATCTTGTAAGAGTAGATATGACCCGAACAAATGGACAATCTGTTTTGAGTGAAATGAGGTTGAAGCAGTCTGTCTGGCAGAGGGGTACAGAGAACCTGTGGATTAATACCACACTTTTTCGCAAGCTGCATCGGCCAGGCCAACGTTTTGATTGCCGTTGGATTTTGAGGCGGTACTGTTTCCGGGAAGACGACAATATCTCCGCCGTTGATGAGATGATTGCTGAGTCTTTCCAGCTGTTTTGCTGAGATTTCATAGATGGGTTTTTCGAATGAAAAAAATAAATTTTTCAGATGGTGGTCAGGTGGTGGAAAAATCTTACAAGAGGAAGAGAACAGGCTGAAAAAAGCCCAGGCATTCAGTTTGGTTGGAAAATGCCCGGTCACTACAAATAGCTGACCCTGTGAAGTCTGGTACCTATCAGAAAGCGGTTTTGTGTGCCAGAACAGGCGGGCTATCTGACGACCGATCGCGCTGATAATACGTGCCTTCATGAAGGGAAAGCCTCCATCCACCCAGATATATGTGGAGGGAGGCTTGCTCCCATCATGACAGGTTACAGAGCCACGCGGTCTGCTTCATCCATACCGATATTGCGGAGATTGCGGGTAAGGATTTCGGCGTGCTCTTTTTCTTCGTCTGCGAGTTCCTGACAGAATTGCTTCAGAGCGTCATCTTTGGCTTCTTCGACCATGTCAGCATAGTTCTTACGGGCGGTTTCTTCCATGGCGATGGCTAGGTTGAACACTTGCTCCATGGTGCCGTTTTTGATGATTTTATTCTCTTTTTTCGGGATGATTTCATCATCTTTTACGGCTTTGTCCAGCTTCTTAAGGTAGCCGTCCCAGTCATAGTCAAGACCAGCACCTTTTGCTTTCTTTGCGATCACACGGGCGTGGTCATCTTCCATGTCCACAAATTCCAGAAAAAGCATACGTGCTTCGTCATTTGTGGTCTCTTCTGCGGCGAGCCGATAGAAGTTGGCTGCTTTGACCTCATTGAAGATGGCGTTTTTGAACAACTCAGTCGCTTTGCTCATAATTTCCAATTCCACTCCGAATTTCGCAGCTGGGCAGGTTGAAACATCGGTCTGCCAGTCAGTTTAGAAGCGTCTTTGAGTAATTCAATAGACGTGCATAAAAAGACGATACTTCAGCTGCTTTTATGATTATATTATCTTCGCGCGTATATTAAGACACATCATGATAATGAATTCAACGGAATATATGTGTAAAAGATCTGGAAAATGCCTATCTTGAAGTGGAGAATGAGGTTTGGCCATCATGAAACCAGTAGGCTATTGGCATACTCTTGATAATGGACGCATACAGTGCGACCTCTGTCCGCGACACTGCCAAATGAAGGATGGTCAGCGGGGTTTGTGTTTTGTACGTGCCAGAGAGGGCGATACGCTTGTATTGACCACCTATGGTCGGTCCAGCGGTTTTTGTGTTGATCCTATTGAGAAAAAGCCGTTGAACCATTTTCTGCCCGGCACACCAATTTTTTCATTTGGCACGGCGGGTTGTAATCTGGTCTGTAAATTTTGCCAAAACTGGCATATCAGTAAGTCAAGGCAGATGGATTCCATGGCGGACCAGGCCAGTCCAGAGATGATCGCTCAGGCCTGTGAGCAATTGAAATGTCGGAGTGTGGCGTATACCTACAATGATCCGGTGATCTTTATGGAGTATGCCGTGGATGTGGCGCAAGCGTGCCGGGAAAAAGGGGTGATGTCTGTTGCGGTTACTGCGGGTTATATTGATCCCAAACCCAGGGAAAATTTTTTTCGTCATATGGATGCGGCTAATGTGGATTTGAAGGCATTCAGCGAACGGTTCTATAAAAAACTGACCGGAAGCCGTCTGCAACCTATTCTGGAAACATTGGAGTATATCAAGCATGAAACCAATGTTTGGCTTGAGTTAACAACGCTGTTGATTCCCGGTGAAAATGATTCGGATGCTGAACTGGATGCGATGACGCGCTGGGTTGTCGATCGTTTGGGACCGGATGTGCCCTTGCACTTTACCGCTTTTACACCAACTTGGAAGTTGACTGATAGACCGAGAACGCCGCCCGCGACGCTGAATCGTGCGCGCAATATTGCCAAGGCCAATGGTGTTCGGCACGCCTACACCGGTAACGTTCATGATAGTGATGGTGGCAGTACTTATTGTCATGGTTGTGGTAACATCGTGATCGGACGTGCTTCTTGGACGCTTTCTCAATGGAATTTAACACCTGAAGGGCGTTGTTTGCACTGTGGAGAGGCTTGTCCCGGCGTGTTTGAAGCCAAACCCGGAACATGGGGTGCGCGTCGGGCACCGGTTCGTTTCCAGCAGAAGTAGAATATGTTGAGTCAATTTTTATGCTGTTCAAGGAGTTATTGTGAGCGCTTTTGTCGATAATTTTCTGCGTGTCTTATTGGATTCAGCTCCTTGGTTGCTGTTGGGTATGATTATCTCGGGTATTCTGAAAGCTTGGATTCCTCAAGAGAAGTTGAGTCGCTGGTTTGGTAAACCGGGTGCTGGTTCGGTGATCAAGGCCGCCTTGGCGGGTGCGCCGCTGCCGTTGTGTTCCTGTGGTGTCTTGCCGGTTGCCTTGGGGCTTCGGCGTGGTGGTGGATCAAAAGGCGCAACCGTTTCTTTTTTGATTGCCACACCTGAGACTGGTGTTGACTCTATTGCCATTTCCTATGCGCTTCTTGGGCCGGTCATGGCTGTTGTTCGGCCTATTGCTGCATTGATCAGTGCCATTGTCGCTGGTTTATTGGTTCTGTTTACCGAGCGTTTTGATAAAGAGATAGCACCACCTGCCGCAGCAAAAAGAATGTCCATTCCTATTGCTTCCGGTTCTGGAGGGGTTGGGCCAGCCATCCCGGTTACACCACCAACCAAGACGGTGAGTGCCACCATTCCCATTACACCACCTTCTGGCACCATTCCTATTGCTTCTGTCTCTCCAATAGTGCCTATTGGTGTTGCGTCTGTTGAGAAACCGGCTGACTCTGATGGCTGTGGCTGTGGTTGTGGTGACAGTGACGCTGAAACAGCGGATGCAGCAAAAGAACCTGGTTTTGTGTCAAAGACATTGACCGGTTTGCATTACTCTTTTACCAATATCCTTGATGATATTATGCCATGGTTGATCGTTGGCCTGGTTGGTGCTGCTCTGGTGGCGACACTGGTGCCCAGTGAAGCGTTGGCGGAATATGGTTCTGGTCCTATGGCCATGATTGTAATGGCTTTGATTGGTGTGCCAATGTACATCTGTGCAACGGCTTCAACACCTCTGGCGGCGGCTATGCTACATGTCGGTGTTTCTCCGGGTGCTATTTTGGTGTTCCTCTTGGCTGGGCCTGCAACCAATATCGGTACACTGGGTGTGGTACGCAAAGAGTTGGGCTCCAGGGCGTTGATTGCCTATCTTGTTGGTATTGTTGGTGGTGCTATTTTGCTTGGGCTTGCCATGGATCCGCTATTGCAGTTAATGGGATGGGAAGTAACGCCCGCAGAAAATATTATGGAACATGCTGTGGGTGTCTGGATCGCCTGGGTATCAACCTTCATTCTGATCTTCATGGCTATACCACCATGTAGGCGTTTGATAGGCATTAAATAATAGAAAATATTTGGAACTAAAAGCCAATACATACTATCGCGATAGAAAGAGTGAAAGAGGGTGATTGTTAACGCACGCTCACAAAGAGTTTGTTTTCAGAAATGAGAAAATAGCCTATAATTGCGCAGGCATATATTTATATCGAAACGGGTTATGAATTCTGAAAGCGTTTCAGAGCCAATTTTCCTGAGTCACTGTATTGATAAGGAAGACCATGGATATCAGTAATAATTTAAGGAAAGCAGGCCTTAAAGCGACGCTTCCACGCCTGAAAATTCTAGGCTTATTCAATCGCAATCCCAAAATGCATCTCTCCGCTGAAGAGGTTTATAAAAAACTTCTCAATGATGGTGATGAGATCGGATTGGCAACAGTCTATCGGGTTTTGACACAGTTTGAAGGTGCAGATTTGTTAGTGCGGCACTTTTTCGAAGGAGGTAAAGCTGTCTTTGAACTCAACCGTGGTATTCACCACGATCACCTTGTCTGTTTGCAGTGTGGTAAGGTTGAGGAGTTCTTAGATGATGTGATTGAAGATCGTCAGAGAAAATTGGTCAATGAGATGGGATTCACGCTTAAGGATCACTCGTTGTATATCTTTGCAGACTGTAATAAATCTGACTGTCCGAACAAACCAAATCGGGATGACTAGACGCTGTTTTTTTGACTGATGATGATTTAGTGGTTTCGTCTAAAATTTGAACAGTCAGCCGTTCCAGCCCTGGTGATGTTTTTGCTCTGATGATCTGCTTCGCATATCAAAAGCGGCGCAAAAATATCATCAGGGCTTCCAGTCAGGTTGTGATTCATTGTCTAATTTCGGATCGAAATCACGATACAAAAAAAGGCGGACAATTAATATGTCCGCCTTTTTTTGTAATTGACCACACTCTAACTTAACTAGGCATCACTTTTTGTTTGTTCTTTCTTTTTAGAGGAAAGATCAAGATCAGCACTGCCTGTGGGCACTTCCAACACAATCTTAGGGTTGGATGCACCGGCGTGTCCTGAGGGATTAGTGAATTGGTCGTTGAGATTCTGGACGAAGATATCTGTATCCTTCAGAACCTTTAGAATCTTCTTGTTGGACCGTTTGCTCCAGCCAGCGGGCCGTTTATTGAAAACGGAACGCCAGATTTCCGTACTACGGCCAAAGCAGCCTCGGACCATAGACAGTGTATCATTGTCCTTGATGGTTTTTTCCAAGGTGCGGCTCACACGCCAACCGGCAAATTTGCGTACAAGATGGTGTAGATAGCCTATGACACCGAGAACACCCACACCAGCGGCGACCGAGAGCATTTTATAGGTCATGTCCCAGCCCATCCACATATCAAGCGTGGGGAGTTGGGGGAGTTGCTCCATGGTTAAAAGCATGCCGCCAATGCCTAGTGCCAGGAGACCAAAGACGATGGCATCCATTACCAGGACGTTTTTACGCCATTTGGTTAGCAGATTGGTCACAATCGGAGCGGCTTCATCCTGAAGCGTACGGGCAGTTTGTTCAAGCACACCGATGATTCGATAAGCCCGTTCCACTTCAACACGATGGATACGGCGGCCAATCTCTTCCATGTCTGCGGCGCGTTTCTCTTCATAGCGCTTGCGCGTTGATGGGTCATCGATGGGGTTGGCTGCATCAAGATTATAGATTTGATAGAAACGTCCAGCAGTCAGTCCTGACTGAGCCAGAGCGCGTTGCCAAGCGGCAACCACATCTTCCAGATTGTCATCTCTGGCGGTGCAATCCACCTGATTGAGAATGAACAGGAATTTGTTGGAATCAGACCGATGTATGGTTTTAGCTACCAGGTGATCCAGGGTATCCTTCATGGCACCGGGTTCCGGGTGACGGGCATCGAAAAACACCAGTACCAGATCCGACAGATCCATGATGTGATCGGTGATACGCAACGTTGAATTGCGTTGGGCATCGGCATCAAAACCAGGGGAGTCAATGACGATTTTACCGCGTAGTCGCTCGGTTGGGCAGGTTTTCAGTTGCAGGTAGGCATCAATCCGCTTGCCTTCGCCTTTAACCACCTGATCAATTTCACGACTGATCTGATAGAAGGGAAAGCGCGGGTCCGCATCCAATGCAATGCCGGGCAGGGTGTGTACCTGACCTTCTTTGCTATAGCAAACAACGGTAAATTTATCGTCAACCGCTTGATTACCGGTCCGTTGAATAGGAACCTCAAGAAAGCTGTTGATGAATGATGACTTACCCGATGAAAAAGTGCCAAGGATAGAAATCAGTGGCCACCAGGGTACACGGGTAGCGAAGGATTCATCCCGCTTAAGTACGCCCATCCGATAGGCGACTTTGTCCAATTCCCGAAAGCCTTGTACCACTTGCAAGAGGACAGGATTTTCCTGTTTAAGGTGTTTTTCCAGACTGTATATGCGCCGTTCCAGTTGGCTGCTCATACTTCCAATCAGCATAGGGGGTTCTCCAGGGCTGCATGAACGCTTTAGATCAATCAGGTAAATATCGCATGATTTTTTTTCAATTGCGAGAGATTGCGATAAATTTTCCCGCAGAAATGGCAATAGGAGACCGTATCCGTGGAATTTGGTACGTCGTCCATGGAAATCTATACTTATGCATCTTAAGCTAATCAGCAACAGAGAGGTAGAGATGATGCTATCTTCCGACCTCGAAGCCGATGAGACGACTTTCACGGTATATCCAAAAACAGAAGATAATCCCATGGTGAATGAAACGCGATGAAAAAATCGACTATCACGGTGTTACTGTTGACTTTTACGCTGATTGTTGTCGGCATGGAGTTGTTAGTATTTAATTTATTTAAGGATAAACAGCAGATTCTTATCGCCGACAAGGCTGTTCCTATATATAAAGGATGGTTAGAGGAAACGGATAAAATCAAAATTGGTCAACTGGAAGCAGGTGTCCAGGTGCCGGTTGTGAAGATTCGCTACGGTAAAGAGTATATGGCACTGCCCCAGGGATTTATGGTGATTCAGATCCAGATGGATGAAGAAAAAACCGGATGGGTCTTTTATGAAGATGGATTGAAAATGTTGAATGCTGAAAAATAAAAATTAATAGAGTCAGGCGTTATTTGGAGGTATGGAAGAATGAGCAAGGAAACGTTGACCATTCGTGACAATCGTACCGGCCAGGAGATGGTGTTGCCAATTCAACAAGGCACGTCCGGTCCTCCAGTTGTAGACATTACGAAGCTATACAAAAATTTCGGGTTGTTTACATTTGATCCGGGCTTTCGTGCAACGGCATCTTGTGAAAGTAAAATCACTTTTATTGATGGTGATCAGGGCATACTGCTTTATCGTGGCTATCCCATTGATCAGTTGGCAGAGAAAAGTACCTTTTTAGAAGTGTGCTACTTGCTGATGCATGGTGAATTGCCCAATCAGAACCAATTTGACGACTATGTCAAACTGGTTACTGAGCACACCATGTTGCACGAACAGATTCTCAACTTCTATCGGGGATATCGTCGGGATGCCCATCCCATGGCGATTATGGTTGGTGTCGTGGGTGCGCTTTCGGCGTTTTATCATGATTCCCTGGACGTGCATGATCCACGGCATCGTGAGATTTCAGCATTTCGTCTGATTGCCAAGATTCCCACCATTGCTGCCGCTTCTTACAAATATTCCATCGGTCAGCCCTTTGTTTATCCGAGGAATGATCTGAGCTATTCGGAAAATTTCCTGCACATGCTGTTTTCTGGACCGTGTCAGGAGTACACAGTTTCTCCGGCGATGGCGCGGGCCATGGATATCATCATGATTCTGCATGCGGATCATGAACAGAATGCCTCAACATCCACCGTGCGTTTAGCGGGTTCGTCACTGGCTAATCCGTTTGCCGCTATTTCAGCGGGTATTGGCGCACTGTGGGGACCCGCCCATGGTGGTGCCAATGAGGCGGTGTTGAACATGTTGCATCAGATCGGTGATGAAGACAATATCGGGGCGTTTGTCAAACGGGCAAAAGATCCCAACGATCCGTTCAGATTGATGGGCTTTGGTCATCGGGTCTATAAAAACTATGATCCACGCGCCAAAGTTCTGCAAAAAGCGGCTTATGATGTTCTTGAGGAAGTTGGCCGGCATGATGATCCTTTGTTGAAGATCGCTCAGAAGCTGGAAAAAATTGCGTTGGAAGATGACTATTTTGTCAAACGTAAGCTCTATCCCAACGTTGATTTTTATTCGGGAATCATCCTCAGTGCCATGGGATTACCAACCTCAATGTTTACGGTAATCTTTGCCGTATCGCGCACCATCGGTTGGATCAGTCAGTGGATGGAGATGATTTCTCAAGAGGGGCAAGCCATTGGACGGCCACGTCAGTTGTATACTGGTACAGCACAACGGGACTATATTCCTCTGGACAAAAGAGCGTAATTATCCTTAATCAAAAGTCTGTTCCATTGACAGGATCAACGGAAATCCGCATGATTTTCGTTTGCTTTGGTTGATAACCGCCTCACAATGGGTCACCCTGGCCCGAAAGTGTTCAATGGGGTGGTTTTTCTACACAATAAACTGTTGTCGATTCAGTGGCAGGGTCGAACGGCTTTCAATCAGGTTGTATCAGGAGTGGATGGTGAAGTTGACGGGTGCTGAAATCATCGTAAAGTGCCTTCAGGAGTTGAATGCCAAAACCGTTTTCGGATATCCCGGCGGTTCGGTGCTCAATATCTATGATGAGATCTATAAATGCGACACACTGACTCATGTGCTGACTCGGCATGAGCAGGGTGCTGTTCATGCGGCGGATGGCTATGCCCGTGCTACTGGTGAAGTGGGGGTGGTCCTGGTGACCTCTGGCCCTGGTGCTACCAATGCTGTTACGGGATTGGCAACCGCGCATATGGACTCCATTCCCATGGTGTGTCTGTCCGGTCAGGTTCCGTCTGCATTGATCGGCAATGATGCCTTTCAAGAAGCGGATACCGTGGGTATTACCCGTTCCTGCACCAAGCATAATTACTTGGTAAAAGATGTTACTCAGCTGGCTCGGGTCATTCGTGAAGCGTTCTATATTGCGCGTACCGGTCGTCCTGGTCCGGTTTTGGTAGACATTCCCAAGGATGTCACCAGCAATGTGGCAGACTATGAGGATATGGGCGGCAAGGTAGATATCCCATCCTATAAGCCCAAAGTACGCGGACATCGCCGTCAGATTGCCCGGGCTTATGATTATCTGGTTCGCGCTGAGCGGCCTATGATCTATACCGGTGGTGGTGTCATCCTGGCCAATGCATCGAAAGAGTTGGCCACCTTTGCCCATATCATTGGAGCACCATTAACCAGTACGTTGATGGGGTTGGGCGGTTTTCCGGCCAGTGACACGCAGTTTGTCGGTATGTTGGGCATGCATGGCACCTACGAAGCCAATATGGGTGTGTCGCGCTGTGATCTGCTCATCGCCATTGGTGCCCGCTTTGATGATCGTGTGACGGGCAAAATCGATGAGTTTGCTCCCGATGCGAAAATCATCCACATTGATGTGGATCCGACATCCATTTCCAAAAATGTTACAGTGGATTTGCCTGTTGTCGGCGATATCAAACATGTGCTTAAAGAGTTGAATCATCAGCTGGAGAATTCTGAATTTGACAAGCAGAAACAGGATTATACCGCATGGTGGTCTGAAATTGACGCATGGCGTAAACGGGATTGTCTAGCCTTTCCGCAAAGCGATGACGTGATTCAGCCACAATATGTGATCCAGCAACTCCATGAATTGACCAAAGGTGAGTCAATTTTGGTCACTGATGTGGGGCAGCATCAGATGTGGGCAGCTCAGTACTATCCACAAGAAGCACCGCGTAGGTGGCTGACATCTGGCGGTTTGGGCACCATGGGCTATGGCCTGCCCGCTGCTATGGGTGCAAAAATGGCTTTTCCTGATGAGCCGGTTGTTCTGGTAAGTGGCGAAGGCTCGTTCCAGATGAATATCCAGGAGATGGCCACCTTGATGCAGTATAATCTGCCGATCAAAATTGCCATCATCAATAACAATTTCCTGGGCATGGTGCGACAGTGGCAGGAGTTCTTTTATGAAAGCCGCTACGCAGAATCAGACATGACCTTTACGCCAGATTTTATCAAATTGGCACAAGCGTACAGCGCGACCGGATTTCGGGCCAGTAAGCCTTCTGAAGTTGGGCCAACGATCAAAAAAGCCCTGGAGACTGAAGGTACAGTGATCATGGACTTCCGGGTTAATCGTGAAGCCAATGTCTATCCCATGGTGCCCGCTGGAGCGGCGCTTAACCAGATGATTCTTCTGTAAGGGGCAGACCATGAAGCACATTATTTCAGTTCTGGTTGAGAATGAATCGGGCGTGCTTTCCCGGGTTGCCGGGTTGTTTTCTGCGCGTGGATTCAATATTGAAAGCTTGACTGTGGCACCGGTGGATGACGGTAAACAGAGCCGTATCACGCTGGTAACCATTGGAAATGATCAAATCGTTGAACAGATTACCAAACAGCTGAATAAGCTGATTCCTGTGATTCGTGTGGCAAATCTGAATGAACGCGCACATGTCGAACGGGAGTTGATGTTGGTGAAAGTGGCAGCAGAACAGGAAAATCGGGCTGAAGTGCTGCGCATTGCAGATATCTTCCGTTCCCGTGTTATTGATGCCACCACCAGCTCGTTCATCATTGAAGTCACAGGCAACAGCCGTAAACTGGATGCCTGTTATAATCTTCTGCAACCCTTGGGCGTTGTGGAGATGGTACGTACTGGTAAAGTAGCCATGTCCCGTGGTGAAAAAGGATTGGAAAAACGATAGGAGCTGTTGGCCGGATTGGTCAATTGGTTCTGTAAAGTCCTAAGGAAAGAGGGTATTAAGCGCATGAAAGTGTTTTATGATAGTGATGCGGATCTGGCTTTGATTCGTAGTAAAAAAGTTGCGGTAATCGGTTTTGGCTCACAGGGACATGCTCATGCCCAGAATATGAAAGATTCTGGTGTGGATGTGATCGTTGGTCTGCGTGCGGGCTCAAGCTCTTGGGCCAAGGCTGAACAGGCTGGCTTGACAGTGATGGAAAATGCCGATGCGGTCAAACAGGCTGACTTGGTGATGATTCTGGTTCCTGATGAGCATCAGGCCAAGTTGTACCGTGATGATGTTGCACCGAATTTAAAAGATGGTGCCGCACTGTTTTTTGCCCATGGTTTCAATATCCATTACGGTCAGATTGATGCGCCAGCGGGTGTTGATATCGTGTTGGCAGCGCCTAAAGGTCCTGGTCATTTGGTGCGCTCCGAGTTCACCAAAGGGGGCGGCGTGCCTACTTTGGTTGCCGTCCATCAGGATGCGACTGGTAAAGCTCTGGATATCGGTCTTTCCTACGCTTCAGCCATTGGTGGCGGTCGTGCAGGTATCATTCAGACCACCTTCCAGGAAGAGACTGAAACCGATCTGTTCGGTGAGCAGGCTGTGTTGTGTGGTGGTGTTTCCGCACTGATTCAAGCTGGTTTCGAGACTTTGGTAGAAGCGGGTTATGCCCCTGAAATGGCCTACTTCGAGTGTCTACATGAGACCAAGCTGATCGTTGACCTCATTTATGAGGGCGGCATCGCCAACATGCGCTACTCCATCTCCAATACCGCTGAATATGGCGATTTGACACGCGGTCCTCGGGTGATTACCGATGAGACCAAGAAAGAGATGAAGAAAATTCTCACCGAGATCCAGGAAGGTGACTTCCCTCGTGAATGGATTCTGGAGAATGCCGCCGGTCGGGCGCGTTTCCTGGCATTGCGTAAGAAGGGCGAACGGCATCCTATCGAAGAGGTCGGACATAAACTTCGGGGTATGATGCCTTGGATTCAGAAAGATAAATTGGTCGATAAGGCCAAAAACTAGTAGTGTGAATGGATAAAAAAGGTGGGCTGGGAAGGGATCTCTCTTTCCAGCCTGCTTTCTATCAAATCAGTCTTGTCATGAGAGTTTGTTTGGTGCTGAAATTGAATCGGTTCTCATGACACGATTTTAAACTGATCAGTAACTGTGTTGAGGTATTGAGTTCATGGCATTTCGTAGTCCTGTTGCTGTGGAGGGTTTACCTTTTATCGGTATCTTCATCCTGGTGTCCGCATTGGCACAGTGGTTGGCACCGGCACCTTGGGTAGGCATTCCGTTTTGGGTGTTGTCTGTATGGTGTATTTGGTTTTTTCGTGATCCAGATCGTGAAGGACCGGATGATGCCAATTTGGTTATTGCGCCAGCCGATGGTCGGGTTGTTGCCATTGAAGAGGTCGTTTCCGCACCGCTGTCGAACCGGCCAGCGCGTAAAGTGTCTATTTTTATGAATGTGTTTAGTGTTCATGTTAATAGAGCGCCGGTAGCGGGTCAGATCATTGGTCAGGCCTACCATGCTGGACGCTTTCTGAATGCCGCTTTGGATAAGGCATCCAAAGAGAATGAGCGGATGGAGTTGCTGTTTGAAACCAAAGAAGGTGACTCAATCGGCTGTGTTCAAGTGGCGGGTTTGGTCGCACGCCGTATCATTTGTCGGGTAGAAGAGGGCGCACGGCTTGAACGTGGTGAACGGTTTGGTCTGATTCGCTTCGGTTCGCGGGTGGATCTTTATCTTCCGCTTTCTGCTCAGATTTCCGTGACCCTTGGGGATAAGACACGGGCTGGCGAGTCAGTTGTTGCTCGCCTGTTACGATAGGTAGAGGTGCTTTGATACCGTGGAACGAAAAATCAAACGGGTCCATATCCTTCCCAACCTGCTGACCACTGGTAGCCTGTTTTTTGGCTTTTTCGCCATCATGGCTGGGATAACTGGTCAGTATGAGCAGGGTGCGCTTGCTATTGTCATTGCATCGGTCTTCGATGCTCTGGATGGTCGCGTTGCCCGTGCCACGGGTGGTTCTTCTGCGTTTGGCAAAGAGTATGACAGCCTGTCCGATTTTCTTTCTTTTGGTATTGCACCGGCGGTATTGGTACATCAATGGGTGTTGATGCCGTTTAATCGTGTTGGTTTTGCGGCAGTTTTCCTATACAGCGTGTGCAGTGCATTACGGTTGGCACGGTTCAATGTTCAGCAACACAGACAGGATGAACGGGTTTCAAGGCGCTATTTTCAAGGTCTGCCTGTACCTGCTGCGGCCATTATCTTGGCAGCTACTGTGTTGTTTTATGTAGAACTGGGTGTGGTGCCTGAAGGGGATGGTAGTCAAATTAGTCCATGGCGTTGGTTGCCTTTGGTTGCTGTTTTTCTGTTAGCTATTCTGATGGTTAGCACCGTTCATTTCCGTAGTTTTAAAGATTTCTCTTGGCACCGTGAACGACCCTTCTTTACCTTGGTTGCGGTTGTTATCACCATTTCTGTTTTTACTATTGATACGCATACCACGCTGTTTTTGGTTGGCTGTGGTTATCTCTTCTCCGGTTTCCATAGCCATCGGGAGTACCGACGGCTTCTTGCAGAAGGCAAGGAGATTGAAGAAGATGAAGTGCATGATCTGACGCTTTGAAAACGGTGAACGCATGACCGCTGATCGGGTTTATATTTTTGATACCACCCTTCGGGATGGTGAGCAGTCTCCAGGTGCCTCCATGAATGTGGAGGAAAAGCTCCGCATTGCCCAACAGCTGGAACGGCTGAATGTGGATATCATTGAAGCGGGTTTTCCTATCGCTTCAAAGGGTGATTTCGAGGCGGTGCGTCTGGTTGCTGAAAAGGTACGTGGATGCAGTATCGCCGGATTGGCGCGTGCAAAAGATGCTGATATTGATCGGGCATGGGAAGCGCTGAAAGTTGCCGAAGATCCGCGCATTCATACTTTTATTGCTACAAGCCCTATTCATATGCAGCACAAGTTGCGTATGGAACCGGAACAGGTGGTGGAAGCCGCCGTGGCTGCGGTCAAGCGGGCAGCGGGTTATACCAGCAATGTAGAGTGGTCGGCTGAGGATGCGGGGCGCACAGAGATTGATTTTCTATGTCGGATCGTTGAAGCTGTGATCAAGGCTGGTGCTACGACGATTAATATCCCGGATACGGTTGGGTATACCTTGCCATTTGAGTTTGGTGAGCGGATCAGTGCGTTGGTTGAGCGTGTGCCCAATATGCACAAAGCGATCATCTCAGTTCACTGTCACAACGATCTTGGTTTGGCGGTTGCCAACTCTCTCTCTGCTGTTACAAATGGTGCGCGTCAGGTGGAGTGTACCATCAACGGTATGGGTGAGCGGGCAGGAAATGCGGCGTTGGAAGAGGTGGTTATGGCCATCCAGACACGCCGGGATATCATGCCGTTTAAGACCAATGTCGATGCGACAGAAATCACACGGGCATCCAAATTGGTGAGCACGATTACTGGTTTTCCGGTTCAGCCTAATAAGGCGATTGTTGGTGCCAATGCATTTGCCCATGAGTCGGGTATTCATCAGGATGGTGTGCTTAAGAAAGCCACCACTTATGAGATTATGACACCGGAGTCGGTTGGTTTGACGACCAATCGAATGGTGTTGGGCAAGCATTCCGGTCGTCATGCGTTTCGTGATCGGTTGAATCAGTTAGGCTATCGACTGGATGATGATCAGCTTGCGCGGGTATTTATCCGCTTTAAAGCGTTGTGCGATCAGAAAAAAGAGCTGTTTGATGAAGATCTGGAAGCGTTGGTGGATGATGAAGTCATCCGTCTGCGCGACTATTACCATGTGAAACGGCTGCATGTTTCCTACAGCCCTGACAAAAACCCGGTTGCTACCGTTGAGGTGGCTTCACCGGATGATGAAAGCTTGAGACAAGGCACGCATTGGGGCGCGTCGGGTATGGTTGATTCCGCCCTGAAGGCGGTTAAAGCCGCAATTCCTGAGATGTCTGATTCAAAATTGGTGTTCTATCAAGTACATTCCATTACCGGTGGTACGGATGCCCAAGCTGAAGTCACAGTACGTGTGGAACTAGAAGAGAAAACGGTAAACGGGCAGGGCGCTGACTGTGATGTTGTCATGGCTTCTGTCAAAGCATTTATCAATGCATTGAACAAATTGGCCTATAAACGGGATAAGGGAAGAAATAAACCGCGTTCCGGTGTATAATTGGCACACAGCTTGAAATGGATAGAGACAGCCATATTATCCGATTAAGGAGACGATTATGACCATCCGTCGCGTGGATAAGACCACAACCGGGGCTGTCAGTAACAAAAAATCCCGTGAAACCGAAGCTTCAGGGGAAAATTTTGCCCAGTTACTGGAAGGTGTTGCCGCCATGCGTGGCGGAAATCCGGTCGATGCTGTGGGTTCTGTAACGCCGGTTGGTGATGAAGGCGGTCAGAAGCGTCAGCAATTGGACCGTGCTGGTGAGTTGTTGGACTCTTTGGAAGAGATTGGCCGTGAGTTGACCGCGCGTCCTGGTGAGCGTGAATCAGAGATGCGGTCGCGTTTGCGTCAGACACGGGATGAAGCACTACGCACACTGAACGATTCGGCAACAACCAGTCGAGGCGAGGAGCGTGAGCTTCTGCATCGGACAGCGGTGATGGCGACAGTCGAGTTGGCCAAGAGTGACCGGGGCGACTATAATTGAGTTATAGATAAGTATCTGGGATAGGTTTGGAAAGGGGGTTTCCCTTTCCAAACAGCTGTCTTAAAGGTGCTGATGGAAAATCTCATCTGATGCCGATGGGTATCCCAATAAGATATTCTGCATCACTGAGTAAAAAGCGACTACAATTCCAAGTAAATTCCAATCATCCAGCCTCTCTGCCTGTAACACCTTCCAAGAGAGCACACTTAACTGTAATATCTTTGCCGGAACAGCCTCGTTTTACGGCTGAGTTCTGTATTGTCTGTTTGCTGCGGCTTCCTTGTTGAGGCAAGTATTGCCAAACAGTGAAGATCACACGTTACGGATGAAGATTGAATTTCTTTGTCCATCTTGTTGAAATTACTCCTGAAAGATCGCATAGCGAAACCGCGAAATGACGCTGGATAAAATTCGTAACTTTTCCATTATCGCTCACATTGACCATGGTAAGAGCACCCTGGCTGACCGGCTGATTGAATTCACCGGAACGCTGACGGCGCGACAGATGACCGCACAGGTCCTCGACAGCATGGACATTGAGCGGGAACGAGGCATTACCATCAAAGCTCAGTCAGTGCGTTTGCACTACACGGCTAAGGATGGTGAGACCTATATACTCAATCTGATCGACACACCGGGTCATGTGGACTTTTCCTATGAGGTGTCCCGCTCGTTGGCGGCCTGTGAAGGGGCGTTGTTGATTGTGGATGCAGCCCAGGGTGTTGAGGCCCAGACCATGGCCAATGTCTATCTGGCATTGGATAACGATCTTGAGATCATTCCGGTGTTGAATAAGGTTGATCTGCCATCTGCTGAACCGGATCGGGTACGCCAGCAGATTGAGGATGTGATCGGTCTGGATGCCAGTGGTGCTATTGAAGCGTCTGCCAAGTCCGGCATCGGGATTGAAGAGATCCTTGAGGCAATTGTTACATTGATACCGCCACCAACCGGCGATCCCGATGCACGGCTGAAAGCACTGATTGTTGACTCCTGGTACGATAACTATCTGGGTGTTGTTGCTTTGGCGCGTGTCTATGATGGTCGTATGGCCAAAAATAGTAAAATTCGCTTGATGAGCAATAAGCGGGATTTCCATTTGGATCGGGTAGGTACGTTCCAGCCCATGTTGACTGACCAAAAAGAGTTGAGTGCTGGTGAAGTGGGTTTTGTGGTCGCGGGCATCAAAGAGGTTTCTGATGCGCGGGTGGGTGATACCATCACCGATGCACGCAATCCAGCCGATGAACAGCTGCCTGGATTTCAGGAAGTGAAATCCATGGTGTTTGCCGGTCTTTATCCGGTGGATTCCGGTCAATATGAAGATCTGAAAGTTGCTCTGGAAAAACTCACTCTCAATGATGCGGCCATCTCCTTTGAAGCGGAGAGTTCACCGGCGTTGGGATTTGGTTTCCGTTGTGGATTTCTGGGTATGCTTCACATGGAGATTATCCAGGAGCGATTGGAACGTGAATTTGATTTGGCACTGGTTACTACAGCGCCGACGGTGGTCTATAAGGTAATTCTGACCGATGGTACCACCCATGAAATTCATAACCCCTCGGACATGCCAAACACCACCAAGCGTCAGGAGATTTTGGAACCGTATCTGATCACCAGTATTATGGTTCCTTCTGAGCATATGGGTTCTGTAATGCAGCTCTGCACGGAACGGCGGGGCACTCAACGGGATATGTCTTATATCTCTGAAACGCGGGTACTGCTACAGTATGAAATGCCCATGAGTGAAGTGGTGGTGGATTTTCATGACCGTTTGAAATCCATGTCACGTGGCTATGCTTCTTTGGACTATGAGTTTTTGGAGTATCGTCCTTCTGATCTGGTTAAAGTGGATGTCATGATCAACGGCGATCCTGTTGATGCATTGTCAGTGATTGTGCATCGGGATTCCAGTCAATCCCGTGGTCGTGAGTTGGCCAAGAAGATCAAGGAAATTGTCCATCGACAGATGTTTGACGTGGCGATTCAATCAGCCATTGGCTCTAAGATTATTGCCCGTGAGACAGTGAAGGCATTGAGAAAAAATGTTACTGCCAAATGTTACGGTGGTGATGTCAGCCGAAAACGGAAACTGCTTGAGCGACAAAAAGCCGGTAAAAAACGCATGAAGCAGATTGGTAGAGTTGAAATTCCACAGGAAGCTTTCTTAGCTGTCCTCAAAGTGGATTGAGCGAGCGATTCGAATATGAGCTGGATCAATAGAAGATATAGAGTGCACAGTTTACTGATTTTAATCAGTGGGTTTTTCATGTTGGGCAGCTATGTCATCATGGGAGATTCAACCGAGTCTGAAGGCATGCGCTGGGGTGTTGTTGCTGGTGGTGGCTTGCTTATCTTTGGTGTGTATCTTTGGTTTGCTGGTGAGTCCTTTCTGAAAGAGCGGCAACAGACGCGGGAATATTATGAAGCCATTTTTATGGCCGTTGGTATTGCTTTGTTTGTGCGGACATTTATTGTAGAACCGTTCAAAATTCCTTCGGGTTCAATGATTCCAACACTATTGGTGGGCGATTATCTGTTTGTAAATAAAATGTCCTATGGTCACCGGATTCCTTTTTTGAAAAGTCGGGTATTTATGGGAGATGGTCCACAGCGTGGTGATATTGTTGTCTTTGAATATCCACAAAATCCAGCAAAAGATTATATCAAGCGTATTGTCGGTCTGCCGGGTGATCATATTGTCTATAATGATAAAAAACTGTACATTAATGGTCAGTTGATAAGTACAGACAATGCGGAACAATACACTTATATGGCAGAGCGTGGCCGGTCTGTAAATGCGGTTAAATATACCGAGACTCTGGATGGACAGCAGCACAATATATTGTTGGAACCTGAGCGTTATACAGGGTTTCTTCAGGTAGATCAGGTGGTTCCACCACGCCACTATTTTGCTGTTGGCGATAATCGTGACAATAGTAATGATAGTCGCTTTTGGGGTTTCGTGCCTGAGCATAGACTGTTGGGAAGGGCGTTTGTGCTTTGGGGATCTTGGGATCACTATGAAGGCAGTGTCCGCTGGGATCGGATAGGAAACGCTATTGAATAATGGATTAGGCATACACTATGGCTCTAATGCAACGTATTCGTCTATTTAGTCAATTGAGTGATAAGGCTCGAGCCAACATTAAATTGTATGGTTTGTTGACCTTTTTTCTTTTATTGATGTTTTCTGCAATGGCTATCTCTCCAGCTATTTATGAATATTCATTGTTGCGTGATTTGGCGGATCGCATTGCCAGGGATTATGCCTCGTTCAGTCAAGAGCAGGTTGAAGAGTCTATCGAAATAGAGTTTGAACGTTTTAGGTTGGATATTCCGGTGGATGTCATGCAGGTATATCCGGTTGCCAATAAAGGGTATAGCGTGGTAATTGACTATCAAATACCGCTGCATTTGGGTTATGGTGAGTATGTTATTTCAATTGATTCGTTTAAGCATTTTCGATTCCATTATCAGGTCGATCCATGAGTGATGTTGATTCATCAGATGAAAAATCCATCGAGCTTGCAGACTGGTTTTTTGAGCAGTTTTCCTACCGATTCAGTGATCCAAATCTTCTGCTTCAGGCTTTGACCCATCGTTCTTTTCCTGCGCCAAAAATTGATGAAGAGAGTGTTGTAGATCCTGCTGTTTGGCATAATGAGCGCCTTGAATTTTTAGGGGATGCCGTGCTCAATCTTGCCATTTCCGAAATTCTTTATCTCCGTTTTCCTGAAGCACCAGAAGGTGAGTTGTCTCACTTTCGCTCAACATTGGTAAATACTCGATCATTGGGTAGTTTTGGTAAGCAATGGCAGTTTGGTAAATATCTGCGCCTTGGGCGTGGTGAAGATATGAGCGGTGGGCGGGAAAAAGTGTCCATTCTCAGTGATTGTGTTGAGGCGATTCTCGGTGCTGTACACCTGGATGGCGGTTTCGCTGAGGCCAGCTTGGTGATCAAGAAAATTTTCTTGCCACAAATTGAGATGTTAAAATCCGGGCAGTTGGGCAAGGATTATAAATCGATGCTGCAAGAGTGTTTGCAAGCTGAAGGGCGAACATTGCCAAACTATAAAGTTGAGGATGTCAGTGGTGCGCCTCATGAGCGTACATTTACTGTCTCATGCAAAGTGGATGGTGAGATGGATGTTGGTGTTGGGAAAGGGCGCTCAAAACGAAATGCAGAGCAGAATGCAGCCCATGCCATGTTGGCGGAGTTAACTCTTTTGGACACTGAGTAATGGGCGCTCAAAGTGCGTCTAATACTGCGGCCTTTCGATCAGGTTTTATAGCTGTTATTGGTCGGCCCAATATGGGTAAGTCCACATTTTTGAATCGTGTTCTTGGTCAAAAAGTCGCTATTGTCACACCAAAGGCACAAACAACGCGCAGTCGGATTCTTGGTGTGTGTCATCGTAAAAACTGTCAGATGGTTTTTCTTGATACGCCTGGCATTCATCATGCTGGTGGCAACCGCCTAAACCAAACCATGGTCAAGACAGCCTATGATGCCTGTCGAGAAGTGGATCATATTTTATTATTGGTTGATCTGCCTGATGGCATGAAAGAAGCGGACTTTGATATTGTTGATCAACTGATTAAACGGCCTGGCACAACGCCGACCATTACATTGTTGATCAATAAAATTGATGATCTTTCTGCCGATGAACGACACGCATTTGATTTTGCATTGCGTGAGATTGATCCTGAAATATCCGCGCTGTTTGACCGTATTATTCCCATTTCGGCCAAACATGGTAATGGTGTCAAAGATGTACTGACACACTTGAAAAACAAGATGCCGGTTGGTCCGCACTATTTTCCTGAAGATCAGATTACAGATCAGCCTGAGCGGTTTATTGCAGCGGAAATTGTTCGCGAGAAGCTATTCCTCAATCTTCGCCAGGAGTTACCCTATGATTTGGCTGTGGTGACTGAATCCTATAAGGAAGAGGGTAAGATACTCCATCTTCATGTAGCGATTTGGGTGACCCGTGATTCGCAAAAAGGGATGGTGATTGGTCGAAAAGGCGCGATTTTGAAAAAAGTGGGTGAAGCCGCACGCAAAGAGATGGAACGCCTGCTCAATACCCGAATCTATTTGCAGTTATGGGTTCAGGTCAAAAAGGATTGGAGTCGCCGGGACAGCATGCTCAGAGAGTTGGGCTATCTGGATTCCTGATCATGCAGTTTTCTCAACCCGCACTTGTTTTACGCCGTACTCCCTATCAAAACAGTTCCATGATACTCAATATATTGACCCGAGAAGAGGGCCGATTAGGTCTAATGGCTAAAGGACTGCGCCGGTCAAAAAGTCCCAACCGTGCTTCTCTGGCTGGGTATCATACTGTTCTTGTTCACTATAAAAAAAAACAAAACAGTGGGTTAGCGCTCCTGAATAGTGCTGAAATTATTCGAGGACGGCATGTTGTTGGGATGCGCTCGGCGGCAGTGTCAGCGGTTCATGTGATTTATGAAACGCTTTATAGAAATATGCCTGAGCATGATCCTGACGCTATGTTGTTTGATATCGTGACTGAATATCTGGATGGTTTGGATCAAGGAAATTCCGTGCTTGAACATACAGCACTGGTACTCGGAAAAATCCTAAAACAACTCGGTTATGGTTGGGATCTGTCTCATTGTGTGGGGTGTGGTGTTGAACAGGGATTCAACTATTTTTCGGTGCGTCGTGGTGGCGTGCTCTGTAACGCATGTGGACAACCACATAAGAATCGCCTTTTTCAGCTCTCCTCAGCCCTTTGTCAGATAATGAGATCACTGGAATATCCATTGGAACATAAGCTACTATCTGCGCGAGAGTGGCAGGTGTTTTATGGGATCGGTCAAGCCTGTATGGCCTTTCACAGCAGTAGGAAAATGGTGTCGGATAAACTGTTTCGCCAAGTGGTTGATATACCGTTGTCACTTGGCCCATGGAACGCGCATGATACGCAACGGGATTGATCATTCTGTCATTCCGACAAAATGCTTATATTTGAATGAGGAAGCGGAAACATGTTGGATAAAAAATTGTTGGAAATGTTGGTGTGTCCTCAGTGTAAAGGAACACTGAGTCTTGATCGTCAAGCGCAAGAGCTGGTATGTGAGAAAGAACAGTTGGCCTTTCCCATCCGTGATGATATTCCAGTCATGTTAATTGATGAAGCGCGTCAGATCCCCGATGAAGTTTAAGCTGGCTGTTTCTTAAGGAAAAAACATGTCAGTTCAGTCGTGATTTAGGAATAATTTACATTTACTTTAGGCTGAGTTTAAGGTAAATAAGTAAAAAAGTTCGATAAAGATCGAATTAAGGGCGCACATCCTCACTATAGAAAGGATGGTTGCCAACTCAATGGGTCGTGATATCTATTTCGTCTTCCATGAAGAATGAAACACTGCTCTTTATTAGTAGTATCAAAGCGCTTTGTTTAAAGAAATCACTATTGCGATCAAATAGTAATTTGGGTAACTGGACCCACTTTCGTGTCAGTGGAGAACACTATGGAATTGATTCTCATCGGAAAGCTGGTGGCAATTTTGCTACTGGTCATAGGCAACGCCTTCTTTGTCGGCTCAGAGGTGGCGATTACGGCCGCACGTCCGAGTCGTATTCGCCAAATGGCGGCAGAAGGTCACAAACGCGCAGCAATTGTTAAGCTTCTTCATGACGAACCCAGCCGGTTCTATGCCGTTACACAGATTGGTATTACGTTGGTTTCCATGGCACTTGGTGCTGTTGGTATGGATGCCATCTCGGAAGTGATTGGGCCCGGTATGAAAGGGCTGTTTGGCATGTTTGGTGATACCGAGGGTGTCATTCATGCGGCTGAGGTTACCGCTTGGGCAATCTCCTTCGTAATCGTCTCATTCCTGCATGTTGTGGGCGGTGAGTTGGCTCCTAAGGTATTGGCTTATAACAAATCTATCCAGATGAGTTGTGCGTTGGGTTGGATTGTTAATGGTCTCTACAAAATGTGGATCCCAATTATCTGGGTTATGAATCACTCTTCCAACTATCTCCTGATTGCCTGTGGTCAAGGCGATATCGTTGGTGGTGACGGCCACGGACATGGCGCAACAACCATGAGTCGTGATGAGTTGACCATGGTGATCAGTGCTTCCACCAGTTCAGGCAGTATCAACAAAGATATGGGACGCATGTTGAGCGGTGTGTTTGATTTAGAAGAAGATACTGTCGATCAAGTGATGGTTCCCAAGCCTGATGTCGATGGTTTGCCAGAAACAGCAACCATGGCTGAAGCGCTTTCATTCTTCAGTAAAAGAAATCACCGTCGGTACCCAATCTTTGATAAGAATCGTGATCGTGTGATTGGTGTGATGGCGATTAAACAGCTGATGCATATTTTGCAAGAAGAGAAGGGCAACTATGCAGCGTTTCTAAAAAGACCCATCTCCGACTTCATGCGTCGTGATCCTTTCATCCTGCCCTCAGGCACCAAGCTGAGCCAAGCATTGAAAGAGTTTGAAACCCATCGCCGTCAGTTCGGTATGGTCATTGATGAGTATGGCACCATGGTTGGTGTGTTGACACCTGAAAGCATTACCACTCGTTTGGTCGGTGAGCTGACAGATGAATTTGCACCGGGTACACAAAGTATTCAGAAGCTGGTCGGCAGTCAGTGGGAAATCGCTGGTAGTTTCAAAGTGGCTAACCTGGAAATGGCGCTTGACTTTCCATTTCCCCATGCACACAGTGATTATGTGACAATCGGTGGCCTGATGTTCAATAAGCTTGGTCGTATACCTGAAGTGGGTGACGTGGTTCAACTGGATAATGGGCGTATGCAGGTTCTGGAAATTAATAATATGCGTATTTCCAGAGTGTTGTTCCAACGTCTGGCTATTGATGAAAGCGGCCAATGGAAACTGGCTGACAGGGATTCCGTTGCTGAGATTCAAGAGGCAGCCTAATACGGTTTGCGGATTGATGTTGGATTTTGAAAAAAACCTGTCTAGGTTATCCTGGTACAGGTTTTTTTCATTTCTGCGATGGTGTGATGCATCATATTTGGGTGGGTTTATGGTGGTTTTGAATTGAAATAACTTTGAATAGTAAGTGGTTCCGGACCTGGAGATGTCTTTGCTCTGATGATCTGCTTCGCATATCAATAGCGGCGCAAAAACATGACCAGGGCTTCCACTCAGGTTGTGATCCATTGTCAAATTTTGGATCGAAATGACTATAAGGAAACTTGGGGGAAGTCTGGATGGGTTTGTATTGGGAAAGAATGAAAAGATCCTAAAAGAATCTGTCGAAAAGTGCATCAGGGCCACGAAAAAAACCGGAAGAGCCAAAAAAATAATCATCCCATTCGCTGGTTAATATTGGTCCGTCTGTTGCGTTCAGAAAGGGTTACACGCAATAGGCATGCGCCTCTTTCTGAGTCTTGCGGACGAATCAGTATATTGCGTAATTGGGATAATCGATTTTTCCTTGGCACTAATAGCCATAGTGAACGAAATTTCGTCTACTGAAAGCTATTTTGATACCAAGTAGGAGTTACGCAGTTGCCAGTTGAAACAGGCATCAAAGCGAGTACCATCATTCCCGCTTCTGCGAGAATGATGGGTTCAAAATTCATTCAACTGCGTAACGCCTACTGTGAACCTGTTTATGAGTGCCTCAATAGGCTCTTCATGAATTGGTTCAGGTGCCTGCCACTTCCACATGACTGGGCCGCTAAACCCAACGAGGCTCCCACATGCCATCACCATTGGGTGATGATCCATAATCAGCACCGAGAGGATAGTCTCTATCCAATCCGCCCATGCTGTTATTGCTTCCTGCTTCACAGGCCAACCACTCATCTTCCGGTGTTGCAGAGAGAATGGTTACACCAAGAAGAGGATCCATCCGATTGATACGATATTGGAATTCAGCTAATTTATTTTCATCAACCAAGTATTTACGCACTTCTTTACCATCAAACATATCGACTAGATACCGCATGGTGTTTCTCCTTATTTTCGAGTCGCTAAACGACATCCCTATTCAGGGAGAGCGACCTCAGTCCGTTGATTCAAGGGCGATAATGCCCAGTAGAACAATTGCACCCAATAGAAGAAGTGAGACTGCTATAACGATGTCACACCTCCGTTGAGGCTTGTCCCTGTTCATTTTTGGTCATTCGAACCGTTTGATAGTAATGAATGCATTGAATGTGCCAACTATTATTAGTGTTTTAAATCAATGAGTTGAATAAAATGCTAATATGTTGACGGAAAATTATGACAAAAAATCGCCGGAAAAATACGGCAGATTTGGCAGTTATTGAGTGTGTGTGGACGTAGGCTGTTTGGCTTGAGTGCTAATTTAAAATATGACGATATGGAGGTGTGTCTGTCGATCGTTTTGTATCAAATAGATTAACAAGTAATTACTAGTTAAATTATTGCTGTATATTTATTGTTAATTTTTTTGGTCGTTATATTATTGTTTGGAATGAATTTTCATTAATTTAAACCTGTAAAGTTGACATGAAAATATTATAAGATATGATCTGTTTTTTTCCATATCCCTCAATTTGAGTGAAGGTGAAGAGTGATGGCAGAAGATGATCTTACCGTAGGGCCGGATAAGCCTCTTCAACTGGGTGATGATATTTCGCGCCCACAACATAAAGCGCCAAAGAAAGTAAATCGCGCCTTTAAAGCCATGAAGCGTAACTTTCTTCTCGTATCCGTTATCTATGGTACAAGTGTTCTGGGAACACTTGTCTACTCATTGATTCACTTGGCCTTTTGGATGATTCCTGGCTTGATTGCTGGCGGAATTTTTGTGGTGATGGCGCTCTATTTTTACTATGACCACATCCTTCATCCACTGATCCGCCAAGATCCAGATGAAGAGACTATGGATATGATGCTGGAAGAGATGCGTCGTTCCGGTAGTTCGCCTGGTTTGTTCTATTGGTTTTTTATTCCATTGTTTTTGCAAAATATTACCTTGTTTGGCTTTGGAGCGATTCTCTCTCTATCCAGTCCGTTGAATGGTACGCCTTTTACTCATCCTTATCAGTTTGGCAAAGTGTATACGCGTACGTCATCTTATTTTAATTTGGGTAATAATTTGGACCGGCCTAACATTAAAGCCGAGGATCTTGTTGAGCAAAGCAAAGTCAAAGATGCCATTCTTGATGAAATGATGGATCGACACTTTCAAGCACGTTTCACCAATGATCAGATTCAACTCTATCCTTTCCCATCTCGCACCAGTTTTCTTCATGTATTTGTAAAAAATGGTGCTAAACCGCGCCAACTTGCCGAGATGATCGTTTATTTGATTCCATTTTTAATATCTGGTGCATTTGGGTTTTTGGGTGTATTGCTTTACACGTTGAAGGATTTATCTCAAAGAATTGTCACAAATGATATCTATGATAAAACTTTTGCTGCATATGCAATCCGATTTTTATTTGCGCCAAATATCGGGATGGTTATTGCGTATTTCCTGATGGATGATTGGCCAGTAGCATTGGCACCGGTGCTGTTTTTCTACATTGGTTTCTTTCCACAGCGTGCCATGCAGTTCATAGAAGCACGTGCCATGAAGTTTATGGGACGTTCAGAAGGAGGTAATGAAAGGGCGGGATCAGTCAGTCTGGATAATCTGCAAGGAATGGATGAATACACCATCCAGCGTTTTGAAGAGGTTGGTATTCGCAATGCTCAGTCGTTGGCATATTCTGATCTGACAATTCTGCATAAGCAGTTGAGAAGTATTAGACGTTTGAAATTAGCGGATTATGTTGCTCAGGCGTTGTTGGTCGTTCATGTACAGGATAAACTCATTGATATTGCACGGTTTGGTATCCGAGACATCATTTCATTGCAAGAGGTGCTGAAAAGCGAGAAAGAGAAGGAAAGGCTGAAACAGACCGCACCTGATTTGGCACCACTTATTGAGGTAATGGATAGTTTGCTGACAGAAGAAACACTGAAAAACAGAATCGCTTCAATCAAAAATTTCATTCGTTCAGCACAGGATCAGGAGAATGCGTCAGAGCGTTTTCAACGCCAATTCCGTCGAATTGATAAGCATAGCAGTACTGTCAACTTAGTGAAGAAAGCCTCAGAAATTACTTTACCCTAGGCGGTACGCAGTCGAATGAGTTTTGTACCCGTCTTATCCCCAAATAAGCGTGCCTTGACTCTGTTCTTCAACGGTCGGAAAACTGGGCTTAAATCGCCAATGATAGGAAACACCATGTTTGATTTGTGCGTCCATGGCAACGGGTTCGATTGTGTTAAGTCCTTGGTTAAGCTGAATCTGAAGTTGAGAAGAGGGGTGTTTTCCAGTCGATGGTGTCAGTGTCAGAGATCCGCCAAGTGACTTTCCATCAGTGGCGACATAGATATAAAAAGCAGGCGTATCCTGAGCCGAAAATCTGTGTGCCGAATTACCAAGAACTGAATATTTTGGCACTCTTGATAGTGGGTTGCGAATAGCTGAATCAATCCGCATGCTTGGTACGCCTTGAATCGAATTCCAGGATATCAAGTCTGTAATGTGGCTCTGTGTTTTGGTGGACGGTGTTCTGATAGATGGAATTAAGGTCGATGGTGACAAAATCACAGCATTGGTATTGGTTGCTGGTTGAACCAGAACCATTGTGAGGAGAACGGAAGCGATTAGGCTTTTTTGCATAGTTTTTCCGTCCAGATAAAGGGCCGAGCATTGAATTCAGTATGCTTCGGTACTTTGAAATACGTAGGACTCGGTTAAACCGCTTATGCCTATTGCCTTTAGATAGAGTCGTTATCCTATTAATAACAAACTGCCAACGACTGACACCATGGAAACCATATCAACGACACTACCATTTGTACAGCAAAAGCTTATCACAAAAAACTATACCAAGCTGGAGTTAGGGTCAACAAAAAAATCTTCTAAGAGTTTGATTCGGCGTTTGGCTGGGATAAGGTCGTTATTTGTCAGATCGTTTGCCAGTGCGTCGGCCAGTTGAGCATATTCATGGTGGCCAAGTTGTGAGAGATTCTCTTCAAGAGAGCGTGCCAGTATCACAGCGGATGCCATAGAGTGACTTTGAATTCTGGTATTGATATCAGTCACTTTTTCTTTACATTCAGCCAAAACGACCTGACGAAAACCGGTCAAAGACTGCATGGATTCCTCATCACGTTGTTGGGATGACCTGTCTTTGTTTGAGAGTAAAGAGAGCGTTTTATCCTGTTGTTGGCAGCTTTGATGATGATCAAGGGCCATTGTCCAAAGGCGTTCAGGTGGAATTTTGCAAGAGAGAATATGTTCTGGCGGCACCTCATCGGGCAATATGGAACCCAGTGGTAAGTCGGTCATAAGGCGAATATTTGGTTGTGGCATGCTGTCTTGGTCACGCTGTTTGATCTGGATATAGGCTTTCTCGTCAATGAGGATCATCTCACGAGGATTGAAAGGTAATGCGCAATGCAGAGGGTCGATGTGACTCACTTGGCAACCAAGCGAGCTAAGGGTTCTGGTTAACTGTCGTCTTGTTTCTGCATTGTTCAGTCCGATCCGTACAACAATTGGAACATGAACACCGGGGTTGATAGCAGGAGGCTGATCTAATCCGCCGTGGGCAGGGGGGTCTGTTGCTGGAACAGTGATACGTACGGTGGTTCCATTATTGAGTTTGCTCTCTATATGAATTGTTCCCCCATTTTTTTCAACGACTTCCTGACAAAGAATAAGGCCAAGTCCTGTGCCTGGTTCATCATCAGTACCTGGAGTTGAGTTGTAGCGATCCAATTGAAAAAGTTGTGCTAATTTTTCCTGTGAAATACCGATGCCGGTATCACGGATCATGATCTCAACCAGGGCAATGTCACGTTTAGGGCCTTGTGGTTGAATTCTGGCGGAGAGGGTTATTTCGCCGCCAGAAGGGGTAAACTTTAGTGCATTGGAAATGATATTGCGTAACGCTACGAGAAACAGGTCCCTGTCACATAAAATCCAGTAGCCGGACAGGTCTATCTGGTTAATTTTAATGTTTTTTTCTTCAATAAAAGCACGATATACATCAATCGTGTCCTCAATTGCTTGAGAGAGAGGATTGGCGGTTGGCTCGTAGCTATCAGCATGGCCCATTTGCAGTTTGGACCAATCTAAAAGATTATCCAATAGGGTTGCGGTATTTTGGGCTGAATGCTCAATTTGGGTGGCAATCCGATGGATCTCTTTGATTGATGGGTTGTTTTCCTGAGAGACAATAGTGAGAAGCTCTGACAGACGTATGAGTGGCATGAAAGGAACGCGCAGATCATGAGAAACTATGGAGAAAAATCGATTTTTGCGTTGATTGATCTCTTCCAGATGTTGAGCATGTTCTGCCAATAACTCATTTTTAACTCTGATTTTTTCTTGAGTTAGGATCAATTCCTGTCTCAATTTACGTTCTTTATAGACCACATGAATCAAAGAAAATAGAGAGCCAATAATGAAAGCGACTGCCGGCAGTATCCAAGGTAACCATACATGGTAGTGAAATGCGGTGCTCACAGAGAGTGATAGCAGAAAGAGACCGCTGCTTAAGAGGGCCAAAAACAGCAGAAGTGTCTTGTAACGACTACCAACCAATAGACCGCATACTGACCAAAAAATAAGCCAGATTGCTTCAATCCAATCAGGCATACTGATTGTGGGAGTGTCTTTTCCAAGGGCAAAATTAACCAGTTGGTTGGTAATGGTTGCTTGAAGTACAACACCATGGGTAACCTCACCCAATAGTGGCTTGTGCATCAACGGAGTGAATGCGAGATCCTTGATGCTGGTAGCAGTGGCACCAATAATAACTATCTTATCTTTGATAGCATGTGTGGGAACTTTGTTTGTTAAGAGATCGGAAAGGGAATAGATTGGCAGTGTGTTTGGGGTATCAACATAATTGAGTAGAATCTGATAACCTCTATTGTCGGCATCAACATAGGGGCCATCATTCGGCATGAGAGGAAGGAGTTTGGCATTTCCAAATTGAATAGCGTTATCCTTGTTGCTCAAAAGATGGAGCTTGACACCCAGTGATTTCATGTAGCGTAAGGCTAATTGAAGCGCGAAACTGGTACCATTTCGGCCTGTGTCATTGTGTAAAAAAATCATGCTGCGTCGGACTATGCCATCATAATCAAGAACTATATCAGAGAAGCCAACCTGAGTTTTAGTAGTAAGATATTCCGGTGCAGCAATTCGGTCCTTTTCTGTGTTGCCAAATTTTTCGACCAAAATAATATGATCATTGCTGGTTAAAATCTCCTTCAGTTTAGTGCTTCCTGGAGGGTGAGCGTGTTCACGGTAAATATCGAGACCAATAACGCGGGGGGTTTTCTCCAGAATATTAAATAAAGCTTGGGCAACGACTTCATCATTGAGTCGCCAACCCAGAGTGTTCATATCATTTTCAGTAATGCCGATAACGGTCAGCGGTGGACTCTGCTTAGGAGGAGAAGAGCGCCAGCGGACCAATTGATCATAGCCTGCAAGTTCTATCCACTGAAACCAGCCTTGTGAACTTGAAATAAGCACAAGCAAGCAGAAAAGAAGCGCTGCTGAAATCAGAATTGTACGGTTTGAATTCTCTTGATTAGATAACATGGCTCAATAAAGTTGATCATAGTCAAAAAAAGTAATTTACAATAGAACTTATCAATCTTACAATCTGCTACTGATTCCGGCTGGCAATTTAACCATGATTAATTATGAACTATTGGCAAGCAGAAAGCCAATGCTAGGATCTATAGAAATGTAAATTAGTTGAGGAAAATTGTAGATGTTAAGTGTTTACTGTACTTGGTGTTGTATTTAAATGATTCATGGATTTGTATATTTAATGTGATTCGGTTTGTTTCTGAGATACGCAGTTTAATGCGTATTGATGGCTGTTATTCTCGCCTCTGCGGGAATGACGAGTTCACGACCTAATGCGTGTTTCAACTGACAACTGCGTATCTCATATTATTGTAAAAAATTCTTTTTTAACAGTCTATAAGGGCAGAGTTGTTCACGTAAAGAGGGTAGATGTTTGATGAGTAATAATCTTGGTGGTTCTGACTATAGTCAACTTCGTTTTACGCGCTTATGATCCATAGTGACCTATTGAATTCAGCGCCATTTTCTGGACAAGAGACGGATATCCTGATTGCAGATGACTCGGCGGCAACGCGCTTGCTGTTGGAGTATATGGTGAAAAAATGGGGATATCGTGTCTTTTCTGCTCGTGATGGTGTGCAGGCTCTTGAAATTCTTTCTGCGCCTAATCCACCACGTTTGGCACTATTAGATTGGATGATGCCAAATTTGGATGGCCTTGGCGTTATCAAAAAAGTTGCAGAAGATCCGAATATTCCGTTTATATACAGTATTCTTATTACCAATCGTTCTGAACCGGAAGATATGATCACTGCTCTGAATGCTGGTGCAGATGATTTTCTTGCCAAGCCTATTCAGGTTGAAGAGTTGAATAGCCGCATTAAGGTTGGTCAACGGACCATAGGTTATCAGTTGCGCCAGGAGGAGAGCATGCAACTGATGGCTGTTCAGAAACAGGATCTGAAACAGGCTAAGGAAAAGGCTGAACTGGCTGATCTTGCTAAAACACGCTTTTTAAGATGGGTTAGCCATGATCTGAGCCAGCCGCTTTCCTCAATGGGCATGTTTATCGAGCAGATGGGCGCTGTACGTGATCTCTCTGAAATGCGAAATCAGATGCGTGGTATCAGCAGTTCCTACCAAACGTTATCCGAACTTCTCAACAGTTTGCTGACACTGGATCATGTAGAACGTAAATTTGTCGAACATGGTGCGGTTGAACCACAGATCTCTTCCATAGATTTAGGGGTGTTGTTTAATCGTCTAGCCCTTGAGTATGTTCCTTTGGCACAGTTGCAGGGAATTAAGCTGCGCGTTGTGCCAACAAGAGCGGTAGTGCAGTCAGATGCAGGATTTTTAGAACGTATTATCCGCAATTTAGTCACCAATGCCGTTCGATATACGCGGCAAGGCGGTGGTGTTTTGTTGGGGTGTCGTGCGCGAGGTGATGCATTCCGTATCGAAGTTTGGGATACGGGAGAAGGTATTCCCGCTGAGAAGCAACAAAAGATTTTCCGTGAATTTGATCGCTTGGATTCAAATACCTCAGCCCATAAACACGCTTCCACTGCAACGCTTGATTCTGGTTTAGGGCTTGGTCTGGCCATAGTAAAATCACTGGTCCAGATTCTTCATTATCCATTGGAGTTGCGTTCTGAACCGGGACGAGGAAGTCGATTTTCCATCACTGTCCCTGTGGGTGATCCTGATAATATCAAACCAGTTTGGTCGCTGGATCTTCAAAACACCGGTGCTATTCCAAAGGATTCACTGATTGTGGTTGTAGATGATGATCAGGATGTGCGTACCAATGTGCTTTCTCTTCTGGATAAATGGTCATGCCAAGGTGTGGGTGTTGAGTCGCGTTCAGAGGCGTTTGCCAAGTTTGACCAGTTGGGTCGGCAACCTGACTTTATTATCAGCGATTATCATCTCTTAAATGATGAAATTGGCACAGATGTTATCAAGGCTATATTAGCCCATTTCAACGCTGAAATTCCTGCACTGATCATTACCAGTCACACAGCGCCTGACTTTCTCAAGAAGCTCCAAAAATCGGGGTTTGATTACCTCACCAAGCCGGTTTCTCCGGCTAAACTCCGCAGTTATCTCAAGAGTAAATTGTCCCAACAGGTCAGGTTTTCGGCCTGAATAAGAGTTCTATACACGCTATCTTTGCCGCCGGTGTTTTTGAGCGTGGTATTTTTTCCAGTTTTTTGGCTTGGTAAATTTTTTTCCTTTTGAACGGCGGTGACCGCGCTCAGGTAGGAGTTTCATGTGGCGCCACGACTTGCCAAGCAGTAGGTCAATCTCATTATTGATCTTTTGTCTTTTGTGAATGGCTGTATGGAGATCTGGTAACAGGTCTGGAAATCGATAGTGCAACCAGCAGTAGAGGTTCACCACTTTCATAGCGGTTTCAAGCTGGCTGAGACGATGGGTGTCTTCGCCGACCACTCGAGGTAGAATGCTTTCCAAAGAGAGTTTCCAACCGCGTGCGATGGCTTCGGTCATGCGTTCAAATGCGGATACTGCTTGGGTTGCACCCAAATGGACCGGTGCAGCGGACAGAGCAAACCGGGTGGCCAGATCAAGGGATTTATAGCGGTCTGTGATACGGGCCAAGGTGGTTTGACCGTCCAGATCGGTCATGGCGTAGAGCGTTGGATCAGGTTTGACAGCTTGGGAAAATTGGGTCAGCAGTCGTGCCAGTTTTGGCTGTTTATATTCCGAAATATCAGCCATTGCCATTAGATGATCAAGGTTGGGCGCAAGATGAGCGCGTGTGACATCGGGCGGATTCTTTTGGTAGGCCATCCGAATATTGTGCATGGTAATCTGGAATGATCCAACAAAGCCGATCTCATTTTGGCCATAGCGGCCTGCACGTCCGGCAATCTGGCGCACTTCCATTGGAGTGAGCGGATGCTCTTGATGGTTGTATTTTTTGGCATCTTGGGTAAACAGAATAGTACGGATGGGCAGGTTCAATCCCATGCCAATGGCATCTGTCGCGGCCAGGAAAGGGGCATCACCATCGGAGAACCGTTTTGCTTGCATTCGGCGTACTTCGGGTGGTAGAGCGCCATAAAGCACGGCACAGCTTTTACCGGTTTCCGACTCGATCTTCTGTTTCATCCTCAGAACACCGGAACGGGAAAAAGCGATTATTGCCGTGCCAGGCTCAAGATCTTTATAGGTTTTGATCGGTTTTTGGATCAGCGTCAATGGGGTCAGACGTTCCAATCTGACGATGTCATAAGGATCACCGGTAAGTTTAAGCAGTTTTTTAATGGCTGGTAGGGCTTCGGGCGCAGCGATCACACACACTTCATCTGCTTGTGCGCCAAGAATGGCTTGCGTCCAGGCCCAACCTCGATCCGGGTCGCCCAGCATTTGGGCTTCATCAATGACGCAGATATCGTACTCATGCTTCAATGCCAGCATTTCAATGGTACTGGCAGTATGTCTGGCCGCTTCATCCTGAATGCGTTCTTCACCTGTGATCATGTTACAGGGCACATTCCATTCCCATAGGGTTTCAGCCACTTCCAGTGCTAGAAGACGCAGTGGTGCCAAATAGGCACCGCTTTTCGCCTCTGCAAGACGGCGCAGGGCTTGATAGGTTTTTCCAGAGTTGGTAGGGCCGAGATAAAGGGTGAACTTACGGGTTCTGTTACGGGCTGGAAACAGGTTGTGAAACTCATGAATCCGAGTTGCATTGTTGAAATTTCTTTGCAGACGTTCTCTTTCTAATCGCTTGAAAAATCGACCATAAATGGCATAGTACGGCGTGATGATTTCAGGATCTTTATTCTTCTGATCCGCGTCAACAATACGCTGATAAACTGTTTTGGCCAGTTCGTGATCATCAGGGTCTTCCAGCTCTGCAAGAAAAGCGTGAAAGCGGGTTTTCTGATAGTGATCAAGCGCATTTTTCCATGCCTCATGATCAATAGGCGGGAGTGTCAGTTCCAATCTGATGGCGGCTCGATTCAGCCGAATGCGATGGGGTTCCAGTTTATCACGGCGGTCGATGAGAATCGGCCATTCATATTCAGCGCCAGGAACTGATTCAATGGTGGTTTCACTGATCCAGCGGGCGAGATGCGTATTCAGATCCTGCCACTCTTGCAGCCAAGCGTCACACTCCTCTTGAAGTGCTTCACGACGGCGTTCAAAATTCTCTTCTTCATTAATGGTTTGTTCTCTACTATACAGTTTGCATTCCATACCATTTTTTAAATAGGTATGAACTGGCTCTTGATCTTCAGGTACATAACGTTTTTTTCTGCGCCATGACTTACGTGTCTGCAAAATATCGATATCCGAACGATGCCATATATTGACACCATCAACGGTTTTAATAGGTTCGCAACCCGGTTTGGGTCGATGCCGTTCACCGAGCAGGTTTTCGGGTATTGTTTCCAGTAGTGAATCTTCGAATGGTGATTTCAATGTCTTCTTCAAGAATATTAGAAGTAGCGTTTATCCGGTTAACAGCAGTACTCTATAATTTTTACCATAATTCGAGCGCTTGGCAAGTGGCGCATAGCGCGGAGGGGTTGAAAAACAATGAATAGCAAGGCGCTAATCCGAATTGTTGTCGTACTTGTGTTGATTGGTGCTATTGCTTGGGCAGCGACCTTTCGTGATGAGTTGAGCCCGGAAGCCATCCAGGCTTGGGTTTCATCGTTTGGATATTGGGGACCAGTTGTATTTATTGGTATCTATGCCATCGCTTCGGTGTTGTTTTTGCCGGGATCGGTGTTGACGTTGACCGGTGGTGCGCTGTTTGGTCCGGTGTTAGGCACGCTCTATAATCTTTCAGGGGCGACAATTGGTGCAACTTTGGCATTTTTAATTGCCCGGTATTTAGCGTCTGATTGGGTTGAGCAAAAGGCCGGTGGGCGTTTGAAGCGATTATTTGATGGTGTGGAGCAAGAGGGATGGAAATTTGTTGCCTTTGTGCGCTTGGTGCCGGTGTTTCCTTTTAATTTATTAAACTATGCGTTGGGATTGACTAAAATCCGACTGTCTCACTATATCATTGCGTCATTTATCTGTATGTTGCCTGGTGGGTTTGCGTATACCTATTTGGGGTTTGCAGGCAAAGAGGCATTGGCAGGCGGTGATGATCTGTTGCAAAAGGGTCTATTGGCGTTGGGCTTGTTGGCTGCTGTGGCGTTTCTGCCGTCAATGATTAAACGTATGCGAAAGCAGACAGACGCAGAAAAGGTGGTGGATTGATGGCCAGAATCGGTGTTGATCTGGGTGGCACCAAAATTGAGGCCGTGGTGCTTTCCGGTGCTGGTGAAATCCTGGCTCGGGAACGCACGGACACGCCACAAGGTGACTATCAGAAAACGGTTCAGGCCGTGGTGGACCTGGTCAAACAGGTTGAAGCGTTAGCCGGTGTGTCGGGGAGTGTTGGGGTTGGTGCGCCGGGTGCGGTATCTCATCGTACTGGACGGCTGAAAAATGCCAATTCGGTTTGTTTGATTGATCAGCCATTGAGGGAAGATTTATCACACCATCTGCAACGTCCGGTTCGTCTGGCCAATGATGCGGACTGTTTTGCACTGTCTGAAGCGGTTGATGGAGCGGCGGCTGGTGCTGGTGTGGTTTTTGGTGTGATTCTGGGTACTGGGGTTGGCGGTGGTGTGGTGGTCAATGGTGCGCTGTTGAATGGTCCTAACGCTATTGCGGGAGAGTGGGGCCATAATGCACTGCCTTGGACTGGTCATGATGAGATTCCGGGCAATCGTTGCTATTGTGGTCGAGAAGGGTGTATTGAGACGTTTCTTTCCGGGCCTGGTATGGCGCGTCACTATGAGATATTGACCGGTCAACGTGACATTTCTTCGAAAGATATTATCAAAGCGGTTGAACAGGGCGATGTGACGGCTATGTCCTATATGGAACAGTATGCTGATCGATTGTCGCGTGCTTTGTCGAGTGTGATTAATTTGATTGATCCTCATGTGATTGTGTTGGGTGGTGGTTTGTCCAATATTGATTGGCTTTATCAACGGGTGCCGGAAGTGTGGGATGCGTATGTTTTTTCCGATCAGGTGGAAACCCGGCTGGTAAAAGCCCGTTATGGAGATTCCAGTGGTGTGCGTGGGGCGGCTTGGTTATGGCCCAAAGGGTGCGATGATGTCCGGTAATCCGTGGATTATGCAGTTGACAATATTGGGTAGTGGCACTGGTATTCCTTCATTGCTGAGACATGCTCCGGGCTATCTTATTCAGACTGATGCTATGAATGTTCTGGTGGATTGCGGTAGCGGTACTTTATTGCAGTTGGAGCGGGCAGGGGTTTCTTTTACGGCGCTGGATTTGATCTGTATCACGCATACCCATGCGGATCATATTGGTGATCTTTGGGCATTGGTACATGGATTGCGTTTTCCGCATGTTGACCGACAACGGAAGCTGACTATCATGGGACCGCCTGGATTCTCGCGTTTTTTTGATCAATTTGTCGCACCGGTTTCTGGTCGTCCCAAAGCGTTTCCCTTTGAAATCATTGATGCTGCACAGGATCAACAGCTCGGCGCACTACGCATAGTGACAACGGCAACTGTGCATAGTGATCGCTTAGAGAGTATTGCGTACCGATTTGAAAAAAACGGCCATGTTGCGGTTATTTCCGGGGATTGTGACTTTGATGACGGTATTATCCATCTCGCCAAAGGCGCGGATCAATTGGTATTGGACTGCTCGTCACTGAATGCCGGAAAAATCGGCGGACATCTAAGTGCCGGTGAGTGTGGAAAAGTGGCCCAACAGGCGGGTGCCGTCTCTCAGGTGATACTGTCACACCTCTATCCAATAGACGCACCAGAAATAGAGCGTATTCAAGAGTGTCGGCACCACTATGACGGCAAGGTCATCCTTGCTGAAGATCTTCTCACACTGAATGTTTAGACACTATGGTTCTAAAACACCAACATCTGATCATCCAAGCTGGATGCCTCAAGCCATTAACCAGTACTGAAGCCGGAATTCAGTGGGTTAGCCAACTCACCGAAGAGATCGGCATGACGCTGTTTATGCCGCCACAGGCTGGATATTCTGAAATGGCAGGCAACCGAGGCTTAACCGTCTTAGCCGCCATAACCACCAGCCATATTGCCTTGCATCTATGGGATGAAGAAAAGCCGGCACAGCTTCAGCTTGATATCTATTCATGTAAGCATTTTGAACTGGATGTGGTGTTTGACTATTTAAAAAAGACAGTTCAGCCGGTTGATATGCACCACAAATTTTTGGATCGGAGCGGGGGTTTGAAGGAGTGTTGAGCGCCTACATACCCATTCAACTTATAATAGTGAAAAACTTCTTAGTAGCGCCGCCATTTTTTCATCCTGACCAGCTTGTTTCCGCAATGCATTAAGAAGGCGTGTCAAACGTGATCCTTCTGGATGTTGCAGATCAAGATCATGATGGAGATCTCTTTCCAGGCGTTCCAGCCGTTCTTGAACCGGTTTCATCATGGTTCGACGATCCCAGGCAATATAGCCAAACAGCGCAACAATCAATGTTACAAACGTGCCAAACAGCGCCAATATATTATTGTTTATCAGGGTAAAACGCTCATTTATATCGCTGCGGAGATCATCAATACGCTTGTTAACACCATCAAAACGCTTATTCACATCATCAATGCGATTATTCACATCATCAAAACGCTTATTCACACCATCAAAGCGCTTGTTCACATCATCAATACGCTTGTTCACATCATCAAAGCGCTTGTTGATATCCTTTTGCCCCTGTTTAAGGGTAGACAACGATTCAATGATTTCCCGATCACTGATACGCGGCGCAATTTCCACGGCTGAAGCAGAAACGGTGAACAGCATCAATATAGTAATCATCACAATTCGCATGATAACTCCAACCGAAAAACGCGGGGAATGCCCGGGGAACCACAGGCACCCATTAAAAATGCGTATGTTTAGCCAAACGTACTCATCTTGGAATCGGAAGATATATAGGCTCCTCGCTGTTTCACGTGGGTAGCGTGAACTTTAATTTACTACCAATCAGATATGATTGCCAAATCAAAAAGGACAGCCTATCCAGCGACCAACTATGCGCTGGGTTTTTCAAATGTTCACAGGCATTCATTTGCTCCTTATCAACGAACAAAACCAAGTCGTTTTGAATTTGAGTGAACAGCATATGCTGGTCCTGACACTCATAGGAAAAGCATATAAGGAGCTTTATTCATAAACGCTCCTCAGGAGGGTGCGGAATGTCAGGCATCATCCATTGGATAAAAGGCAAAATAACCTTACCATAGATGGCCACGCTGAGTCACATGATGCGGACAATTTGGTGTAACCACTTGCGTTATTCTTGCCATGATTTGTTTTTTTGTGCTCACCAAAAAAATAGTAGGGTGCTCCCTATTCTTAATAAGTTGATGAACACAGTCAGTGATTTACAGGCTTGGCAAAACTTTCAAAGCACAGGCTGGAATGAACATCTATAAAGGAATCAAGAGTCAACTCAAGAGATATATATTCTTTCTCCTTCTTGAGGCGAACTCTGAGCTTATGCAGATTTTTTTCAAAAAATTCTGATGGTACAACCAGGACATGAAATGTGGAACTTGGGTGATCATGCAATAAGAGCCAAATATCAGAGCAAGCGCTACTTTCTTCGATTTTTTGAACTGGAATCTCAATCCAATAGACAACCTTCGATGCTGATTTAGTCACCTTAGAGGAATGAATGCATTTCTCATTTGGCAATCGGCTAATGTAAGATTTTAGTTGCTGTATTGCTGTCGCTCTACCCATTACTTGCCCCATTCACGAACCGATATGTGTCCGCCTTTTTGAACGGTGACTCTGAAAATCAGGGGATACCTTACCGATTTCCCTTAGTCACCTATAATATTATTTGTTGGATAGTGGTTTTCTACAACTCTCCCAAGTTTTAGCGGTCTTTCTAATTGAACATCCAAACGATCCAAAAAGCGATTACTGTCAATCTCCAATAGCTTTGCCTAACGCGGCTGCCGTTGTTGGCACTGCAATCAAATGGGTATGATTCGGCATAATAGCCCCATATCTCCACTTTAAATCGTAGACATCACTCTGCTATCAACTCCAAATAAGCTTGATAATCCTCATCTATAAAAAAGGTCTGTTGCCAACGATTACCACATTGAGTTATATGATACGGACAACCTTGCAACCTCTCGCGCTATTTTTGCCATAGTTTATTTATTGTACTCACAAAGAAAATAGGTAAAGTGTCCCCTGATTTTTTCGCCAAGAAATTAACAAAAGTTAGTGGGTGATCTGATCAGCACTGAAGATTCATGTACTGATCAGATTCATTAAATTTAACCAAACTATTTTATCAAGATGGATGCTGCCGTCCAAAGAGAGGGTACTGCCAGAACGAGGAAGAAAATACCGCTTATTCTGTGAAGCATTTGCTCAGGGATTTTTCTAAGCAACTTACTACCAGCTACTACACCAAGAGCGGAGATAAATATCAACGCCGCTGTTCCACCAATCCATACCGATATAGGTTCATAACCACCAGATAAAGCTGCTACGGCAATTTGGGTCTTGTCGCCAAACTCTGCCATGAAAATTAATATGAAGGTTGTTAATAGAACACTACGACCTGTCTTTTCAACAATGTCATCATCATCGTCATCATCATCATTACTACGCAACATTTGAATACCAAAGATAGCGAATAGTAAGCCTACTATTAGTGCTACTATCCACTCGGGAACCCAAGCCGCTATTGAAGCACCAAACGTCACTGCCAACAGATTGAGGATGATAAACGCCAGCGAAACACCAATTAGCACTGGGAAACCACGGTGTCGCGCAGCCAATGTCATGCAGACAAGTTGGCTTTTGTCACCAATTTCAGCCAGCGAAATTAACGCAAATGTCGCTCCCATTATGGAAGCATTTGAAAGATTAGATTGTGAACCGGAGATAAATAATTCGATGTCCATAGGGGCTCTTTACAAAGGGCTGGTCTTAACAAAACACGTAGGCGCAACCGCACGACCAGCCCTTAGCTGTATGCAATCACGCCTAAAGTCTTGCCAAACCAATTATGGCCGCGTATGCCATGGCGAAATGAATAGCCAAGTATGTTGACATACGCCCTCTATATAAGATGAGGAAGCTACTCCCCTTAGGCACAGCTGATACTAATGTATTGCCTTACATTGGTCAACCAATCAGCCTAAAACCACTTAAGCAAGTCTGATCAACTAATAGGTAAAAGGTGGTGAGTTTGATTTAAATCCGGGGACACCTTACCGATTTCCCTTGGGTATCCATCAATAATATTTATTTATTCTGACCGATTTTCAATACAAATGGCTAAATTCCTCCGAAATCGCTCCAATCCAATCCGCTTCACCGGTGATTGCCTAAACCTTTCTCTAAACTGTTCATCATCAAGCTGTTGAAGTTGTTCAAGCGGTGGATTAATCAACTCTTTTCTGGGTAGAAAATCAGGATTTTCAGTAGTAGGACCAAACCGATTAAACGGGCATGCGACAAGGCAATCATCGCAACCGTATAGCCGGTTTTTCATGGGTTTATGAAATTCTTCAGGAATGGCGCCTTGATGTTCAATGGAGAGATAGGCGAGGCATTTTGAGGCGTCCAGTTGATAGGGTGTCAGTGCTTTTGTGGGACAAGCATCAATGCAGCGGGTGCAGGTGCCGCAGTGGTCTGGGGTTGGTGGATCTGGTGGTAGGGTGATTGATAGAAACAATTCGGCCAGAAACAGCCAGCAACCGTATTGACGATTGACCAATAAAGTGTTTTTGCCTTGCCAGCCGAGACCGGCGGCAGCGGCCAGGGGTTTTTCCAGAACTGGGGCGGTGTCCACGAAAATCCGGCCTTGGATGGTTTGTCCTGTTTGGGTCTCAATCCAGCGGGCCAGACGGCGGACGCGCTTTTTTATTCGGTCATGATAATCTCGATTGCGCGCATAGGCGGAAATAATGCCGCAGGAGGGATCAGCCAGACCAGCAAGCGGATCATCCGGTGGTTTGTAGTTCGTGCCCAGCACCAGAATAGTGCCGAGATTCTCCATAAGTTGCCGTGGATCTTCACGTTTTTGACGATTACGTGTCATCCAGGACATGGAACCATGACATCCTTGATCAAGCCACGTTTGCAGATGATCATGGTGTGGGGGCGGCGCTACAGGGGCAAAAGCAGCCACTTGAAAGCCTTCCTCAAGCGCTTGTTTGCGCAACGCCTCTTTTAGTTCATGTGTCACGTTGCTAAACTGCTCCGGTTTGTTGTCAATACCACATCAGTGCCAGTGATGTTTATGAAGAGGCTGTGTTCAGTCTCATGACCAGGAGGAGTATCCCATGTCTGAAGCCGCTCCGGTGCCTTTGGAACCCCTTTATGCACTTTCTGATGAAGCGTTGGTTACGCGCATTGAAGCTGCCAAAAAAAGCTTGGGTGACAGCTGTGTGATTCTCGGCCACCACTATCAGCGTGAAGAAGTGTATCAATTTGCTGATCTAACCGGTGATTCATTAAAGCTTTCCCGACTGGCCCAACAACGTCCCAATGCCCGCTACATTGTTTTTTGCGGTGTTCATTTTATGGCTGAGGTGGCTGATATTCTGTCCAGCCCGGATCAAACCGCTATTCTACCCGATCTTGCCGCCGGATGCTCCATGGCGGATATGGCGGATCTTCCCGCAGTTGAAGAAGCTTGGAAAGCTTTGGGCACGGTTATTGACGTTGAGAATACGGTAACACCTGTAACTTATGTCAATTCTACCGCTGATCTGAAAGCTTTTTGTGGCGAACATGGTGGCACGGTGTGTACATCATCCAATGCTCAATTAGTATTGGAATGGGCTTTTTCCCAGCGAGAAAAGACGCTGTTTTTCCCAGACCAGCATTTAGGCCGCAACACAGGTTATCTAATGGATATTCCATTGGAACAGATGGTGGTTTACAAGCCCAGCGAACCCATGGGCGGTTTGACTGAACAACAGATCAAGCAGGCCAAGATTATTCTATGGGATGGGTATTGCTCAGTGCATCAGATGTTTCTACCGGAACATGTGGATTATTATCGGGAAAAATATCCAGGCATCAAAGTGATTGTCCATCCTGAGAGTGCATTGGAGGTTTGCCAAAAAGCAGACGCTCAAGGTTCTACGGAACTGATCCAAAAAATGGTCCGGGAATCACCATCAGGCAGCCAATGGGCTGTTGGAACGGAGTTTAACTTGGTCAATCGGTTGAATCATGAGATGCCGGATAAGGATATTTTTTATCTTTGTCCGACAATCTGCATGTGTTCTACGATGTTCCGCATTGATCTCCAACATCTTTGTTGGACGTTGGAGAATCTGGTTGCCGGTCATATCGTCAATCCGATCACCGTGCCTGAGCGTGAGACCGCATTGGCAAAGACCGCTCTTGAACGCATGCTTGCGATCATGTGAAAATCGGTAATGGCTGATTTACAACAGGCGATTGCACTGGCCGTACGCGCCCATCACGATCAGATGGATAAGGCAGGAGCGCCTTATATAATGCATCCGCTACGCCTAATGATGCAGATGACAGACGTTTAATAAAATACCGAACTTGGTGGGAATTTCTAAAAAACATATGACACGGAGTTAATCTGGTGAAAGCGGGTTTCAAAGTCTTTCGGGATGCGGTGCATAACATGATCTCTCTGTGTCGGGAGACAACAGCACCAGCCGCTGATCCGGTGGACTGGGGCGATGCGCTGCTGTTAGATCTTATTGATACACCAGAGATGCAGCGACTGCGCCGTATTCAACAATTAGGGCCTGCGTCACGGGTCTATCCTTCCGCAGAACACAGTCGATTTTCTCATGCACTGGGTGTGATGCATCTGACAAAGCGGATTCTTGATGCTTTATTGAGCCGCGAGCCTGGTCTGTTGAATCGGGAAGAGCTTCTTCAAGTCAAGGTGGCCGCCTTACTGCATGATATTGGGCATGGTCCATACTCGCATCTTTTTGAAATGAGTCATCCAAGGCTGGGTTCGCATGAGTCATGGAGTTGGCGGATTGTTTCGGAATCCAAAGGAGTCGGGCAGGCCATACACAGTTTTTGTATGGCGCGTAACCTGGATGGCGCGCGTTTTTTTCAGGGCTTGAAATCCTTGATGGGTGGTATTGAACAGCCAGCCGGAAACATGCGTTTAGGTCGGCAGATAATTGCCAGTCAGTTGGATGCTGATCGAATGGATTATCTGCTTCGAGATGCCCACTTTTCAGGTGTTTCGTACGGTGTATACGATCTTGAATGGCTATTGCACAGTCTGCGCGTGCAGCAAATGGATGGTTTGCCGAGACTCTGTGTAGATATCGGACGCGGACCCGCAGCACTGGAGAGTTACATCACCGCACGGGATCACATGTATCGTCAGGTCTATGATCATAAGACGGTACGCGCTTTTGAGGCGTTGATGACCCATATTTTCCAGACCATCTACTGGCACTGGCAGGAACACGGTCAACCGCCGTCTGATTTGCCTGATATTCTTCACCGATTTTTGCAACATCTTCATGAAGAGCGTGATGCGCCATCAGTAGATGAGTATCTGGCATTGGATGATGCGGTGTTGGAATATGCATTGGGCATTTTGGCATCAAAAAACGATCCGCAGAGCGATACAGAAGCGGAATTGGTTTGGAAAGCGCGGCTATGGCGGGTTCGAAAGCCAGTCTATCGGCAAATATTTTGGCGCGTGGCTGGCAAAAGGGCGGAGAGTAGTCGGGTAGGCGTATCGGATCTGATCGTTGATCCACAGTTGGCCGATCATTTGGAAACCTTTCTCAGCGCCATTGCTGATCAGACCATGAAAGTCGTTGAACCGAATGGACAAGAACGGCGTGTTCCACTGAGATTGCTGGTCTATTTGGACCGTTTATCACGTTCGCCCTATGCCCATCTCCAGTATGATCCTGGTCAGGCGGAACCAGTCTATGTACTGGACAGTGCTGGTCAGGTGGTTCCGGCTGAGTCTGCATCCAGTCAGATCAATTTTCTCGGTCAGAATCGTCGGCGTGTTGCGCGACTGTTTGTTGATCCGCGTGCGGAGCAGGCTGTTACCATTCTGCTTCGCGAACAGCTGGGTGAACCGGACCTTTGGCCGGTGATTCCTGGATCGTGAAACCGTTCTCTCTCTGCATTGTCAGATTACAGCTATTTTTCAAAGGCTGTTTTGTTGGTCAATCTGGCGCGATTACACCACTGTTGCTGGCGGCTATTGCTGGCGTTGTCGGAATGATCTTACCGCTTATGCCGATTCCCATTGAGAAAAATGTACGCTACCAACTGCCGGTTGGGACTGTTATTTCATCGAATCAACTGATGGAACAGCTATCCGTAGTGCCGGTGGTTCTGGTCGGTGAGACCCATGATCAGGTGGCGCATCACCGTGTTCAACTTGATGTGTTGAAGGGATTGCACGCGCGTGGCCAAAACATTGCCGTAGGCATGGAGATGTTCCATCGGGATCAACAATCTGTTTTAGAGGCTTGGACTGCTGGCAAGTTGAGTGAGTCGGCTTTTCTGGATCAAACCGAATGGTATTTCAACTGGGGTATGGATCCAGATCTGTACTGGCCGATTTTGCGCTGGTTGCGTGATGAAAAAATTGATCTGTTCGCACTCAATGTGCCGAGAAACAGTATTCGCACGGTAAGAATGATGGGATTGGAGGGGCTCTCCGAGTCTCAAAGAGAGTATATCCCACCGATCCAACCGGCCACACAATCCTATCGGAACAGGTTGCATACACTGTTTGAACAGCATGCTGCCATGATGAAAATGGCACGCAGTAATGTGGTGTTTGACCGGTTTGTACTGGCGCAAACCGTGTGGGATGGTGTCATGGCTTCTGCTATTGTTGACTATCGAAAACAGCATCCTGAGTCAACTGTCATTGGGTTGGTTGGTTCGGGGCATTTGCGTTTTGCTGAAGGCATACCGCATCAGCTGAAAGGATTGGGGCAACAGGATCATAGGACGGTGTTACCATGGGGTGATGATGAGACTTGGCCAGCGCCTCAAGTCAGTGATTATATCTGGGGCGTTGTTGGTGATCTACCGTGGCCGGAACCGATACGTTTGGGAGTGGGTTTGCCTGAACAGGACGACCCGTTATCCGGCGTTGTCATTACATCGGTATCGGAAAACAGTATCGGAGAGAAATTAGGTTTGAATGCGCAGGATCGTATTATAAAAATCAATGGAATGTCAATAACAGGCCGACACATGATGGTGCGGTTGATTCGTAGTCTGGAAGAAGATAGCGTGCTTTCCGTAACGTTCGAAAGAGAAGGTGTGCAAAACGTGAATACGCTGGAATCAATTCGGTAGAAATGTTGCGCTGGCGGAGGAGGGGTGTATTATTGGAATAATCTGATTTATTGTTACATTATCCACCATGAAAACGGTATGGCAAATTTCATGAACAATTGAAGAAAATTGTCTTTCTTTCTTCTATTAATCGCATTTCAATGAAAATGTTGGACTCAGTGTTAAGTGGTTTCTTACCAGGCAATAAATAAGAGATCACAGGGGAGAGTACATGAAACGCTGGCTGATGTTATTTGTCTCAGTCATCTCTGTACTGATAGGGATCTATCCGGTTATCAGTAGCAGTCAGGCGCAGACAAATGAGGATGTAAATAATCCTTATCGTTCCAGCCATGCGTTGATTATTGGCGGGTCCAGCTATGGTGCTGGCTGGCCTACGTCCATACGATTTCGGCGAAAAATGCAGAAGTTAGGCTGGTTCCTCCATGAACAGGGATTTCGAGTCACTACTATAGAAGAACCTGTTTCTGATAATTTTGTTGAAGCATTTCACTCCTTTTTCAAAACCTTTTCCAGTCATCCTGACCACCAGATATTGATCTATTTCGGTGGTCATAGTGTGGTGTTGCCAGATCGTGAAGAGAGTTATCTGGTGCCCATGGATGCGCCTCCACCAGATGTTGACCGTGACACTTTTTTAAAAAAAGCGTTACCGTTTTCCAAGTTGTTCGAGTGGAGTCGTAAACTGTCTGCACGCCATGTATTGTTTGTTGTAGAGGGTCCTGTTTTTCATGAGATTTTCCGTCGTGAACAGGGGGATCAACGTTCTCATGCGCTTGGTAGTGAATCCATGAATGCCAGTCGTGAGGTGCTTTCGCGTTTGCCAGCATTTCGGACAGAGGGAAAGCCTTTTTTAGCGGATGGATTGGTACAAGGATTAGCCGGCGGTCGTGCAGACCAGAATGGCGATGGTTATATTACCGGCGCGGAGTTGGCTTGGTATCTCAGGCAGGATCTCGGCGGTGGTTTTCCTGTCAATTATGGCCGTCTCGGAGTGGATGGCGCTTTTCCAGGGCAGTGGTTGTTCACGGTTAAAGGACCCTATGCACCCGCTGTTCAACAAACTGTAGCCGTGGTAGCAGAACAACAAACCGTTGCCCAAATAGTGCCTGAACCAACTCAGCAACAGCACCCTCTCAAGTCAACACGACCGACACCTCAACGTGTCCAGAATAACAAACCCGTTCAGGGAGGTTCCAATTCGCTGTTGGCTTCCGTACATAAAGAGGTGAGCAAAGTCCAATCCATCGCTCCTTCTCAAATGACTCAACAGGAAACAGAGCACGCTTCAAAAGTGACTCAACAGGAAACAGAGCACGCTTCAAAAGTGACTCAACAGGAAATAGAGCGCTCTTCAGCACCCAAAGTTTGGAAAGAAGCACTTACGCAGATGAGCTTCAGTTTTGCTCCTGGTGGATGTTTCTTCGTTGGTAGTCCTGTTACGGAAGTGGGCCGGGATAAAGACGAATATATTAAAGAGGTGTGTGTTGATCCATTTTGGATTGCACAACATGAGGTGACACAGGGGCAATGGAATCATTTCATGTCTGGCGACCCTTCGCGCTTGAAACTGGGGCCACAGTGGCCGGTTGATGGTGTCAGTTGGTTTCAGGCTAAGAAATTCATTGAGCTGATGAATGATAAAACAGGTGGTGGATTTCGGCTACCAACAGAGGCCGAATGGGCGTATGCCTGTCGTCTGGGACAACAGGAGCAACGCTATGCAGGTAGTAATACTGTAAGCCAAATTGCATGGTACGGAAAAAACAGTGCGTCAGGTCCTAAAAAGGTTGGCCGGAAACAGCCTAATGGTTTGGGATTGTTTGATATGAGTGGCAATGTCTGGGAGTGGGTTGAAGACCACTATCAGAGTGATTATTTCAAAACTGCACCGAAACATAATCCTGTTAATTTAAGTATCACTCATCGTTCAAAACGGGCTTTGCGCGGTGGCGCTTATAACAGCAAGGAAAAACATTTGCGTTGTGCAAACCGTTTCCCTTATCCACCGGAAAAATCATTAAATAGCATTGGATTTAGGTTGGCTCGGACAGTGCGATAAATGGTCATCATTTGAGTGGACGTTGGATGCTCAGAATAATCCTGGCAGGGTGGTCGTCATTGATTTGCCAGAGCAGGCCCCGCTCTTTTAGTCTGGGAAATAATAACTGGGGCATGCGGGCAAGATGCGCTGTCAGTTCTTCACCGGGTTTGAGAAATGTACAGGCTTCCAAGATACGTACCATAGGTTGTGGTGGTGGCAGGTCAATCAGATCCAGAAAACCATGACAGGGGCGTTGGTCCGAAAGATCAGCTGAATGTCTGCCTTTGGGTAATCGTTTGGCAATGGGGCTGTGTTGGTGAATAAAACCACTGTGAAACAGCGTTTCTTCCTTTAAAATGAGTATTGCAAAGCCACGGTCTGTCATTACACGATACAGTGGGAACGGTTCAAAAGGGGTAAGCAGTTCTAACACGCCATCTTCCGGCAAACGATTGATCAGTGACATGATGGAGGCGAAGGGGTCTTGTCCTGTTTCCAGAATCGGACGACTATCCAGAAATAGGCGTTTTTGCACATCTATACTGTTTATAAAGGCATGCCATGTGTTGGCATCCAGATATGTTGGCTTATCTACAATCAATTGAGTCATGAGCATAGAATATCATTATTATCTTTTTTTTGAAAAAAAATTGGGTGAGGCCGGCAGCCTATGTCACAGTTAAATAAAGCGGTAAACAAAACAGTAAATAAAACCGCGCGTGCGGATCCTTTTGCGGCATTTATGAAGCTTAAGGGCAAGCCGTGTTTGATGATTGGTGGACAGGGTGAGGCAGCGGATAAAATCCAGGTGCTCTTACGGGCTGGTGCGGAAGTTACACTGGTTGCCGAAACAATGAGTTCAGAGATGTCACAGGTTCTAAAAGAACATCCGGTAAATTGGCAACAAGTACCCTTTGCTCCACACCATCTGGATGGGGTTTGGTTGGTGGTCAGCACATTGACCGATGTTGTGCAGAATCGGACGCTGTTTGAGTTGGCCAGTGAACGTCAGATTTGGCTCAATGTGGTGGATCAACCTAAGAACTGCACCATTATTTGGCCAGCATTGGTGCATCGTTCTCCGATCACCGTTGCCATTTCAACAGGCGGTGCAAGTCCCGCTTTGGCGGGATATCTACGCGCGTTAATCGAAAACCTTATTCCTCCTTCAATGGGTGAGTTGGCTTATTGGCTCTCTGGTTGGCGGCGGCGTGTTGGGCCGAAATTGCCGGACCTGGCAGCGCGTGGTCAATTTTGGCGCGTGTTGTTTGAAAAAGGTCTACCGGATTGCTTCCTGAACGGTGATGTGAAAAATGCAGAGAAAATGATACGAAAACAGGCGGATATCTGGTCGGTTAAACTGGATGATTCATAATACCTCATTGACATGGTCGCACTTTAGATCATGGAGTGTTGAATTGACCTCAATTTTTAGTATGATTATATTCACAGGTAGATATAAATAGAAAATATGCCTGGATTAATGTTCGTTTGTTAACGTCGTCTGATAGCTGGAGATCGCCATGACTGAATCGAGCACTCTGTTTTCCGAACAGTCGCCAATTCTGGATCAGGACCGGCTGACTGAACTATTGGAAGAGGTTGGAGACGAGGAGACGTTGGCGGCAATTTTTTCACTGTTTTTAGCGAAGCTTGCAGAGCGCGTCAGTGAGATTAAAAAGGCACTGACAGATCAAAATGCCGAAGCGCTGCAAACAACAGCCCACACGTTGAAAGGGGCTTGTCAAAATATCGGAGCAACCCGAATGGCTGAAGGGTGTCTGAGTTTGGAAATGGCCGGGCGGAATAGTAGTATTCCCAGTCATCCTAACTTGATGGAACAGCTTTCCAATGAATCGAATGTCTTGGATTCGGTTCTGGAAGCTCAGATAGAAAAGCTGGAAGCAGTTGGTTAGTTGATGCGTGTAATTTAGTTGTTGGCTTTGATTGATTTATTACCCAAACTGTTGTTACTTCGGGTAACCCCATGCTATTACCTGAAAAAATGATTGTTTGGCTGTCGTTATAAATGATCCCGAAGGGATCTTTCTGGGGGAAACTTCATGAGTGCTGAAACTGGTCCGATAGTGGTACATCCCGACCCGGATCTTGAGGATATCATTCCTGGCTATCTGGATAATCGTCGTAATGAATTGCCTGCCTTGAAAACGGCTTTGGCTGATAACGATTTCGAAACATTGAAAATCCTGGGACATCGTATGAAAGGTTCCGGGGCTGGATATGGTTTTGATGGTATTACTGATATCGGCTTTATCATTGAGATGGGTGCGCGGGACGAAAATAGTGAGGCCATTGCTTCGGGTATTGAGCAATTGCTTTCCTATCTGGAACGGGTTGAAGTGGTTTATGAGTAGCAGTAGATCCGCTGATGTGGTGATCTTTCGGGCTACATTTTTACTTTGAGATTGATATAGGCTTTTCCTTATGGCGAGTGCCATGTCCGGTTATGATAGCCCGCATATTTTAATTATTGATGACTCGCCTGATGATCGTCTGTTGCTTCGGACTATTCTGACGAAATCGGGTTATAAGAATCTTCGCATGGCAGAGTCTGCCAAAGCGGCTTTTCGAATAATGGGTATTGAGGGAAATGATCCCACAGAAGCCAGAGTGGATATTATCCTTCTGGATGTCATGATGCCCGCAATGGATGGTCTTGAAGCGCTGGAGAAAATTAAATCCACGCCTTCAGTATGTGATATTCCTGTGGTAATGGTCACGGGAAACACCAGAGTAAAAGATCTTGCCGCGGCTTTTTCTTTGGGGGCTATGGACTATATCAATAAGCCCTATAACAAGATGGAGTTGCTGGCGCGGATCAGTGCTGTTGTCTCTGTCCAGAGGGCTGGAAGGCAGGTTAAAGCCAGTGAGCAGCGACTCCGTGATTTGACCTCAGCACTGGCCGAAGGGCTAATGAGCACGGACAAAGAGGGCAATATTCTTTTTCTTAATCCGGCTGGTGAAACGTTGCTTGGATGGCAAGAGTCTGACGTTGTAGGCAAACAGATTGTTGATCTGTTATGTATCCGCAATGAAGGCCATCTTGATATGCGTTGTGCGTTTCTAGAACAGATCCTTTCTCATTCCATATCCCAGTTGACTGGTGAAGTCACTTTTACCAGAAAAGACAAATCCCGATTTCCTGTTTCATATACTGCTGCAAGCATGATGAATGAAAATGAGGTCATAGGCAGTGTGATCTCATTCAAGGATGTTACGCACAGGAAAAAAGCCGAGGCGCGTTTGCGTTTGGCTGCCAGTGTCATGGATAACAGTCAGGAAGGGATCATGATTGTCTCTCCTGATGCAAAGATCCAAGAGGTGAACCCTGCTTTTTCTGTGATTACTGGTTATAGCCGTGAAGAGGCGTTGGGTAATAACCCGAGCATGCTGAAATCCGGTCGTCATGACGCGACCTTTTTTAATGAATTGTGGAACACTCTGGTGGTGGATGATTGTTGGAAAGGTGAGATCTGGAACCGCCGTAAATGTGGCGAAGTCTATCCTCAATGGCTGAGTATCTCAACCATCCGTGATGATCGGGATCGCATCACCCATTATGTTGGGCTTTTCTCTGATATCACTGCTCGCAAAGAGGCTGAACAACGGCTGACACATCAAGCCTATCATGATTTACTGACTGGTTTGCCCAACCGTATGCTGTTACAGGATCGTTTGCGAAAGGCGATTGACCAAGCCACACGAAAAAGCAGTTATGTCGGCATTTTATATATGGATTTGGACCGATTCAAGCCCATCAATGACACGTTAGGTCATGAGGCGGGTGATTCGGTACTGCGGATTATTTCCGAACGTTTGAAAAAACTGGTTCGCGCCAGTGATACTGCTGCACGGGTAGGTGGTGACGAATTTGTTGTGGTATTGGACGAGGTAAGCGGTGCTGAAGATGTAACGCCAGTAGCTGATAAGATTATCCAGTCAATTTCCCAGGAAATTCATCTGGATGATGGAGAAATCTGTTCTGTTGGCACCAGTGTGGGCATGGTACTGTTTCCAAAGGATGGCGACGATCCTGATTTATTACTCAAACGTGCTGATGAAGCGATGTATGCAGCAAAACGTGCTGGCCGACAGTGTTGGCGTTGGTGGAGTGAAGAGTTGTCCAATATTAAAGAAGGGTCTGGAGGGGCGCGTTCGTGAGGGCCGTTGTCCAAAGGGTGCTTGAAGCATCGGTGATGGTGGATGGTGTAAGTGTCGGCCAGATTGATAAAGGGTGTCTTGTTTTTTTGGCCATTGAAAAGGGTGATGGAGATGACCAGTTGGATAAGATGGTCAGAAAAGTGGCCCGTCTGCGGATCTTTCCCGATGATGCTGGTAGGATGAATCTATCTGTCAAAGAAGCGGGTGGTGCGTTGCTGGTTGTGTCTCAATTCACTTTGGCTGCGGATATGAAAAAAGGCTATCGCCCTTCATTTGGTAAGGCAGAACAGCCTGAATTGGCTGAAGAAATGGTTAAGCGTTTTTGCACTATCATCACCGATGAAGAGGGTATTGTTGTTGAACAGGGTCAGTTTGGTGCTGACATGAAAGTACATCTGGTCAATGATGGGCCTGTGACCATATGGTTGGATTTTCCACCGATTTCTGCATGATTTTCATTTCCTTATAGAAATATTCCTCTGTGAGTTTGTTTCCGCTCATATCTTATTCTGTCCAATCTGGGCACTGATTCTCTGAATTTCTTCAATGAGGTGTTTTTTCTTGATGGGTTTGACCAGATGAGCATCGCATCCGACAGCTAGGCTTTTGCGTTTTTCTGATGCAAGGGCGTGAGCGCTCAGGGCGATGATAGGCAGTGGGGGGTGTCCCAGTTTTTTTTCCCAGGCACGGATCTTTCTTGTCGCCGAATAGCCATCCATGACAGGCATCTGAATATCCATAAGTACCAGGTCAATGCCGCCTTTTTTGATGCGTTCGACTGCTTCCAGGCCATTGACGACACCCTCCAATTGCCAGGGTGTTTTCTTGAGGTACGTTTGAATGAGAATTTGGTTGTCCTCTGAATCTTCTACAAGGAGAATATTCATGGGTAAAAGGGCAAGGGATTGTGACAGGGGATTATCATGCGGTGAGGATGCTGGGGTTTCGGTAGGGGGTAGTGGGAGAGTGATATGGAAGGTTGAGCCTTGATTTAGCGTACTCTCTACGCTGATGGAGCCGTCCATCATTTCCACCAGATTATGTGAAATAGCCAATCCCAAGCCCGTACCGCCGTAACGTCGTGAAATACTGGAATCCGCCTGGGTAAATTTGTCGAAGACCTGCGCCAGATGTTCCGGAGCAATTCCCACACCGGTATCAGTGATTGAGAGATTAAATTGTTTGGTCGAATGGTCATAGTGCACATTAAAGGTAATTTGGCCCTTATCGGTAAATTTAACCGCATTGGTCAATAGGTTCATCAAAATCTGTCGTAGGCGCCCTTCGTCACCCATCACCCAAGGGGGAAGGTGTGTCATCTTATTGTAGGTGAAGACCAATCCCTTCTCTTCTGCTTGGATTCTCATAATATTGATGATTAAAGAAAACAGGGCTCCGGGTTGGAGTGGTCGTTGCTCCAATTGGACTGCGCCAGCCTCTATCTTGGAAAGGTCGAGTATATCATTGATCAAAGTGATAAGGTGGTCGCCGGCCTTGTTGACCATGGACAGCTGATCCCGTTGTTCATCGGTCAAGATGCTTTCTTGTAAAACATCGCTCATGCCAAGGAGTACGTTAAGGGGAGTTCGGATCTCGTGACTCATTACGGCCAGGAATTCACTTTTTGCCTGATTGGCTTTACGGACTTCTTCAATGGCTTTAGTCTGAGCTGCTTGTGCTTTCTCCTTAGCTACCCTGTCCTGACGGGCTGTGATGATCTGGGCGCAGGCTGATACCACTGGTGTGATGGTTTTTAGTAGTGTTTCATCATAGCCACCGGCACGATTGGCCAAGCCGATTTCTCCGACCAATAGGTCGCCATATTTGACAGGGATGCCCAGGAAAGCGTGGAGTTTCGGGTGTCCCAATGGTGTACCTTTGCTGCGTGGATCTTGTTCTGGATTGTTGGCAATAACTGGTTTTCCGCTGGTGATAACATGGCCGATGAGGTTATTCAGATTGGTGAAAATCAACCCTTTGGTTTGGCTCTCATTGTAGATACGTCTTGTCTCTTCATTCCAAGAGACATTGGAAAAAGCATGTAATTTCAGAAATGGTTTGTCCTGGTCATCTTTTAAGACATCGCCGATGAAACCATATTCGCTTTCGGTGAGGGTCAGAATATCCCTGAGAAGCGCATCGAACATTGCTAATGGATTGGATTCGCGGATGAAATGCTCACGCAACCTGTCGATACATTCAATGATATTGGTTTTTTCCTGCAAGGATTTGATGATTTCTTGACGTTCAATGGCGTAATGGATGGCTCGAGAGAGTGTCAAGGAGGTGAGTTCATTCTTGGAGATATAATCCTGGGCACCTTCTGTGATTGCGTTAAGACTTACGGATTTGTCCGTATGGCCTGTCAAAACCACGATTGGCACTTTAGGCAGCCATTGATGGATATGGCGAATGGTTTCCAGTCCATGACTGTCAGGAAGGGTGAGGTCCAGCAGTATGACATCCCAGTGGGAAGGGCTTGACAGAGCCTGTTCAACCTCAGCCAAGCTCTCGAACATATCCAGGGAAGCAACTTTTTGGTCGCTCTGTTGAAGAACCTCACGGATCAAGCGGGCATCTCCTGGATTGTCTTCTACCAGCAGAATATGTCGTGCTTGGCTATTCACAGCATTTATCCTCAGGTAGTTGAACCACTGTGAACCAGAAGGCCTCAATATTGGTGATTACTTTCATAAACTGATTGAAGTCTAAGGGCTTTTTGATATAGCAGTTGGCATGAAGGTCATAGGCCATATCGATATCTTCATTCGCATTGGATGTTGTTAATACCACCACAGGAATACGTTTTAGTGTCTCGTTAGACTTAATTTCAGACAACACATCCCGACCATCTTTTTTCGGTAAATTGAGATCCAACAGGATTAGATTTGGGCGGGTTGCTTGCTCGAAAGGGGGGTGACGCAGGAGGTATGACATGGCCTGTTCACCATCTTCAACATGATTTATCCGTAGAAGAAGCTTGCTTTCCTTGAAGCTTTCCTCGGCGAGACGCGCATCACCGGGATTGTCCTCTATCAGCAATATCTCAATGGGATTGACGTTCTGTCCGGTAATATTCATCGGGTTATATCCTGTTTAAACGGCAAAATAAAATAGAAGCGACTACCTTTTCCATGTGTAGACTCAACTCTTAGTACTTCACCATGACGCTTTACGATTCGCTTGCAGACGGCGAGACCGATGCCGGAACCAGGGAATTTAGTGCGTCCATGGAGCCGTTTAAACATGGTGAAAATCTGCTGCTGATCTTTTTTGGCAATGCCAATGCCATTATCACTGACGTTGATTTGCCAACCTGTTTTGGTTTTTTCAGCAGTGATGTTGATCTCTGGAGGTGCATTACCGTGAAATTTGAGAGCATTGGTTAACAGGTTCTGCAAGAGCCGAAAAATCTGGTTTTGATCGCAATAAACCACGGGCAGTTCTGTCGCAACGATTTTGGCTCCGCAATCCTCAATCTGCAAGCTTAGATTGGCCGTTACATCCTTAATGATCGTGTTCATATCAGTGTTATTGAAGGTCTCGCCTTGAGTCTCAACCCGAGAGTATTGCAATAATCCATCAATCATGGCTGACATGCGGTGAGCACCATCCACTGCGAAATTAATGAATTCATTAGCATCCTGGTCCAGCTTTCCCTGATAGCGGCGGGAGATCAACTGAAGATAGCTGGAGACCATACGCAACGGCTCTTGTAAGTCATGGGATGCGACATAAGCAAAATCCTGAAGATCACGATTCGATGCGTTAAGCCGTGCTTCCACTTGTTTGCGGGTTTCTATCTCCTGATTGAGCAATTCTGTTTTTTGCTCCAACTCCTGGGTACGGATCTGGACATGATGCTCCAGTCTGTTATGGGTTAAATGGATTTCATGAGCCATTTTTTCCATATTTCGAGCCAACGCGCCCAACTCATCCTGGCTATGGACACCTATCTTTTGGATCTGTTGTTTGTTGGCGATCAGTGTCGCGGCAGAATGCAATTGATCCACCGGATTCAGTATGAATTTCCTGATTAATATGATTATCGTGATGGTGATTATGGCCATGACCAGTAATGCTACGGTGAGGGTGCTGTTGCGGATCTTACTCAGCGACGTTTGAATGTCCTGGCCATCCAATACCAGAATAATGATCCAGTTCCAGGGTTTGAACTGCTTGGATATGCAGATGATATCCTGTTCTTGCTTGGAATGGCGCAATAGTGTTTGGAGTCGGTGGGATGTGGCACAAATATCCAGTTGGCTTTTGAAGCCGGGTCTGATTTCGTCGCTGTTTGGATGCTCTGTTGTATGAAGGAGTTGGCCTTCAGGTGAGACAATAAACAGATGACCTTCCTGGCGGGCTGTGATCTGGTCAGCGGCTTTCATTGCTTCCTGTTGATACTGGTTGACGAAAGAGCTGATCTCTGTGGCACCAAGTGTTTCCAACAGGTTATAACGATGGAGGATTTCGCTATGCACATAGCTCTCTAACATGGTCTTCAAGTAGAGCGATGTGGTTTGATTGACCATTTTGATCGCAGCATTGTAGTGCCACCAGCCCAGCCCGATGATGGCAAACAGTGGCAGTGGCAGTATTGCCAGCATTAATTTGGCTCTCAGAGTCATTGGTGGATATCCAAAAATAGATTGGGTCCGGCCAACTCCAATAAATCAGAGGGAGGCAAAAAACCCAGATTGCGGATTGCCGCAATGTTCAACCCCAAATCAATTTCTTTGGGAGGAACGATGGGAAACTGATTTGGAGATGTACCATTCAGAATGGCAAATGCCATAATTGCCGCTTCTTTGCCAGTAGCATCATCGCTGGGTGTAATATGTATCAGGGCACCCATATGGACAATTTCGAAATTGGTCCCATAGGCAACCGTATGGGAAGAGTGTTGCCGAAATTGACGAAGAAACTCCGGTCGTTCACCTAAAGGGCCGCTGGGATGCCACCAGTAATCTACCTGGTCTTCAAGTTCGATAATGTATTGATGTGTTTCAACCAATAATGCTGGAAGTTCAGCAGGAATCGGTCGATAAGGGATCTCTCGGGTAATGAAGGTCACGTTGTCGAAGGCTTTGGCTGCTTCTTTCAGAAGCGCGGCATCACCTTTGGCTGAGGGGTAGCTGGTATGAATGAAACCAAATCGAATCGGGCGGTTATGATTGTCACGATCGAGAATTTTAAGCACCACACGAATTTTTGTTTTCCGATCTGCTGAGTGAACCTTTCCTGTGATGCCTTGAACATCCACTCTTCCCAGATTGGGTACGATTTTAGCGCCAACGGGATCAGAAACAGTAAAAAATATTTGGGGAATAGATCGATTCTGTAATAAAAGTTCATGGCACACCTGGGATGCCATAGTGGCACTGGTGACCACGATATCAACGGGTTGAGTGTTTAAAACCTTTTCCAACATGGTACGAGTACGGGCACGGTCACCGTTGGGTTGGAGTAGGGTTATGGTCAAATTTTTTCCATCCACATAGCCCATTTCTTCCAGATGGTATAGAAAGGCCTTGGTATGATTTAAAACTGGAATGACGGGCATGCTTTGGACCAATACCAAGTGTTTCTGGGGCAATTGTGTTGTAGATTGGGGTGCTGCACAGACGCTGTTCGTTACCAGGGCAAGAGTTGCCCATAATAGTCCAATGATGAAGGTCTTAAGATCATCCGCTATTCGTTGCATCTTTCAACCCCCTTTAAATTGGATTGTAGATGAAAGTTCTCTAATATTTCATTCTGTTATACGCTGGGCAGTGTGAAATGGAACGAAGCACCTTGATTCTTTTCTGATTCAACCCAGATTCGACCGTGGTGGTGTTCAACAACTTTTTTGCAAATGGCTAAGCCAATACCTGTACCTTCGCCTTCGGTAGGTCCCTGAAGGCGGATAAACAACCCAAATATCTGGCTTTGATGACGCGGTGCGATGCCTTGTCCCTTATCTGAAATAATAAATTTGATCTGTTTGCCTTGCTCACTTGCAGTGATTGTTATCTCAGGAGGTGATTCCCCCGAATTTTCCAAAGCGTTGCGCAGCAGGTGATGGAATAGCAGACGTAATTCACCGGGATTGACATGGACCCAGGGAAGGTCGTTTATAACCACATTGGCCCCGGTTTGTTGTATGGTCTCCTGGAGTGCGGTTAACTCTTTATTCAGGGTTGCCCTGGTATCGACATCCGAGGAGGTCGCTGTGGGAACGCCCACTTGGGCGTAGACCAATAACCCATCTAAAAGCCGTTGCAGACGTTTGGCGCCGGAAACAGCGTAATCAATATATTCACCTGCCTGTTTGTCCAGTTTTTTGCTGTAACGCTGGGAGAGAAGTTGAGTGAAGCTGGCGATGAGGCGCAGAGGCTCTTTCAGTTGATGGGCGGCAACCCGGGCATATTGGCGCAGTTCTTCATTGGAGCGGCGGATAGCATCTTCCGCTGCTTTGCGTTTGGTAATATCCAACAGGTTGATGACATAGTATTGGACCACCGAGGCTCCGGTTTCCTCGTTGTTATCACTATCATAATGGCCATCAGTGCTTTCCAGAACCGGTTCTTCAACCCAGGTGATGTCCACATAGACGGGAAAGGTTGAACCATCACTGTGTACATGCCGTGACTCAAAGGTATGGTGGCCGTTGGCTCGGGCATTGGCCAAGTAGTCAACAACGGACTCCCGTTCTTCGTGGGTGAAAATTTCGGCAAACGGTCTTCCAATAAGCGCATCGTCAGTCATTCCATGCAAGCGGTTAAAGGCTGGATTCATCATCTCCATGAACGTGGTATTGGCATCCACTACGCCCACGCCCCACTGACCAAACTCAAATACATGGGACCAGCGGCGCAGTTGGTCCTGATAACGGGCAAATCGCAACGCTACTGAAGCTAATTCACCAAAAGTTGTTGCTATTTTGGCATCCTCATCGGTAAAGTCACCCTCTTTGTTGGCCATGCCGATAAGTCCAACGGTTTTGTCATTGAGTACGATAGGTGCAAACATGACATTTTTCAAAAAGACATGGCCTTCGGGCATAAAACGCATCCAATCACTTTTGAAAAAATCGTTGTCATATACAGCACTGTTGGTCTCATAACAGACTGCCCGTAATCCACGGATCGGCATGGGAAGATTGGGATCTACCGTACAAGGCATGCCACCCGCTTCCAAAAACAGAACTTCATTCTCTTGCCCATCCTCTGACAGCATGGCTACATAACCAGAACGGGCACCGGTGAGTTCACAACAGGTGTCAAAAATGGATCGGGCTGAATCGGAAAATGTGTGGGAAAGGGGGATGGCTTTGGCAGCACGCAGCAGGGCTTCACTCTCTACATTCTTCTGGTGGGCGGTATTCAAAGCCAGGCGGGTCTTTTGTAGTTCGGCTAATAATGCTTCGTGACTAAAATTAGAAAAGTCATCCAAGGTATGATGATCATTGGTAGTCATGATAGCTCCCCCTGCTGTTTTTCAACCATGCAGTAATCTGGTCTATATGGCTGTCAGAGCAGGACTGTATTAACGATATGTTAAAGTATATTGTGCACTATCAATTCAATAGTATTGAACTAATGGGTTAGAGATGCAAATGGAGATTGAGGTTCCCATAAAAATTGTTAATTCAGGCTCTTTCGAAAACGCTCAGATCTGCAAGAAATTTTACGGGGTTCAACTGTGGTTTGCTCGGTTAGGGATAGGGGTATTGTCTAGGAGGATTATGAAGCAATTAATTGTTATTAATAAATATATTTATTATTACTGTCTCATTCAATCGAGCCAAAACCGCCGCCGCCCGGTGTGCTGATCTCCAATGTGTCGTGGCAAGCGACTTCTCCTTGATACCGTCCTGGCAGTATTTCTTCTGTACCATCAGCGCGAATTAATCGATTGATACCCATTTTTCCAGGCTGGCCGCCATTGAGTCCGAATGGTGTGCAGTTACGCCGTTGAGAGAGTAGAGTAATGCTCAATGGCTCCAGAAAATAAAATCGCCTGACCACACCATCACCGCCATGCCATCGACCCAATCCGCCGGATTTGTTGCGTAGAGAGAACGCTGTCAATAACAGCTTGGGAAAGCGGTATTCCAATACTTCCGGGTCGGTGATTCGGGTGTTGGTCATGTGGACCTGAACGCCGGAGGCACCGTGCGCTCCTTCAATGGCACCGGAACCACCAGCAATGGTTTCATAGTACTGTGTGCCTGTTCCATCAGGGCGACCAAACAGAAAGTTGTTCATGGTGCCTTGAGAAGCAGCGGCTACGCCTAACGCACCATACAGCACATCTACAACACGTTGAGAGGTTTCCACATTGCCGCCGGAAACCGCAGCGCCAGGGCGTGGATTGAGTAGACTATCATTCGGTATACGGATTTCTATGGGATCAAGACAGCCATCATTAAGTGGAATATCGTCCTGAATCAGGGTGCGAAATACATACAGAACTGCTGCACGAACAACGGCTTTTGGCGCGTTCAGATTTTCAGTATGGGTGGCACCACTCCCATTGAAATCTACGATTGCGTGGACTTTTTTGTCTTGGGTATCACGTGTGAGTGTGAGTGTTACGGAGATGATTTCACAGTCATCCAGATGATCTTTAAAGGGTTTGACCAATCTATCATTCTTGCCGAGTAGTCTATCCAATGCATGAGTCATTGCAGCGGCGGCATTCTCTCTCATATGGTCCATATAGGCGGTGATTACGTCATCACCGTATCGATCACACAGGGTATTCAGTTCTGACAGACCACGATTGTTTGCCGCAATCTGAGCGCGAAGGTCAGAGAGGCGTTCAGAGAGATTGCGGGCTGGCCAGGGTTTGGTATTGAGGGTCTGCATGATTGCGGTTTCTTGCAGTTGACCATCACGCACCGCCAGAAGATTGGAAAATACCACACCCTCTTCAATCAAAGTGGTGGCAAACGGTGGCATGGAACCGGGTACAGTGCCGCCAATATCTGCATGATGGCCGCGACTGGCGACAAAAAAGGCGGGTTTTCCTTGACGAAATAGTGGTGAAATCACTGTTACATCAGGAAGGTGTGAACCACCATGCAGCGGATCGTTGGTGATATAAGCATCACCGGATTGCAGTTTGTTTCCTTTGGTCTGGCTGTGTTGAATCAGAGAATAAACTGTCTCGCCCATGGCACCGAGATGAACCGGAATATGTGGTGCATTGGCAATCAATCGACCCTGTTGATCAAAGATCGCACAGGAAAAATCCCAGCGTTCCTTGATGTTGACAGAGTGGGCGGTACGGGCCAACGTTTCGCCCATCTGGCTGGCAATACCCATGAAACGGTGGTTAAACAGTGCCAATAGGATTGGATCATGTTTGGTTGTGACATGTTCTTGATATTGCTTCTGCTTGGTCAGTGTGAGCAGACCATCACCGTTACGGCTGGCATCAAAGCCTGGTTCAACAACAATGACCGAATGGGGTTCGATAATCAGCGCAGGTCCGGTAATGATCTGATCAATTGGCAGATCATCCCGTTGATAGAGCGGTGTTGACACGGGGCCGTCACTGTCAAACCAGACGTGTTGATGCTCTACAGCGTGTAGTGTGTTTCCTGAAGTTATGGTCTGGCTTTGGTGTTGGTGGGTATTTTCAGAGATTAGAATCACCTCTACTCTGAGATTAACCAATTCCGGCGGCGTGTCTGAGGCACTAAAGCCATAATATTGCCGATGCAGATTGCGAAAGCGTTGGATCAGGCGGGATGGATCACTATGAAACGGAATCGTCAGTGGTGTTTCAGTTCCAGGTGTGCGTAAGTCCACCAATATTTGACGATCAAAACGAGGCTGTGCGGCAGCGGATGTCATGACCAACTCTTCGAGGAGTTGTTGTTCCAGAGTATGACAGATGGTTTGTGCTTCCGTGTTGATTTTGTTCAGCTCAGTTGCACTGGTTCCCGTCATTCGGGTTGCAATGTGTTGGCGGCTGTGTCGTGCATTGGCAATGCCCCAGGCGGAGAGCAGGCCAGCCAAAGGGTGGATGCGTATTTGAACCATATCCAGAATTGACGCTATTGCACAGGCATGTTGACCGCCTGCGCCACCGAATGAGACCAGACCATGTTGGCGCAGATCAAAACCACGGGCTACAGAGAGCGCTTTAACCGGTCGGCTCATGGTCTCATTGGCAACTTGGAGAAATCCCAATGCCAAGGCTTCTGGACTTAACTTATTACCTGTTTTTTCGGTGATAATTTTGGAAATCTCGATAAAACGAGTGTGAGAGGCAGTGGCATCCAGTGCACTATTACGTTGAGGGCCAAAGGCTTTGGGAAAACGATGGGCTACGATACGACCAAGAACAACATTGGCATCGGTAATGGTGGCGGGTCCGCCCAGGCCGTAACAGGCTGGACCCGGATTAGCGCCGGCAGAGTCTGGACCAACGGTGAGTTTTCGTCCGTCAAAGCTCAGAATAGAGCCACCACCAGCGGCAACGGTCTCCACATGCAGCATTGCTGCCTGATAGCGAATACCGGCGGTTTCCACCTCTAAAGTACGTTCCAAGGCACCATCATAGCGACACACATCGGTAGATGTGCCACCCATGTCAAAGCCGATGGATTGACTATCTCCTGTGGTCTCAGCTAGAGCTTGAACACCAAGTACACCGCCCGCTGGACCGGATAAAATGGCATCTTTACCAGAAAATCCTTCAGGTGGCAGAAGCGTGCCGGCACTGCTCATGAAATGGATTGGAATATCGCCGGTCCATTGGCGAACCTGACGAATATAGCGTTTGAGAACCGGTGTCAGATAGGCATCAACAAGGGTCGTTTGACCACGACCAACCGCTTGAATCAGTGATAGCGTTGCATGAGAAGGAGAGACCTGTTCAAATCCCGCATGACGTGCAATTTCAGCAGCCTGTTGTTCATGCTGTGGATTTTTCCAGCTGTGCAGAAAAACAATCGCAATGGCTTTAATACCGTGTGACTTGAATGACTGTAAGGCGGTTTTGATAGCATCCGTATTCAGGGATTCCAGGCACTTACCTTGAGCATTCATCCGTTCAGGGATTTCAGCTACAGCTTGGTAGAGTTTTTCGGTTTTTTTAATTGCCAGAGCAAATAGTTCGGGTCGTTGTTGGGTGCCAATTTCCAGAAGATCACGAAAACCTTTGGTAATTAACAGGCCGACCGGGCTGCCTTTGCGCTCTAGTAGGGCATTGGTTGCTACTGTTGTACCAAGCCGAATCCAGGCGACCTTACGCGCTGGTATGATCTCATTCTGACCTAAACCAAGCAGTCTACGAATACCTTCAATGGCGGCATCCGGGTAGGTGCTGGATTGAGAAAGCAGTTTGCAGGCATGGTGCTGACCGTCCGGAGCAATGCCAATGATATCAGTAAAGGTGCCGCCACGGTCTACGGCAAAACGCCACCGGTTGGAACCGGTGGCGTTAGTGGTATTTGTCTTGGTTTGCATAAAAAAGCGTGTATCCGATAGGTAGATGCACTGCTTGAAGGATTAACTCTTTGTGGATTTTGATATACCAGGCGTACTGGCTGCACCCACCGTACCGACATTGGGTAGTGGTGGTGGTGTCAATCGGCCTGTGTCACTCTTGTTCTTGTCGTTTTTATCGTCTTTCTGTTTATCTGCCTTGGTCGCAGCTTTCTGAGCGGTGTCTGCTGTTTCTTTACCTGTCTCTTTCAACTGGCTTTCACCTTGAAACAGGCTTCCACGTTCGATAACCAAAACACGGGAAGAGATGTTACCTGAAACATTACCACCAGATAGAATCTCTATTTCACCGCAATCAGCGGTGCCTTCAAAACGACCGGTAACAATCAGTTTCTTGGAATGAATCTCACCGTCAACTTTACCTGTTTTACCAATGGTAATCAGGCTGTTGGAACGAATCTGGCCAGAGAATTCTCCATCCACATGTAGTTTGCATTCAATGGAGATCTCACCTGTTATTTTTGTGCCAGCTGCAATGACGGTGGTGTTGGATTTGTCAATTTTCGGTTCACTAGCTTTATTAAAGATTGCCATTTAACGCCCTTTTCCTTAAACACGACCTCATAATTGTCCAGGCTCCATTTCATAAACCGATCAGGATTCAGGGTATTATGGATAAAGCGCACTTCGTAATGAAGATGTGGACCGCTGCTCATTCCGGTGTTGCCAGTTTTGGCTATGATATCGCCTTTTTTAACAAATTCACCATTGTCCACCAATACTTCGCTCAGATGACCATAGGAGGTTCTGAAACCATAATTGTGTCGCAAGATGACCAAGTTACCGTAGCCACTTTTCTTATGGAATCCACCAAATTCCACAACGCCATCACCGGTTGCGATGACCGGTGTACCAGTCTCAGCCCGAAGATCAACACCGGCATGAAACTCCTTACGCTTCAGCGTAGGATGGATGCGCGAACCGTAACTGCTGGTCACTCCCTTATAAGCTAATGGGTAACCATTGGGAACATTTGCAAGCATCTGCTGTTTTTGTGAGATGGTTGTACCGGCTTTTACAACCCGGTCCATCAGAGAACTGCCTTCTCTGGCAGAGACACCGATCAGACCTTCAAGGTCACCAATTCTTGAGCCGATTGCCTGATTTTCTTTTTCGCGCCGATCAAGGATCAAACGCAGTTCTTGTTCTCGTTGAGCGATGACCAGACGGGCCAATTCCATCCGTTCAGGCAAGGTCAGATTGGGTGTTGCTTCCACACCAACCATTTGTTCGATAAAGTCTACTTTGTTGTCGAGTTCGTCAAACTCTTCCAACTTGCTGTTGATGGTGCGAGACAGATCGACATTTTCGTCTTGGAGTTGCGCCAAGCGTGCTTCAACATTCTGTTTTTTTGTTTGCAATTCAAAAAGGGAGCCCTGGAGATAAAAAATAAGTCCTAGGGTTAGCACCACCAGACCCAAGGCACCCAAAAGAAAATACCGGATGATATACCGAGTATTTTCGGGAACCTCAAAGTGTCGGGAGCCTGATGGCTCTGTGATAGTGACTGTGAATCGTTGACTCATGCGTAAGCACCGTCCTCTGATCCTGCAAAGATGGAACACATCCGAACAATGATAGCAGATCCATCATTGGTTCGTCACTTAGGATAATGCACTACTTATCGGTTTCAGGTGGCTATTCTGAAGGGATTTCTCTCAGAGGAAAAGCTTTTTTTTTCGATTTAAAATCCGATAGATGGGAATTTGACATAATGATTGATGTGAATTGAAAGATTGAGATAAACAGAGACTATCCATTTTGTCACTAAGTCTGGAAAATAAGCCGAAAAAATAAAAAATTGTCTCAGAATGTTTGAGAGGACGCCAAAATAATCGGCGAAAGTAAAAAATTAATTAATTCTTCAATTCAGTTAAGATCTGTCGAACATCGGCGAGGTAGCCCATGGTCTTTTCGTGATCCTTTTTGCGTGCAGCCATGACAAGACGCAGCAAAGTAGGGCGTAATCCATCGGATTGAATGCGTTCAGCTGCATTTTTTAACCAGGTTCCTGCACGATCAGCAATATCTTCGTTGCCATCCGTAACAGCCTTTTCGAATAGCGCCAACTGCGATAAAGCGGCGGTATGAAGGGCATCATCGGAGAGTTGATCAGGGTTCTGGATATCACCATCCATAGCAGGTGGTTGATCCAAAAGAACTTCTTCATGTACTGTTGCGTTCACGGATGTTTCATTGGCGCGAATGGGCGTTTGCAGATAAAAAACGCTGCCGAAATTTTCCGCACTGACAAATCCCAACTGACCGCCCAATAGTTGAGTGAGTTTTTGTGCCAGGCTGAGGCCAAGCCCGGTGCCGCCAAATTGGCGTGTGGCATCGCCGTCACCTTGTATGAAGGTCTGGAATATCTGGCCTTTTCGTTGTTCGGCAATACCGATACCACTGTCTTCAACAGAAAATCGAATGGTCGGTTCCTGCATTTTTTCTGAAATACTATAGCAAACTACCGAGATATCCACGACAACTCTACCGTGTTCAGTAAATTTTACCGCATTATCGCATAACTGGCTTACAATGGCCCGAAGGCGTTGGATGTCACCGATAAACATATCAGGCACATCGTGACGCACCCGCCCAAGAAAGCCGAGTCCTTTTTGGGCGGCTTTGTCAGAGAATACCTGGAAAAGTTGCTTCATTTCACTACGCATGAAAAAGGGCTTGGGCTTGAGTTTCAGGTTTCCGCTTTCCAGATGTGCAAAGTCCAACAGGCTGTTGATCAGGTCCAAAAGCCGATGAGATGATTGACTGACAATGTCGAGATTATGTTTATGTTCCTGATCAATATCCGCTGAGAGGACAAGTTCAGTCATGCCGATAATGGCGTTGAGCGGCGTACGCAATTCATGAGTCATGTTGTTGATAAAATTGGTTTTGGCGTGATTGGCCTCTTCCAACTGTTTGGTGCGCTCTTGAACTTTCTCTTCCAACTGCTCATTCAGTGCTTTAAGTGCCAGCTGTGTTTCTGAGAGCTGACGATTGCGTTGTACAGCGTTTTCGTAGGTGGATACCAATAGATTGAGAATCTGACGGCGATTGGCGGTAACGAGATGTTCCTGATCAACAAACTGAACCACCAAGCCATCCGGCTGGCCTTCCTGGGTAGGTACTGTGCGGATTGGATGGTGAAGCAGGGTTTGGATACGCTCGAGTAGATCTTCGTCATCCCAAGGTTTGGTCAGATAGTTATCAGCACCCGCGCTTAAGCCTCGAATAACCTCTTGAGGATCGGCCAAACTGGTGAGAATCATCACCGGAATGTCCTTTAAAGTGCTGTCCAGCTTTATCTGACGGCACATCTGATACCCATCCATATTGGGCATGTTGATGTCACTGATAATCAGATGAGGTACAACTGCTGTCGCTTGTTCCAGACCGTGCTGACCATCATCGGCGGTATGTACCACAAAGCCATGCTTTTGAAGCAGGCGTTGCAGCATGACCCGTTGGATCGGGCTGTCTTCCACTATTAAAATAATATGGTCAGCATGTGCTGCGTTGCTGGTATCGTCTGAAGTAGCCATGGTCTATTTAGTGACTATGTGTTGAGCAAACGTAACAGAGAGTCTGCGACATCCTGAATAGGTAATATTTTCTCAGCTGCACCCAATTGAATAGCTTGATTGGGCATACCAAATACAACGCAGGTCTCTTCATCCTGGGCAATGGTGTGTGCGCCACTATTTCGCATGGCGTGCAGTCCGTCCGCACCATCGCGTCCCATACCGGTGAGCAGAACACCAATGGCTGATGCGCCAAACTGTTTAGCCACAGAAAAAAAGGTCTTATCAATGGCCGGGATATGGTGTTCGGCTTCATTGCCATGCTTCGACACGAAGCAACCGTTATCATCCAAAGTGAGATGGCGATCTTCGGGTGGAAAATAGATTGTGCCCGGTTGGGGATGTCTACCATGTTGGGCAATTTCAACGTTGAGCGGCGTATGGCTGTCAAGCCAACTGACCATTTCGTTGAGAAATCCAGTACTGATGTGCTGAATACAGAGTATCGGAACTGGAAGATTACCGGGCAGTTCAGAAAAAATCTTTGCCAATGCTTGTGGACCACCAGTTGATGCACCGATGGTGATCAGCCGAATATTTCTTGAACCGATTTTATGAGCTATATCACGCTTGGGGAGGGCATTATCAGTTGTAATGGTAGGGAGTACACGATTTTTCCGTGAATGACGGCGAATGGGCACTACACCTGATAGTACCTTGATTTTTCGTGTCAACTCCCGGCAGAGTCTGCGATTGTTTCCGTCCAAACCGCTACGAGGTTTGGGAAACACATCAACTGCACCAGCTTCCAGAAATTGAAAAACATTATGATTGTTGTCTGACTGAACAGAAATACTGATCGCCAGAATAGGCAGAGGCGCAATGCGCATGATCTCACGTGTCAGGGCGAGGCCATCCATTTTCGGCATGTGCAGGTCTGTACAGATCACCTGTGGTTTCAGGTGGGGGATCTGTTGCAGGGCATCCTTGCCGTCTGAAGCGGTGCCAACGACTTCAATCTCCGTCGAGGTGGCCAGCATCTTCTTCAGTACGCCTAAAGCCACTCGGGAGTCATCCACAAGCATTACCCGAATCACACAAGTCTCCTCAAAGTTTCCAATAATTTCTTCTGTTCAAATGAACCTTTACTGATATAAGCATTGGCTCCTGCTTCCATGCCACGCTGCATATCTTGTTCTGATGAGAGCGAGGTAACAAGGATAATTGGCATATCCTGATAGGTGTCATTTTGACGGATTTTGGCAGTTAATGCCAGTCCATCAAGATTGGGCATTTCGACATCTGAGACAACGGCATCAAAGGTTTGTTTGCCAAGTTTATTTAAAGCGTCCATGCCATCAACAGCGGTTACTACGGTATAACCAGCGCTTTCCAGAATTCTCTTTTCCTGAGTTCGGGTGGTAATGGAGTCTTCAGCAAGCAGGATGGTTAACCGCTCTTGCTCATTTTGAGCCTCACGCGCCAATGGATCAATCAGTGGTGTGCCTTGGCCTTTCTGAACTGTCTTGATCAGATCAGTTGGGTTGATCACCATACACACTTCACCAGTGCCAAGAATTGTAGCTCCTGAGATGTTACGCACCCGTTTAAGCGTATGTCCATGTGGTTTGAGGACAATTTCCTGTTCATCCAGCAATTCGTCTACAAAAATACCGAGCTTTTGGCCATTGGCTTGGACAATGATACAGGGCATGACCTGATCTTCAGTACTCATGTCCATGTCAGAATCCACAGTAGTGCTGGAAGGGAGTTCCAACAAGGCGGAAAGACGGGCTACAGAGACTGGATTGCCATGAAGATTGATTGTTTCCCGGCCTTCGATTGGAAACACTTCAGACAGGGCAATACGTTGAACTGAATGAACATAATCCAACGGAATGGCAAAGTGACGATCCGCAACAGAGACGATAAACACCGGTGTGGTGGCCAATGTGATGGGCAAACGGATGGTGAAATGTGATCCTTCACCAGGCGTTGATATAACGGTGATAACACCTTTGAGTTGTTCCACAGAAGAGCGCACAGCATCCATGCCGACACCGCGACCGGAAACATCAGTTACCATGGAAGTGGTGGAAAGACCTGAAGCAAAGATCAGATTGAACGCATCATTGTCGGACATTTCTTCCGCTTCTGCCTGCCCAATCAATTTTTTCTGAACTGCGGCTTGGCGGATAGCGTTGACATTCAATCCGCGTCCATCATCCATGATCTCAATGATTACATGGGTGGGTGTGCGCGAGGCTTTCATGGTCAGTGTGCCTTCTTCAGGCTTTCCCGCCGCCAAGCGCTCATCAGGGTTTTCCAATCCATGATGCACGCCATTGCGTACCATGTGCATTAATGGATTTTTCATCTCTTCGATGATCAGCTTATCCGCTGTGGTGTCTCCGCCTTCAACCACAAGACGGGCTTTTTTGTTCAGTTGGCGGGCTAGATCGCGCACCGTACGCGGAAAAAGGTTGAACATGGTGGAAAGCGGTAGCAGGCGAAGATTGCGAATACCCTCTTCCAACTCTCTGGCTACCAGTTCAAGGCCAGTTTCATCGTCATAGACATTGTGGCGTAGTAGGGTCAGTTGTTGACTGATCAGCTCAACGTGATCACGTAGCTCAGTAGAGAGAGTGAGTGTGTTCTGATTGGGATCGTTTGGGTTGAGCTCACGGCTCAACTCCTCGAATTTGATTAAGGTGTCTTCAACTTCGGTCAAACGGCGCTTGATGCGGGTTTTGACTACAGAAAGTTCACCAGCCTGACTGAGCAACCAATCCAGTTTACGCGGATCAACTCGGATCGTGTCGATCTGAAAGTTTTTTGAATCTGGAGTTGGCGTTGCACTATTCGTAGCCGGTGAAGTAGCTGATTGTTCCGTTGGCTGTTCTACATGTGTTGAAACTGGTTCTGAAGGGTTTGGATCAATACGCTCTTTCGCAGGAGGCGCAACTGGTTGCGCTGGTTGCGCTGGCGCACTTACTGGCACGGAAACGGGTTCAGCTGGTACTTTTGTCGGTTTTGTTGTCTCAACGGCTGTTGGCGTAGGTGCTGGCACAGGTGTTGGCACAGGTGTTGGCACAGGTGTTGGCACAGGTGTTGGCACAGGTGTTGGCACAGGTGTTGGCACAGGTGCTGGCACAGGTGTTGGTTCAGGCACAGGCGCTGGTTCTTTCTGTCCACCTTCGACCGCTTCATCCTTCATACGAGCTAGAGCATCGAATACAGAAATATTAGCCGCTTTACCGGTAACTGCTTCATCAACAAAGAGGCGAATATCATCCATACCCCGTGTCAGCCGATCAACCAGTTCAGGGGTGAAGGTGAGTGTCATCTTGGAGGCAGCACCAAGAATATCTTCAAAATGATGGGCCAGGGTTTCAACATCTCCAACACCCAGCATGCGGGCGGAGCCTTTTAGACTGTGCGCCTCACGAAACAACTCTTTTAGCGTTGCCACGTCATCGGGCTGCTGCTCCAGGTGGAGCAGACCATCATCCAGCTTTTGAAGATGTTCTTCACACTCCGCCTTAAACAGTTCTCGGAGTTCCAGATCCTCAATCATCCCGGCCTCTCAATTGGCTGATTCATGTGTTGATCAAATTTAAGATGCAATCAGACCATATCCTTGAGCTTTTTCGCTGTGGCGTTGAGTGATTGAACGCCGCCTTTGACCTGGGTAATTCCTGCCGCACCCTCTTTGGTGCCAGCACTGATCAGTTTCATCGCACTGACCACTTGTTTGATGGCAACCGCTTGTTGACGTACATTCATGGAGATCTGTTGAGAACTGTCAGAGGCGCTGTTCACCGAATCGGCTACATCATTAAATGTGTCAGACATTTTTTCAGCGAGAGCCATGCTGCTGGAAACTGTTTTTGTGCCTTCTTCGGTGACCATGACAGTGGTGTTGGTGGCTTTCTGAATTTGTGAAACCAAGCCATTGATTTTTTCAGCTGAGCGTTTGCTTTCATCAGCCAATTTACGAATCTCAACTGAAAGCACAGAGAATCCTTTGCCATGTTCACCAGCGCGAACCGCTTCTACAGCGGCATTCATAGCGAGCATTTTGGTCTCATTGGCAAAATCAGTGACCGTGTTGGTAATGTTGCCGATTTGTGATGTATGTTCACTGAGGCTGAGAATCTGCTTGGCGATGGCTTCAACACGCTCTTTGGTTTCATGCATTCCATCACGCATTTCATTGACTCTATCAACACCGTCATCCACTAAATTTAGAGCATGGCGCGCATTTTCAGCGGCGTTTTCAGATTGCTCTGCGGTTTGGCGTGAGGAAGCACCGAGTTCTTCCATGGTGGTGTTGGTCTCGCTCACCGAGCTGTTTTGTTGATTCGCTACCCGTTCCTGCTGTGTCACGGTGGCTGCAATTTCGTTCGATGAAGAAGAGATGGATGAAATCGCTTGATTCAGGGCATTGGTAATGGAGTGAGCAAAAAACCAACCGATCACTATGGCCAACATAACAACGGCACAGGTGATGATCAGAGATTTGTCACGTTGGTTTTGAGCGGCTGAATAGAAGCCATTGGCTTTATTAGACGCAAAATCGATAAAGGCACCGATTGTTTCATAAAGGCGATGAACATGTTGAGCGCCTTTTTGTTGCGTGATCAATGCCGCTTCTCGACGTTTGCCAGTCATCATGAGATCAATCACCTCATCTCTGATAGGCTTCCAGGCGATAAACAGTGCGCGGGCTTTTTTTACCTGCTGTTTATCGCCCAGAAAACGGTCATTAATAATATCAAAATCTTCTAAAACCATTTGTTCAATGACATCCACAGTTTTTCGTGCTGCCTGGATTCCGGTATTGTCGTGCGCGAGGGCAACATCCTTCATGGAGCGATGCATCTTGGTAATATTTCCCTCAATGCGCAGGGCAGCCGTGCTGACGGTATAGGGATGGTTAAAGAGTTTCTCCGTTAACTCTGACAGCCGCCACATTTCTGAAATGGAGAAAATACCCAACAAAAGAAGAAGGGAGATGATCAAGGCAAAACTGTATTTCAGGCGGATGTTAAGATTGAATCGGCCAAGCATGGCATTGTCTCCAGATGAATCACTAAGTTCAGATGTCAGGGCGTGTGATTAAACCATTTTTCTTAGTTTTTGTACGGTTTCATTCAGGGTGTGTACACCGGATTTTATCTCTTTCATACCGATTGCGGTCTCTTTGGCACCGGTGTTAAGCGATTTCATTGCTTCACCAACCTGATTGACAGCAACAGATTGTTGTTGCAGGTTCAGAGAAATCTGTTGTGCATTGTCGCCTGAATTATTCACCGCTTCCAAAACTTCATGGAACGTCTCAGCCATGTTGTCCATCAGGGCACGTCCGTGAGCAACGGTTTTTGTACCTTCTTCTGTAACCATAACCGTGGTGTGTGTGGTTTTCTGTATCTCTTCGATCAGGCTATTAATCTGAGCCGCAGATTTTTTACTCTCATCGGCTAATTTACGGGTTTCAACAGCTAAAACTGAAAATCCTTTACCATGTTCTCCGGCTCTAACAGCTTCAACAGCGGCATTCATGGCGAGCATTTTTGTTTCATTGGCAAAGTCAGTCACCATCCGTGTAATACCACGGATCTGATCTGTACGTTCGCTCAATTGCAAAATCTGGTTGGCGATATCATCAGTACGTTGTTGAATGCCATCCATATTTTCTAGCATCTCCGAGGCACGCATTGAGCCATGTTCGGCCAGTTCAATGGCTTTTTCAGAGTTGGATGCTGCGGAATTGGATTGCTCGGAAGAGAGTCGCGCTGATGTGCTTAACTCTTCCATGGTGGTATTGGTTTCATTGACTGATGTTGCTTGTTGAGAGGAGATGCGTTCCTGTTGGTTGATGGTGGCGGCAATTTCGGTAGATGAACTGGATATGACCGTAATGGCTTCTTTGATAGGACGACTGATTGAGCGACCAATCAACCATGCAACAGCACTGATAATCACGATACAGATTAATCCAGCAACCCAAAGAGCCCAACGCAAATGATCAACAGCAGCATAGGCCTCTTGATGTTGCCAAGAGGTAATCATCGCCCAATTCATGCCAAGCAAGTTAACAGGTTTATGTGCCAGCAGTACTGTGTTGCCCAGATAATCCGTGGCTATTTTTTCAAGATCAGACGCACCTTGAAATGTTTCAGTAATATGTTCATTACGATACGTAAGGTTTCCAATGGTGGTCTTGTGGCGTTTGATCCGATTTATGGCAGTGTCAGAAATGCCATGCGCTTTGAGTGCGGTGCTGAACGCTTCTGGTGATTGAATCATGGGTCTGGCATCACTACGGAATTTGTAATCCGGTCCAATGAGAAAGCTTTCACCTGTCTTGCCTAAGCCCACTTTTTCCCACTGACGACTATTGGTCATAATCGCGTTGATCTTTTCGATGGGTATCTGAAGAATTATGACACCGGAAATGTCGTTATTGTCGTGAATGGGAGAGGCAATAAACGCGCTGGAGGCGTTGTAGGAGGGTGCATAGCGTTCAAAATCTATCAAATGGACAGAGTTTTTCTGTTTGGATTCCAATGCCTGAATAAAGACTCTGCCAATATTAGCATCACTATAGGGTCCAGAAAACAGACTGGTAGCAAAATCAATTTCTTTGAACACTGAGTAGACCACGCGGCCAGCTTTGGCATCCACCAGAAATAGATCGTAGTAACCGAATTTTTCCAGATAAGCACGGAAAAAGGGGTGATAACGTGCATGTGCTTTATCGTAATCGTTATTATAGGAGCCGGAATCCAGTTGCTGTTTACTTCCAATAGGATGGGTGTTGGCTGCAATGTAGTCATGTTGGAGAATCCGACTGGTTAGATCGGATGGCCACCAAAGCTTGAGTGCATCAGAGCTTGCATCCAGCGTATTTTCCACTTGGTATTGATAGCGATTACGCAGGGCTTGATCATTGGTTTCCAGGTTGTTGTTGTACTGCTTGCCAGACTGTTGTTCAACGCGAAAAAAACCTTTGCTGAGATCATTAAGTGCAGTCAACGTATTTCTATCACGGGCCAGAATCTCTGTTTGAGCCCGGATTGAGGAAAAATAGTCTGTTAGTCGCTCGGTTTTACTCTCTTGAATAAATTCCAACTGAGCAAAAATAGAGTCACGCAAGCTGTCAGCACTTTGATTTTGAGCATAGAGGCCAATAAACAAAAATGGTCCCAAGCCAAATATCCAAAACAGTGCGATCAATCTCGTAGAGAGAGGAAGTTTCATAATAGCTGCCCTTAAATCGTTTCGTTAACGACAAGATCACCACTGGTTAAAATGCGCTCCAGATCCAAAATACTGAGCATGCGATTTTCATAAGGTGCTGCGCCCAAAAGATACTCCCTTTTTAACGCACCCAATGCAGCAGGAATAGGCGCGATATCATTCTCCTGAAGCTGAATAACATCAATAATATCATTTATTAAAACACCAAGATGGATGTCTCCATGATTGAGTACTACCGCTTTGTTTGGTTGTTTTTCATCGGGTGCTTTTAAGTTCAAAAAGCTGGACATGTCAACCACGGTGAGGATATCACCACGCAGGTTGATATCACCGATGATATGGCCGGGACAGCATGGCACAGGCGAGATGTTGCGTACTTGAGCAAACCCGCGTACCAGATTGAGGTCAATGCCGAGAAATTCACCGTGAAGTGTGATTACGGCAAGGGATTTGAAAACAGTATCGCGTTCATCCTGATCGCCGGACAGTATCCGCATCAGCCGTTTGGCGCGTTGCTGTAGAATGGCGCGTTCTTCCTGTGTTGCCTCGGGATGAAAGCTACGCGGATCAGTCAGCGCATCCAGCTCCATAAGTTCATCGTCTGAGCTGGTATCACCATCACCATTGGAAAAATCATAAACAATAGGGGCCAACAGCAGATCACCGGTTGAAAGCAGCATGATCATCTGCTCTTCAATGCGGGCAACGCCTTTAATGAATTGTTGTTGGGTGAGACGACGGCTATCACCATCGGAAAATGTTGGTGCGTCATCAATATTCTCATGAGGTATTTCCATGACATCTTGAATATCGGTGACGATAATGCCTAACTTTTCATTATCATTTCGAACAACGATGACCGCATCGGAGAGCTTATAGCTGTGCGGATGTCGGCCAAGGCGGATGTTGAGATCAAGAACCGGCACAACCTGACCGCGTAGATTGATCACACCGATAACATGGCTCGGTGCTTCTTCCATGGGTGTGATCTCTGGCAGACGGACAATCTCTTGGACATTATGGGCACTTACGCCATAATTTTTGTCCAGTAGATTAAATACCAGATAGGGATATGAGCTTGGTTGCACTGTTTCCATCTGCGTCCCTATTCTAATTGCTTATAAAAGGATATCAGCTTAAAGGATTACGGTAAGCATATATCATTAACACTTTCAAGGCACTATTGTAACGCTTTTTGTGGCGTATTTCTGAGTACTGATTATCGTTCAAGTTGTTCTTTTAATTGATCACATAATACACTGACCGGCCATGCTTCATAGCCTGTTATTTTCGCATCCTTCGGCATTTTCAGAAGCAGTTCCAAGGCGGTTTCACGCATTTTGCGGGCATGTTTGTTCTTTGATTCATGTGCATAGATACCTGCTAATTCAAGATAGGCTGAGACATGATCATGGGAGAGATAGATGGTTTTTTTCAATGCTTTTTTAGCGTGTTCCGGTTGGCCTTGCTCTTGAGCCAGTTGCGCCAGTAGAAAATGTGGTTCAGCCGAGAAACCATTTTCTTTGATCGCTTTTTGGCACGCTTGATCAGCATCATCCAGACGACCTAAATTCGCTAGAGCGCGTGCCAGGATAAGGTGTGCTTGAAAAGTGAGATCACCTTTGGCCAATGTGGAATCTTTAATCAATGCGTTCTGTATTGATTCAACCAGTTCAATGGATTTAGGGTAGGCACCATTCTGAAGTGCTTGTGCGGCTTCGGCTAAAAGTTGGTCCAGATCCGGTTTTGATTCTGAAACATTGGATCGACGTCTTGAAAAAGCGCTATGGCGGTGGCTTTGCGCTGAACTCAATGTGTCAGGCCGTTTTTTAAATCTGTTTCGGCTGTTTGTTTCAGTGGTTTTTGAGCGATCAATTCTGGTGGGTCTATCTTTGCGTGCTTGGCGTTCAGAGCGGGTTGTTGCACGGATTGTCAGTGAAGATGTATGTGATGTTGTTATGGATTTTGGTGACTTGATTACAGGGGGTTTAGGTTTGTGATAGACCAGCGATTCAGGATAGAGACGTGCTTGAAGCCCAAATTGAGATTTGTTAGACACCTCAGCATGGCCGGTGAGAAAGTAACCACCCTGTGTCAGGCTTTCACCGAACTTCTTCACCAACCCGTTGATGGTCTCTGCATCAAAATAGATAAATACATTTCGGCAAATGATTAAATCAAAATCATAAAGGTTGCTGCCAGATGCGGGAAACAGCTCTTTAATCAGATTCAGGTAACGAAACTCAACGGTCTGACGAATTGCATCATTAAGTTGATAATATTGACCTTTTTTTTCAAAAAAAGTGTCGATAAAATAAGGTTCTACACGGCGAAAAGACCATTCGTTATAGGTGGCCTTTTTTGCAAAAGAGAGGGCTTGTTCATTGATGTCGCTGCCGAGGATGAAAACCTGCCAGGCATCCCAGTCAGGTAGGATATCACGGAGGATCATGGCCAGTGAGTAGGGCTCTTCACCGGTGGAGCACCCAGCACTCCAGATGCGTAATTGTTTGGAATTTTGCCGCTGTTGGATCAGGTCCGGCAATAGCACATCGCGCAGCAGAGAGATTTGACCGGAATCTCGAAAGAAGTAACTTTCACCAGTGGTCAGTACTAAAACAAGCTGACGCCACTCTTCATTGGCTTGCAGCGTGTCACTATCAAGCAGTGTGAGATAGTGATCAAAAGTTTTGCATTTACATGTACGAGAACGGGTTGCCAAGGTCTTTTCCAACAGGCCGGTGTCATGACTTGGTATGACAAGACCTGTATGGGTTTCAACGACCCGCCGGAATCTCTCGATTAAATCGTTTTCCAAAGTAGTCGTCCTATGGTATCACTCGGGAAGTTCACTGAGCGTCCAGTACATGTTGATGGTTTGTATGACATCAACAAACTGAACATAGTCTACCGGTTTTACCATATATCCTGCTACACCTAGATTGAAACTTTTTACCCGGTCCATTTCATCTTTGGAGGTGGTAAGAATAATGACCGGTATGGTTTTTAATGCATTATCCTGTTTGACCACTTCCAGAAACTCGATGCCGTTCATTCTGGGCATATTGATATCCAGCAGAACAATACACGGGCGTTCATTGTCGGGATTGCGGAGCCACGCCAGCGCCTCTTCACCATTTTTAGCGCGTTCAACGTTGTTGGTGACATGGACCTTTTTTAGAGATCGTTTCACCGTCATGGCATCAACTTGATCATCCTCAACCAGAAGGATTGGTTTTTGATTACGCATCCGTTTTATCTCTCCTCAAGCGTCCACATGAACAGGCCAGGTAAAGTGAAACGTACAATTCAAACCTGGCTCAGATGTGACCCAGACAGTACCACTATGCAGTTGAACAATTTTTTTGACCAGGGTAAGACCCACGCCGGTGCTTTCATACTCATCTCGGGCTTGAAGCGTCTGAAAGATTTGGAAAACGGTCTCATGGTGTTTTGGATCAATCCCTGGCCCATTATCGCTGACGGTGAATGTCCATAGATTATCTTCTGGGCCAGCGCAGTGGATACTGATTTCGCCCACTTCTTTATCATTGAATTTTATCGCATTGGATAACAGATTTTGAAACAGTTGGTGAATGCGGGTTTTGTCACCGGAAATTGTCGGTAAGTCGGTGGGATAGGTAATCTGATAGCGTTGAGGATCAGGAGCCAACAGGTCAATGACCTGTGGTAACAGTGTGTTTAAATTAACCAAACTGCTCGCTTCGCAGACGCGACCCACCCGCGAATATTGTAGAATGCCGTCAATCAAGCCTTCCATCCGTTTGACCCGACTGCTTAACAGTTCCAACTGTTCCTGGCCATCTTCATCGACCACATCAACGTAATCTTCAGTGATCCATTGCACCAGAGAGCTGATCGCACGCAGTGGTGCTTTGAGATCATGAGAAACGATATAGGCAAACTCTTTCAACGCCTGATTGGAGCGTTCCAACTCAGTGAGCAGTTTGTTCTGCTCTTCACGTGTTAAAGCACGGTCTGTTGGAAGGGTTTCAGAGGTATCACTCATGCACTCTGCTCCTGTTGCTGTTCAAACCGTTTAGGTAGGGGATCGGGTTTCAGTGGCAAGGTAAAGGTAAAGGTCGATCCCTGGCCAAGTGTGCTGTTGACTTGTATTTTGCCTTGATATTGCATGATGATTTTTCGAGTAATCGCCAGGCCCATGCCGATGGTTTCTAAATCGTCACGGGGTTGGAGTGTTTGAAAAACTTGGAAAATCTTTTCAAAATAGCGCGAGTCAATGCCTGGTCCGGTATCACTGATCTGAAACTGATACCAATGATCACGCTGTTGCCAGTTGATGGTAACATGTCCTGTTGGTTGTTCCATGAAACGTATGGCATTGTCCAGCAGATGATGGAAAATCTGTTCAGCACGCCGTTCGTCAAAATGAATGTTGGGTAAAGGGATTGGGATCTGGATATCAATCTGATCTGACGGTTCAATCTGCTTGATAATACGTTTGATCAGGCGGTTTAGATTGACATCAGTCAGTGTGTCATTGATCCGGGATACCTTGGTGTATTGCAGCAAGGCATCGATGAGATCATTGATGCGTGTGGCGCGTCGTGCCAATAACTCGACCATCTCCGTACCATCAGCGTCCAGTTGTTGACCGTAATCGGAAACAATCCAGTTGGCCAATGATCCGATGCTTCGAAAAGGGGCTTTGAGATCATGGGAAATAATGTGGGCAAAGTCATCCAACTCGCTGTTGGCTTGTTCCAGCTCGGAAAGAAGTTTCTCCTGTCCGGCCTCGATGCGTACGCGCTCTTGAATCTCAGTCTCTAAGCGCTGGTTGAGTTGATCTCGATTCTGGACCTGTTCCACCAGTTTCATGTTGAGCATTTTGAGATCCAACTGCTGATCAGACAGCGTTTGATTTTGATTCAAAGTGCGCTGGTAGGTGGCTAACAGTAGATTTAAGATCTGCCGTCGTGTAGAGGTGATCACATAAGTCTGGTCACCAAATGAAACTTCTAAACCGGGCGCATTGGCGGACTCTGCACTGTCAGCGGAATTGCTCTGTTTTAGGATCTCAGCAATATGGAGCAGAATATCCGCTTCCTGCCAGGGTTTGGTCAGATAGTTGTCTGCACCGGCATCCAAGCCTTTTAGAATCTCGCCAGGATTGGTCAATGCGGTGAGTAGAATGACCGGAATATGTTTGATTGCCGGGTCACTCTTGATGGCCTGACACAGTTCAAAACCATCCATTCGCGGCATGGACACATCAGAAACGATCAGCTCAGGGTGTTCCTGATGGGTTTTTTCCAGCCCTTCCTGACCATCTTTGGCTGTTGTAATACGATAGCCATTTTGTTGAAGGGTCTTTTTGAGTTTAAAAGCTTGGGTTGGACTGTCTTCAACAATGAGTAGGTGTGGGCCGTTGGTTTCCAGTTCGGGTGAGGGCGTACTCTCTGACAGTCCCGACAGGGTGATTAACGCTTTGCCAATATCAGCACCGGACAAAATATATCGTGCCGCACCCAATTGCATGGCTTGACGCGGTAGATCAAAGGAGAGTGCGCTATCTCGACTTTGTACCAGTGTGACACCACCTGCTTGATAAATCGCCTGAAGACCGCGCAAACCATCCGTGCCTGCACCGGAGAGCAAAACACCCGCTACTGTTTCCCCTAAATGACGCGCAGCAGACTCCATTATACGGCTGATGGATGGGCGGCGATTGTTGATGGGCGGGCTCTCATCCAGCCGCACACGGCCCCGATTATCCAAATAGATATGGTTATCAGCTGGTGGCAGATAGATGGCACCAGGTGCAGGGACGGTATTATCTTCCAAAATATGAATTGGCATGCGTACATGCTGTGAGAGCCATCCAGCTAATTCGGGCATCAATTGGGCGGGTAGATGAACAATGCACAAAATCGGGGCTGGAAAGGTGGTGGACAGAGGAGCCAGAACCTCTTTGATAGCCTGTGGACCACCTAACGTTGCGCCAACAATGACCATATTCAGTGCGGGTGCTGGTTTGTCCGGTAACGGTGTTGGCCGATGCTGTAGATCGCTCTCCTTGGGGAGTGCCGCATGGTTGATACGTGCCAGAATACGAACCCGTTTGGCCAGTCTCTGGCGTTCATCCAGGTCACCTTGAAACAGATCGGAGAGCGGTGTTGGAAACAGATCAGCGGCACCGGCTTCCAGTAAGTGGAACAGATTACACTCTTCCTGATCCTTGCTGTTTACACTGTAAAGCAGAATGGGCAAGGCGCTTTTCTGTAGTATCTTACGGATAAAATGGTGTAGTTCCAGAACCGGATGATTGAGATTGGCACAGATCACCTGAACATTCAGATCATCCAGTTGGTTGATGCCATCTTGAGTCGATTTAGCGCTGCCAACCACGGTAATATCGGATTGAGATTCCAGATCGCGCCGAATCATGGTGAGTGCCAAGGGCGCACTTTCTAAAATGAATACCCGAATAGGCGTGGGCGTGGCGGGATGGATTCCTGAATCTGTATCAGCCATCAAAGATCCTGTCTATTCTAAAGGACCACGGAAAAAATTCATCATCCCATTCACTGGTCTCTTGATCCGTCCACTGCGTTCCAGAAAGGGTTACGTGCAATAAGCACGCGCCCCTTTCTGCGCCTTGCGGACGAATCAATATCCTGCGCGACTGGGATGATGAATTCTTTCCGTGGCCCTAATTGCGCGAGCACTTGTGTTCAGTGCAATGCCCCAGTGTTTAAACCGCATTCTGACCAGCTCAAAGATCAGCTGAGTAAACCCAAGTTTTTCAGCTTGTCGGTCAGTGTGCCATGATTCACTGGTTTGACCATGTAATCAGTTGCGCCATCGCGATAGTAGGCTTTTATCACATCCTTAGGTGAGTCGAGCGCGGTGACCATGATGATTTTTACTTCTCCCGAGGGATGAATGCCAAGCTCTTTTTCCTTGGTGCGGATGGCGCTGACTGCTTTGTGACCATCCATCTCCGGCATCATGATATCCATAAGGATTAAATTATAAGGTTCACCATCCGCATGGGCCATGACAAAGGCATCAACCGCTTCTTGACCATCCACAACCATATCACTACTGGCATTATGTTGACTCATCAGTTTTTGTAGCAACATGCGATTATTGAACTCATCATCAGCAATCAAGACTTTCATATTCCCCCCCCCTAACACAGGTCACTATAGTAGTAGTTTCGTCTAAAATATGAACAGTCAGCCGTTCCAGCCCTGGTGATGTTTTTGCTCTGATGATCTGCTTCGCATATCAAAAGCGGCGCAAAAACATCACCAGGGCTTCCACTCAAGTTGTAATTCATTGTCTAATTTCGGATCGAAATCACTATATCTGAACAAATTACTCTACCATCGGTATCTCTGTCTGGCTACAACTCTGATAACCGTTCTTCAAGGATTTCCAGGTGTTTATTAGCTTTGACCATATCCTCTTTACGGGCTGCGAGAATAAAATGAAAAGCGGATTGCCTGATTGTGCTGATACCTTGGGATTCTGCTACTCGTTTCATTTTTTGACCAAGGGCTTCAACGCGTTCGGGTTCATTGGCGGTCAGTGCTTCTTTTAACACGGTAAGCAACTCAAACATAATCATTTTGAACTGCTCGGTATCTGGACAATTTGACGCACTTTTAGCCGCTTTTTTGGCCATCAGTGCTTGAGCGCGTTTACGCATGGTTTCTTTGTCTGGTCGATTGGGGCGGCGGGTTTGGTTGCGCTTGTCCATCACCCGTTCCAGCTCTCCCAACAATGTTTTGGCATGATAGGGCTTGGTGACAAAGCCATCCATGCCCACTGCTTTGGCTTGTTCTCGGTGATCATCCAAAGCGTGGGCTGTTGTGGCGATTACTGGAATACGGGTGTTGAAACGCGGTGCCCGGTGATTGCGGATTTTCTGTGTGGTTTCAAATCCATTCATGTCGCCAATGAGTTTGAGATCCATCAGGACTACGTCAAATCGCTCGGTCTCCAGTATGGTAAGAGCCAGGGAACCGGAATCTGCAATCACCGCATTACAGCCGTGGCGCTTGAGAATCTCCATGGTGGTACGTTGACTGCCGGGATCATCTTCTACCAGGAGAATTCGCCAGTCGCGTTTTTTTGCAGCCTTTTGGATGCCTGTATTGTGTTCGATTGGCGTAAATATGCGCTGTAGTTCTTCCCGTTTAACCGGTTTAATTAAACAACGGGCGTTCACATCTTTAGCAAGAGCGATATCATCTTTACGGTGGTTGGCTTTGAGCATCAGTCCGATGGGACCGCTAAAATTGATTTTATTTCTCAGCGTGCCAGCCAGTTCAAAACCACCGATATCCGGCATTCGGCTGTCGAGAATGACCGCATCAAATGGGCGACCAAGATTCTGAGCATTTTGGATCAGCTCCAGACCATTGAGGCCGTTTGCTGTTGTTTCCACTTGGGCACCGAAACCGGTGAAAATTTCTTGAATAATGGTCCGGTTGATCTTGCTGCTGTCCATAACCAAAATAGTGCGTTTTGACCAGCTGTTGTCCTGTATTTCAGTAAGAGGGCGCTTGAGGGTTTTGACCTGACTGGTAAAGGTAAATGTACTGCCTTTATGTTCTTCACTCTTAACCCGAATCTCTCCACCCATGAGTGCGACAAGGCGTTGAGAGATTGCCAGTCCCAAACCCGTTCCACCATGCTTGCGCGTGGTACTGCCATCCACTTGAGTAAAATTATCGAAAATTGCGCTGACGCGATGGGCTGGGATACCAATTCCAGTATCAATAATTGAAATAATCAGTTCGGTATCTCTGTTTTCAGACAGTTTATACTGAACATCCAGGATGATTTCGCCCTCTTCGGTGAACTTGATGGCATTGTTGAGTAAGTTAACGACTACCTGTCTCAAACGGGCCGGATCGCCGCGCACCTGTTCTGGAATAAAGGGGTCAACTCGGCAGTAGATACCAAGTCCCTTACGATGGGCCTGAATGGCCAACGCTTCGCTGGCCTTTTCAAATAGACCGCGTGGATTGAATGTGATCGACTCCAGTTCCAGTTTTCCGGCTTCGATTTTGGAAAAATCCAGAATGCCGTTAAGCAGAGAAAGCAGAGACTCTGCCGACTCCAAAACAATGGATAGAAATTTATTCTGTTCTGGATTCAGTGATGTCTGAAGGGTGAGTTCGGTCATGCCGATAATGGCGTTCATCGGCGTGCGGATTTCGTGGCTCATGTTGGCAAGAAAGTCGCTTTTGGCACGGCTGGCAGATTCGGCCAGCTCTTTTGCTTGCTTCAGATCCGCTTCCATTTGTGTTCGCTGGATAATACCAGCCAGTGTATCTGCAATGGAAATCAGGAACGATACTTCTTCAGGATTGCTTTTTGTGCCTTGTCTGACATAGAGATTCAAGATGCCAAACAGCTGTTGATCAGAATCAATGGGCACAATATATTGACCGTGATCGTTGATGTCGGTCTGTTCTGAATCTGCAATCGGAATATAGCAACCATTATCTTTTTGAACATGGCCGGTATAGATTAACTCACGGGTTTGAGCGGCTTTTCCGCACAAACAATGCCCAAAGGATATGTTGTGGCACGCTTTGGTGATTGTAGGCACCATGCCTCTATGGGCGTACATGGTCAGCGTATCACTGTTTTCCTGATCTACCAGAAATATAGAGCCTCGTTTCTCCAATGCTAACCATGAAATGGAAAGAATATGGTTGAGAATGCGGTCCAGTTGGTCATGCAGGTCGATGGACTCTAAAGAGACTTGCAGCACTTTGCTGATGGTACGTTGAATATCGTGATTGCGTCGAACGCGCTCCTCAATGGCTTTTTGTTCGGTAATGTTACGTAACACGCCCATGGAGCCGATACGCTCGCCAGAACCACTTTTCAACGGTGAGGCTGAGAGAAAGCTTATGAATGTGGTGCCATCCAGGCGGCGATTGGTCACTTCACCAGAAAAGGCATTATCCAGATCCAGGGCATGGGTTATGGCGTGATATTGATCGGATTGAGCGTAAAGTAGTGAGAGTGGTTGACCGATCATCTCACTCCGGCTACAGGAAAAATTGTCCTGAGCGGCTTTGTTGAACTCTATGATATTGTGTTGCTGATCCACACCGATGATCATGTCCAGGGAGCTGTCTACCAGTCTTTGAGCGTACTCTCTGGCATTGCCGAGATTTTCCATGGCCTGTTTGTGGCGAACCGCTTTTTTTACCACCACTGGTAACAGTTGCAGATAGTTGCGATCATGGTCTTTGATCATATAGTCAAAGGCACCGGCCTTCATGGCTTGAACCGCGACTTCTTCGTCACCACCACCGGTAACAACGATGGTTGGAATCAGGCCAACAGCGTCAAAGATGTCCAGAGCCGTACCATCACCGAGTCGAAAATCAGCAATGATCACGTCAAAATCGTTTTGTCCCAGGGCTTCACGTGCGGAAGAGAGCGAACCGGCAATGGTAAACAGGTAGGGCAGCTTCTCACGCCGTACCAGACGCTTGAAGGCCATTTGATCCACCGTGTCATCTTCCACCAAAAGCAGTTTATACTTGGCTTCAGTCATCGAGAAATATGTGACTCCCGGATGGAGGGTGAATGATAGGGATCAACAGGCTTTTGTATTGGTGGTACTATAAAGTATAACATCTGTACAGATTTTTCATCTGCTCTGTGTGTTTAGGGTCGCGGAAAAAATAGACAGGATACATCATTATGGCAACACTGGAAGCCACCATTGGCATCTCACCACTTGTTCGGCTTAACAAGCTGGACGCACCGTATAAAAATGTTCGGATCATGGCCAAACTGGAAGGGAGTAATCCCGGCGGTTCGGTAAAGGACCGTGCAGCACTGGGTATGTTCATGGGTGCTGAAGCCCGTGGTGAACTGACACCGGGTACACGTATTATCGAACCCACCAGCGGTAATACCGGTATTGCTCTGGCAATGATCGCAGCTCGACGGGGCTATGATCTGACGCTGGTGATGCCGGAGAGTATGAGCCTGGAACGCCGTTCTACCATGACCGCCTATGGTGCGGATATCGCGTTGACACCTGCTGAAGCCAGTATGGAGGGCGCAATTGATCTGGCGCGGCAGATGGTTGAAGCGGGTGAGGGGATCATGTTTGATCAATTCTCCAATGCAGATAACTGGAAAGCCCATTACCGCACCACTGGCCCTGAAATTTGGGAAGATACCGGCGGCCGTGTAACCCATTTTGTCAGCGCCATGGGTACGACTGGCACGATCATGGGTGTGTCGCGTGCATTGAAAGAGCGCAATTCCACTATTGAAATCGTTGGTGTTCAACCGGAAGAAGGCTCGCAAATCCCAGGTATTCGCCGCTGGCCGGTGGCGTATCTCCCCAAGATATTTGATCCCAAACGGGTAGATCAGGTATGGGATGTGTCCGAAGAAGCAGCGCGAGAAATGACCCATCGTCTGGCCAAGGAAGAGGGGGTCTTTGCGGGTATGTCTTCGGGTGGTGCAGTGGCCGTGGCTGAAGGGTTGGCCAGTGAGTTGGAAGAGCCAGGTATGATCGTGGTCATCCTGCCTGATCGTGGTGACCGATATCTTTCTACAGATCTGTTTACAGGCTGATAGTCAGCGCGCATGATACGCTTTGAAGTGTACGAAAATACAGACCTATTTGGCTGCAATTGATAGATCATTGCTTGAATCCATGGTTTATCAGTGGTAAAGAGAACGGTCTGAATATTTTCAATAATCATGTTGGGGAGGAAATAACATGGGTAAGAAAGTAAAAATTAAAGACAAGGCCATGCGTCAGAAATACGGCGGGAAAAAGATGAAAGCCGCTGTGATGGAAGATATGGCACGTCAAGAAGAAGTTGCACGTTTACAAGCGCTTGCCGCAGCTGGTGCTGAAGTAATCAGCGAGCTTGGTGAAGGCGCAGCTGAAGCAGTTGATGCTGTGGAAGATGCCGCTGAAGCCGTTGAAGAAGTTGCAGAAAAAGCCGCTGAATAAGTTTTCTGAGCGCTTTTAGAAGAATCAATCAGCTACGGTATTCATGGTTCACGATGGCTGCCGTGGCTGATTCGTCCCGCTTTATTATCCTGTTTTTTCAGTAGTCATTTTTTGCAGAAACCGCAACAATTCCCGTTTTTTAATAGGTTTGGTCAAATGATCATTACAGCCTGCTGCAAGGCTGTGTTTTTTGGCATCTGAAAAGGCATGGGCTGAAAGGGCGTAGATTGGGGTTGGTTTGAGTCCTTGTTGGGTTTCCCATGTGCGAATTTCACGGGTAGCGGCGTATCCATCCATATTGGGCATCTGTACATCCATGAATACAAGGTCAAAACTGTTTTTCTTGAATAGTTCAACCGCAATGCGCCCATCTTGAGCAATGGTCAGTTGGTGTGGTGCGGTTTTCAGGTAGGCCTGAATCAGCATGGCGTTATCTTCGGAATCCTCTGCCATGAGAATAGTCAAAGCGGCCTTGTCTGTTTTAATAGACTGGGATGAAGAGGTGTTATTGTCTTGGATAATCGGTGGTTTGATTGTTTTCAGAGGTAATTCAATCTGGAATGAACTGCCTTGTCCTTCTGTACTATCCGCCCAGATATAGCCGTTCATTTTTTCTACAATCCGGCGACAAATTGCCAATCCAAGACCAGTGCCGCCATATTGGCGCGAAATAGTGGTATCCACCTGAGTGAAGGGTTTGAAAATGGCTTCCAGTTTATCCGCTGGGATGCCTATACCGGTATCTACAACAGAGATAATGAGTGTTTCTATTTTAGGGCTGTCCAGTTGGATGGTGACATGGCCTTTATCTGTAAACTTCAGGGCATTGCCGGTTAAATTAATCAGAAGCTGACGCAGGCGGGCAGGGTCTCCACCAATCCATTGTGGCACATTGGCATTGATCAGGGTATTTAGATGAATGCCTTTATCTATCGCAGGTTGGGTGAAAATATGTGCGACATCCTCAATAAGCGTACGGGTCTCTATTGGACTCTGTTCCAGAATAATTTCGCCAGCCTCAATTTTGGATAGATCCAGAATATCATTGATCAAGGTTAACAGGACTTCACCAGAGCTGTTAGCGACATTGATAAAGTGTTGCTTCTCACTGTCGTGTTCGTTCTCACTTAGAAGCTCAATCATGCCGAGTAACACATTCATGGGTGTACGGATTTCATGACTCATGGTGGCGAGAAATTCGGTTTTTGCCTTGTTGGCTTGTTCAGCCTCTTCTTTGGCTATACGAAGTGCATTTTCCATCTGTTTGCGTTCCGTGATATCACGCAATACGCCAACTGCATTCCACTGACCATCCAGACGCATGGCACCGATATTCATCTCAACAGGAAAAGTTCTGCCATCCTGATGACGGGCATTAAGCTCCAGAAAATGTCCAAAGGCTTCACCATCACCTGTTTCTTGAAATAGAGTGAGTCCTTGAATGGCTTTTTGTCGGTAAGCGTCAGCCATGAAAAAATCATCGGTATAGATCTCTCTACCAATCGCTTCATCACGACTCCAGCCAAACATCTGTTCTGCCGCTCGGTTCCAAAAAGAGATACGGCCCAAAGCGTCCAGATGGATAATGGCATCACGGGCTGCATGTGCCATGCTGCGCAGGCGAATTTCTGCTGCTTCACGTTGGCGGATCTGTTTGCGAAGTGTGGCACTCCAAGCCAAAGCAACCACCAAAATCAGCGAAAATATAGAAATGGTCCAGGCGAGCAAAGTGTAATCAATCCGGGTCCCAATCTGAATTTTTGCCCAGTTTTGCATGATTTTGGTGCGTTCATCACTGGGAAGAAGCGCAAAGGCTTTATCCATAATGGAGACCAATAGGGCGTTGGATGGTCGGGTCAATAAATAGATGCCTAAGCGCTGTTGTAGTAAACCAGAGATTTTCAGCGATTCATCACCATCACTGATCAGCTTCTGACGACACACTGGCGCCAGATCCACAAATGCAAAGGCGCGTCCCTTTTTGACAAGTTTCAGTCCGGTTTCCATGTCTGGAACCAGAAGGATTTGCTCATCGGGCAGATGTTCCGAAAGAAGCTTCCTTGCCTCAGGCCGGACAACAGTGACGATTTTATTACCTATATGATCAAGAGATTCTACATAACTGACCGAGTCTCTGGTGACGATGGCTAAAGGGACTTGAACCAAAGGTTGGGTCGTGATGAAGGATTTATTCTGTCGGGTATCTTCCAGTTTCAGGATAAAATCAAGCTGACCAAACAGAAGGGATTTGCTGGATGGTTCACCTTCTGAATTGGGTTCCAAAGAGAGTTCCACATGCAGTGCTGTTGCCGCTTTGTTTAATAGCTCACCAATGATGCCATGGAGTTGATTATTCTCATGAATGGATAGCATGGCGATGGATGGTGCACTAAATCTCAAGATAGGATGATTTTTCAGCCATCGTTTTTCATTCGGCATCAGCGGAACGTTGTAACTGCCAGATTGATTGGGTAAGGAGACCCATTTTTTTTGCAAATCTGCCAGTTCTTGTACAGAAACGGCATTCAAGCCTTTTTGAATGATTTGTCCCAATAATGGCCAGTCGTTACGAGCCGCAAAGTGCATCTCACCAGCGGTCAGACGACCATCCAGTGTGGTTTCTCCGGCAATACTCAAACCGTGAATCATGCCTTTGCGGATTGCATAGGTGATGGAGCCAAGCGTGCCGAGATAGGCATCCGCTTGACCATAGGCGACAGCACGCAACCCCTGAGAGGTGTTTTCGGTTTCCAGTACCGTGATCTCAGGGAAATGTTTTTTTGCTTCCTGGGTGTCAGCATACCCTTTGACACCAGCCAGGGTTTTTCCTTTAAGATCTGTAATGGTGTGAATGGATGTCTCCTCCTTGCGGACGATCAGAATATGCGGTGTGTCCACATAGGACGTTGTAAAATCCAGAAACTGAAGGCGATCCTCATTTTTCCATATTGCAGGGAACAGATCTATTTTGCGTTCCTGACCCATGGTCAGCAGAGTATTCCAGGTATGACCGTTGATAAAATTGAGGGTCAACCCTGTTTTGAGCGCGGCCAGACTGATCAACTCAATGGAATATCCTTTTGGAATGCCCTCTTCAGCAAAATCATAGGGTGGCCAGTCGGTTTCATTAGCCACACGAATAATGGGATTTTGTGCAATCCAGGCTTGCTCTTGATCGGTCAGAAAAACGGAGGGAGTGGTATGAGAATCTGGGTTGGCAAAAGCAGGACGGACAGCAACAGAAAAGGCCGTTAATACACAAAAAATAAAGACAATTTGGAAAGTGCCAGATAACCGCATGTATAACCTCAATGCACTGCGATATCAATCGATAAATCAAGCTTATGCTTTATTTGCCGACATGTCCATATGTTGGACATTATTTACTGTCTAAGCAGCTGATATACCGCCTGTTCCAAAACAGACAAACCAGCCCGTGCATCGGCCATATGGGTTAGTTCGCTGTTGTGATGACTGACTCCACCAGCTTCACTGGCCACGAAAACCAGTCCACGATTGGAGACTGAAGGCACTTGAACATCATGTCCTGCACCTGAGGCCATTTTAACTACCGGAATGGATAATTGATTTGCTGATTCAATGAGTAGATTGGCAATTTCAGGTGTTGTCTGTGCGGGTTCAGTGCGGCTTATGATCTGCCAGTGGGCGTGACTGTTGTAGTGCTTTAGTATTTGATTTCCGGTTGTTTGGATCTCATTTAGTCCAGTATTGAGGATTTCAGAATCGCCGCCTCGGATATCCAGTTGCAGGTGGCATGAATCATTGATCATAAATTGTGGCCATTGGATGTCAGAAGCGTCTGGTAAACTGGTGATAAATTGCGCTGCTGCCACAATTTGATCAATTCCATCGCGCATGTGCATGGGTTGTGAACCGGTGTGAAACGTATGTGGACCTGAGAGAATCAGTTCAAGGCCATTTCGTTGTATGGTGCTTTGAACCTGTTTTTGTGCTGCAATTGCTTGAGCCTCGTTTCGACAGCGGAGTAGGGTTTGATCTCTGCCAATATTGGGTGGTTTGTCAATGGGTGTGAATGTGGCACGGAATGGACGTTGTTGATGGTCCAAACCTAGGGCAATCCTATGGACAGCCAAAATAAGTTCTGCAATTACCTTAATTGGCAGTGCAGAACAGTGAATCTGTAGCCGAATTGCACCGGCAATGCGTTGTGTAACCACGCCTATGGGGGGTCTGCCATGGGAAACGGTTTGGCGGTGATGGGATAGAATAGGCCCTTGTTCGATATGCATCTCCAGTAGGGTATGGCAATTCCCTCTCTCAACAGGGGAAGGGGCAGGGCCTGAACGTTTAATAACCGATTGATAAAGAGAATTTCTTTGTGAATCGTGAAACTGTTTTGTCTCCTGTATGGAAAGCTTTCCCGCTGCGCCTTTGGAACCGATACAGGAGATTTTAAATCGTGAAGACTCTTCGCCACGCCAGGCAATGATTCTCAGTGGACGAGTAAGCAATTTGTCCAACTGAATGATGGATTGAAGGACCGCAACACCTGCCGCAACGCCCAGTACACCATCATAAACACCACCGTTTGTAACGCTATCTAAATGGGAGCCAATCGCAACAACGGCTGTCTGTTTAGTTGTGCCCTTTGGGTAGAATGTGCCGTAGGTATTGCCCCAGACATCTATCTGTTCAGGTATGCCCAAGGCGTTGAGCTGTCGGATAAAGCAATGGTGCGCGGTGTCTTCCTGGCTACTGTAGGCGAGGCAGTTTCGTCCAGCTTTGGTGTTGCCGATGTTGGCTAATTGATAGAAAAGTCTTTTAAAATCAGTCATAGGTTTGTGGGTTACCTTGAATTGAGCGGTTTTGCCCTGTCTGCTGGGTAGGCATCAGCCGTATAGTAACGGGAAAACGTTTGTTAAGGGATGCTTAAAAATTGGCAATGAGGTTGGTTTATTATTCATGTCACCTTTGATTCTCACTCCTGATTCTGCGCTTCTGTTAAGTCTGAGTATCTGTGCGTTTGCTGGTATCGTGGTGCATATCGTTGCGGACCACTTTCGTCAGCCTGCTATTGGACCTCTGTTGTTGGTGGGGCTTGTGTTGGGTCCGTCCGGCTTTGGTGTTATTCATCCTGATGCGATTGATCCGGTTTTTAAGCCATTTCTCTCGGTGCTGGTGGCTCTGATTCTATTTGAGGGCGGATTGACACTGAATGCATCCCGCTGGCATTCGATAGCACCGGAGATTCGTGGTTTGCTCTCCATAGGTGTGTTTGTGGCCTGGTTGGGTTCGGCGGGGTTGGTTTTTGTATTGTTTGACCTGCCCGTGGTGCATGCGTTGTTGGCAGGTAGTTTGGTCATTGTCAGTGGTCCCACCGTTGTCCGACCCATGTTACGCCGTATCCGTTTGAAGCCGCCGTTACCGCAAATTTTACAGTGGGAATCTGTTCTTATTGATCCTGTTGGTGTCTTCCTGACTTTGCTCTGTTTTGACTGGTTGGTGACTCAAGGGGATGGATGGGCGCATGTGGGCACCTTTCTGGCACGTTTTTCCATTGGGCTGATTGCTGGCTTGGTGGGCGGTCTGGTGATGAGTCGTATCCTGAAATCACCCAAATTGCCTGATCATATGGTCAATATGCTGGTTATTGCCTGTATGATGCTGGTCTATAGTCTGTGCGAAGCAATGGCCGCTGAATCGGGCTTGATGGCGGTTGTTATGGCTGGTCTGGTCATCAGCATTCAAGCGGGTGAGCGGATGCGGCGGTTGGTATACTTTAAGCGTCAGATCACGCCGCTATTGATCTCTTTGCTGTTTGTCCTGCTGGCAACCAAACTGGAGTTAAGCAAAATCGGAGAATTGGGCCAAAATGGCCTGTTTGCTGTGCTGGGTGTGATGTTTGTCGTGCGTCCGGTTTCCGTATTTATCGGTACGTTTTTCTCTGACACACTGGGCTGGAAAGAAAAAACAGCCTTGGCTTGGGTGGCTCCTAAAGGCATTGTTGCTGCGGCGATGTCGATGCTGCTCTCTCTGGAACTCGGGCAGGATTATCCGGTATTGGGTGATTTTCTGGTGGCGTTTACTTATGCCATCATTTTGAGCACGATTTTGGTGCAGAGTCTGACAGCTGGGGTGTTGGCCCGTTGGTTGGGTGTTGGCCGTAGTGATCCGGGCTGTTGGCTGGTGGTGGGTGGTAATCCCTTTGCCCGTGCTGTGGCTCGTGCGTTGAAATCTTCAGGAAATATGGTGATTCTACTGGATCACCGTATTCAGCGGATTGGACAAGCCAGAAAGGAAGGATTGTCTGCTATTCACTCGGATATCTTTAATCTGCGTTTGTTGGATGATCCGGCTTTGGTGAATGTGGAGCAGGTTATCTGCTTGACTGAGAATGATATTTTGAATCAGTTGGCCTGCCGGCATCTTTTGGCTTTAGTAGGGTGTAACTGTGTTTACCGATTAACAACGACACAAGAAACCGCTCTGAATATCAAAAAAAGGGACAAACAGACCTACTGTGATAGTTTTGGTATCCCTATTTGGCCTCAGTTGGGAAAAGTGCGGCCTCATTTTAAGAAATTATCCCATGGCTCAGAGCAGGTAATATCCAGTTTTGAGCTTGAAGATATTCTTGCAGATGAAAGGACGCTGCCGTTGTTTCAAATACGGCATAATATGGCGCAGGTGTTGACCTCTTGTGAGCCGCCGTCTGATATGTCTGAGGGAATTGTAGCTTTGGTGAGCAGCAACGGGAAATCGGTAGCTGGTGTAGATGTGAAATAAAAAAGGGTGGCGGTTTCCTACCACCCTTATTTCATCTTATCAGTACGTAATCGTACTAATACTCAGTTTCAGCTTCCACCTCAATCTCACGCTCATTCAAAAAGCCCTTAATCTGCTCCATGACCGCCGAAAAGTGGGCCGAGACAAATTTAATCGCACCCGCCATCTCATGACCACCACCATCCACATTGGCTTCAGGCAACGCTTTTTGCAAACGGTCAATAATGGTCTGAACCGGCAGAATAGGCTGATTAGCCCGAACAATAACCATATCCGACAAGCAACCTAAAGAAAGCACCGGCTGATTATCATTCTCACGGGTTACAGTGTCGTGGATCAAACCAATAACTCGGCCTGGATTGGGATAGGTGAATCGTAAGGTGTATTTTTCCAGATCAATATGGGCCAGAGTAACGCCTTTGATCTTTTGAGTACGCAGGTAGGGCAGGGTGCTTTGCAGTTGCGTATCTTCACCCTCTTTGACCAATTCATTGATAGAGGTCACCAGTTGTTCATTGGTGTACAGCTCTTCAAACAACCCTTTGCCCGGCTGATGACGCATGTGATAGGCGGTAAAATCAATGGCAATACCGATTTTACCCAGCTCTTCACGACTTTTGCCGGTTCTTTCAATATAGGCATCGGTCTCTGGAATTCTACATCGGTCACTGATGCCGGCTACAGCTGGGATCAGTTTATTTTCAAAGTCTTCACAGATAAATCGGGCGATCTCATAACTGAGCATTCCAGCACAGGTCTGACTGTCCAAGCCGAACATGTATGGATTAACATGATCCAGAAGATACGGACATACCGATGTTTTACCATTTTCCAATTGAACCGGATTATGATGGTCAATAACAATCACATCCTTGCCCATGGCATGCATGGTTTTCATGCCGAAAACATCTTCAGGCGTTGAACCATTGTCCAGAATCAGGATCAATGGACTGCCTTGATCAAAGTTCTCAAACCGTTTGGCTTGGACAATATCCCGAAATACGTCAGCTACTTCGTAAAATGGGGCTTTGGAAGGTGAACGATAGAGAGCATACTCCGGTTTAATGCCAATTTTTACCATCAACATGCGAATGGCAGACTCCATGGCAATACCGGAGTTAATGCCATCGGAATCGTTGTGATGCCGGATCAACACCGGTTGATTATTAAATATTGCCTTACGAATACGTGCAGCGATTCGTACCATCACAGTACGCATTTTATCTAAGCGGTCTGAAGAGATGGAAAAATCAGTGCGAACAGGTTGAGATTTTTGTTCAACAATGGTGTCGAAATCCAATTCTGACGGCGTAATATTCCGAATTTCAATCTGCATGCGACCGGCACGTGCATTGACATCACCGGACAGACGGACCACATCACCGGCCTTATAGTCGGAATCCCGTGTTACCGCATCAAAATTGCCGCTGCCATCACTGATCTGAAAAATAACCGGTCCTGGCTTGACCTTGCGGACAATTTTGACATCCCCTTCAAAAAAATCACCAGCTTTCAGGCCAATAAGAGCGTTCTTCTTTGGGCCTTGTTTGTACTCTCTACGGGGTCGGGATGGTCTGCTTGAGTGTGGCTTTGTCACTGTGTATTCCTTATCTTTACAATTATTTATTCTGTATTTGATTCAAGGACAATTGTCCCTGGTTCAATCACAATGGTTTGATGCGTTTGAGGTTGTTCACTATTTTCAAGTGCTTCTTGGAGTTGGTCAACTTTCTGTTGTTGGCGTTTAATTTTCCGGTTCAGTATCTCAATGGCATCTAAGGCATGGATGGACAATTGGGTTTTGAGTTGTTTCTGTTGTTTTTGCAATGCTTCAATCTCGGAGGCGACACTTTTTTGTGTGGCTTGTTTTACATCAATTTCAGATCGAACGCTTTGTGCTACCTTACGATAGCTGGATGTGTCTACCTGAAGTGAGTCGAGAAAGCGCACTTTTTCCGCATCAAATAGTTTTTTGCGGTATTTAAGCGCTTTTTTGACCACTTTGTTGGCCCGATCAGCAAGCGTTTTTTCTGCCTGTTCAAGGGCTGTAATTTGTTTTTGTACCTTTTTTTGAGCCTTTTTCAATGCGGACTTGGCCTGCTTGATTCCTTTAACATGATCGACTTGATTATAGAGCTCTTTTGCTGACATTGGTTCCTGGTAGGCAGGAATGTCCTTTGATTGATCAAGCAGCATTTGATCAAACTGTTGATCAGGATCAGTAAGCTCTATCTGGACAAAGACCGGACCTTCTTCCACATCATCCAAATCAGCACTGTGATCATCATGTGGGTTTGATTGGGTATGATCATGTGTCATGGCAGAAAGTTCCTGATAATTCGTGGTTGGGCTGAAGATTGGTTAAAATAATCTGATATTTGATAGCCTGAAAGCCATTATGATCTGCCTAATTGCCTGAGTGCCACGGAAAAAATAGAGCACGCCTGTTAAATTCATTGATTATTTTGCAGAATTGCATGTTTTATTTTTATTAGGTGATAAAGAGCAACAATTGATCGACAAATTGTGTCATGATGATGAGGAGTGTCAAAGCTTGATATATTGTTGGATGAGTCATGTTGGTTTTTTCGATACCTATGGCACAATCAGTTTATGATTTTCAGACTTTGAGCGAATAATGACACTATCTTTTGCCGATCTCATAAATTTGGATAAGGTTCAATCTCTCATTGAATCCAGTAATAAAATTACTGGTGCGCCGATTGGTATCTTGGATCTTGATGGAAATATCCTGGTTGGTGCAGGTTGGCAAAGGCTCTGTATGCAGTTTCACCGAGTCCATCCCGAGACATGTTCGCGTTGTCAACAGAGTGACCATTATATCCTTGAAAGAGTACATGCTGCGCCTGATAAGGGGTATGTTGCCAATCATTGTGGTAATGGGCTTTGGGATGTTGGTATTCCCATTGTGGTGTCTGATACACATGTGGCGACCTGCTTTTTGGGTCAATTTTTTTATGAGGATGAGCAGCCTGATCAGGCCTTTTTTGTTGAACAGGCTGAGCAGTTTGGTTTTGATGAGCAGGATTATCTTGCGGCGCTTGATAAAGTGCCGGTATTTTCGCGCAATAAAGTCGGCGAACTCATAGAGTACATAAAAGAGCTGGTCACTTTGATCTCTTTCATTAGCCTTCAGAGCTATCAGGTAGAGCAGGAGATCACCGCACGCTTGAAAAAACAGAATCTTTTCTCAAAAACAATAATCCAAAGTCTACCGGGTCTATTTTATCTGTTTGACCAAGATATGAAATTGATTCAGTGGAATGAAAACTTTGCCAAAGCAGCCGGATATCCAGTTCAAGAACTGTATGGAAAGCATCCATTGGTATTTATCGCGCCTTCTGAACATGAACATATTACCGTCAAGATTCAAGAAGTGTTTGCCAAAGGGTATGCGGCTATAGAATCGGTATTTCTGACAAAAGAGGGGCAGGAAGTGCCTTTCTACTTCACTGGTGTTCGCTTTGATGTGGATGGAAAATCCCATCTCATGGGTTCTGGTGTGGATATCGCAGAACGTATTCGCGCTGAACAAGCATTGAAGCAGAGTGAAGCACGGTTGAAAGCCATTATTGATAACACGCCTGCTGTGGTATTCCTCAAGGATCTGGAAGGGCGTTTTATGCTGGTAAATCCACGCTGGGAAAGCATGGTTGGTTTCACAGAGCAAGAGGTGATAGGCAAAACAGTTTTTGAAATATTTCCAGATTCATACGCTCAGAAGCTTCATGAGAATGATCAAAAAGTTGTCAGGAGTGGTGTCTTACATCAATTTGAAGATGAAATATTTGCAAATGGTATGGTACGCGCGTTTATCAGTTCCAAATTTATAATTACTGATGAACATGGCCAACCATATGCGCTGTGTGGCATGGCTGAAGATATTACTGAACGCAAAAAACTTGAAGAGGAAAACGAGCGTGCTTTGATGCGTGCCGAAGCCGCAAACCGTGCAAAAAGTACCTTTTTAGCCACCATGTCACACGAAATCCGCACGCCTTTAAATGCGATTCTCGGCATGGGTGAGTTGTTGCTGGAAACCGAGTTGACCGAAACGCAGACTTGGTGTGCTAATACTTTGAGCCGCTCAGGCAAAACTCTTCTATCATTGATAAACGATATTCTTGATCTATCCAAAATTGAGGCAGGTCAGTTTACGCTGGAGAATACCACCTTAAACCTTCATAAATTGATCGCCGAAATAGTAGGCTTGTTTGAACTAACTGTCCTGGATAAGGGGCTAATACTTGATTTAAAAATAGAGCGTTCTGTACCACACCATGTGAATGGAGATCCAATACGAATACGTCAGGTTCTTATGAATCTCATAGGCAATGGCGTTAAGTTTACAGTGAAAGGGAGTGTCAACGTTCACGTGACTCAAGGAGAGGGCGAGCGTATCCAGTTTACAGTAAAGGATACTGGTCCGGGTATTCCACTCGAGAAACAAGAAGAGATTTTCCAACCGTTTACTCAAGCAGATTCTTCTACAACCAGAAAATATGGTGGTACTGGTCTGGGGCTGACCATATGTAGACGTATCGTTGAATTGATGGGCGGTACGATTGCTCTTGAAAGCAAGCTTGATCAAGGAAGTGCATTCTCTTTTTCAGTACCCCTTCCTGCCGTAAGAAGCAATAAGGAAACGGTGTTATACAGCGTTTCTAATGTCGAACACGTTGATCTTTTGGAAGAGCCGATTGAAGAAAATATTTCAAAACTGCGTATTCTCCTTGTGGATGATGCAGAAGATAACCGATTGCTCATCCAAGCATTTTTAAAAAAAATGCCACATCATATCGTAATGGCCGTCAATGGCGCAGAAGCGGTTGCCAGATTTAAAGAAGATGTGTTCGACCTAATCTTGATGGACATTCAAATGCCAATCATGGATGGCTATGAAGCCACCCGACGCATTCGCCTATGGGAGCAAGAGACACACCGTGATCCAACCACGATTATTGCTTTAACCGCCCATGCCATGGTCGAAGAGTCTCAACAGATCATGGCATCTGGTTGTAATGTACACCTTACCAAACCTATCGGAAAAAAGAGGCTTATCAAAGCAATTAATAAGATATCAAGAAGATGAAAATATTAGACAGTACACGAAAGTATCAGGATAGGAGGTTTTTGATGAGTCGTACCGTTTCCCTAAACTCTATCATACCGTTGCGTGAACAATTGACTCAACATCCCGTTTACGGTGCTGTAAGATCTATCACGGATTTACGCCTGTTTATGGAACATCATATTTTTTCGGTATGGGACTTTATGTCTTTGCTGAAATTTTTGCAGGGGAATTTGGCACCATCAAGCCAGCCTTGGGCACCAACGGGTAACCCTGCTGTTCGGCGTTTCGTCAACGATATTGTCTTGGAGGAAGAAACAGATTTGGGTTTACCTGATTCAGACGGTAATCCCACATACGCGAGTCACTTTGAGTTGTACGCTCAGGCGATGAGAGAGATAGGAGCTGATCCTGAACCTGCCAACACCTTAGCGACTGGAGCCAGTAAGTTTGGTTTCAAGGATGCCTTGGAGAATGCTGGTGATGATATTCCAGTGGCATCACGGGATTTTATGTGTTCCACCTTTGATTTTATCGCCAGTAGTAAATCACATGTCGTTGCTGCGGCTTTTGCGCTGGGTCGGGAACATGTCATTCCCTCAATGTTTCGATCTCTTCTTCGGGATATGGAGATTTCTCAAGATCAGGCCCCGTCATTCCATTACTACTTGGAGCGGCACATTCATTTGGATGAGGACCACCATGGGCCGCTGTCACTTTTGATGTTGAACGAGCTATGTGGTGGGAACGAAAAGAAAATAGCCGAGGCAGAAACGGCTTCGTGCTTGGCATTGCAGGCTCGTATCAAGTTTTGGGATGGTGTACTAATTGCGCTGGAAGCGCGTCCGGTCTGATCGGTTTTTGATGGGGTGGGCTGTACCGGGAAAGGCTATGTATCTAGGTTCAAAATTTATAAGAAAGATCCACACTCCATAGCCGTTCCAATTTGTTGGTGTCAGCGGTGACAGTTGGAAATAGGGGTGCCATCCACGCCACTCTGTAGCTTTTACAAGATTATCATGATGTCCGTATAGAGAATTTATGGTCAGAGCTCAAATCTATGTGGCACATTATAATGAATTGAATGGTTGTTCCACTTCTCAATATGAAAGTGTATATATGGAATTTCGAGTTGGTGTTGAGGAAATAAAAAAGCGTAATAGAAATTTAGTGTTGGGAGGAGTGTTCGCTGGGATTCTCGTTTTGATTACCTGGATGGGCCATCAACGAAGCAGTGAGCAGTACAATGCTACGCTTCTGTTTTCGGTGTTAGTCTTTGTGGTCCTAGCTACGGTGATAAATCTCATTGGCCATGTTCGCTACCTTAAAAGGATAAGAAACCATGTCTTAATGGTTCAAAAAGGTGTCATTATTTTTAGAACCGGAAAAAATGACACCCAGTTGAAAGTGACAGATATTCAAAGCCTTCAACAGCAAAAACGCTGGCGAGAAGGGCCTTCCATCCTATTGAGATTAAAAAACAAACGAATCATTCGGCTTGTCGGCTATGAGAATTTGGGCACCCTTGAAAACCAGATTCGCAGTCAAATGGAATCTGTAGAATCACAGGCGGAGTGAGTACCATTGTGATATTTGGTTAGACAACCTGTTTCCTATGAAATTACTGTCGTTCAGGATGCCATTAAGCGGTTATCCAAACACTTCTGCCAAGGTCTGGGCCTCTATTGCCTGATCACTCCACAGCTCTAAAGTGGTTTGATCTGCACTATTGACCTTTTCTGGAACCCAGTCAGGCAGCGGGCCAAAACGGTGGTTTAGAAATCGAAGAAGGAAATAGGCTCCTCCCTCTAAGCGACCTTCTTGCCGACCTTCTTGCCGACCTTCTTGCCGACCTTCTTGCCGACCTTCTTGCCGACCTTCTTGCCGACCTTCTTGCAAACCTTCTTGCTTCCACTGTTGTGTCCACTCTTGGACTGTTTCAGCCAACATAGCATCTACCTCCTGCAAATTATTCAACTCTGGAACTATTTGTCCTGGCACTTTCCTTGGTAGTAAAACTCGGCCAAGCATTATTGTGAAAGCGCGGCGAAGACTTAACTGTTCAGGGGATTTTAACCATTCGATCAAATGCACCAGAACCTTTCTAATTTCCTCTGGGCTCTGACTTTTTTCCAAGCGGAACAGTGCTGCTACCAGATTACGCATTGAAGCCAATTCAGAGATGCCATAACGGATTTCATCAATAAGAAGGTAGCGCATGTTTGGCCGATATTGGTCAATGCCTCCTGGAACATCCATGATCAGTTCAGCAATGTTGTGTACCGCTGTCCACTTCGGTTTGCCATTGTATAGGACAACTGGTAGTACAGCTGGTAACTTCGCTCCTTTTCTGATTTGACCGGATTTGATCAAATCTTGATACAATAACATTACGTAAGCTGTCATTCGTACAGCCATGAATTGATCTACCGAAGATTGAAACTCAATGAGTGCATAAATGTAGATCCATTCTTTTGCCCAACGGATTCTCCAAATGATGTCGTCTTCACGATCTCGGAGATCATCCGTAACAAAACTTCCGCTGACCTTCTCCAGCGTGCTGAAATCCAACTGTGTGACCCATTCTTCCCGAACGAAACCCTGCAATAGGTCTTTGACCATTTCCGGGTGGCTGAAGATCTGTTTATAACTATGATCGTGGTCTGCCATGGTTTGGTTTCATTCAATCCGATAAAAATAGGAGTTACGCAATTGAAAGAATTTTGTACCCATCATTTCTGTGGAAGCAGGAATCCAGTTTAGTGCTCTGCCCTCTGGATTCCCACTTTTGCGGGAATGATGGTACACGCTTTGATGTCTGTTTCAACCGGCAACTGCGTAACGCTTAAAAAATATAAAATACGTTTCTATTGTCTGAAAATCATGATTTTTAGGCAAGTAAAATCGGTAATTCGGAATTTGATGCACCATCCCAGAGTCATCACCACTTTTTGACTTTTTAGGGCCACGGAAAAAATTCATCATCCCATTCACTGGTCTCTTGATCCGTCCACTGAGTTCCAGAAAGGGTTACGTGCAATAAGCACGCGCCCCTTTCTGCGCCTTGCGGACGAATCAATATCCTGCGCGACTGGGATGATTAATTTTTTCCGTGGCCCTTATAGTTGATCAGACAGCGGTGAAAAAGTTCTTTAACGATGCTGAGAACTGATAAAATATTCCTTTGGGTTCATGTCTGAATACGCAACCCAGGGTCCAGCGCTCTCGACGATCAGACATCCACTCCTTTTTGTAGGCATCATTGCCGTATAGATAATCAATTTCTTCGACTTTATCAACATCAATCACATGTTCCATCAAGTACCGGGTTAAAATGGAACCTGGTGAATAACATTTCCAGGTCTCATCGTAGGCGAGTCTGAATATGCTGGCTTTTTTATGTACAACAAACCAAATTTGCGCAGCGGCTGGCTGTTCGTCAATGTAGAGAATAGCCAAGCGTAACCATCCTTGTTTGGATAGATGATTTACCAGACCTTCAACGAACTCTTCAAGATTGGGTTCAAATGCCTTCCAACTGGCCTGATGGATGAGAAGGTAGTCCGCTACAGCGTGTTGAAGATCCTCATTGGTATAAAGGCGAATATGGGCGCTATGTTCACGCTCAAGCTTGCGGAATTTGCGCGTGATGGTATTGCGGACCTGTCCGGGACGCGCGGCCATATATGTTTTAAATGACACGCCTTCCAATCGTTTAAACCAGCTATAAGAGTGAAAGCGTCGATAACACTCAAATCCAGCAGATTCCATAGCCCGTTGCAGAAGGAGTATAGTCTTGTCGTGCTCATCAAAAGGATACAATTGCAGGCCTTGAATCGGCAATTGGCGTAGTCCTTGTGCTAAACAATCAAGTGTTTTTTTCTGTGCATTGTCAGTAATTAAGAGGGTGAAAAGAGTTGTATAGTGACTCCTCAAAGCGTACCAGTTTTTGCTGGATTGTTGCATGAGAGGCAGGATGGCAAGTACACTTTCTCCTTCAATCACACAAGCGAGCCGCATCAGCTGATTATCTTCAAGTGAATTGGCTACCAGATTCTCAAACCAGGGACGTGAGAAAAAAACGCTCTCTTTCTCGCCCTTCTCAAAAAGTACTTTGGCGCTTTTGGGAAGTTGATTCCAGTCGGTATAACATACAAATTTCATCTGACAGGTTGCCCTTCATTAAAAATTCAGTGCCTATCCGACCCAAAATCAAGAGGTATCCGACCTGAAAAGTCACGCATGCATGGCGAATATAACTGTTTAGTATAGTGGTCTTGTCTAAAACCTGAACAACGGCCAGCCGTTCCAGCCTTGGTATGGCACTATTTTAATGGTCTTAGGATGTTCCCTATAAGAATTTTATGTAATATTATTATTTTTTTCTTAGGTTGAGATGTATGGTAAGTTGTTCTGGTTGTTTTTTTAACAAGTGTTTATGATATGAGTGTGGTATTGCTTCGTGTTGTGGTGGACTGTATTAGGATCAATCTTTATTTTTTCTCTGGTAATAGGCTTTGTCGGGAATAACATGGCGCACGCCACCTTGTGGCTTTGGATTGTCGCCGAAGCGCCTGGGGATGAGGTGAACGTGAACATGGCGTATGCTTTGTCCGGCAGCCTTACCACAGTTAACACCAACATTGAAGCCATCAATGCTGTCATCTTCGGCCATCAAAGTAGCACGTCGTTGATGTAACAGCGCTTCGATGGCTTCTCGTTCTTCACGAGTCAAGTCAAAGTAATCGGCAACATGGCGGTGAGGTATGGCCAAACAATGGCCGTTACTGACCGGGTTTGAATCTGCCCAAAGCATGGCATGTTCATTTTCTGACAAAAGCCATTCGGCTTTGACCGATGGACGACAAAACAGGCAGGGATTATTAGGATCGTTACTCATTGTTAGTCAATTTTCTAACTGATTGATTTTATATGGTGGAGCCGGGGGGAATCGAACCCCCGACCTTTGCATTGCGAACGCAACGCTCTCCCATCTGAGCTACGGCCCCATCATTGAAGAGTTCGCATTATGTACACATCATCATCAGAGTACAAGGGCAAAGATGAGGCCGCCGAGTAGGAGTCGATAGACAACAAAAACCGTCATGGTTTGCCGGCGTAGCCAGGACATGAGCCAGTGGATGACGATATAAGCGGATAGGGCGGAAACCACTAAGCCGATACTCATGCCGATCCATCCATCTGTGGTTAGGTTGGCTTCCAGGAGATCTTTGAAATCCAGGCCTGCGGCGATAAATCCTACTGGTACAGCCATCAAAAATGAAAAACGGGCTGCGGCTTCACGGTCCAATCCGGCAAACAAGGCAGCGGTCATGGTGACGCCACTGCGGGATGTGCCGGGAATCAAGGCCAACGCTTGGGCACAGCCGATGAATAGCACATCTTTCCAGGTGATGCTTTCCATAATCCGGTTTCGTGATCCGCGTTGGTCAGACCACCAGAGCAGTAGACCAAATAGAATGGAGGTAACACCAATAACCAGGGGATCGCGCGCCAATGTAGCGACTTCTGTCTTAAATGTCAGACCCGCCAGACCAACCGGCACAGTCGCCCAACCAAGTGCCCAGGCAATCCGCGCATCTTCGTTATCTTTCAGCGAACGTTGCGAGATTGAGCGAAACAGACCGTTTAATAGTCGAATGATGTCCCTGCGAAAATAAAAAACCACCGCCAAAAGGGTGCCCGTGTTGGCGGCGATGTCAAACATCAAGCCCTGATCGCTCCAGCCAAACAGGTAAGGCGCTAAAACCAAATGTCCTGACGAACTGATCGGCAGAAACTCAGTAATGCCTTGAATCAAGGCCAGAATGACTGCGTTGGTCCATTCCATGATGTGTCTACCAGTTGAATTTTATCCTACAGAAATCAAATGCGCTTCAGATATCTATGGAGAATAGCCATCCAGCACTTTGATCAAATAGAGTCCATGAGCCGGGGCCGTTGGGCCTGCAAGCTCTCTGTCTCGACCTTTTAATACCGCTTCCATCTGCTCAACTGGCCAACGTTTTTGACCAACCATGACCAAAGATCCAACAATGTTACGCACCATATGATGTAAAAACGCATTGGCACCAATCGTGATGGTTAACTCATTACCACTACGGACAAGTTCCAGTTTTTGCATCACTTTGATGGGCGTTTTGGCCTGACAGGAAGAGGCACGAAAAGCGGAAAAATCATGTTTTCCAAGCAGTGTCTTTAGCGCTTCGGACATGGCACCATCATCCAACCGCTCTGGACCAAGATGCCAGAGTCGATTACGCTCAAGCGGGCAGGGTACCGGTGCGTCACTGAGTCGATAGTGATACTCCCGAAAAAAAGCCGTGTAGCGGGCGTTGTATTCCGCAGGCACCTGTTGAACATCCAATACACTCATTGTTCGCGGAGTGGTGGCGTTCAACGCTTTCAGGAATGTCTTAACCGGTCGTGGTCGGTTGGTCTGAAAATGAGCAAGCTGACCCGTTGCATGGACACCTGAATCAGTGCGCCCAGCTCCCATGATGGTGACAGGGTGTTTACAGAGACGCTCAAGCGCACTCTCCAACGCACCCTGAACCGTGGGCAGTTTCGGTTGATACTGCCAGCCAGCAAAGGCTCCGCCATCGTAAGCAACCAGGAGACGATAGCGTACTATCGTCTCCTGAGGATCATCAGCCCAATCAGGCTTTGGTCTCACTCGCCTTCGGCCGCGGCTTTTTTCAGGCCAGCGGCTTTTTTAGCCTTGGCGGCAGCGACTTTGGCTTTCATGGCGGCCATGCGTTTGGCTTTCTCATCGTCTGCCGAACCGGTATCCTCTGCTGGAACATTACCCGCAGCAGCGGCTTTTTTAGCCTTGGCAGCAGCGACTTTGGCCTTCATAGCTGCAATGCGCTTGGCTTTTTCATCATCGCCACCGGCAGCGGCATCACCATTGCCCTCTTTGGCAGCTTTGGCTTTTGCCGCAGCAGCTCGGGCTTTGGCAGCAGCCGGACCGGCACCCGCTTTACGCGGTGGACGTTTCTTTTTGACCGGTTTACCTTTGGCAGGGCGGTAGATTTCTACACGGTCTCCTTCCTCCAGCACTTGATCAAGCTTGGCCAGTTTGCCATAAATACCAACTTTGTTGGTTGCGAGATCGATTTGAGAAAATTTGTCCAGAACACCGGATCGTTTAATCGCTTCTTCAGTTGTGGTTCCATCAGGAACATCAAACTCAAGAAGTATCTGACGACTAGGCTCTGCATAGGTGACGGCTACTTGCATGAAGCGGTCTCCAAACTGGTTTGTTTACCCTGAATTCCGTTAAGATGATTAGGATTCGCACGCAGGATGCCGTAATTTCGGTTTCCTTTCAACCGGCAATCCCAGTATCTTATACTATATTTGCGAATCATCCAGCTCCGCGACCATTGTGGAAGCGGTCCGTCCAATCCGGGAGGGATGGGAGAAATATGAAAATTTATGCAGTTTACAATCTCAAAGGTGGCGTGGGCAAAACCACTACAGCGGTCAATCTGGCCTACCTTTCCGCCATGGATGGAGCGCGCACACTGATTTGGGATTTAGATCCTCAAGGCGGTACGAGCTACTATCTATGTGTCAAACCTGCGATCAAAGGCGGTAGTAAGTCTTTGGTCAAGAAAAAGACAGATATCACCTCGTATCTGCGTATGACCGGTTATCCGAACCTGGACATGTTGCCTTCGGATATCTCCAACCGGGAAATGGATCATCAGTTGCGTAAGCAGAAAACACCGGATGAGGCCCTTGAAAAACGGGTCAAACCGTTACGTGGTATGTATGACACGCTTATCCTGGATTGTCCGCCAGACCTTTCTATGGTTGCGGAAAACGTGTTCCAAATGGCGCATGTGCTGTTGGTGCCACTGATTCCAACCACCTTGTCACTGCGGGCTTATAATCGTCTGGTGCGTTTTCTGGTTAAGCGGCGCAGTAATAAGCGATTGAAAGTTCTGCCATTTTTTAATCAAGTCAACCTGAATAAGCCGATCCATCAGGTGGTGACTAAAAACGTCCGGGCCAAACATCCGATCTTCCTACAGGAAGCGGTGATGGACTCCAATGTGATCGAAGCTATGGGTGTGAAACGTGCGCCAGTCTTTACTTTTGCTGATAAATCCAATGAAGCGGAAGTGTTCCGCAGACTTTGGGCAGAAGTGAAGGAACGTAGCCAGCATGGTTGATTGAGTATTCCGACTCACCGAATCCGTTTGGTGAGTCGGAATAGCACCTCATTTCCGTTCATAACACCATTGCCCTGTGGTTGGAGAGTCTGACATGAAAGATGATCTGCCAGCATTCCAGCCCGAATCTGAGCCTGTGGAAGCGTCTGAGTCAGAGATTGACGTTGAGCCTATACCAGAGTCTAAGCGTGAGATAGAGCCTGAGAAAAGCAGCCAACGTGCGCTCATTGGGCCATTGATTGCCTTGGTCAGTGTTCTAATTCTAGTGGCTGTGGTGTGGAAAAAAACAGTCAATCCAACGGTAGAGTGGATGGAGCGGGACACCATTGTCTTCAATCGGCTCCACTTCAACCGTTATTTGGTCTATGGCAATGCGTTCGAAAAATCAGCGGGTCTGCTGCGTCTGGGTAAATCAGAGCTGTTCTCACGTCAAATCATTCTGCATGTCCAAGGCCGTGCCAATATTGCTTTTAAAACCAGTCAACTCCACCGAGATGGTAAACGTGCCATTTATGCGCCTGATAAGCAGGATGATGGCTTTGCCTTTGATCTTCAGGTGGATATTGATACCGATGATATCCGCATTGTCGATGAATTAAAGCCCAGGCCGGTGAATAGCCGCGAGGCTGCTGTTGCGGGTGGTGTTCTGGCTCTGGCTGGTGGATTTGCAGGTGCTCAGGCAGGGGATGCCATTGCCTCTGTGATACCGGGCGGTTTTTTTAATCTGCAAGGTCACGTTGCTCGATTGGTCGGATTGGCAGGTGGTGCGGGCGTTGGGTTTGGTGTGGGTTATGGTTTGGCCAAGGATGTTCAATTGGCCGAGCAGGTGAGTCAAACTGAGCTTGAGACGGTCAAAGGTCAAGCAGCGGTTTTTATCACTGGTGCTTTGAGACGACAGTCTTTTGTTCAGCAGCAATCTGAAAAACGTTTCCGACAGTTTCTGATTGAAAAATTTCGTCAAAGTGGGGTGAAGATTACTTCAGTCCGCGTTGATCAAGAGGTGGGATCATGAACCGCCTTATGGAAATTATTAAAACAGTGATGGCGGACTATGGACGCTGGTTATTTATCGCTGCGCTTGCGCTGTTGGCCGCGCTGGGCTTCTCCATTTGGGATAACTTTCGTTCGCATACCACACCAACCACTGTTCATGTAACAGCCATAGAAAACGCAGAAGATCTGATCAGTGCCAGCTATTCCAGCGATTTTTATTTTAGACTGAGCCGATATGAGAGCGGTAAATTAAAAGCGGCTTATTCAGCATTGGTGCCTTTACGTGCCAATATTGGATTGGATTTGGGCACACTGGATTATCAAAATCACCATGCTCCGGCACCGGCTGTACTGGATACAGAAATCGACTGGTCAAACCTGTTGGTTTTTCAAGATGACGAAGGTCGAAGTCTGGAAGAGATCATCCAAGGATTGATGCGCTATTCAGAAATCAATATCCGTACTGTTGCGTTGTCTGACCCTTATTTTATCAATGGAATTTCAGATAGAACCGCCCAACTTCTCACCGATTTTCTAGGGCAGTCCTATACCGTAGAATCGGTGGATGTTGATAGCCATTTTGCAGTGGAAAAGACCGCTGTTGATCACGTGAGCATCAAGCGGTTTATATCGGATGATTTTCCAGAATTAGAGCTGCAAGAGTCTGCCACTCAGCAACAGTGGAACCCGAATCTCAAACTGTGGCGATTTCAGGGCGATAATCAGATACAGCTTCAGTATCTTAGTAAAGTATCTCAGACTGATATGGACCGTTTTTTTGCCAGCATGGAAGCGGATGCCTTGGAGTTGGATGAACCGGTGGTTTTGATCCGACTCTATAAGAGTTTGGGTGATCGTAAGCGACTGTTTGTTATGCTGCGTGAAGAAAAAAACAAAGTATCTGCCTTTCATATGGATGCCAATGGTCATATCTATCTTTTGCAGATGGTGACCAAACATCGCAAAGCATTGATGAATTCTTTGCCATATTTTCTGAGCATGGTTCACGGTTTGGCATTCAGTTCTGAAGAGATGGATAACCGTTATGCGGATCAGACACAGACGAAGAATAAGCGCTACCAACAGGCTGTTGTATTGTTGAATGAAATTAATGAAATAAAACAGGATCTGATGGAAGAGGGTGAAGAGGATTTGATGCCGGTTCTTGAACGGTTGTATCTCACCAAAGAGCCGATTAATTTGGATCAATCAGTAGAATGGGATCAACGCTTTTATCAATTGCGTGATAGGTATGATCAATTCCCAGATGCCGCTTTGATTGATCTTTTGACAAAAAAACGTGATGATCATCTCATGTTGGCAGAAGGGCTCGACCAGTGTGATGTGGCAGCTTTAAAGCGTTGTACATTTGACATGGAAGCCCGAGTTTGTTTTGCCAAACTGGCTAAAGGAGAGTGTGGTCCATGAAGTGTGCTTGGTCTTATGTTGTGATAATTGCGTTAATGGTGGCATCGCTTACCGGTTGCTGGAGTGAGGAAAGCAGTGAAGAGGAAACAGTACTGGAGCGGGTATTAGATCGATAATTCCTGATGGTGTCGTTGATTATTTTTTAAAGCCCATTAGCGGGTGTTTGTTCAGCCTTTTGAAAGTCATTTACACTGAGAAAATTTTCGAAATCAGCGCTGGAGAGTGGTTTGCTGAAGTAATATCCCTGAACCTCACCGCATTGATGGTCCTTGAGAAATCCAAGTTGTTCTTCCGTTTCCACGCCTTCAGCAATCACGCCGAGGCTCAATGCTTTGGCCATTGAGATAATGGAATTTACAATCGCTGCATCATCGGAATCAATGGCCAGATCTCGCACAAACGATTGATCGATTTTCAGCGAATGGAGCGGGAATTTCTTTAAATAGCTCAGAGAAGAGTAGCCTGTACCAAAGTCATCAATGGAGATATGGATTCCGATATCACGCAGTTTTTCAATAACTGCAATGGCATCATTGGGATCTTCCATCACCACGCTTTCAGTGATTTCAAGTTCAAGCATGGCCGTTGGCAAGCCGGTTTCATCCAAGGTTTCCATGATCATATCCAATAATTTGGGATCCTGGAACTGTTTGGACGACAGATTAACGGCAACGCGTAGCGGTTTATATCCTTGATTATGCCATGTTTTAGCCTGTTGGCAGGCAGTTTTTAAGATCCATTCACCCATGGGAATGATCATACCCGTTTCTTCAGCCAATGGGATAAAATCTGCTGGTGAGATCATGCCGCGTTTAGGATGTATCCAACGAATGAGCGCTTCCATACCAATGACACGACTGCTTGATAGAGAAATTTTTGGTTGATAGAAGACCAGAAACTCTTGTCGTTCAATTGCGCGTCTCAGATCAGCTTCCAGTGAGAGTCTGAGTTCGTTGCTTGCGTTCATTTCTTTGGTATAGAAACGGTAAGTGCCACGGCCAGCTTCTTTGGCTTGATACATGGCCAAATCAGCGTTTTTGGTCATTGTTTCGAAGTTTGTTCCATCATCAGGGAAGAGTGAAATCCCGATGCTTGCACCGATAAATACTTCATGACCATCAATGTCAAAGGGGCGTTGCAGGGCTTTAATAATGCCCATGGCAATTGAGCCGATCTCATCCACATTGCCCGAGTGTGGCAGTATGACTGTAAATTCATCACCGCCCAGACGGCTGACCGTATCACTGTGACGGAGTTTTTGTTGGGTGCGTTCGGCAACCCGTATCAACAGTCTATCGCCTGAATCATGACCGAGAGTGTCATTGACATATTTAAATCTATCCAGATCGATAAAGAACAGGCCAACGGTGTTTTTGTTACGATTGGCAAGTTCAATTTCATGTTCCAAACGATCACGAAACAGCGCTCGGTTGGGCAGTTTTGTGAGCGGATCATAAAAAGCCAGTTGCTCTAATTTTTCTTCAGTGGATTTCTGTCGGCTAATATCCATGAAGATGCCTACATAGTGACCAACTTTTCCTGATTTATTTTTAATGGCATTGATAGTTAGCCATTTGGGAAATACTTCACCATCTTTGCGCCGATCCCAAATTTCACCTTCCCAGAAGTTGTTTTGCTTTAGATCGGTCCACATTTTACTGTAAAATTCAGAGTCATGCCGACCAGATTGTGTGATGGATGGGGATTGTCCAATGGCTTCATCCCGACTGAAACCGGTGATCTTTTCATAAGCTGGATTGATGTCAGTGATGATGCCTTTTATATCGGTAATGACGATGGCTTCACTGGCATTTTCAATGACCATTTTGGAGAGCATCAGGTTTTCTTCTGTCTGACGAATCTCTGTAATGTCCTGAATGGTTCCGCGCATAAAGGTAGGTTGGCCATCATCATCACGGCTGACTTCACCACGCTCCAATACCAAACGTTCAGTGCCATCCGGTTGAATAATGCGATGCTCAACCTGATAGGGCATATCAGGATTTGTTAGAGCATTGTTTACAGCTTCTTCTACCAAATGGCGATCGTCAGGGTGGATATATGTCAATAAGCTCTCATAAGAGGGTTGATGCTGCTGTGGTTCTAGTCCAAAAATGCGGTAGATTTCATCTGACCATGTCAGTGTGTTGCCAGCAATATTCCAATCCCAATTGCCTAATTTAGCAATACTTTGGGCTTTGGACAGGCTATCTCTACTGTTTTCAAGCGCTGTTGTCAGTTCATTGCGCTGTATTTCATATTTATTGGCATGGATGATATTGGCCATCGTGGTAATCAACGGTTTGAGAAGATCAATTAAGGGGGTGTTGTAACCCTCTGGTCGGTTGGCAAAACCGAGCAGACCAATCACCTCATCCGCTTGGGAAATAGGTAGACCCAGGAAGGCATTGATTGGAGGATGATCCTCATCGGCATGTGTGCCATTGGTCGCATCATTGAGAATGAACGGTTGGTCAGTTTGTAAGGTCGTTTCAATCAGGGTGTCCAGCTGTGTAAATGTCTGACCACTTTGTTCATGCATTTGGAAGAGACTACGGCTTAGAGAATCTCTTGAAACATCTGTGATGGCCAGCATGTTCAGCTTGATTTTTTGCCCTGTACCTACAATTGTTTCACCGATCAGACCAAATTCGCTGTTAGTCAGGCTGAGCATTTCATTGAGTAATTGATCAAATACCTGATGTGGATTTGTGCTGCGAATATATTGAGACTGAGCCTGATGGATAGCAGAGAGTAGGGTATTTGTTTGGCGTCGGGCTTCTTCACTCTTCTTTCTGGTTGTGATTTCATTGGATAGAGACGTGTTTGCTTTTTGTAATTGCGCGGTACGACGAATGACGCGCGACTCCATATCCTTTTGAAAGGTTTGGAGTTTATCTGCCATTACATTAAAGCTTGCTGCCAGACTTCCCACTTCATCGCCTGATACAATTTCAGCCCTTTGGCTCATGTCGCCAGAAGCAATTTTGGCAGTAACATGGTTAAGATTATCCAGGGGAACGATAATGGAACGTCCCAGGATAATTCCCGTTATCACGACCATGCCAAGAATAGCGGCAAGAATCACAATGCCCCAGTTGTTCAATGCGATGACATTGGCCATGGCTTCGTTGGCATCGACTTTCACAACCATACCCATACGTGCCAGAGCAACATAGCGCCAAGCGGCGAGCACTACTGTGCCGCGATAGTCGTGGGAAAGATTTTGATCTCTTTCTCCTTGAAGAGCGAGACGGATGGGGGCGGCAAAAGTGTCATCATCCACTTTGTTGGTTTTTTTAATCTTGGATAGATCTGAAAACTTTAAAGGAAACAGGAAGGTGATTTCATCACCAGAATCCGTGGCAACAACGGTTTCTCCGGTATTGCCAAGACCGGTTTGATCGGTGACGACATTTTGAAAATGTTTATTGTTTATTTGTAAAACCAACGCGCCTACAACCTGCTTGTTATCTATCACAGGCGTTGCAATATAAGCTGCTGATTCTTTGGATGGTGTGTGGAAGCGATAGCCGGAAAAGCTGGTTTCACGGTGTGTTATTGAATGATTAACAACGCTGGCCAATTCAGAATCACCAGATGGTACACTTTGGATATTGGAAGTACTATATTCTTCCTGTTTGATAGTGAAAACGATCTCACCATCGGCAGAAATCAGGAGCAGATCATAGTAGTTACCATGCGTTGTATAGTGTTCATAATAGCTTCTTTGCTGTTTGGTTAGAAGATTATACTCTTCGGATCTTGATCCATGAAGTTGATGTAATTTGATGAATTTTTTCAGATCACTTAACGTTCTTGGTGATTGGCTCAGTAGCAGAGCATCTTTTTGGCGTTCGCGGATGAAGTCTTCAATTTGAACTACTTTTTTGTCAGCCACATGAGCCAGGCTTTGCAATACCATTTCCTGCAAAGAGGCATCATACTGTTGAATCATCCAGCTACCCAACAGCAGGATTGGCAACAGGGTAAGCGCAATAAGCACGCTAAGCAGACGGGTTCTAATTGAAGAAAACAGACGGACCATAAGTGATAATACTCCAACTAAATCATTTCATTGTGCATTTATTGAAAATTATCTCCAAGGCCCTAATATTCCCTAACAACATCCACCAGAGCTAGAGCTATTTATCTCTTCATTGCCTTTATCGTTGTCACTGTTTGGAGATACAGAGTTTGCTGCACCATTGCAACCGCAATCAAACGGCCCAAAATGGGTTTGTGTATCACCCATAACCGTGAAATGTGGGCTGTATCGGCTCTTCTGGAGCATTGCGGCGGTGTTGCCGCAAACCAGTTGAGGCTTGCCTGAGAGAAAGCGTGTACCACTGTCTAAATCAAAATAGTGTAGCGATTGGGGCAGGGTGCCTTTGTAAGTGGCAATCTGGCCATAATCTTCACACCGATCTTCAAGACTGTCGATTTTAAACGCCCGGATGGTTTTTGAAAAAAAATCAACCATACCGATTTTCTCATAAACCTTGGGATCATCCAGGGTAATTGGTTTACTGGAAACAACACGGTAATCCAACAGACCCACTTTTTCCATCAAGCGGCGAAAATCGTCGATATAGAGTGCGCCTGACAGGCATTCACCGAGTAATATGGGATCGTTGTGGAGTGCTTCAGGTACACGGCGAGCAGTGAAAACATCGGAAAAATAGAGTTCACCGCCGGGCTTGAGAATCCGATGAATTTCGGAGAACACCGCCTCTTTATTGCCGGAAAGATTCAAGACACAATTGGATGTAATGACATCCACACTGTTGTCAGCGATATCCAGAGCCTTCAGGTCTTCGATCTGTCCCAGACGGAAGTCAATATTGGTTCGATCAAAGCCAAAGCGGGACATCTGTTCATCCCGATATTTAAGAGCGACATTGAGTTGCTCCGGTGTCATGTCCACACCGATTACCTGACCATTCTGGCCCACCAGTTTTGCCATGATATAGGCATCACGACCGGTTCCACAGCCCAAATCAACCACTGTGCAACCCTCTAGCAGTGGTGGAATGGGCGAGCCGCAACCATAGAATTTGCTGACAATTTCATCAGCAATCAAAGGCGCGACTTCTTTTGCGGAGTCTGGCAGCGCTTCAGCACTGCAACAGGAGCTGGTTTTTAGATCCTGGGATGAGCTGAGTGTTTGGCCGTAGTAAGTTTGCACAGATTGGACAATGGGAATGGTCTTCATATTCTTTGCCTATTATTTAGCGGTATTTTTTTTCTGATTGGTTTGTTGTACTTTATTTTTCTTTGGGTTGCTTTGCTCGGAAAAGGAGCGAAATTGGGGGTGTGGTTCAGTCACACCAGGACCAAGTTTGTGAACTTGACCACGGCGTGCGCGTTCTTCAGGGGTATCGAAAAGTTTCTTAAGCAGAGACATGGTAACTCCAAACGCATTTTCAGGAAAAAGGCAGTAGCCTTTCCCTATGAGTGTCACTATCAGTGCATGCTAGGTAGGTTGGGTACACTAGCCAGGTTGGACAACATTTTTTCTGATGAAATCCAGATCGCGGTGTAGTCTATGCCATTTGGTCATCGGTGTAATCATGAGCAGGACCAATCCATTGGTTAAAAATGACTCTTTAACAGTTTGTGCCAATCTCATTCGACTTGTACTAAATCGTATCAACGCTTCATCACTCAGTTGATGTTGTCCATCCACACTTCTGGCCGCCTGTAAGTCGGGCTTAAGAAAGCTGGGACGCATGTCACGATCACTATGCCAGAAATGGCTATATGCGTCTTGTTTGATCAACAGATTTTTAATTTTGGACGCTTCCAATCCTTCGAAGAGATAGGCAATGATTTCATCTTTGATACGCAATAGTGGCTGGTTATCTTGTGAATAAATAAGAGAATTGAGCAACCAGTGTACCCCATGACCCAACTCATGGCGCACGGTATTGCGTTGTTCATCGGAATTATTTTCAAGCACACAAAGATTGACCAGTATAATGGAGCCCGCCATATCTGGAAATTTGGATATGGGGCGACCATCTATCAACGCAGCATGTGACACGCCTATATTTTGTTTGGTTACAGCTTCAAAATCTTCTTTACGATCAAAAAATATGACCAGATGTCCCCATTGAAAAGAGAGTTTTGGTGTCCCTTTAATCTGTTTTGGATCTAAATCATACATCTTGGAAAGCAATAGCGTAGGATTGGTTCCATAGTGTTGCAGAACCTTGGCAATTTCATTGGCCGTTCGGCAATAGTAGTAAACGATCTTTAGGGTCATATAATTTTGAATGATTGTGAACTGCTCTGGTTTGTTGATAAGATCGAATAAAAAAGATTTGAAATCAATTTGTTGTCCGTTGTCAAACAATGCTTTGCTGAGGTGAAGGGCGCGTTTTGGCAATGCGGAAAGCCGAATCAATTGCCGGTAATGACCGCGTTTGATTTTTGCACATTTGTTGCGCCGGGAAGATCGTGAATTGTCTGGCAAATCATTTGGATCTATACTCCTATTGAGAAAGTCGATCAGCTTAGTGCCAGAGTGTTGTACAACCCCCTGAATCCAATCTGATTCTTTCGCAGGCAGATCCTGAATTAATGTATGAAAAGGGCTATCCAATTGGGTTTACTCACATCTGTTCACAAAGTGGCAGGGATGTGCATCAATAAATAGGGATAAAGTTTATGGGACTTTGGGACAGTTTGAAAGCGGTTTCTAATCTTGTAACGGGTGGCGGAGCCAAAGTCACGCTTGAAGTGATCGCACCTTCTGTTCGTGAACCGATTCAAGTCACCATTCGTGCAGAGGTGGGAGACTCTGATTTAAATGTACGCCGGGTCTATCTGATGGTCCGGGCCGAAGAGGATGTGGAAATACCCGATGTGCCCATGGCTGATGAAGATGGTACAATCATTCGGCAGGAGCTTGAGCGGGAAACAGAAACCTGTCGTTTGTCTTTTGATATTGCTGGTGAAATAGAGCTGCCTGCTGGATCAAGCCATGAATGGCAGGCTCAAATCGAACTGCCAGTTAATGCACAACCCACTTATAAAGGTCGGTATGCCGAGCATGAGTGGAAATTTTTTGCCGGATTGGATACCTTTGGTAACGATCCTGATTCCGGTTGGATGGAAATTATTATCCAATAACGGTTTTTTCGTTTAGGTTGGATAGAAAACACAGGCTGTCAGAAGGGTGGGATGAGTTGGTATAGAGGTAGGTCGATTTTCAGGGTAGAGTCTGTTCGTCAGATGAGGGCAGCATGAAAAAAATCAAAAAAATAAAAATATCCAATGGTCTGTTCTGGGTAGAGATTCCAGAGGTACAACTCTATATCCAGTGCGGATGCCCGGCTGATAGTGTTAAGCACTTGATGAAACGTGGTATTATTGTTGACCAGGAAAAAGGCGGTGCAACCTGTGAAACAGGGCCAAATGCCATTGTACTGTCCGATATGATGATCCAAAACGGTAGTTTTGCCAATCTGGCAGAGTTTCCGGTGCTGCAAATGTTTTACCGCCAGGGCATGATTATTCCCAATCATCCCAATAATAGCGGCGATAATCCCATTCTGATCGGTCTGCGCGAGCAGGTGGAAGCGCAGATGCGTTACATCTTTCGCGGAAATTATGGCCTGACCTCAAAAGAGGAGATGCTGGCCGCTGGCGTACCACCCGATCAAGTGGATGAGCAAATGCGTATGAAATTGCGCTTTGCTTTTGGCAATATCCGTGCTTCTGAAGCCCTTCTTGATCATAGATTCGTTGATTCTGACCCTGTAGAAGTGCGTGATGGTGTAGTAATTCAACGTCTTAGAGTGAATTTGTTCAGAATAACCTACGGTTCTGAACATGTGGATGTCGATCTCAATCTCTCATACTCTGCCAACTATCAGGCACCCTATCCGCTCAGTTTCCATAGTATCAGACGCGAATATTTCGGTATCATCCATTCAGGTGACGGTGATGGATGGGATATCAATCGGCCCTCCATGGCCAGTATCCTGATGTTTCAAGGCAAGATTTATTTGATTGATGCGGGTCCAAATATCATGGCCAGTTTGTCTGCACTGGGTATCGGTATTAATGAGATAGAAGGGCTGTTTCATACCCATGCGCATGATGACCATTTTGCTGGTATTCCAACTCTAATCCGGGCTGGGCACCGTATCAAATATTATGCAACACCGCCTGTACGTGCCTCTGTAGCTAAAAAACTGGCTGCGCTGCTGACCATGCCTGAAGAAGATTTTGGTGAATACTTTGAAGTGCATGATCTGGAATACGATGTTTGGAATAATATCGAAAGCCTGGATGTGATGCCGTTGTTCTCACCCCATCCGGTAGAGACATCGATTTTTCATTTTCGTACGATCTGGCAAAATGGGTACAGCAGTTACGCCCATTACGCCGATATCGTTGATTTGGATGTGCTGGATGGTATGGCTGGGCCTTCTGAAGAGAATGGTATTACCGCTACCTTGGTTGCCAAGGTCAAGGCCGATTATGCCAAGCCTGCACAGATCAAAAAACTGGATATTGGCGGTGGAATGATCCACGGAAAAGCGGAAGATTTCCGCCATGACCGTTCAGAAAAAATGATTCTGGCACATACGGCACTGGAGTTGACCGACCAGGAGAAGGAGATTGGTTCCGGTGCGCCTTTCGGCACTGTTGATGTACTGATCCCAACCCTTCAGGAGTATGTCTGGAAATATGCTTATGAGTTTTTGGAATCCTACTTTCCAAACGCACCTATCGACCAAATCCGTATTCTGCTAAATAATGAAGTGGTTACGTTCAATCCAGAAAGTATTATACTCAAATCAGGTAATATCAATGATGATATCTTTCTGATTCTTACCGGTAGTGTTGAGATGATCAATGCCAATTCCGGTATGCGTGACATGATGTCAGCTGGTGTCTTAGTGGGTGATATCTCCGCGCTGAACAATGAGCCATCATCAAGAACCTATCGGGCTGCTAGCTTTGTTCAGGCACTACGCATGCCCTGTAGTGTCTATATGTACTTTATCAAAACCAATGGACTATATGATGAGGTGGAGCGGTTACAGGTTAAGCGCTCCTTTCTGCAACGCACCTTCTTGTTGGGTGGTGCACTCTCCTATACTACACAAAATCAAATAGCCCGCCGTATGCAAGAGATCACTGTTAAAGCAGGTGAGAAGCTGGAGCATGAAAACCAGCCTGATCTGTTTGTGATCATTGATGGTGAAATGGAACGGGCTCTGGGTGATGATATCCTGGAGATTCTCGGACCTACCGATGTGTTTGGTGAAGAGTTGGCGGTATTCGATACGCCACCGCTGTTTGAAACGCGTGCTTCAGTGAATACGCGTATCTATTCCATTGCTGGTGAATCAGTACGTGATATTCCATTGATTCGTTGGAAATTGTTCGAGATTTTTGAACGTCGTCGTCGCCGTGTGTTGGAAGTGGGTGAAGGCGGACAGGTGCCTTTGATATGGCGTGCTGAATACCATGTTCATATCAATGAAATGGATCAGCAACACCAGGAACTGTTCCGGTTGGGTAAAGATGTTCTTGATCTGATTGACTCTCAGACCGGTGGAGAACCTCTGAAACACGCATTCTGCCAATTAATCAAGTATACACACTTCCATTTTGATGATGAAATCAGCTTGTTACGCAGGCGTGATTACCCAGAACTGGCAGCTCATGAAAGACAGCATCACGTGCTGTTAAATCAAATAGAAGAATTGAAAGAAAAAATGGTTGCTCAGGATTATGTTATTTCTGAAAATTGCGATTTTATAGAATTTTTCAAGAAGTGGCTTGTTGATCATATTCTTTCAGAAGATCGTAAATATGGCACATTCTTTCGGGTGTCTGGTTGGGGTATGTAGAGATACCTCCACCGGACGATACCAACAAAAAAGCCGACCTCATAGGGTCGGCTTTTTTGTCTGATTTCGGATCGAAATCACGATACTATGTTATTTCAATGACGCGTAATATTTCTGAACTTCACGGATCTCAGCAAACAAAGAGTCCATACTCATCCTGTCTGGATAGATCATGCCGACAAACCGACCATCAGGATCAATCAGATAAAAAGCGGAAGTGTGATTTACCACATAGTCGCCATGCTCATCTTTATCACCGATTATATAGCCAGCACCAACGGGTTTAGCCAGCTTGTCAACGGCATCCTGTGACGGGCCGGTAACACCGACAAAATCTGGGTTGAAATAGCCGATATACTCTTTGAGGACATCAGCTGTATCACGTAATGGATCTACAGAGACAAATACTGCCCGTGTTGTCTTGGCAATAGGATCGTCAACCTCACCTAATCGGGTAAAAAGCTCGGCCATTTTACCTAACGCCAATGGACAGACATCCGGGCAATGGGTATAGCCAAAAAAGGTAATATTCCATTGTCCTTTCAAATTATCTTGAGTGAATGGCTGGCCAGCCTGATCAATCAGATCAAAATCCGGCACCACTTTTGGAGAGTCCAATAAAAGCGCCTTCAAAGCTTCAGGGGCTTTTTGCGTGGGTTGGTTCAAATTGAAATAGTTCAGGCCGATACTGAGTGCTGCAAAGAAAAGGGAGGCACCTATGAAGATGATGGCTACCTGTTTCATTGAAATGCCATTTTCAGTGTTTGACATAGTGATAGGTCTTTATGAAAGCAGTGATTTGACATGTATAGAATCAGATTCCATGGTTTATTTCTGATTCTGGACTCAAGTGTAATTTATTTTCAATCTACACTGTTAGGCGTTACGCAGTTGAATGAACGTGTACCCGTTTCCCGCAGAAGCGGGAATGACGCTCTACGCTTTGATGCCTGTTCAACCGGCAATTGCGTAACGTCTAACTGTTAACAGCAAGAGCGTGCAGAAAAAAAAGAGTGTCAACTCAAAACAGGTAATTCAAAAAGTCTTCAGGGGTTTGGGCATCAATAACAAGGAATAGAAATAGGATTCCGAGATAACGCATCGAACCGATGAAGTTTTTCCAGGCTTCTTGTCGGGTAGGTGTCTGAACCATCTTCCAGTTACCAGCTAACAGAAGAACGCCAGCGATTAGCGCACCAATACCGTATATCACCCCAAGCTCGCCCAGATACCAAGGCACCAGTGACGATCCGACCAATAAAATACTATTGACCAAAACCCAGTTGGCTGCCCGTTGTTCACCGACAACGACAGGAAGCATAGGCACGCCTACCTTGCGATACTCCTCTTTAAGGAAAATCGCCAAAGCCCAGAAATGAGAGGGTGTCCAAAGGAACAGTACCACAGCCAGCAACAACGGCAGAACACACAACTCAGGGCAAACAGAAGCCGCACCAGCCAACACGGCAAAGCTACCAGCCGCACCGCCAATGATGATATTTACCCAGTGCCGACGCTTCAGCCAAACCGTATAGACGATGCCATAGACAAAGGCACCCAAGAACAGGTGCAGTCCAACGATAGGATTGAAATACCAACTGGCTATACCGACACCCGTTATAATCAATCCACCAGCCAGCCACAGCGCGTTATAAGGATTGCCCATCTCCTTGGTCGCCAATGGGCGGGTGGAAGTGCGCTCCATTTTGCGATCAATATCACGATCATAGAAGTGATTGAAAACCGCACTGCTGGCAGAACCCAGCATCATCACCAAAATCAACATAGCAATGTGCGCCAAGCTGACCTGTTCAGCCATGGCCAGATAAGAGACCAAAGCTGTTAACGTGATCATGCCGCCGATACGCAGCTTGAGCAGTTCGATATAGCGTTTTGCTGTCATAGCCATGCCGAACGATTCCTAACTTGATGTATAGATGTGAAAGGCCATCCAGTAGACCACCACACCTGTAACAGAGACATACAGCCAGATAAAGGCCGTTTTATAGGCGATTCGCCGGTGTGCTTCAAGCTGTGTTGATCCATCACCACCTGAACGTTCAAGTCGAATCCCTTTCCAGGCTCTAAGAACGGTCATGATGATCATGACGAGGGCAATGGCTGCAAACAACACATGAGAGATTAAAATGGTGAAGTAGATGGCGCGTACCTCGCCAACACCGGCAAATTCAACATGCCCAACATAGGCATGATATACCAGATAAGAAGCAAGGAAAATCGACGAAGTGATCAATGCTAAGATCATCGCCATAATATGTCCACTGCGATTATTACGTCGAATACGACCCACGCCTAATAGAATGAACAGGGTCGAAAGGACGTTCAAAGCCGCTTGTAGATGAGGGAGATAGCCAATGAATTCAGGCTGATGTTCAAACATAATGGATCAGGCTCCGAAGTGGAATACCTTGAAGAATAAAGAGGCGTACATAAAGACAGCCAAGCCAATCAGTACAATGGCGAAGATGAATTTGCCTTTATTATTTGATTTCGGCGCACTCTCCGAAGAGGGTGTCGTAGAGACATTGGATTCCTGATTCTCAGCCATGTGTGACTCCAAAGAAGAATAGCCCGATTGACAAATTCCTACTATACGCGCTTTGTCTGTCCAGGGCACTAGACAGGCTCTAAGAAATATCAAATAGCTAAAAAAATCAAGGGCTGGTGAAACAATATTCGTATAAATGGTGCCGTATTCAGATAATGAAATTCTATAAAAGAATAAAATACAAAACGGATGCTGTTTATCAATGAAACAGTAATGGGTCGTGATGCACACTATTTTGAGCGATTAAGGCAAAAAAAAAGCGGGGAAACAAAGTCCCCCCGCTTTTTAAATTCAACATACGACTTAGCGTTTATCGTAGTTGTAAGGTGTCCAGTCAGCTGTCAACTCAACATCCTTGGGGAAGTTACCCGGACCAGGAGGTGAGGGGCAGTGAGTCCATTCCAGGGAGGCAGAATTCCAGGGATTCTCAGGGGCTTTCTCGCCGCCGATTGCACTGAAGAGCCAGTTCAGAATGGTAATTGCCATACCAACTGCAACGATCACAGCACCATAGAAGGCAATTTGATGATATCCCTCAAATTGAGGAAACATCTGGTAGTCCCAGTAACGACGGGGCATGCCCTGGATGCCGATGATGAACAGTGGCCAGAAGGTCACGTTCACACCAACAAAGTTGATCAAGAAGCCAAGTTTACCCATTTTTTCATTCGGCATACGACCACTGATTTTTGGGAACCAGTAGTAGACACCAGAAAAGATTGCGAAGGTCGCAAAGATGGCCATCACATAGTGGAAATGGGCATGTACAAAGGCAGTCTCACTCAGATGCACAGTCATGGAGGTCATGGCGAGCGGAATACCGGTCAAACCACCAATCAGTACCAGGAAGAGACAGGAACCAGCATACAACATGGCTGTGTTGTATGTGATGGCACCGCGATAGAGCGTGCCCCACATGGACATAACCATCAGGCCAACTGGTACGGAGATCAGCAAGGTGGAAACCATCTGACCAACACGAATCCAGTCGGGCATGCCGGCAACGTAAAGATGGTGAACCCAAACTTCACCAGCCAGCAGGGTAATACCCCAGACACCGCCATAAACGCAGGCTTTATAGTTAAAGATACGGTTCTTAGCCATGCCAGCGATAACCTCAAAGAGGACACCCATGGCAGGCAGGAAGATAACGTACACGGCAGGATGTGAATAGAACCAGAACAGATTCTGATACAACAACACATCACCGCCAGCAGCGGGATCAAAGAAGTGCGTACCCAGATACTTGTCGAACAGCAGCATGGTTACGGCAGCAGCCAGAACCGGGATGAAGATCAGCTGGATGACAAAGGCCGCTACGGTTGTCCATACGAACACGTTGAGCTGGTTCCAGCCCATTCCGGGTGCGCGCATGTAAACCACAGTGACAAGGAAGTTGACCGCACCCAGGATCGACGAGAACCCCAACAGATGGACAGTGAACACATAAAAGGATGTGTTGGCACTGGTCATAACCGAGTAGGGTGGATAGCCGGTCCACATGATGTCCGGGGTGTCCGGGATCACAAAACCTGCCAGCGCAAGTACGATGGCCACAAAGAAGAGCCAGACGCTGAAGGCGTTGATCCGAGGAAAGGCCACGTCATTGGCCCCGATCATCAACGGGATAAAGTAGTTGGCAAAGTAGCCGGTCAACCCTGGAATCAAAAATGCCAGGATCATGGCAGCACCGTGAAAGTACAGCCAAGTGTTATAGGTGTCGCCGCCGGTGAAGGCGTCGCCAACCAGGTTTGGTCCCAATTGGGACTGTTCAATACGAATCAAAAGGGCCATGGTGCCGGCCACAGCGAAAGCGGCTAAAGAGCCGACGAGGTACATTACCCCGATTCGCTTATGGTCGGTCGTAAAGACCCACTCTTTCCAAGATGATTGTGCTGCGCTCATAATTCCCAATCCTCTATTAAAATGGCGAATCAGGCCTCAGATTCCATTTTTTTGACCCAGGCTTCATACTGTGCTGGAGGCACGGCTTTGACTGGAGCATACATATAAGAGTGACGTGTTCCACAGAACTCAACACAGGTCACCCAGCTCTCTTTGGCTTCAACAGGGTTGAACCAGATATAGGTGATACGGCCTGGCATCACGTCTTCTTTAACCCGGTAGGTGGCCATGCCGAATGAGTGGATAACATCGATGGATTCCATGCGAAGCACAACAGGTGTGCCAACGGGAACCACGAGTCCACTACCTTCTTTGGAGTCAACGTCATAGGTTGAGATGATGCCGTTCTCATATTCAAATTCCCAGTTCCACATGGAACCGGTCACTTTGACTTCCATGGCATTTTCAGGAACAGTCCGGTAGGTGTTCCAGAGTGTCCATCCCTTGGCAGCCATGAAGAAGTCATCGGCCATGAAGATCGTTGCAGGAATCAAAGCCCAGGCCAAAGCCTGTGCGCGGGACAATTTAGGTCCACGACCTACTTGGTCCGGGCTGGTAGCACGGTACTTGAACAGCATGATTAAAGCGGCGATGCCGAAAATGGCACCGATTACTACCAAGTCCCAGAGTACTTTATTCCAAAGCACGTCCCAGTCTGCGGCGGGGTTGGGCAGCCCGCCCTCAGACGCAACGGCACCGGTCGCCATCAATGCGATAGCAATACCGGTCAGTGCCGAAAGTCTCCCTTTCATGATTGACATCCTCCTTCTACCTAACTTTTACGAAATTTACGAAAATAGACTAAGGAACCAACTAAAATCGAAACACCCAGGATAAACGACCCGGCCCCGACAAAAAGGGGGATGTTATAGGTGTAACGGCCTTCTTTGTAGTTGTAACTGTAACAAATGCTTACTGCCAGTTCGATGACCTGGCTAGGCCGGAATTTTCCCTGATGAGCATCCAGTATGGCCAGTTCCATGTCCGTTTGATCGTTGGTTAATGCGTACAGATAGCGAACAACCCGACCTTCAGGAGAGAGAAAAATGTATACATTGGGATGAAAAAATGTCTGATCCTGAGCACTCCAGAAGTATTTAAAGCCGACACTCTTCGTGAGTGCTTCCATTACCTCTGGATCTTTAATCAGGCCCAGTTTCCACCCCTTCTTCAACTTCTCTGAAAGTGCCAGTTCCTGCTGGAAATTGGCCATTGTGTCAACCGTGTCTTCCTTGTCGAAAGAGAGGGTAAGAACGCGGTAATCTTTGCCAATTTCGGTACGCTCAATGTCCTCAAGCATCTCCTTGAGCACACTGTTAACTGCTGAACAACTGCCATCACAGGTATAGTAGGAAAAAACCAGAATGGTCGGCTCGCCCTGAAAATCCCGGAATGTAAACGCTTTTCCGTCTACATCGAGCATTTCCAGATCAGGGCTGATTTTCACCCCCATGAACTTCTTATCATCAATCTTGAAGATGTTGGGATCAATGTCAGAGTCCGGGTTGCGAAAATAACGACCCTCCACCACGACCGGCAAGGTGATTCCCAGGAGAATCAGGATGATGCCGATAATGGTGTTAGGTCGATACATGATTCCACAATTCCTTGATGATGCCGCTCAATTAAGCAGTTAACAAAACTACGTTACGTGCTCTACCAGAAATAGATCTGGGAGGCGACGAAAAACCACACCACGTCAACAAAGTGCCAGTAGACACCGACTGAAGCTGTGAGTGTGTGATTGCTTCTACCCTTAAATGCGGGGATAAGAACCGCAAGAAAGCTGCCCAAACCAACAAGCACATGCGAAGCGTGGAAACCAGTGATGGTATAGAACGCTGTGCTGAATGCATTGGCGGATGGACCGAAACCAATATGAAGCAGATGTTGATATTCGTAGACAGTCAGACCCAGGAAGATGGTGCCGAGGATCAGAGTGATGATCAACCATTTACGGAAGCCCGCCATATCACCCGCTTCATCTTTCATTTCAGCGACATGATAGGTGATGGACGATCCGACCAGGAAGAAGGTCATGATTACAGGAATGAGCAAATTCAGCTCTGGCGTACCTTCTGGCGGCCAATTTCCACCTTGGGAAAGACGCATGGTCCAGTAAGCGGTAAACAGCCCCAGGAAGATGAAGATCTCAGAAACGATAAAGATCGGCAGTGCCGTAGCAGCCAGACCAGCAACCAATGGTTTCTGGGTCAAGCCCTCATGTACCCAACGGGCGATTCCGGCCAGGAGTATAGGTGTGCCCAGGCCAGTAAAGAGGATTGTCAGCATAGTGTCTTCATAGACGAAATATGCCGAAAATCCGAGAGGTACGAGAAGGAAGGTACCGATGACAACGGCTGTCGGTGCCCAACTCCACTCCCAGTGATGCTCATGTCCAGCGGCTGTACTCATTGTTGGTCTCTCCTCAGTGGAATAGTGAGGTATTTCACTTATAAAAAAGTGTAAATAGGAATAGCCTATTTACGTAACATCCGTGTGGACGGCCTGTCAATAAATAAAACCTGTGCAGCCCAAATAACCATGACCCGTAAAAAATCATGCCAAAACAATGTACTGTGATCATGACGAAAATGCTAAAAAAATAAGCATTTCAAACAAGGTGTTAGCGCTTTGTCATAACAATAAACGACCATTCTACACCTTAGAACGCAGCCTCACCGTGTGAGACACTGTGCAATACGGTGAAATGAACCTTTGAATCTAAAAAGTGTCGTATCGGCAGTTAATTGAAATTCTTAAATAAAAAAAACTATCCCGACCATAAAAAAACAGCGTTTCGGAGCGCATCACTCCTAAAACTGCCCAAACATGCTGCATTCTAACGCGCCTTCCAACCAAACACCAGGAAGCAAGCACCTTTTTTACGGTATTTGACATAATAGCTGTGTGGCATTTGCCGCACTTTGAGTGGTCGTAACGTGCAACAGGTTAATTTTTCGTTGGTTATATGTATTTATCAGCCCATTGGAAAAAATTATTCACTCTGTTAATGAATTTTTTTTTCAAACTTGGTAGGGTGTTTCCTCATTCAAAATCCACAAATCAATACGTTGATCTATTTAGCGATTAACAAAAGATAACCTGGTTTCAAATGTAACGCCTATCTTACAGCTAAGGAAATGTGATCCTCATGTCTGAACACGGAACGCCCTGTATTCATTGTGGTGCTGATCTTCAGAAAGATCCCAATCTGATTCCAGAGGAGGGTGAGCGGGTGCGCTGTGATGCCTGCAACAGGCGATTTACCTTGTTGCCATCCAAAGACCGCTTGAAGGCGCGCTATTCTGATTCGGTTGGTACCTATATTTTACATAGAAAGAATGCCAAAAATCTAGCCAATCTTTCCTTTGATCTGGAGCGTATTGAGCAGCTCCATCAGTTTTTGCAAAACAGTTCACGATCAATTAACACAGCATCCAGTGTGGATATCCAGGCATTTCTGTCGGATTGTTCAAAGAAATATGGTGCTGTGCGTGTTGAAGGTATACGGGCAACCATTGCAGAGTTCTATCAAGTGTTGGTGCATGAGTCGCTGATTGATCAATCACCTCTTGATGATTTGAACCTACAGAAACCGTCTTGGGAAAACATCAATAACCTTTCCGATGTGGCACAGCACTTCATTTCTCATAAGAGCCAGACCCAATTCACCGGTGGTTTGTCGTTTGATTTGAAACGGATTCAAGCGCTTGAACAGTTTTTAGACAGTCGTGATAAAGGGCTTCAATCGGTCACAGAACATGATCTGATAGAGTTTTTTGCCGAGGTGGATCATGCTTTTACAACACCAGAGGCAAGAGGATTCAGAGTAACCTTTTCGGAGTTGTTTGATGTGCTGGTTCAAGACGGCATGATTGTATCTTCGCCGATGGATAGCCTGGAGGACGCTCAGTGGCAACAGTTGCAACATTTTGCCGGACAGATGAAGGATCCTAAGAATCAACTTGAACAGACGGATAATAATCCTGATTCCGGTATATCTACCAAAAAGATATTCAGAATAGTCCTTGGTTTAGGTGTCGTCGCGCTGGTTGGTGTGTTTGTCAGTCAGATAATGCTGACGGAACCGAAACAGACACCATCTCATAAACCCACTTTGATGGGGGGTAGTTGGGAAGATCTGCCCGATCAGAAATCAGAGGCACAGACAGATAGGATAAGTTCTGGTTTGACCGAGGAGGAGCTGTTGGCGCTCAGTCTAGAGCTGGAACGTCAGGTTGAAGAAGAGCTTCACGCTAAACTGCAACAACAGGATCAGCAGCAGCTTATCAACAGAGCGCGGGATCATATCCGCTTGCAACTCATGGAAGGGCGTATTATTGCCGCACAAACGGTAGCGGCACAGCAGAAGGATATTCAACAAAGGGCGCAGCAGGTCCAACAAGATCAGCAAAAGGTGGATCGCAGTGATGCGGCATTGAAGCAAGCGGTTTCTGTCCAGCCAAAGGAGCAAGATCCTAACTGCATTCAAGGCGATTGTCGAAATGGCACTGGTGAATATCTCTATACCGATGGAAATCGCTATGCTGGGCAGTGGAAGGATGGTAAACGGCACGGTCATGGTGTATTGCACTATGCCAATGGAAATCGCTACACCGGAACATGGGCAGAGGATGAAAAACAGGGGCGTGGCTCCATGTATCTTGCCTTGACCGAATTAAAAGAAAAGGTGCGAAAGCAGCGTGAGGCTATTGCTGTTGCACGGGCCAAAGCAAAGCAAGAGCGTGAAGAGCAACGTGCCAAAGAGTTGAAGCGTCAGAAGGTGTTGGAAGAGAAATTACGTTCTGGCGAAACAGGGTGTGTGGATGGTGATTGTGAGAATGGAGAAGGTCTCACTATTTACTCTTCAGGTGATCGGTATGCGGGACAGTATAAAGATAAAAAACGCCATGGTGTGGGCACCTACTATTTCAGTACCGGTGTCCGGTATACCGGTGGTTGGCGCAATGGAAAGAAGCATGGTAGTGGTGTGGTTGTCTATCCTAATGGTCGCAAGGAGCAAGGGGTTTGGGAGATGGATCAACGAGTGGGATAATTGTACGGTTATCTATGGTGTCTGTAACCGGGTAGGGTTTTATAGTTCTTTCGCCTAAAATTTGAACAGTCAGCCGTTCCAGCCCTTTTTTCGTGGCCCTAAGTCCGAATATTTCAAGAATCTCTTTGATGGAGTGGGTCGGGATTCATGGTATGTTCGGGTTGTCTTGTTTGGTCGGCCAAATTTTTAGCAACAGACTGAATAAGTTCATGGGATGTTATGGGTTTTTTCAAGCTGTCTTGTATGCCCAGTTGAACCATTTTTTTATGGTCTGCGTCACCGATATGGCCTGAACAGAGTAAGATGGTTATCTCTGGATTATGTATTCTCAGTTGTTCGGCGAGTTGAAATCCAGACATGTTCGGCATGGAAAGATCGGTAATGACCAGATTAAAATGGACCGGATCTTCAATAAATACCTGTAACGCCTCCTGTGGGTCAGTGAAAGTGGAAACGTTATAGCCTGCTTTGTTCAGAAAATGTTGCCCGGTTCTAATCAATGCTGTCTCATCATCTACCAACATTATATGGGTCGGTGTGCTGGGTGTTGGTCGATTTAATCTTGGTTCGTTATTATTTTTTGTTGACGATGTGTGGTCTGAAATAGGGAAAAGCAATGTAAATGTTGTTCCCTTGCCGAGTTGGCTTTTGACACCGATATGTCCGCTATTTTCCGTGACAATACCATGCACTACAGAGAGTCCCAAACCTGTTCCATGGCCATGTGGTTTCGTGGTAAAAAAAGGATCGAAAATTCGGTCAATATGCTCAGGTGCAATGCCTGAACCAGTATCAGATACCTCAAGCAGGGCGTACTCTCCTGGTGTTAATTCCTTGGCGCTTTGAAACTGCTGCGTTGGCAGGGGTGTTTTAGATAGTCGAACAGCGAGCAACCCCTCTTTGTCAGCCATGGCCTGAGAGGCGTTGGTACATAAGTTGATCAGTATTTGATGAATTTGTACCGGTGCTGCATGAATCTGTACAGGCTCTGTTTGGATATCCACATTGACAACAATGGATGCAGGCAGAGTTGCCCGCATGAATTGGGTGATTTCCTTTATCAATGGTGTCAGGCTGATAATCTCTTTCTGATGATCTGCGCTTCGGCTGAAAGACAGGAGTTGAGAAACAAGATCCCGTCCACGACCAGCGGCTTTGATGATCTCGCTCAGGTTTTGATTGTTTTGATTTTCTTCCAGTTCAGCCAGTTCTGCATAACCGATGATGATACCAAGAATATTGTTGAAATCATGGGCGATACCACCGGAAAGTGTACCAATCGCTTCCATTTTTTGTGCGTGGCGCAATTGATTTTCAATCTCTTTACGCGCGGTAATGTCTGTGGCAATTGTGCCAATTGCAAATAGGGTGTTCTGATCATCCAACAATGGAAAAGTATTGCACAGGTAGATGCGAATACCATCATTTAGATCAATATATTCTTCAGTTTGTTTTGGTTTCCCTTCTTTTAACACTGATTGATGATGGCGATCAAAGGCAGTATTAATGATTGTATGGTGTGTATCATGCTGAGATTGCTGAAATAGTGGAGCACTTTGTGCATTGGTCAGTAACAATTTTCCCTCTGGATTCCGTATGAAAATAGCTGAATCGGCATTATCGATAATTGCCTGAAGTCGGTTTTCCATGATACGTCGATCCGCTTCGGCTTGAACCTGTGTCGTGATGTCAATACCCACACTCCATGAAGCCCAACCAGGGATCGGACAGGTTTGAGAGATATTTGACCAGGAGATCACCCGTTTTTGGTTCTGTTTCGTTCGGATATGCCAGCGCCAATGGCGGTAGTTATTGCCACGCAGTTGCCATTGAGCAATCATCTTTTCTCGATAGACTGGGTCAGGGTAGAGTTTTTCTAATGCATTGGTATTATTGACGATTTCATCCGCAGAATAGCCGGAAACCCGTTCACACTCATGATTCCATATGACGATATTTCCTTGATCATCAAATGCTTCCAAAAGGATAGGCATGTTTTGTAGAATCGTGCGTAGATTGGCCTCAGCTTGTTTTTGTTTGTTCATTGCCAAAGCCAATTGGCGCAATACACTGCTCACCGTGTTGGATATGATTCCTAACTCATCATTTTCGTGATTGGCAGGTGGTTGGATCTGGTTTTTGTCAGGATGGTCAGGATCAACAGAAGATAATTGGCGAACCAGTTGGGCCAGCGGTAGGGTCAGTGCATGATGAAACAGTGTGGCGATCAATAGGGCAAGAAATAAGTTTCTCAGGATGCCACCCAGAATAATCCAGCTACTTCGGGCGATAAAATCTTGAACAGCGCGGTAGTTATCCAGATCAATAATGATCTGTCCGACCGTTTCACCTTTGTGGAACAGATCGGAGGAAAGTGATGTCTCATCAAAAATCACCAGCGAAACCAGCCAGTCCAACTGGCCGCTGGATACTGTTTTTTCCTCATGGGTCATCAGCGATCCGAAATTATCTAAAAATCGGACAGATTGAATAAAATCAAAACGTAACAATCCTTGGGCAACCCGTTTAGCCATGGTAACGTCAAGATTGTAAGCGGCTTGTTCAGCAGAGTCGCGCACGACATCCAATGCTTCTTCAAGTCGTTGGTGTAGACGGTTTTGTTCCGTTAGAAGATCCAGAGTAACCTGTACACCACTGATAAAAAGTCCAATAAAGAGGGCTGCCAATACAGCAAGGCGGGTCTGACGAAAGGCCAAACGATGGATCGGTGGTGGGGTCAGACTATTGCTCACTCCTCCCATATTATTATTCCAAGCGTCTGTGAAAAACAGACCCCTGGCCCCCAATTATGGATCAAAACGAATTCTTAATATTTATATGGAACGTATTATAATAAATAAAAGTTTGTATTTTCAATATTTTAAAATACAATAATCCATGCTGAACTTCTTGAAAAAGAGTACCACTTCTGGCAATATAAAGACACTATTATCTAGCTTTGGGGGTTGTGGTGGGTAACAGCTCAAGCGATATCAGACAATCTGATAGGAAATGCAGTCATTCGATTGCTTTTATGACGGTTTTTCATAAGCGGTTAGCATCGGTATTGGCTGCCTTCTTACTGTTTTTCAGTGTTTTTTTGGCCGAGGATGTGTCTTCGGCTGTGCTCGGTTATGGTCAGCTCAAGGCGGTAATCGGCAGTGTTACCGTTACACCGGCAAAAGGTGGGCCGCCGCGAATCGGTAAAGTAGGCATGGCCGTTGCGCGTGGCGATCTGCTCGTCACCAGTGCGACTGGCAAAACCATTATCGCACTTTCCGATGGTTCTGAAATGAAGCTGGGTGCGGCAACGCGCATGCATCTAAAAGGGACTGCCGATGCAAAACCCGGCACCCTCGGCGTTAATCTGCTCAGTGGTGTATTGCGTGCTTCGGTAACCAAGAAGGGGCCAAAAGGGCTGTTTACTGTGGCAACGCGGGGTGCTACTGCCAGTATTCGGGGCACCGATTTTATGGTGGAGGTGCGTAAGGAGTCGAGCTTCTTCTATATGAACGAAGGAGCCATTGATGTGGATGGCTCAGGCAAGCAGGTGCGTTTGGAAGGGCAGCGTATGACCGCTAATGTGGTGGGACGTACACCGCTGTTGCCGGTCTCTTTGGACGATAATCCAACCCTGAAAACAGCGCGTGACACACTGCGTGGTTTTACCCAGACCGATATTCCGGCTGATATTGCCAAACTCAAGCATCATAAAGAGGTTCTGGCACGTTGGCATATCAGTTATGCCAGCCTGTTGATGGATGAAGGGCGACACTATGAGGCGGAAACCACTCTGCTGATTGCTCGGGATCTTTCCAAGTTGGATAAGGTTCAAAGTGAGATTTATAGCCTGATTGCCAATATCCATGCCCGTTTTCTCAATGATCCGCAGGGCGCGTTAACGCGGTTTGAAGAGATTATTGACAACTATCCGCAAACCCAATTCTATCAGCCAGCACTGTTCAATGCCTATCTGCTCGCCCAGGAGTTGGGCATGCTTGATAAATCCAAACAGATTGCCGCTCGGTATATTAATGCGTTTCCCAATGGACGCTACAGACATGTTCTTCAATCAGCAATTAATCCAATAGATGCAAAGCCTGGTTTGCCCACTGAAAACCGACAGTTTGAACAACAAAATTTCATCCCGGATCAGCAGATTAATACGCCTTCTACAAACAATCCAAAACGAGATATCACTCTCCCTATGGACTCTCCGTTGATGGACTCTCCGTTGATGGACTCTCCGTTGATGGACTCTCCGTTGATGGACTCTCCGTTGATGGACTCTCCGCCATTGGAGGTCATTCCAAATGATGAGGCGTTGCCTGAAGAGTCTCCGCCTTTGGCCGCGCCTGTCATGGATTCTCCATCCATTGAATCTCCGGTTATGGAATCGCACTCATCATTGCCAACTGACGCTGATCCGCCACCGGATGAGGAGGTAGGCCGATGATCTGGAAGTGCGACAACGCATTTAGGACGGTTCATGGCTGACACTGGCGGTCAGAATTCTGATTCCAATGGATCACGCCGTTCAACTGTGCAGAGTGAACCGGTCAAAATGCATCGACCATGGTTTCTGCGTCTGTTGAAGGGAATTGGATGGTCTGTGCTGACTGTTGTTGCCCTGTTGGTTGTTATTCTCATTGCCGGACAAACCTATCTCTCCTCCGAACCCTTCCGAAAACAGGCCGAACAGTTGCTCTCCGAGCAACTTGGACAGCCGGTTGTCTTTGGTGCTTTTTCGTTTAGTTTCTTCAATGGATTCATCATTCAGGATCTGCATGCTCAGATGATGGATGTCGGGCGCGTGGATCTGGGTGAAGCGGTATTGATCTATGATCTGACTGATTTGATTCAAGGGCGAATTTCCATTGGTGAGATCCGTTTGAGTGATACCGAAATCTGGTTGAATCTACCGGGCTTAAGTGCATTGACTGCTCAAGCAGCCACAGAACCGGTTGAGCCTGTCGAGATTGAGGGGCCGACCGAGCTGGCTATTCCGCTCTCAATCGCCATGAAAAAATGGACCTTGAATAATGTTTCGGTTCAGGTGGATGTCCAAGAGGGCGTTGCGCTTTCCCTGGAGAGTATCGGCCTTGAGATGGTGGCGGATGTCACGCCAGAGTTGATTACTCTCGAAGGGCTTCTTGACATTCTTACCATTCAGGCTGATTTGGATGGCAAAACGGTAAGTCTGCCATTCTCTTCAGTATTTGATCTGTCTCTATTGCCCATTGAACAGAAACTGGATCTGCATCGTTTGCTTGTGGGCTCTGAAGGGATGGTTCAGACGGTGCTTTCTGGCAGTGTTGAGGCATTGTTGACTGAACCGGAATTACTATTGGACATCAGTGAGAGCCAGCTGGATTTAAAACAAATTCTTGCTTTTGTTGCACCGATGCTGCCGCCTGATATGCCTAAAATAGATCTTTCTGGCCTGGTACATCCACACGTTGCCATCAGTGGTGTGTTAAATCCAACGGGCTTTAATGGTACGGCGCAAGTGAGTGTGACCGGATCAGCACTTGATGTTGTGGTACCTGATCAACAAGTCAGTGTCACCGGAGGTGTGCTCTCCGTTAAGAGTGAGCCAATCACACTTCAGAACAATACGCCCGGAGTGATCAAAGCGTCTGGTGCTGTTCAATTGGCCGCTGTTGGATTGCCGGATGTTGCTGTGGATCAGCTGAATCTCAATTGGACAGTGCTTGGTGGTTTGACGGGTCCTATTGAGGCCGGTGTTGATCTGGCAATTGAAAATACGGTCGTAATAATTGGTGATGAACGCATTGAAACACCGGTTTCAGTTGAATTGAGAGCCGAAGCAGAACCAGCAGCCACTAAAGCTGTGCTGAAACGGTTGGCGTTGACGCTTGGACCGATGTTACAGATGGATGTGACTGGTCGTCTTGATCCCAATGACACAGACGGCTATTCCGCCTCTGCGTTGGCTTTGGTAACACCTACATTAAAGCCATTTCTTGAAAAGATTCCAAAAAAATTGATTCCAGAAGGTATTTATTTGGCCGTGCATGATGATGAACCGGATCGGATCACGGTTGAAATAAGGAGCCAGCTGGCAAAGGATTTTCTGCCGGTTACTGCCCATGTGCAGGGTGAGTCTCATCTACATGGTTTGTCCTTCAAGGATGATAACAGCGGTGCAGCCGCGCAGTTGGATACCATGAAAGTGCGTTGGGTTGTTGACTATCTCGCGGCACAGAAATCAATCAATGGTACGCTTTCAGCAATTACGCATGTCAAACAGCTTATGGTAGATAGACCAGAGCAGACAGAGGATCGTATTGATCTGGCTGATTTTATTTTGAATATCGACAGTACACTCACAGCGGATCTGATCGGTGAGACCAACGCTGAAAACAGTTTTATGCCCTCTGGGCTTGTCAATGCAGGTGCTAAGACGCTGATCAGCGGAAAGCTGTCTGATTTGGATATGCAACAGGGAATGCGCCTGGCGAGCATGCGTTTTTCTTTGAACAATGATCTCACTACTGGAATAGATCGTGATGGCAAGCCACAAGGGCTTAAGGCGCGGCAGGCGTTGAGCGTTGGATTGACACAGTTGTCTTTGATTCAGGACGGTATTGATGCCCGAATCCCGGAGATGGCGCTTGCGCTGCAAGCCCATGAGGATTTGGATCAGGGTGATCTTGTTTTGGATCGGTTGAGTCTGGATGCACAGGAGTGGTTGAAAACACGTGTCACTGGTGAATTCAATACCAATAGCACTCGGTTCAAAGCTGATGCCAGTCTGGATCGGCTGAATCCAGCCAGTTTATTCAAGCAGATTAAGTTAAATCCCAATGAACCACCCGCGTTTACTATCTCCAAGGGTGCGTTGACAGCCTATCTCAATGCATCGGGCAAGCTACCAAAATCATTTCCGCCTGGTACGAAGATCTTTAATGCTCTGACGTTAGATTTAAAGAGCGGAGCTGATTGGAAAAAAGTCTCAGTGCAGGCCGCAGGGCATTCTGTTAACGCATTTTCTGGCAATGTGGATCTGAATGGGCGTTTCAGGCCGAAAAGCAACAGCACTGCGCTCAACAGCGCATTTTCCATTCAATCCGTATCAGGTATTGAGGGATTGCCCAAACATCAGGCTCGAGATATTAAAGCAGATCTTGCCTTGACTGGTACGGATCTGAACCACTGGACGTTAAAGAATGCAGCGTTCTCATTGGGAAAAACACACGCAACGCTGTCTGGTCGTGCGGGCGGGCTGAAGGCGGTTATCCTCGATGGTGCAACGGATCTGCCTACGCTCTTGAGCCGTGTTTTTGCTGATTTGACCGCAAAAGTCAATCTGAATATAGCGGACCTTCTACCACGGGTCGTTGGTGATCAGATGAGCGGGCAGGGCAGTGAGTCGGTCACTGTGACAGTTCGGAAACGGGATAATGGTGATCTCAGTCTGGACGGTTCAGTGCGTGGTAAGGCGGTTTCCATTCAGATGGATGGGTTGGGGCTCTCCAGAATGAATGGTGGTTTCAGATTCCATAAAACGTTGAAATATGCCGAGCCCGGCAGCAATAACTCTGTCGATAAGAAGCGCACAAAAGCGGTTGGAATGTTTAATCCGGTGGGTATTTTGGCTGGATTGCGCCGTCACTCTGGCATTGGTCAGGGTTTGAGTATTGATCAATTGGATCTGGGGTGGTTGCAGGTGGATCATTTGAGTGCGGATATTCACTTTGATGGTCGGAAACTCTGGTTGCAAAACGCCGGGCTTGATGCTTTGGGTGGTTCGGCTGGTCTTGATTTTATTCTTGAAAGTGGAGATCCCTTTGGATTTACCATGAGTCTCGAAGAAGCACAGATGGATCTGAATAAACTACTTGGTGAACGACAACGCATTGCCGGTGATGGTACAGTGGATATGGTCGTGCGTATGAAAACGCAGATTTCCGGTGAACAGAGGCGTTTGGATTGGGCGCGTACCCGATTGGATTTGGATATTACTCGAATTGGTAAACAGGCGTTGGATCGATTGCTGCTCTTTTTAGATCCTGAAGAGAGTAATCCGGGCTTGGTGACAGCGCGGGCAAAACTGCAACTGGCCAATCCGTCTAAAGTCGGCATCTATCTATCAAAGGGTATCATGTCGTTGTCCATCACCTTTCAAGAAGGTTTGATTGGTGCGTTTCAAATGGATCGAATTCCTGTTGCAGCATTGGCAGGGCTTAAAGGAACCGAACAGCTGGCCGAAGTGATCGGCAAACTGGCAACGCTCATGAATTTGGTGGGCGCACAATGGTATGGAGTGGATGAAAATGGAACGCTTCAGCTTTGGTGATGTATTAAACCGAACCGTGAACCAGATGCAGCGCGGATGTGTCGTGCTGGCAGGCGTTATCCTGTTGGCCGGATGTGGTGGGCCATTGGTCGAGGTGTCGGTGGTGGATGAACGTACCGCTATCGAAAACCAGATTCTCGGCACCTATGCCGAGTTGAATCAGGAGATGTTACTGGTCGCCTCGGTACGCAGTATCGATAGCAGTGGCAAACTGGTGGAAGGCCAAGCCTTGCCTGATGGAAAACTGAAGGTCGTCAGGGCGTTGCAACGATCATCGTTTAATCGAGATGATATTGTTGGTTTTAAGAAACAGGCTATCCTTGGTGAAAATAATCAAGGAGGATTGAGTATCTTAAAGCCGGAAGCTCTCGAAGATGATCAGAGGCCATTTTTGACGGCTCTGATTGAGCAAGAGAACGCAGATCGGTTAGTGCTTATGCATCGGGTAATTGCCACGGATGAGAAACTGACTGAAGCGGATCTGGATAAAGTTCAGAAAATCTTCGCCGCCATGAATCGGGATAAGGCACTGCCCGGACAGATGGTTCAAGATGAAAACGGGCGTTGGATTTCCAAGTAACTGCCTGTTTGGAAACGGGTATAGGCCCGGATGAATCAGGGGTTGAAGCGATGTTGATAGAGCGTGGGAATGTCATGAATCGAGGCGTGCAGTTATCTCGTCAATGGTCTGTGGCTCTGCTTATTGGGTTGGCGCTATTTTGTCATGCTTTAGTGGTGGATGCGGAGATGTTGCATCCGATGACCAGCCATCCAGCCTTGGATTTTGATCCAGATATCTCTGCGAATGATGCGGCCTTGGCCTTTGTCTCTGAGCGTTCTGGCAACCGGGATATCTGGATTAAGGGCATTGGTCCTGGGCAGTCTCCAATCGCCAAACAGGTTACTGATCATCCGGCCAGTGAAACGGAACCCGCTTTGGATGCGTTGGGCGAGCGTCTGCTTTATGTGTCCAATCAAGCAGATCCCAGAGGTGATATCTATCTGCTTCATCTCAAAGAGGGGGTGAGTAAACGTCTGACCGGTAATGATGGTTCAGACAGTAGTCCAATTTGGGGCGACAAACCCACTGAAATCTACTATTTAAAACGCCTTTTGGGTCGTAGAAACGCTCAGGTGGTTCGGCTGGATTTTGTTACGGGTTCGGAATCAGTCGTCATTGAACAGGCGGATGCTTTTTCACTGGGTGAAGAGGGCTGGCTGACCTATGGACTCAATGGTGTCATCTACGTCATCAATCTGCTTGATGGTTCTGCCGCGATTGCGCTGACTGGTGGTGCGGATCATGTACAGGATTTTGTTGATGTTGAACCCGTTTTTCATGGTAGTGATGAGGTTTTCTTTACCCGTTATGACCGGGACAGCAATGGTGATGGTCGGGTAGATCAGGCGGATCATTCATCTATTTGGATGGCGCTGTTTAGAGAGGAATCACCGGCTGATTCCAATATCATGCGGGTTACACCTGAAGGCCATTTTCATCTTCATCCCACTAACACGGCAAATGATCTGGTTTTTACTGACCTGGAAAAAGGCGATCTGTATCGTCTGCCTTTGAGTGACTTTCTGGGTAACTATTCCCATATTGAAAGTGCGTTAGCATTGGTTGAACGCTATTTGGAGCATGGTCAACGCGCTGAAGCGTTGATGACCTTGGAAAATATCTCCAACGTACTTCTAAGAGATGCCGATACCCAACAGCGCACTGCGCTGGATTATCGGATGGTGGACTATCTGTGGGAAAATGGCCGCTATAATCAGGCCTTGAATGTACTGAGTAAATATAAAGATCTGCCTGGTGTTACCGGTGCATTGGCAACAATCCATATCCGCTCTTTTGAACAGCATGCGGCACAAAAGCAACTGAACCGCCCTGAACTACACAGGCAAGTTAGCAAAGCCATAGCCGATATTAGAAAAATCGCAAAAAAATATCCAAAAGATGAGCAAATTCAAGGTTCATCAAGGATAGAAGTCGGGCATCTTCATCTGTTGATGGGAGATACGGTTGCGGCGCTTCAGAGTTTGATTCGGGTATCACGTCTGAAAGATCCAGAGATACGCGCCCGGGCACTGTTTAACCGGGCTTCGGTCTATCGCCGTTTGGGTGAGACCGATAATCTGCGACAAGTCTATTTGGAAGTGATTCGTACCTTTGGTGAAGGCACTTTTTGGGGTAATCGCGCTATTGCTGAAGCGATTCAGGTTTCTGAAACCGGGCGGGATTATCGTGAAAAAGCGGTTTCCTTGCGTCAGTTGGTTGATGATGTACCCAAATTGCCACGGCTTCAGGCTGCGACATATCTGCGTATTGCCGAACTATACGAGCAGAATGGTGCTAACGAAAATGCATTGACCTTTCTGGATCGTTTGAAGCAGCGCCATCCAGACCAGACCAGTCTGGTGAAGCAGGCGTTACAGCGTAAAGCTGAGATTTTGGTTGGTTTGCAACGCTATCAAGTGGCTGGTGATGCCTATCAGGCGCTTCTGCAACAGGGATATTTAGTCAACGAATCAACGGTTCGCGCGTTGATGGTGCTCAATTGGGTACGTGCAGCGGTTGAGCAGCGTGACCAAGGACGTGAACCGCGTCTGGCCGCTAAACGACTTAGAGAACTCATTGATAGTTATCCAGATTCAATAGAGGCTCATCGAGAGTATATTACCACCAAGGCCGCATTGGGTGAGGTGGTTCCGTTGGTCGCACTCTACGATCAGAAGTTGAAGGAAAATCCACAAAGTGCGCTTTATCGCTATACCAAGGCACTGGCAAAGACTTATGTGAAACCGTTGGATCTAGCGTCTATTGTTCCAGAGTTGCAAACCGTGGTCGGGTTGGCACCGGGTGTTGTCTATTATCATCAAACCCTTGGTTGGGCATTGGAGCAAAAAGAGCGGGTGGACGGTGACAGAGGGCGCGGCAGTCTTGAAAAGGCTCTGAATGCCTATCTTACTGCGCTTAATCTCAATGATGAGACGCTTTATCCTGAAGTTGAAGCCAATCTACTGCTCAATGTAGGCAATGTTAATTTCCAATTGGATAATATTCAGGCAGCCTATCCGCACTATTTGGCACGAAAGGCGCTGAATCGTCCGACAGCAGTCAATGCGACTGAGTTGGTATTTCAAAAACGGTTGGGCGAAACAGCGTTTAAATCCGGTCATAACGATGTGTCGATTCAAGCGTATCAAGCGGCAATTGGATTGGTTGATTCTGATGACTCTGGTCTGAAAACCGAGTTGTTCGAACGGTTGGCATTATCTCATCAAGAGGCGGGAAATCATGCTCAGGCGTTGGATCTGTTTTCCAAAGCATTGGATCTCAATTTGGGCATGGGTCGGTCTGAAAATCTGGGTCGTTTGCAACGCAATATCGGATTAAATCTGTTTCAACTGGCCAAAGCGGAAAAAGCCGCAGGTCAAGGAGATCAGGCACTTGAAAAAGCGGTAGAGACCTTTTTGAAAAGTCTGGATCATTTAGATCCGGCAGGGTTACGTACTCAGCAAGGCGGCGGCCTGATTAATCTGGCGGTTGGTCTGGATGATAAAGCGTCTCAGGCGGCATTTGGTTTTAATGTACGTCAGGAGATGAATCTACTGCTTTCATTTCTGGCCAAGTCTTTTGAACTTCTGGACCATCCCAGCCAGGCACAGAGCTATTACCAAGCAAAATCAGTATTGTTGGAAACGGACAGCGATGCCGGTATCGCCTCTGATGCCGAACGGGCGGTTGTGTTGAATCGGTTGGGTATTCTGGCATTTGCAGCGGGTGATCTTGATGCCGCATTGGATCACACCCGTGAGGCATTGAAGCTGTCAGCCTCTTTAGCGTTAGGTCATGGCCGTCGGCTTAATCTGGCTAATGCGTCACGTATGGCAGCACTGCTTGTTGAGCGTGGTACTGTGCTTGATTATCAGACAGTTAAACTTTTGGTTGAGCAGACTGAAGCCGCACTGCTGGCAGGTTGGCAACATCAGCCGGTTTTTCATAGTTTGGTTAATATGAGCTTCTTGCTCAATGCACTGCCTGTTGATCCGCCGAAAGCAGAGCAACCGCTTGATATTAAGCAAAAACTGAACTGGTATGAATGGAAACGACACGCTGGACAGTACCAAATTAAAGCAGAGTCCCTGTTGAGCCAGATCAGCGGCGTGTCTGACAGTGAGCGTGCTGGATGGTTGCTTGGCCTGAAAATGAATCAGATGGTCATGGCCAAACAGGCTGGAAATCAAAGTGCGTATGAGCGTCTCAAAGCGGAGATCTCAACACTGATTGGTGATCATCCGACCAATGCCGGCTGGATGTTGCAGTTGCACCAGGCAGAACAGATTGAAAATCGACAGCAGCGTCATGAGGCGTTGATGGCGGCTATGACCGGTTTTGCAAACCATGCGCGTTCGGCTGGTATCGCTGCCATGAAGCCGTTGAATCAACTGGATGGATTACTTTCTCGTCTGGCACAACTGGCAACAACGGATCTGGCCAATCAAAACAGTCTTGATGGTGCGGCACTGATGCCGATTATTGGACTGTTTGACCAGTGGTATAACCTGAAACTGTATCAACGCTATGGTGCTGATTCTGAAGTGGCAGCCATTGTGGTTGAGCGGTTCAGCGGATTGTTTAATCATGTTAATCCGCTATTACTGGTGAGCCAGGGTGTTGGGCAATGGCATGGCTTTTTAATCCGTGGTGATGGCAGTAAGGATATTGATCATTGGTATGGTGCAGATGTGAGCGCCGTATTAAACGCGGTAGACAAGAAGAAAACAGCCCGTGCTCAGAGTGTTTATGTGTTGGCACCAATGGTTGATTCTTTGGCTGCTCTGCCGATTCAGATCAACGGTAAGCCGGTGTCTTTGGTTGGCTCGGTTCAACAACTGATGCTGGATGACTATCTGCCAGGCGTATTGTTCAATCGATTGGTTGGCCTGAGTCAGGATGATCAGACACAGCAGGATACGCGTTCCTGGCGTGGTTGGCCTGATCAACGTGATGCGGCCCTGGAAGAGGCACAGCAAGGCCATATTCTGGTCGCTGATCAAGAGATTGATCGATACTTTCTCAGCCTGGATAGCAATAAACCGGTGCCAATCCGTTTGAATCTCGGACAAATTCGGCCCCAATATGGCCATACCGTGGTTATCGGGCCAACAGTACATGATCCATTTGTTCTTCAGGCTGGTGCATTTGGTCGGCGCGGTTATCCGCATGTGATCGGCATTGTGGATGATGTGGATCAATCGGCACTGAACGTGTTTCTAAATCGCTATCAGTCCGCATTGAAAGAACAACGGCCCATTGATGCTTTTGATTCGGCTCTGTCTGCTTCTGGATGGAAGGAGCGTGCGCCGGTACGATTCTTTGGTTTGATGGGGCGTGATACCCAAAGTCAGGCCGAGGTTGCTGGATCACTGTTTGAACAGGTGTTGACTGAGGCATTGGAGCACTATCAATCCGGTGCTTATGCTGTTGGATTGAATGGCTTGGAAGATGCGTTGGCACTGGCTGAAGCCGCTGGACAGCATGCCGCTATTGCACAGATTCTTCAATTGGCAGTTGAGGCCTCATTTTATAGTGAACAGTTTGATCGTGGTGTAATCCATCAAAAAGCGTTGTTGGAATGGTTACAAGGCGATGAACTGGTTTTAGAGCGTGCTCAGGCACACTACACATTAGGTGTGCTCTATTCTCGATTGGAAGCGTATCAAGATTCTGTAACCCATCTTGAGACAGCTGCCAAGCTTTGGCAGGACAATCAGGCTGTTGATCAGATGGCCCAAGGTGCAGCCACTTTGGGTGCTGTTCGTGAACGAATGGGCCAGTATGGCGCGGCATTGGCGGATTTTCAGCAAGCATCCAACTTTTTCCGTGATATCGGTGCTCATGGAGAGAAGGCGGCTCAGTTTGAACAACTGGGTCGGATCAATCTGTTGCGTCTGGAGCGTTTTGAACAGGCGCGGGCACATTTTCAACAGGCATTGACGATTCAGACGGAGTTGAATGATTCGGCTGGTATGGCCGAATCATTGATCAACATTGGTCACACCTACCAAAAACGGGCGCTGTTTGATCAAGCGGATGCACACTATAACCAGGCTAAAGCCTTGGCTGAACAGTTGGGCGATGTGCGGTTGATGAGCCTTGTTCATCTCAGCTTAGCCAATTCCGCATGGTTCCAAGGTGCGTATCAAGAGGCGTTTGATGGCATTGATCTGGCCAATCAACACGCTGAAAGCCTTGGTGATCCCTCCTTGACCGTCATGGTTGAGAATACCCGTGGTTTGATCTATTGGACCCTCAATGAGTTGGAAAAAGCGCTTTTCCATCTGCAAGAGGCGCTCAGTGCGGCTAAAAAAGCGAAGCTTCCTCTGGAAGAGGCCAGTAGTTGCAATAATCTTGGACTGGTCTACCGGGATCAGAAAAACTATGACACCGCGTTAGAGTGGTTTAACAAAGCCCTTGATATTGATACCCATCTCAAAAGCCGTTGGGGCATGGCTTATGATCACCGTAACATTGGTATCACCCTGGCCAATCAAGGCAAGCAGAAAGCAGCTTTGAAAGCATTTGAAAAGGCGGTCGCGCTCAGTCAATCGGTGGGACTGCCCATCAGTGAAGCCAAGTCTTTACTTGAGTTGGGCAATAGCCATTTGGCACTGGGTGCGGTTGCCAAGGCGCGTACGCACTTTGACAGGGCGCTTTCTCTTGCAGATCATCATAACCTTCAAGAAGTCTCCTGGCGGGCGCTGTATGGGATTGGGCGTGTTGATCAACAACAGGGTGATTTGAAAAAAGCCACAGCCGCATTTGACGATGCCATCAAACGGGTTGAATCCATGCGGGCCGCATTGAAGCTGGATGAGTTGCGTAACAGCTTTCAGCTCAATAAGGAAGATCTCTACAAAGAGATGGTCCGCCTTCAGGTGGCACAAGGTCAGGAGAGAAACGCGTTCAACTATTTGGAGCGGTTTCGCTCACGGAGCTTTATTGATCTGCTTGGTAATCAGCGTTTAACATTGAAAAATGAACAAGATCAAACCGTTCTGGATAAAACGACGGCGCTGTTCAAAAAGGTTGACTCCTTAACAGCACAAGTGACTGGATTGGATAAACCACCCAAAGCCAAAGTTCGGGCGTTGAAAAAAGCCAGAATAAAGATGGAAGAGGCGCTGTTGGCGCTAAAGCGCCATAATCCTCAGTTGATGGGATTTGTTGCGGTGAATCCACTCACGCTGGATGGCGTAGAAAAACTGTTAGAACCTGATGTTGCACTGCTTTCCTATCTGGTCACACCGGATGCGGTTTTGATTTGGGTGGTGCGTGCGAATGGCACCAAACTGTTCCGTTCATCGGTGAAAGAATCGGATCTGGTTACCTGGTCATCTCAGTTCCGTGATCTTGTGCAGAAGATGGAGCCGATGGATGATGTTGTTGAGACCCTTTATGAACATCTTATCAGCCCGATTGAAGCCGAGTTGGCCGATGTTAACATCGTTGGGATTCTTCCTGATGGTCCGTTGCACTTCATCTCGTTTGCCGGACTGCGTAAGGATGATCATTATGTGGTTGATCGTTGGCCGATTTTCTATTCTCCATCCGGTTCTGTGCTGGAATATACGTTTGGTCGCAGGAATCAGCAGAAACAGACACGTGTTTTGGCACTGGGTAATCCAGATCTGGGCAACTTCAACTATGAATTACCGTTGGCGGAGTTTGAAGCAGACAGTATTGCCTGGAATTTCCCGGAGATTGATATCCTCACCGGTCCAAAAGCGTCCAAAGAGTGGTTGGTGGATAACATCAATAACTACGGCATCATTCACATCGCAGCACATGGCGAGTTTCAGGATTTCAATCCATTGCTCTCTTCGCTCTGGCTGGCATCAAAAAATCCACAAGGGCGGCGCTTGACGGTGAAAGAGGTGTTTTCATTGGAGATCAATGCCGATCTGGTCACGCTCAGTGCGTGTCAGACGGGACTTGGTAAACTGCGAGGAGGTGAGATCATCGGTTTGAACCGGGCGTTTATGTATGCCGGTACACATGCGTTGATATCCACGCTTTGGCGGGTGGATGATCTGGCTACAGCGGTATTGATGAAGCACTTCTATCGGCAATATGTGCAACGGGATAAAGCGGAGAGTCTCCAGGAGGCACAGTTACAGATCAAGGAGATCTTTCCACATCCGGCCCAATGGGCAGGATTTACTCTGGTAGGTGATTACAAGTAACGCGTTTTCGAGATACAGAAACGAAAGAAGCTCCATCATTCCGATATGATTTGAGGGTCATTAGCCAACTTCTGGCAATCGGAATGATGGTGCTTTGACAGCAAGTATCCTAGAGGTTTGAGGCCTAGCAAGGGTGCTTTTTAAGTCGTTAACAGACTTTTGTTTTTTCCTTAAACTTCCCGCGTTTCTCCATCAGATGGAAAATCGCACTCTGTGCTTCTGGTGGAATGCTGAGGTGTTTGTCACGCCACCACCGATCAACCGTTTTTTCTGGAATTTGAAGATCACGCGCCATCAGGCGAATGCATACCCAGTCGGCAACGCTGTCACCGTACATTTTCTTTCCGAGTTTTGCTAACTGTTTGTTCACAAAACGAACCTTTTAAAAACAACCATTTACATGAGGTGGTTGGCTGCCCATGCCTATATAGATCGGCTGATTATGTTAAATAATCAAGCGAATAATTTCACAAAATGCACAACATACTGACACTGTTGTGATTTTTTTTTGTCATAAAGCGATGGGTGACTCGATTAGAATCGGGAACGTTTTTATTGTAGGAAGTCAGATTGCTCAGAGGAGAGAGAGTCATCAATTTTGGCGCGTTCTGACTGGGTCATCTGTTCAACCACAAACTGGCGCATCTCTTCCAGCTGAATCTTGAAGGCATCAGGTGCGCCATCAATAGCCCGCGAGATCCAGTGATAGGATTGAATAAGATCCGCTTCAACGCCAGTGCCTTCGAAGTAGAGAGAGCCTAACGTGTGTTGAGAGCGGGGATCACCCTGTTTGGCAGCCATTTTGAACCAGCGGACGGCCTCTTTGGCATCCTGTTCTACGCCTATGCCTTTGAGATAGAGCGTACCGAGGTTGTGCTGTGCGTGGGTGATACCTTGTTTGGCCGCCAGTTTGAACCAATGGACCGCTTTAGCCGGGTCAGGATCAACGCCTTGGCCGTTGAGATACATGGCTCCGAGATTGTGTTGTGCCTTTGGATTGCCATCATTGGCTAAGGAATGGATGGCTTCGAGATAGGCTTCTGGCGATACGGGTGGTTTGTCGGCCATCGGTTTTCTCTTTCGTCGATTTTGTGAATGGCGGAATGCATCAGCTATTTATGATAAAATCATCAAAATTGAATACACATGCGGCATCAACCTAATGAGTGACTCTCATGACCATGGACTCTATCCGCATCTATCATCAGCGAACCAAACACCGTACAGATCGCTATGCCAAAGGGCCAGGCTATATGGATTGGGAGAATCAACCCGATCCATTCCGGCGCTACAGTGGTGCGCTTTCCAAAGCATTGCCACTGTGTGCAAAAGATCTTTCTACCACGTTTGAGCAGTTGGATAAACGCAGTTCAATCCCGACTCATCCATTAAACTTGACAGGTATTGCCACACTGTTGGAGATCTCTTTAGCGATTTCCGCCTGGAAAGAGATGATGGGTGAAAAATGGGCTGTACGGTGCAATCCGTCAAGTGGCAATCTACATCCAACTGAAGGGTATGTGGTCACACCAGTCTTGGACGATCTTAAAGCGGGTGTTTGGCACTATGACAGCCTGAACCACCGTTTGGAACAACGTGGCGTGCCGCAAGATGAGGATTTGGAGCACTGGTCATCGGAGTTTCCCGAGGGTGTGTTTCTGATTGGGCTTACGTCCATTCATGGTCGTGAAACTTGGAAATATGGCGAGCGCTCTTTCCGCTATTGTCATTTGAATTTAGGCCATGCAGCCATGGCTGTTGGCTATGGCGCGGCCTGTCTTGGTTGGAAAGCACGAATTCTGGACAGTCCTTCAGATGAAGAGATGGAGTTGATGTTGGGTCTGGATTGGAATCCAAAACTGCCACCCGCAGAGAAAGAGGATTCCGGATTGATGATTGCCATCAGCACGGCACACCATGATCCCACCGCCATATCAACCCATGTTGAGGATCTTGCCCAGTTAGGCGAAAAAGCCTCTTGGAATGGCCGTCCTAACCATCTAACGCAAAATCCGCTGCGAGAGTGGGTAGCGGTGCGAGAAGCTTACCATGCCAGTCATAAGCCGCGTAAACCGGTTTCTAAACCGCCGGTATTGCCTGAACGGCCCATGATTGCCAATCACTGTTCACAAAAAGCGGTAGAAATTATCCATCAGCGCCGCAGCGCGGCTCGATATGATGGACAGACGGCGCTGGAACAAGCCTCTTTCTTTAGAATGTTGGATGCTCTTTTACCTTGTAAAAATACTGGTGTATGGGATCTGTTTCCCGTAGCGACAGCATTGCATCCAGTATTGATTGTGCATCGGGTTATTGATGTAGATCCAGGTGTTTATATCCTGCCACGTCATCCAGTGGCCGAACAAAAATTAAAACACGCCATGCGAAAAGAGTATCTCTGGGAAAAAGTGGATGCAGCTCCGGCGCACCTGCCGTTTTATCTATTGGAACGTGGTGATGGCAGAGAGTTTGCTCAAATCGTCTCATGCCGTCAGGAGATCGCAGGAGATGGGGCGTTTACCTTGGGCATGCTGGCGGAGTTTGATGCCAATCTCAAACTGGGTGCCTGGCACTATCGACGACTCCATGAAGAGGCGGGCGCTTTGGGGCAGGTGCTCTATCTGGAGGCAGAGGCGGCGGGCGCTCAGGGAACAGGCATTGGTTGCTTTTTTGATGACTATTTTCACAACCTGCTGGGGCTGGAAGGGGATCAGTTTCAGACGCTGTATCATTTCACTGTTGGTGCTGGGGTGGTGGATAAGCGTTTGTCTACAATCCCGCCTTATGATCGGGACTAAGGGCCACGGAAAAAATTAATCATCCCCATTCACCTGGTCTCTTGATCCGTCCGCTACGTTCCAGAAAGGGTTACGTGCAATAAGCACGCGCCCCTTTCTGCGCCTTGCGGATGAACTATGATGGACCCCACCTTCTGTCCCACCGGCATTCAGCATCACCGATCACGCCCTCCCTTCAAGTTGAATAATTTGTGGTATGATCATTAAAACCACCATGAAGCATCAGATAGTGATGGATGTGGAGCTGAACAAGAGAGGTCGGCTGCAATCATATTCAATGAAGGTCATACACCATGATGCATTCCTATGAAGCAGAGATTGATGCCAAAGGCCAAGTGCGGTTGTTGGAGCCAGTACAATTACATGGTCCATGCCGGGCTGTCCTGACAGTGCTAGAACCGTTACCTGAAGAGCTACCCAAAGACCAAAGCAGAACTGATTCAGAGGGCTGGCAACAATTCGTCGGCACCATGAAGGCATCACCGCACTTCAAGGGTGATCCTGTCGATCTTCAAAAGGCCATGCGTAATGAGTGGGATTGAGTGGCTTTTGGACACCAATATGGTGATCGGCCTTCTCAAAGGGCATGATACCGCTATCGCACTTGCCGAAGAGCAAAATTTGGTACTGGGCCGTGCCGCAGTCAGTCAAATCAGCAGGATGGAGTTGCTGGGTTTTCCCGGACTGACCGAGGATGAGGAAGGGTCCATTGAGACCTTTTTAAACGCCTGTCAGGTTGTCTTGTTGGATGAGACTATTGAGCAACACGCTATCCGGTTACGACGGAGTGGCATGTTCAAACTGCCGGATGCCATCATTGCAGCTACGGCACGAACCATGGGGCTACAACTGTTGACCTTGGACAAAGCCATGTCCAGTGCTATGAGTAAACTATGAGGTGAAGTGGCTATACTTTTCCGGACAAAGAAAAAGCGGTCAGAGCCGATACTCTAACCGCTTGATCTAATCGCTTAAATATGGTGGGCGGCACAAGGATTGAACTTGTGACCCCTGCCGTGTGAAGGCAGTGCTCTCCCGCTGAGCTAGCCGCCCATTATGGCTATGGTTGCGCGGACCCCTGTTTTATAGGTGTTTAACTGGTATCCTGTCAAAGGAATTTATCATTTTTACTCGGTTGAAAGCACGGTGATCAACGTGGATCATGCCCAACTTCATAAGGCGCTGACAGCAACGCTGTACTATTGGCAGAGCTGTGGTATTGATATTCTCAGCAAAGATCCAACCCGTGAAGCACAGGAACAAGCAGACATCCAAGCCTGTGCCTATCTGCAAGAGCCTGAACCATCGGTTCAACCTCTCAATACTCCGTCTGTTTCTGTTCAAAATCAACAGGAAATAACACCAAAACAACAGCGTGTTTCACCATCTCCTGCTTTATCCATTGATTCACCGGTAAAATCCATATTATCCAACACCCCCATAAAAACAATACCCATCGAAAAACGTGAAGCCATGATGGCAGAACTTGAAAAAGAGATAACACACTGTCAACGATGTCAATTGGTTGGATTTCGGCAACGAACGGTGTTGGGCGTGGGATCTCTCCAGGCTCCGGTAGTGTTTGTCGGAGAAGCGCCTGGTGCTGATGAGGACCGAGAGGGCATACCTTTTGTCGGTGCTGCTGGTCAACTGTTGGATAAAATGTTGCACAGTATCGGGTTTATACGACAGGATATCTATATTGCCAATGTGCTGAAGTGTCGGCCACCGGGAAATCGTAATCCCTTGCCCAATGAAGTCGAGCAGTGCCAAGGCTATTTGGTCCGCCAACTGGAAATCATCCAACCACAGGCCATCTTTGTCATGGGGAAATTCGCTATTTCAACACTTCTTGGTCGCAATGATCCTGTTGGACGCATTCGCGGACAGGTCTATCAGTGGCGTAAAATCCCTGTCATAGCCAGCTATCATCCAGCCTACTATCTGCGACAACCGGTACAAAAAAAAGCCGCCTGGCACGATCTGCTTCTGTTACAAAAAACCCTGAAGAAGCAGTAACGCCTCTCCAGGGTCTTAATCATTCGATCCCATCAATCTCAGAATCAGATACGAGCAGCTTCGCCTTCCTTAAGCTGAAGATAGCGCTCTGACTCTAATGCAGCCATACAACCTGTTCCCGCAGCAGTAATCGCCTGACGGTAGATTCTGTCTTGAACATCACCCGCAGCAAAGACACCTTCCAGGTTGGTTGCCGTTGAATCCGCTTTGGTAATGAGATAACCCGACTCATCCGTTTGCAGTTGATTGCCGAAGATTTCCGTATTCGGTGTGTGACCGATGGCTACAAAAGCACCTGTTACATCCAACGTACTGATTTCACCAGTCTTCACGTTTTTCAAGGACAAGCCCTTCAAACCGCCCGCATTCGGATCCCCCAGAAAATCTTCAATAACCGAATCCCATACCGGCTCAATCTTCTCATTGGCCTTCATGTGCTCCTGCATAATCTTCTCAGCACGCAACTCATCACGACGATGAATCAGATAGACCTTGCTGGCAAAATTAGTCAGGAACAGCGCTTCCTCCACAGCAGCATCACCACCACCGATTACAGCAATCTCCTGATCCTTGAAGAAGAAACCGTCGCATGTGGCACAGGCGGAAACACCAAAGCCCTTCAATTTCTCTTCCGAATCCATACCCAACCAGCGAGCTGATGCACCGGTACAGATAATCAAACTGTCACAGGTATATACATCACCAGAATCACAAAACAGCTTGAATTTTTCAGCACGTCCACCAGATTCATCGGTCAGCTCTGTATTCATGACTGAATCAAAGATCACCTTGGTGCCGAACCGTTCTGCTTGTTCCTGCATTTTTGGCATCAATTCTGGACCCTGAACACCTTCAGGAAATCCCGGAAAATTGTCTACTTCCGTCGTGATGGTCAGTTGACCACCCGGTTGCATGCCTTGAATCAGAATCGGCTCAAGACCGGCACGTGCTGTATAGATCGCCGCAGTGTAACCTGCTGGACCAGATCCCAAAATAATTACCTTGTGATGACTCTCGTTTGCCATTGTCACTCTCGTATCTTGAATGTCTCAGGGTACTTTCCGTGAAATTGCTATAGATAAATATACCGCCTCTGGACGGTGCAAGGAAAGTGGTGGATATTAACAAGGACTAAAGAACCGAATATTTCGCGCACCTGCGCGATGGACCATATTTTCAACAGAGCAGTTAGAGGCATGTGATGGCAGATCTTGACGTTGTATTTGGAATCAATGCGGTGACAGCACTATTGGAGTCAGCTGAACGCCCTGTTTCCGCACTTTTTGTCCAGAAACCCGCACATGGAAAACGGATTCAAAAAATTATTGACCTCGCTCGAAAACAGGATATTAGAATCCGTTTTGTGGACAAATTTACCATGGAACGACAAGCAGAAGGTGGAACCCACCAAGGTGTTGCCGCACGTACCGAAATCAAACAACAACCCTCCTGGGATGACCTTTTGGCCCAGATTGAGGGTAAACGTGATGTATTACTGCTCATATTGGATGGTATTGAAGATCCCAGAAACCTCGGTGCCATCCTACGCAGTGCCGATGCCTTTGGTGTCACCGCCGTCATCCAACCCAAAGACCGATGCGCCAGTCTTACTGGCTCTGCCGTCAAAGCCTCAGCCGGTGCCGCAGAACGTGTAGACCTGGTTCGGGTGACCAATCTTGCCCGCACTCTGCGCCAGTTGGAACAAATCGGCTTCCAGATTATTGGATTGGATGCTGAGGCATCCATCACATTAAATGAAGCCAGTCAACAAAAACCATTAGCTTTAATAATGGGTAGTGAAGGCAAAGGCTTACGTCGCTTAACCCAACAAGCTTGCCACCAGCTGGCTTCAATTCCCATGCACGGTTCCATCTCTTCACTCAACGTTTCAGTAGCCGCTGGAATTGCGCTGTATGAGATTTGTCGAGAAAACTGATATAAAAGTGTTGACAAGCACTCTCAAGAAGCCTATTTTTTACCCGCTTCAACGCTGGCGTAGCTCAATTGGTAGAGCAGCTGATTTGTAATCAGCAGGTTGCGGGTTCGAGTCCCATCGCCAGCTCCAATTTAAAATTTATTAGGCTTGGTCAATCTCTTTGACCAAGCTTTTTTTTTGAGTCGTTAGCAGATTTTATCCTCCTGGGCGGAGTCAGTATAGTCACTAAGTATGTCTTATAAGGATAAATATTGAGTCGCCCTCGGTCAAACTGCAAACCTCAACTTGTTGTCAAAAATCCAGCAAAACGTCAATAGTACAACATGTAAAGTTTTGACATCCTCCCTTTCAATTTCATCATGCCCTTCCTTAAAAAGACGTAATTTTCAGATAAAAATCAATAAATTAAATATTATTCTACAAAATGGCATGATTGGTGAAGTAAGGATTATACTTATGTGTCAAGCAGAAATATTAACGTTAGTTAATATAAAGTCTCGGAAGAGTCAATGCTATATTGACATTTCACCATAAAGGAATAAGCAAGGTTCCACTATGAGCCAACATCTCAAAACCAATGACTTTGACGGCGTTGCAGTTCGACTTAAAAAAAGAAGTCGTGCACACCAACATAGAAAAGAACAGCCTGAGCCAAAGATGAGATATTCCAGCTGGGCTGTGCCAGTCAGTGAATGGGTTCTTATTCCTCCTCCTTCGATGTTCAGGAATCCATCTTCGAAGGAGTAATAGATCATCTCACTTAATCCTTTCATGAAATCTTGGGCATTCAGCCGATCAAACAATATGTCGTTTTCTGAGTGTCCAAGTCTACACACCGTTCCCCGCCATTTTTCAATAAGACCGTCATTCTGAATGAGCTTCACACCTATCAGACAGTTCTGTCCAAATCTGTTACTCCTGCAAAGGTTGGGGTGAGAGGGTGTCATCCACTTGTCAATCATTACAAATACGTTATACATCGTGTGACAGGCTGAGTTTCTAACTTCGCGAAAATATGCACCAGTTTAAAGTTATAGTTGCATGCAATTAAAATACTACCATTGCGTCATTCGTACCGTTTGATTTCACATAAAATCCAATAAAATTCAATGCTGATAACAATAAAAATCAATGGGAAAATAAATATATGAATTTGCATAAAAACTCCCAAAGGGTTTGTCAAGGAAAAATACAATTTGTTCGACAAATCTACATATAATCATACCATAATTTTTTTTCTTTAGATTGATAATCTATATGTTGACCATCCTGTCATATATGACTAGGATATTAGCCTTATTCATGGATCGTGCCCCCTCAATGGAGCGACAACATGCCAACCGGTGAAGACGGCAAGGACAAGTACCGAGATATTCATTTTTATCCTTTTTCACATGATGAGGAGGGGTCGAAAGTTATTGGTTATGAACTGCGTCCAGAAAACAAAGGCAATAACGTTCGTCGTTATGACTCAAATCAGGCTCGATACCTTCGCTGCTATCTGCAAGATCTAAATGTCAATTGTACGATTGTCGAAAATGATTTTTATGATTGGGATTATCTCGCTCAATATAAAGAATTTTATAGTACTGGTGCTAATTTATATAGCAACCGTTGTAAACGAATCCATTTTTTTCAAATTACCGAAGAAGACATCAAAGCATTTGAACCTCACAGACCAAGACGTAAAATTCTTGAAGAAAATGGATCCTCAATCAAGCCTGATGAGCTGTTAAAGGCGCTTTTCAAAGAAGCGCTAAGGTCTGATCTCACGGTGAGTGATGAATGCTATAAGAAGTTTGGTTTACAGATTCCAGACAAAAAAAATAAGGCCCTCAATATCTTGCAGGAAGCCTATCGTGGCTTTATTGTGAGGCGTCCTCTACATCGTCCCTATCTTGGTAGGACGGTTCTTGCTTGGTGTGGTGATCGCAGCAAGAGGGATACATCCCTGGGTCAAAATCGGAGAATAAGAACACCTATTCGAATTGGGCCGCACCCTTGCTCTTTTCCGACCGCACGTGAATATATGGTCCATATAGCAGGGATAGCGCTCAAGGTGGACGGGCTCGCATGGCAACAACAAGACCAAGGAACTGGTGCATGTGGTACTGTTTCGCTTTGGTCAGCGCTTCAATCAAGAATGTATCCCCACCTCAAGATCTCTTCACCAAAGCTGACAAAGCTTGCTCATGCCATGAGAACTCAAGGTGAACGTGTGTTTCCCTCACGATATTTGCATCGGAATCAAATTGCTGATGCCATTCGACAGATCCCAGGTTGTCAACCTGTCGTGATTAGAGGAGATATCTCTCCCAAAAGAGGTGTGTCTGGTTATACGTTTTCAATTGAACACTTTTGTCAAATTTGCCTAATCTACTTGCGCGGCGGTTTTCCTCTGTTGGTTTCTGGAAACCAAAGGAAACAAGAGGGTGGAAAAGACCATATGAGCTGTATTACTGGCTTTATGGTTCCCCAGACTGACAAGCAGATGACTGGCTCAGACATTATCGAGCAAATAAAAAACAATAAATCTGATGTCTTTTTTGAGGATACTCATTTTCGTCACTTCTTCATTCATGACGATAATATCGGTCCTAATGTTCGTGTCCGTGTCACCACCTACGAATTCCTTTTCCTTCTTCGTAAAGCGATTTCGTATTTCAATGATTTCATAACTCTGATTAATCACCTGTCGATACCAGAACACGCCCAGAAAAAACAAGAATTTTTTGGTCACTGGAAAGATGCTCTGAAAACTTGGCAGAAAGAAGATGGTATTACTGCGCTTGAACCATCTAAATGGAATCGAAAGTGTGATTACTCTGTAATACCTGCCGAACTTATTGAATCAACACTAAACAAGGACCTGAAAGACCTACAAACTGTCATTGATAAAGCAATAAAAATGACAGGGGCGCAATTTACGACAAATAGACTTAACACTCTTATAGAAAAGCTTGGTGCTTATATTCTGGCTCCATGCCCAACAGAAACACTGGAAGAATACGACAATAATCACTGTAAAGTAGAGTTCCAGAAAGATGAACATAACAGATTTAAAAAAATATTCGATCAGATAGAAAAATCGGAATATAGTCATACTGCTGAAGATCTTTATGATACTGCTGTAAAATTATTTCATAGCGCATTGATCTTTCTTAATACTGCAACTGAGATAGATAAAAAGGTTCAGTGGCAGAGCTTGCTCTATAATCAAAACGACCAAACGAATGGTAAAAACTTCAAGACTTCTGATAAAACCATTCAACGTCGTGTTGTATTGGTGTTTGACCCACCTTTGGACCGAGAAGGAAAAGCCGCTATTGAGCAATATGAAGATGTGCGGGATTGGCCCACTTTCAACTCCTTTACTCCTCATAGTCTGCATATTGCGGTTCCGGAAGAGATTGTCACGCTACCTGATCAACTACTCAGGGCGAGTTTGCGTAAACTTCAAGCGATAGCTGTTGCCTATAAATTCAATCCAGAAAAAGAAGTGGCGCTCGAAGAAACATTGTTGTGGACGAGTAGTTGCAGGTTTGTCGATCAAGTAAGTTATTTTGAAGATGTTCTTCCAAGTGTTCTTAGTCAAATTCAACAACCAGAAATGGATGATGTCCTGAACTCTGACATACTCAGAAGTAAATTTAAGTTCTATTTGGAAGAACGTTCAAGCTGGATAGAAAGTACTCGGGAAAAACTTTATAAAAACTCTCGTTTGATGAGTAAATATATTGGTCTCGTGCGCTTCGGTATTCGAAAAAGAAGCGATCCCAATGCAACAACAACCCCTATAATGGATATTTTATTTGATACAACTGACAGTGATCAAAATCAGTTTGCAATTGCTCATGTCATATTCCAGAAAAGTCAAAAAAGACTTACAGAGCTTGTTGGAAACGCCCGATTTTTAGATCAGCTTAAATTTCACTTCAAAGATCTCTACAATTTGGATCTTCACCAACTTCCAGACTTTGGCCTTACGATTTTTTCACCCACAGATGATGTTGTCCATGCGTACCAAGAGGCTGAACAGGCGCACTTGTTTAGCAAGGCTTGCCAACGCATTGAGTCCGATGCCAGTCATCTTAGTAAATGTCAGAACAATAAAGAGGATGACCCTGGCGCATATATGGAAGCTATTGGAAATGTGGAACAGCTTCTGACATCACTTTCGGTTGATATCGATATCACAGAAAAAAAAGCGCTTGGGTATAAAGATACGTTTGATGACATCGTGTCCAAACTTGTTACAATGTTAACTCATTACAAAGAGCGGAATGGCTTGTCATGAAACAATAAAAATATTCTATATTTTTTAAGAAAGATCAATGAATTAGTGTTTGTTTTCAGGCGAAAGATGTCAGTGAAACAAGTGTTTTTTTGTAGAACGGAAATATCTGGACTATGAAGTGCAAAATATGCTAGCATGCACCTTCTGAACACGATTTCTGTTCGCGAAAGATCGATTCAGTGTGCTTTTTAATGTTTTCGAATATGAATAACTGGATCAATCCTCAAAACGAGAAAGGAGATTCTCAATCTTTATCGCGACTTTGCTGTTAAGGTAAGGAGAGATTCTAACATGGATAATGCTTGGAAGAAAAAACTAAATATCGTCAAAAAAAATAATCAAGCGCGCCTCCAAGAGCTTGATGCTGAGTTTGCTCGACAGCAAGAAAAAGATCAGTCTGAGCCTGTCAGCATTTCTGGTGACGATCGCCATCAATATCTCGGTTGTGCTGGCCGCCAAGATATTTGGGATAAAAATACTCAGACCAATGATCTCTATATCCGGCGCCATGTAGACTGGATCAATGAACTGGCTTCTGATCAAGAAACTGTGGAGTCATGAACCTGTGCAACCAACTCTGACAAAATTAATCTTGCTCATAAGATTTACTTTTTCAGAGTTGGCTGCTTGAAGAAGAATTTATATTTCTTGGTCTTTTTTTATAATGAGTAATTCCTTTCAATGAGATAGTAGAATGCCCAATCAACTTGGTCTGAAAATCTATCGTCAGGAATCAAACAATTCAACTCTGCCGTTGGATGTTATTGCTAAAGCATCCGATGCATGGACAGATCTTCTTTGGCCGCTCATTGGTAATCTGCTGGTTTTCTATAATAACGATCCTATCATTGATAAACTCTTTGCCAGCCGGCTGGATATTGATCCTGAAGCGGTAAGCGATGGCATTATCGAAGGATTAACGCTTTGGATAAAACTAAGTCACGACCCAACTGCCTGGGGCTTTGATACAACTACCTATTTTGGTGCAAGTACGGCTACGGCTCTATCCACTAAAGAATTCATAATAGTTGATCTTACTTCTTCTTCAATTGATGTAGATCCAGTCCAATTGAAATTATATACCACTATTTTTAGCATGGAATTTGGTTGGGTGCTGAAACGCTATATGATGCTTGGACCAACCAATATTCTTGATGAAAATCTTGAACCAGAAAAAAGAAGACTACCGCAGGACGATAAGACGATTAATCAGATCGTTATCAGTGCTGTTCAGGAGTTTCGTGAGTTACATATTCATGCAAATTCCCTGCTTTCGTCCATGGTGAGAGGTCAAAGCTCTTTGCGCGAACTTATGCTCCACTATACATGTATAATGGGGCGCTTAATGAGCGACCAACTTGATGAAAAATAAGGCGGCATTGTGATCATTCTATATCTTGTATAGCTAGTATGTTCATGGACCAAGAGATTTAGCTAATTGAAACTCTGTGCTGACATTTAGTGAATCGTAGCAAGTAATATCAACAAACATAACAATAAAATAAATCATGTCAACTTCTCATCATATCCACTTAATTCAACTCAATAATCATGAGTTTTTGATAAATAAACATATTATAGAAGCCGCAAAACTATTCCTTGGCACCAACTTTTCCAGTCATTTTCATATACATGAAAATATAGACGCGCTGTGTTCACTGAGCCAAAAAACACCGCTCGACTTGTTGGTTATCAGTCATGTTCAACTTGGTAATCTTGAGGGTAAACAAGATTGTTGTGCTCAAGATTTACTTGATACACTCAAATCTGTTAATAATGTGCCAAAAAAGGGTTCATATACACCCTGTAAAACCGCTCTATTATTGTTAAGTAATAAGTATTTGCATCGAGTGTTGCCTCATAAATTTCCCGATTTAATTCTTGGAGTATTACCTACACCGATTGAAAATGCTCAATCTGTGATTCCTTTTTTTCATGGTTTACTTCACCGTTTGAGCACGCACCGTCTGCTTACCGAAAAAATAGCCGACACAACTAAAGCATTAATGAATGGATTAGCGCAAGCCATTGAAAAAAGAGATGGCTTCACTGGCGGTCATGTCAATAGAGTTGGCACTATTTCCAGACGACTTGCTGAACTGTATTTTAGAAAACAAGAGATCCAACCCTTGTTTGATCTAGATCATTTTGAATGGGCTGCTGTACTTCATGATGTTGGAAAAATCAGTACGCCTGAGTGTATTCTAATCAAGCCCGGTAGATTTGAGGGTGATGAACGTTCAATCATGGAAAGGCATGCAATAGTTGGTTCTACACTTCTTGAAGATGCAAATGCTGATAATAAACTGGATCTTTTGTCAATTGCAGCGACAATTGCCAAAACCCACCATGAAAAATGTGATGGGACTGGCTACCCAAACGGTATTTCGAAAAATGAGATTCCACTAGAAGGTCGAATTGTTGCTGTAGCTGATGTAATGGATGCCTTACTTTCCAAGCGTTCTTATAAAGAAGCTAAAACGCCAGAAGTTACACTGAAAATATTAATTGATGATCGTTTCAATGAAAATGGTTCAGGTCACTTTGATGAAGATATTATTGATATATTAGTAAATAACTGGGACGATCTTCTAAAATTATGGAATGAATGTAAAATAGAAGATGTTGATCAAGGTGCGTCTTCACCCGGTCATTATGATAAATATTGCAGATCTGCAAATACTATTAGTTAATTGTAATGTGGATAAAGAAAAGCTGTATAGTTTTCACAGCCAATCGACATTGACTTACCCCATATAATCCCGCAGTGTCGCCAAAAGCAGTTTCTTCTTAATGGGTTTGGTGAGGTGAAGATCACACCCAGAGGCTTTGATTTGCTCTGATTCTTCAGATAAGGCATGGGCGGTTAATGCAATGACAGGTGTTGGATTGTGACCCTGCTGATTTTCCCAAGCCCGTATTGCCTGGGTAGCTTGATACCCATCCATCACCGGCATTTGTATATCCATCAATACAAAATCAAACGATTCGCTTTTAAATTTCTCTACTGCATCGGCACCATTGGTTGCCATTACTAACTGGTAGGCACTCTTTTTCAAGAAGGCCTGAACCAGTAATCTATTATCATCCGCATCGTCAACGAGTAGGATTTTCTGTGGATTCTGAGAATCAATAGTCGGGCTGTCCACGGTTTGACCATTGTGCTTTATTGCATTCTTATCTTGATTCAATGTATCTGGACCAACTGGCATAGCGGAAGACGCTGGAAGCGGAATGAGAAAAGTAAACGTACTACCTTGATCCAGTGTGCTTTCCACCCAAATCTTACCATCCATCAGATCAACCAAGCGCTGACAGATCGTCAAGCCTAAACCAGTTCCACCATGTTTTCTGGTAGTTGAGGCATCTGCTTGTGTAAAGGGTTTGAAAATCTCCTCCTGATGCGCTTGGGAAATACCTAACCCGGTATCCTCAACGGAGAAAAAGATCTTATCTTCCATGCTGGAACCTAAACGAATGCTAATGGCACCTTTTTGAGTGAATTTTAGCGCATTACCTATTAAATTTAACAACATCTGACGCAGACGTGTAGAATCACCTTCTACCCAGCATGGTACTTCATCATCAATTTGAAGATCTAATACAATCCCTTTCTCACGTGCTGTAAATTCAAAAATATTAACCGCTTCTCTGACCAGTAGATGCAGGTCGAACGTCGCTTTTTCCAAAATTAACTGACCTGCCTCAATTTTGGAAAGATCAAGCACATCATTGATCAGGGATAACAACACTTCACCAGAGCGATTTAGTGTATCAACGCTCCATTTCTGAGTTTCGGTGAGTTCTGTTTCATTGAGCACTTCACCCATACCGAGAATGGCATTCAGGGGTGTGCGTATCTCATGGCTCATAGTAGCTAGAAAAATGCTCTTGGCCTGATTGGCTTTTTCTGCCTCTCTTTTTGCTGATCTGAGATTGGTTTCTGCTTCCTTTGTCTTGGTAACGTCAAACATGATGCCAAGCATTTCAGCAGGCATTCCTTTTTGGTCTGTCACAACGGTAACGACATCTCTGATCCAGACGACTCTGCCGCTTTTTGTAACTGCTCGATACTCAAGAGTATGATCCTGACCACGAGCTGTTCGAGCAATACAGTACTGGCTGGCCCACTCTCGATCATCTGGATAAATCCGAGCTTTCCAGGAATCAAGATCTGTCCAGGAATCTATAGCGTAACCCAATAAAACCTCACTTTGAGGACTCATATATGTGAATTGGTCGGCATCGAGATCAAAACGCCAAAAAATAGCATAAGCTTGTTCCACCAAAGAGCGGAACATCCGTTCACTATTTATCAGACGGTCTTCACTTTCTTTCAAAGCCAGCACAATGTTCTTTTCTTCAGTGTGATCCACCACACTGCCAACATAACTGACCAATGCGCCTTGACTATTTAATTCTGGAAAAGCCTGAAATTCAACCCACCGAACCTCTCCATCAGGCCGAATAATACGGCTTTGTTCCGCCCAAGGCTCTTTGTTGGCGACCACATGTTGCCAGCTTTCAACCGTACGTTGTCGATCTTCAGGATGAATGGCGTTAATCCATCCTTCACCCAAAGTTTTTTCAGAGGAGAAGTGAGAAATTTCACTCCAACGCTTATTCACATAAATCCCTTTTCCTTCGGGAGAAGCCTGGAATATGCCTATTGGAGAAAAATCAGCCAGTGCACGGAAGCGCTCTTCATTGTTTCTAATCGACTGTTCAGCATGTCTGAGGATAGTGATGTCCCAGTTAACACCGACCATGCTTTCAGGCAAACCTCTTGTTGAATAATTTACCAAACCAGCAGAGCGGACATGTCGGACAGAGCCATCCGGCCAAATAATTCGAAATTCGGTATCAAACTCTATATCACCAGCTAAAGCAGAATTTATCAGTGCTTCAGTAGGCAGTAAATCATCTGGATGAACCTGATTTTTCCATGCTTGATAATGACCAGTAAACTCATTCTTATCAACGTGATAGATCTCCATCATTTGGTGATCCCAAATAAGTTGATTATCGGCCAAGTTCCATTCCCAAACACCGATTCCACCGGCACGTGTTGCTATAGACAAACGCTTACTGGTACGCAATAATTTATCTTCTGCTTGTTTTCGTTCTGAAATATTTTTTATAAAGGCAATAAAGTAATCTATGGAATGATCGCTTTTGCGCATACAGCTAACAGAGATGATTGCATGAATAACCTCACCGTTTTTATGGATAAATCGCTTATCCATGCTGTAGCCATTGCTAATACCATCAATTATTCGATTAAATTCTGTCAGATCAGCTTCCAAATCATCTGGATGCGTTAGCTCTGCCCAAGTTTTACTGGATAGTTCTTGTTTGGAATAGCCGAAGATTTCACATAATCGGTCATTAACCTCCAACCACCCTTTTTCAATCGTGGTTGTGGCAATTCCGATAAGGCCCAATTCGAAATAGCGTCTCAATTGTTCTTCATTAATTCTAAGCTGTTCCAGTATTTTTTTCTGCGCACTAATATTCTGAATTTGACCAATAAATAGTCGAGGATCTCCAGCCTCATCCCGAACCAGTGAAACACTCAACAATCCCCAAACAATGCTGCCTGAACGATGTAAATAGCGTTTTTCCATCGTAAACGAATCAATTTGACCACTGATGACATGGCGCAAATTCTGGAGGTCTTTCTTTAAGTCATCGGGATGTGTAATGTTCTCAAATGTCATATTGAGCAGTTCATCGCGGTCATAGCCAACCATTTGGCAAAAAGCGTGATTGACATCAACGAACTTTTTATCCATGCCTGCAATGACTAACCCCATCACAGCCTGGTGGAAAAAAACGCGGAACTTCTCTTCACTTTCCCGTAGATAGATCTCTAATTCATGTTGGGCAGAAAGATGTTTGGCACTGTCAGACAGAAACTGATTGGTAACTTGGGTGAGTACGCCAAGCTCATCATGCACGTGATTATCAATCAGCGGTAATGGTTGTGGATTGAGTGGATCCATAGCAGCCAAATTTTTTGACTGTCGGATCAAAGGGCGGGTTAACACCATGTGATAGGCGCTGAACAATAACAAAACCAACAACAGATTACGTAATACACCACTGATAATGACAAATATTGCTCGGGAGACAAAATCAGATAGTGCCACATCCCGGTCCACTTCAACAATCAGACGACCAGGCTTATCCATGGGAACACCTGGCGGATGCAATCTTCTTTCATATTTGATGATGCCACCGGAAAAAAAGCCAGATAACCAGCGCTGCTCAACGTTTACCAGCTCTTGCCGATGTTTAGCTGACAACTCAAGTCCCAAATCATCCAGAATCTGTCCCGCGTTGATGAAATCATATTCCAATAGCCCCTGAACCACCTCCCGTGCCAAATCTCGATCAAGGATATGTACTGAACGTGTGGCCGGATGAGTTGCCACATCCAAAATGCGTTGAATATGTGCATCAAGAGCATCCGTCTGAATTGTGTAATCTCGCACCACCTGCACAATGCTGAGAATCAAACCCAGTAAAAATGCCACTGCAACGCCAATACGTGCCAAGCGAAAAGAGAGGCGTTTGGTAATCGGCAATTTATTCATAATGAGTCCGAAAGGTCGCCACAATTGGAAGCGTCTACTCCGCCATAACGATCATAAAGTTGTTGAAAAAGCCCCTGTTTTTTCACTGTCTCCACCGCCTTTGATAGCACTGGTATGAGATGTTGTAGTTTAGATCGCCTTGAAATGGAGAGATGTGTTTCCATGGTTTCCAGAATAATGGGCGTACCCAATTTTGTCTGCCAATCCCCCGGCAGATGTGCGTGTTCAGCCAGCCCTTTTTTGTACGCACCGAGCACAATACTATTGATTACAAAACCATCCAACCAATGACGTAACGTCATATGTAACATGGATTCATTACTTGGCACTTCAACGGGAATCAAACCAAATTGATGAGCAAATTTTATATGGAAATACCCCTTTGAAATGAATCCAATACGCTTATCTGTTAGATCATCCAGGCTTGAAATATGGGAATTTCCATGTGGAATTAACAGCGCTTGCAGACAACCCATATTTCCTAGAAATGTGACACCAGGCAACATCTGATCATCTTTATAGGAGATCATCAGATCAGCTTCTCCCAAAGTGACACTTCTAAGAGCCCGGGGAATCGGCATTAATTTAATGTCTATGGGAATGCCAGACGCTTTCTCAATTTCCCGGATCATATCGACCATTAAACCAATTGGTTTGCCGCTGTCACCAGCCCGGCCAAAGGGGAAAAAATCAAGCAGTGCAAGCGTTGGTCTATTTTCTGCCGTAACAAAACCGCCAGGCAATAATAGGAATACAAACAGAACCAGTACACGTAAGTCCATTTGAACTGCTTCTCCATTTCATAAAAAACGACAAACATCTTATTGATCAATAAAAATATAGCCTAGGCCCTGTTGACATTCACCATCTTTCGGCCCCTGGCGGCGTTAAATCCGCCTCAAAATGCTCACGTACTACCAGTACGCTCCGCTTTTTCGTTGGATTTGCCTTGCCAGGAACCGAAATCTGGCGAATGTCAACACGCCCTAGTTTAGGGTAACTATTCACCGAAAAATATGCCACTATTTGTCACTTTGAGACGCTTTTTTGCGACAGTTTACGATTGATTCTTAAGATTGTAATATAAATATCTTAATTCATGTTAAAGTGTTTGTTACAAAAAATTTACAAATTTAACAGCTATTCTTCACAACAAGCAGGGAACTAATAGAAGTCATCCGTACTCTTAGTCAATATCGTCTATCACAATATGTAAATATTAGGGAAATCTAAAATGCGCTATTTAGTGATGGGATTTGGATCGGCAACAGTCTGGGGTGTGTTGAGCGTTTTTCTGTTCGGCAGTGAAGCGCTTATGCAGACAGCCTGGGTTGAGCGGGTTTTCTGGGCATTGGCAGCTTCTGGTGTTATTGCTGGTTACGCAGATGCCTTTATCCGATGTCCAATATGTCGAAAACACCCAACAAAATATACCCGTTTCTGTTCTTCAGTAAACGCTGCTTAGAACAAAGCCCATCCAAACAGAAAATGGGTGGGCTTTGTTCTTGTACTACAAATAATGGACCAGCATTTTCCAACTCACTTCTTTTGGAAAACATATGCGGGTTTGGTCCAGTAGATCAGCAACGGTAACAGAGTCAAAGCGGTTACCACATCAATAACCAAAGCCTCACCGATATAGAAGCCCAAGCCCCAGGTGTTGCCCAATTCAGTGGCCATCAACGGAATGAAGCTGCCCAAAAGGACAATCACTGAAACCAATACTGCTGAACCGGATGTTGCCAAAGTATTTTTCAGCGATTCATTCCAATTTTGACCGGTATTAGCCATTTCCTCCCGCAGACGGGAAATCATGTATATGGAGTAGTCTACACCCAATCCCATAGCAATACTCAATGTAACAAGATTGCCAAAATGGAGATTGCCGGACCAGTTTTCTACATGGGTAAAGTATCCAGCCATACCATACTGAGCAAACAACGTGATCCCCAGAATGACTACCAAAATACCTGAAATCAGCAACGACCTGAATATGAGTGCAGCGATCAGGAAGATTGCCAAACCGGTTTGAAGGGGAGAGCTTAACCAGTTAGCCATACTCACTTCACGGGTTGCTTCCGTTGCCCCCAAAAATCCGCCGATACCCGGTGATACATAGTCTGGTCCCGGTTTGGAAAGCGTATTGATATCACCGGACTCATCCGCATTTCGGAAACCAAAGTTGACCTTTTTGAATCCGGCATCCTCTTTGTGCTGTTCGATATAGTCCTGAATATCCAACACCACTTGATGTGTCTTGACAGGATCCATGGTGTTGACGAAACCGAGCAATACACCCTGATTCCAACTTTCAGCATCCACAAAAGAATCCAGATCACCTTCGCTTGTCATCGCTTCTAATAAACCATTATAGAGTGCAATGATATCATTGGAATTCCGATCATCCTCAGGGTCAATGCTGGTAAGAAATTCACGATCAGGAATATTGAAAAAGGCCATATTCGACTTTTGACCCGGCTCTGATGCAAGCAGCATATTGACCAGTTTTAGATATTGGGCATATGAACCGGTAAAACCAATATACGGATGCGCCCGCATCCACTCTTCCATACGGGCCAGATCGGCCATCACATCGGCATCATTGTAAATGCCCTGTTCGCCATCCTCTTCAGCATCGTGACAGGCTGGTGGTTCCAGATCTGCATAATCACAGAGTGGTTTGATAGGATTTTTGCCACGAATGGGAATATTCAAGGAGATTACACCAGGCATGATCTCGCCCAGTCGATTGATATCCTGAATGGTTATAGAGGACTCTTTAAATGCGGCATGGGCATAGTTGATTCCTTTTTCCACACCGGGCATCAGGTCTTCGGCGGTGGCTTCAGTGATCTTGGTATAGTGGACCGATAACGCCAACACCACAGCAACACCGACAACAGGCAACCATTTTCCAGGACCAGTCAGCAAACGGGTCACGCCATTGGCCATGCGCTGTTCACGTGACAGGGCTGCGGCGTGTACCAGAGCACCGGGCCGTTTATCCGGGAACATGACCATCATGGCTGGAATCAAGCTGGTAGTGGTCAGTATCAAGGTAAACATTCCGAACATGCCAAAGTAGGCATAGGCTTTGTAAAACGAGATATCCACGAGCGAAAGCGTTGCAAAACCAGCTACATCGGTAATGATGGAGAGCGTTGCCGGAATGATAGTGAACTGAATTGCCCGAATGCCGGCCTCAGTGGAATCACCCAGTTCTTGATGCTCTTGCATATAACGTCGGGTCACCTGTACGGCATGACCAATACCAATCGCCAGAAGCAACATGGGTGTCAACACCATCATGGTGGTGAGCTTGAAGTCGGAAAATCCCATCAAGCCAAGGGTCCAGATGATGGTTGAAACCACACCAAACAGCGGAAATAGTGCCCCACGAACGGTGCGACACTCTTTGAGCAGAATCACAATCACAATGGCAAACGATATGGCAAACAACCACCAGTTATCCACCAGATTGAGCAACATATAGGCAAGAAAATACGGCTCACCGGCGACTAACACCTCAAACCGATCATCATGGCTATACGGTTCTAATTCTTCCAAAAGGGTTCGCACCCAGGATAGATAGTGCGCTTTCATCTCATCATCATAATCTGCAATGATGAATGTCGCTTTGGCCTCACACTCTGGCTGACCATAATCACAGCGATTGCCCGCCTTATCTTCCATATACAGAAGCATCGGTGCCATCACTGGATTTTCTTCAAGTCCTTCTTTTAGAAAGGCCAGTTGTTGTTGACTTTTCTCGCCATCCTCTTCTGAGACACCAGCGGTTGGAATCAATCTTTTGAACACCAAACCATTCTCATCCGCGCCCATATATTTCACTTTTTGGGCTGCCAATGAGATGAAATTGGATGGTCGTGAATTGGGTAATGCCTCCAGTTTCCTGTGGATCTCCTGGACCATATTGATGAACCAGGGCTGGTATATATTGCCTTCCTCAAGACTCAACCCAACCACCATCAGGTTACCCATGCCGAAGGTTTTTTCAGCATATAGATTGGTAGCAACATAGCGATTGCTGGGTGGTAGAAGTGTATCTGGATCGTTGCGGATATCGAGATTAGGAATTTGGAAAGCGGCTAGAATCGTAATAGCGGAAACGGCAATTAAAATCGGCCAGCGCAGGCGCATAACCCAGCGGGCATAGGCCCGTGCCAAGCCACCATTAAAGGTGTCAGCCTGCTCAGATTGGGCGTTTTTCATAATATTACCCATCAGTATATAAACCGCCCTGAATAACTGAGAATCAGGGCGGTTCAGTGTAGAATTGAACTTTCTAGAAGAGGAACTTCATCCCAATTTGGACATTGGAAGCATTGGCAAACTGGCCAAACATGGTGTCTTCATTGCCCCAATAGTTATTCCATTCTGCCATGCCGAGAAAGTCGTCTGTAAAGGCGTATTCCACGTCAAAGCGGTTCCACCATCCGCCTTCTTCTTCATAGATAGTGATGTTATTCCAGCGTCCTTGCTGCTCTTCACCAAATGGTTTGGAAAGAAACAGTGATACCATCTCGCGGAACTCTGAACCCTTTGCCAATCCATTGGAAAGATGCAACGTGGCTTGATCACCGGTATACCGCTGCCCATCTTCCACAAAGTCCAGGTTGATGAACTGGATGAATTGCGTGCTGACAGTCAGATTGGTCATGAAAATGGACTCAACGCCCAGGACATATTTAAACATATCCGAAGGCACCATGGTGAGACCACCGGCTAAGTCACCATAGCCCAGTTTTTCACGGTCGATGATGGGCACCATCACATCTTTTTGATAGAGAAACTCACCGCGCAGTACGATGGGTCCAAGAAAACCGGTTTCCATGCTGGTATCAAAAGAGGTGCCGATGGAGTGGATTCGGTTCATCTTTTCAGTGAAGACCAATGTACATGGATTATCGCCTGCATCAGCAGAACAATCATATGTGCCAGCCGCTGCACCAGGTGCTTGCAAATGAACCGTATTCAGTCCAGATGCAGCATCATTGGTGGTGACTACATTGAGTTTCTGACCAGTACTGTCTTCCCAATGCAGGTCAATATAGGGGTTGGCATCGTAGTGATAGAGATAATTCAAAGAGAAGTTAAGGTTGGCACCGATGCTGTTTTTATACCGAACACCGATATTTCCATCCAAATCTTCAGGATGATCCCGACGATACTCTGATGTGGCGTTGGCAAAGGTATCAAAGGTGGCAAAAGTGGCATTAGGCATATACTCAAACACGGAATTGGGATTGGTTGTATCCCAATTGGCTGAACCACCATCAACCAGCAATGTCGTCGCACTGACACCATTTGGTGGTGCGTTATAGGCAATACCGGTGAGAATATCCGCACCAGCAAAACCTACGCCCATGGGGTCAGCCGCACTGGCAAAATTATCTACCGAATAATTGACAAAGTTGCTCAGATTGGTACCAAAACCGTTTGGCGGGGCATTGGGTGCCATCATGCTGAACACATTGGCTACTGAACCCAATTGAGGAACAACATTCAAAAAACCATTCACCGGGCCTGTGATGGAGTCCATACCTTTCATAAGAAACGGCTGTCCAACATCGCCACTGGCTGTCAGACCGGGAATCAGATTTTCTTGAGCCTGTGACAGCACAAGCTGATAGTTTCCAGCGGACTCGCCTTCATACTCGGCTTTGACCATCCAAACCGGAATACGGGCATCTTCCATGGTATTCTGGACAAATTCCCGCCAATCGGTAGGGTTGAGAATATCCAAAAGCTTGATACCATCCGCAGTGCCCCATACCACCTGCTGTTTACCGATTCGGAGATCAAGTCCGCCGACGGTCGTATCCAGATAGAGTTCTCTCAGATAGTCCTGTTGACTGTAGGCGCGATGGAATTTATAGCCCTCAACGCCAGCCGCATCGTAGCTCATTTTTACTTGAGCATGAAGAGCAGTATCATCTGTCAAATCACCGTTGACATAGAGATTCAGGGTGTTTTCCATCTTCAACAGCGTTGCGGACTTCTGTTCAGCCGTATCTACTGTGGAGGTGCGCTGACCTGTGGTCGGTCCGCTCTGCGTGAAGAAGGCAGATTCGTTTTTAATGTAACCGGTTACTTCCCAATCTTCCTGAGCGGCACAGGCAGAACCAGCCAATGTCAAAGAAGTGAGAACCGCTAAAGCGGAAAAGCGTTTATTTACCATGATATCATCCTTTAATTGAGCGCTATGTCATATCTATTTGAAGATATGAGTGCTTACCGCTTGATTTTACGCAGTGTATTTTCGGTCCACAGGCTGGATTCTTTGCCTGAGTTCCAATGCACTACTGCATCAGGGATGTTAGCCATGGTTTCATGACCGGATTCAAGATTGACACCATACCAATAGCGCCAAGCCAGACCACGCGGATCATCCAGCTTCATGCTGGTCCAGTCACGATCAATGATTTTGATTTTCTTCCCATCTTTAAAATATTCGGTGCGATAATCAGCAAAGGTTTTGGTATCCACATAGCTGATACGATGGTCATACCACCAGCTTTCATACTTTGTGGTGCTTTTCAGCTTATACACTTCACTGCCCTTGTGATCACAGGCGGCTGGATGAAGGTTTTTAGTGTATTTAGAGCGCTTACCTTCAGGTAACTCTATCGCCATCAAACACGCTTCAAAAGACTCAGTACCGAGAAGTTCATGATTTTCATGATGTGGTTTACGCAACGTCACATCACCAAAGGTGAAATCGGTGCCGCCCCAGGAGTCATCATGAGCGGGTTGCGTAAATCGACGGATCTTACGTAGAGCAGGAAGCCAGATGGAGTAGGACTGACTCTTATCATCATCCACATAGTCAACGATCAGCATACCGGTGCCTCTGAGCTTACCAGAGCGAAAAATCGCCAGGTCCTTAGCTCTTACCACGCCATCGCTATAATCGTTATTAAGATATCTCTCTACTGTATTGACCTTGGCTTTACTGCCCTTGGAACGACTTAAAATAGAGGTGATTACCGTTCTACCATCACGTTCAATTGAGAAATCTTTAACGGCGAAGAAGTGATTGACAAAATAGACTTGTCTGGCAATTTCTTCAGCGGTAGGCGCATCTTTTGGATAGGGTAGATCTGGTGAAACGCCGGCACTAACTGTGGATGATAGTGTCAAAGAAAGTGCGGCCATACCGCCAACAAAAAACTGTTTAAGGGTCATTATTTCCGTACTCCATAGAAGGTATTGGGCGTGGCAACCCTTCGAAAATTTGAACAGCGGCCTCTTAGATTAAATACACAATCAATGCGTACTGATAAGAGGTGATCATGATACATTTCTGTTACAGTACATATTCTTCGCATTTCCCACTATTTGCAAGCGAATATATTGTTTTTTGGACACAATAATTTTGTTGTATGTTTTTTTCACTTACAATTCATGCATTTTTACGCAACTTGCTGGAACCATTTTATGGTCTCATAGATCAAAGATAATAAGGGTTGCGCCCTTAGGGTCGCGGAAAAAAGAAAAACACCATTGATGAAGGAGAGTCGCCATGACCGTCCAACAAGCAACACATCCTTTTCCTGCTGGTGATGAGATTGATGACATGATGGAGGAACTGGAAGACCTTCGCATGGAGACCTCCGCCGAGGCTGAAATGGAAGATATCGACAAGGAAGCACTGGAAGATATGGCCGCGTCAATTCATTGATGCTTCCCGATACATCATAATAAAAGCCCGGTTCGGATATGTGAACCGGGTTTTTTTGTGTACACTATTCAGTGTTTGAATAGACTATATACAGTGGAATCCATATGCTTAAAAAATCTCATTTACTGGCCTGGATTATTGGATTTATTCCGCTTGTCTGGGAGATAAGTCAAGCGCTGACTGGTGGATATGGAGCTAATCCAATAGAGACTGCTGCTCATCAAAGTGGCCGATGGGGAATCTGGTTTCTATTGGCCACGCTGACTATTTCACCATTGGTCCGACTGTCCAAACTCAAACAAATCTTCTTTTTGAGGCGCACATTAGGGTTGTTAAGTTTCTTTTATCTCACTGTTCATATGTTTGTTTTTGTTGGCCTTGAACAGTTTTTCGATTTTTCTGCCATTATGGCAGACATTATAAAAAGACCCTATATCACCTTGGGATTGACAGGTTTTACCCTGTTGATTCCGTTGGCACTCACCTCAACGATCAGAAGCCGGCACAGGCTTGGCCGTTGGTGGCGGCGTATTCATTTGTTGGTATTTCCCGCCACCATAGCCGGATTGGTTCACCATCTCTGGCTGGTCAAAGCTGATTGGTATCTACCGGCGCTGCATATCGGTATTTTTTCACTATTGATGTTGCTGAGAATGTTAAAATCCTAATTATAATACTGTTGCTTAGTTCGTTTATTTATTGCCATTTTCCCATTTATCAACCAGATTCAGTTCTTGTTGTAGACTGGAAAAAATTGATGCAGTCAACACCGCACCAAATTGGGAAATATGGTCTCTGCTAATTTCCAGAATCAATTTATTTTCCTCGTTACGAATCACTTGGCATGGAAAAGCGTGCTCACCTTTCTGTTCCACTAAAAGTAACATGCCTTGCTCACCGGATGTGATCCGAGAATTTATTTCAGACAGCTCCATCATTACACCACAAATACTGACATTTTTAGTTGTTCCTGAAACGCGGACACCACGTCCATTTTTATACACCAGTGAAGTTTTGAACATTTCGCGAGGAAAACGCCGACGAGGAGATTCTCCACGTCGTTCAGCTGATTTGTTTCGGCGCTCTTGCTCTCGTTGTTCTCTTGCCCGCTGTTCGAGAAGGAAGCGCTGTTCAATATCATTTCTTCTATCTGCTTCTTTCTGTGAACGACGATCCACAGGCTTTGTCACCAATCGTTGCAGCTCAAGAAACGACTCATTCATCTCTTATTCTCCCTTCATTACATCACGGATAACAGCAACTCTCGTGACTACCAGCCATGAAAACCAAGAATCACAATCAAAATTTTTCATGACGGGAAAGTCTACTCCCAAAATGCAACTACTCTATGTTAGACATCGAAATAAATGTAACCGATTGTGCCAATCCAACTGACACGGATGAGATCAATGATAAACGCTAAAATGATTCAATTGACTTGATTATATAGCCAAGATGCGTAGTGAGCGCATAAATCTCATCTGTACTGCGGCCATCAAACGGAGATATGCAACGGCTTTTATGTGTTAAAACAAAATCATGGATCATATCTTCAATCTCATAGATCGCATCACGCATTCGCATTGGGTTGGCATGATCGGAAAACAAGCCGGTAATCTCAATGGTCAATTCAAAGGTTGCGGCATTGATATTGAATTCTGGGGTGTTTTCCACCACATGATGATTGCTTAAGTAACGCTGATACTGTTCTGGACGATAACGCTTTAAACAGGCGAGATAGGTAAACAGCGTGGGGTCTGGGTAACTCTCCCGCCAGTTGATAAACAGGTCGGTGAGTTGGTCAAACAGGTGTTTGACTTGTTCATGATTCAACTTCAGCGTGGTCACGATATCTGAGAGTATGACAAGAAAATGGGTGCGCCAACCCGGTGGACATCGGTCCAAATGATCATCCATGTTCTTTTCAGTCCAGTACTCTTCGAGAACGGGCAGTAATAGTGGTGATTTTTCTGTATGAGTCATGAACATAACACCTGATTGGATCTTAAATTAATTCTGTTGGTTCATTATGCGTCAAAACCAGATTGTGAGCACGGAAAAGTGCAAAGTTGATAGCCTCTTTTTGTCAAAACAGGGAAATTAAATCCACCTCTTAATCATTGACAGTGACCCATTAAGAGGGCTATCAACATTGTTGATGGATGATTTATTAAGTTCATAGTTGCCGGGAAAGTCGTGTATCGAAGTATCCACATTGAGATGGAGGTATTGATGAAACGTATCCCCCAAATTCTGATTATTGCAATGGTATTGGCGTTGGGAATCGCCATGTTGCCCGGTCAGGCACGCGCTGAGTATGTGATCAAGTTTTCCCACGTGGTTTCACCGCAAACGCCAAAAGGCAAAGCTGCCGATGCGTTCGCCAAGTTGGTCAACACCCGTATGGCTGGCAAAGTGCGCGTTGAAGTTTTTCCGAGCTCCCAGCTCTACAATGACAACAAGGTCATGGAGGCCATGCGCCTCAGTGACAGCGATACCACAGGCATCATGGCTGCGCCCAGCCTGTCAAAGTTTGTTAAATTTTCTCGGACGCTTCAAGCCTTTGATCTTCCCTTCCTATTCAACGATATCAATGATGTTCACACTTTGGTTGATTCTGATCTTGTTGAAGAGATGACCCAACCATTGCAGCGTAAAGGGTTGCGTGCTCTCACCTTTTGGGACAACGGCATGAAGGTGTTTTCAATCAAGGGTAGCAAACCTCTGCGTAACGTTCCTGACGATTTTAACGGCAACAAATTTCGCATCCAAAGTTCCGAAGTGCATGCCGCCATGATCAAAGCCTTGGGTGGCACACCACAAAAGCTTCCCTTTAAAGAAGTTTATACAGCGCTTGGACAAGGTGTTGTGGATGGCCAGGAAAATGCTTGGTCTAATGTCTATTCCAAGAAATTCCATGAAGTTCAATCTTATGTTTCCGTTTCCAATCACTCCTATCTTGGCTATCTGGTGGTAGTGAGCAACCATTTCTGGAAAAGCTTACCTGCCGATATCCGCACAGAATTAACTGCTATTCTGAAGGAAGCTACCACGGCCAACCGTCAATTTGCTGCTGAAGCTGACACCGGTGATCGGAAGAAAGTGGAAGACTCTGGTTACGCTAAGGTGATTGATCTCACCGCTGATGAAAAGAGTGAATGGCGTAAAGCAACCGCAAAGGTAGAAGATGAATTCCGCTCTCAAATCGGGGATGACCTTCTAAAGAAAATCCATACCCTATTGGGTCACTGACTGATTGATGATTTATCTGCCCGGGAAGATACTTTCCCGGGCTTTTTTTTAACACGATTCAGAGGGTTGGTTTACTATGTTAATGAAGACCGTTGACCTGATTGAAAAGTGGATTATTTCTGCCGGTTTTGCTGTTGCAACTTTGTTATTGTTTGCCAACGTGGTTGCTCGTTATCTATTTGATTCTGGTTTTACCTGGGTGTTGGAGGCTGTGCAATATCTGTTTGCTTGGGTGGTACTGGTAGGTGCGGCATATGGTGTCAAAGAGGGGGTTCACCTGGGTATTGATATCCTGGTGGAGCGCTTTTCTGAGGTAAATAGACGACGTATTGCTTTGTTTTCGTTATTTATATGTATTCTTTTTGTCTCTATCGTTCTATGGCTCTCTATCGACTATACCAGGAGAATCTATGAATGGGGCGACCTTAGCCTTGATTTACAGATTCCTCAGTGGATTCCTTATCTGGCCATTCCGGTTGGCCTGTCATTGATGTTGCTGCACTTTATTCATGTGGGTATGGATATATGGAAGGGAAAAATCAGTAGCGTTCATAAACGCGAAGGCATGGAACATTTGGAAGAGTTGGAGGAGATGTACAAATGAGTACCCTTCTTCTGTTTGTCGGTTTGATTGCGCTGTTGTTAATCGGTGTGCCCATTGCGATAAGTCTGGGTTTTTCCAGTCTGGCCTTTACCATGTTAGCCACAGAAGATCCTGCTGTGGTGGTGGCTCAGAAGCTGTTTGACACCATGGAGCACACCACACTTCTTGCCATTCCTTTCTTTGTGCTCTCCTCGCACTTTTTGACCACAGGCGGCGTTTCAGCCCGTTTGATTGAGTTTGCCAAAGCGTTAGTGGGTTGGATGAATGGTGGTTTGGCCATGGCCGCGGTTGTGAGTTGCATGCTGTTTGCAGCCATTTCTGGCTCATCTCCTGCTACTGTGGTTGCCATTGGCTCCATTATGATTCCCGGCATGATCAGTGCGGGTTATGATCGTAAATTTGCTGTTGGTGTTGTGGCGACTTCTGGCAGTTTAGGCATTCTTATTCCTCCGTCCATTCCGATGATCGTCTATGCCGATGCGGTAGAAGAGTCGGTTGGCAAGATGTTTATTGCTGGTATTTTACCCGGCATTCTGATGGCTTCATTTCTTCTAATAGCCACTTGGATTGCCGCCAAACGCATGGGCATGCCACGTGAGCCTTGGAAAGGTTTGGGCAACCTGGGCAAATCATTTCTTGAAGCGTTTTGGGGATTGTTGCTGATCGTCATCGTAGTCGGTGGCATCTATGGTGGTGTATTCACCCCGACTGAAGCCGCCGCTGTTGCTGCGGTCTATTCCGCATTTATCGCGTTATTTATCCATCGGGATATGGGCTTTAACGATGTTCCAAAAGTCCTGCTGGATTCGGCAAAGATGACCAGTGTTTTGATGTTTATCATTGCCTGCGCGATGATTTTTGCACATGTTTTGACGGAAGAGCGTATTCCACAGCATTTGGCTGATATGGTTATGGAAGGCGATCCCAGCAAGGGTAGTTTTCTATTTATGGTCAATGTAATTCTTTGGTTTGCTGGCGATTTTATGGAGCCCTCTGCCATTTTATTAATTCTGGCTCCATTGTTTCATCCTTTGGCTGTGAGTTTGGGCGTTGATCCTATTCATCTGGGCATTATTATGACGACCAATATGGAAGTTGGCATGATCACACCGCCTGTTGGGTTGAATCTTTATGTGGCGGCAGGGCTTTCTGGGATGAGTTTGGAGAAGGTCACTAAAGCGGCGTTACCATGGATGGGGGTGTTGGTATTGGCGCTGATTGTTATTACGTACGTGCCGTGGTTGAGTTTGTTCCTGGTAGGATTGATGTTCTAGAAAAAAGAAGTAATCACCGGCGAGAGCAGTAACGGAGGTATCACAGGAAAGGGATAATTCCCTTTCCTGTGAGGGCGGAGACATTCAACACTGAACCCAAGGAAGACCATGAAAGCGCCAGCCGTTGATGCTGGAGCGGTGATGATGTTCATCCCGGTCGCCTTCAAAGCCTTCCAGGACGTTGTAAACCAGTGTGAATCCGTTTTCTAAAAGGAAGTTGCCTGCGTCAATGGAACGATGTCCTGAGCGACAAATCAGTACGATAGGCTTGTCTTTTTTTGCTACGTTTGAAATCTCTTTTAGAAAATCCTCATTGATCTCAAAATCGGGATAATCCTGCCAGGAAATATTTTCAACTCGAGGGGGATGACCGACAAAGAAGTGCTCCAGCTCCATGCGGATATCAATAAAAGCGGCTTCCTTATTCTCCTCAAGAAATGCATGCGCCTGTTGGGGTGTCAATTGTTTCAAGTCGGGGTGGATAGCACTATGGGGTGCTGAAGCCATCATGGATCAATCCTCCCGGAGCATATCATCATACTCTTGTTCCAGTTTGCGACACTGGTCCTCTTTAACGCGGGCCAGAAAGCTAAAGGCATCCAGAATCTCAGCATGGCAATCTGTTTCTTTCAGATCCATGTAAAGATTTTGGGTGGAGCGGGTGCGCTTGATAGATAAAATGAGCGCATCTTCATAGCCCAGTTTATCTGTTTTATTTCGTCCTTTGGAAACCAGATATTTGGCAATTTTCAGGTCAGGGTCAGCAATGATTTTTTCTGATGCGGGGATTTTATGAGCCGCCATAATATCTTCGAGCTTTTGCTTGTTTGCCAACTCTTCTTTGGCATGCTCTCGCCAGATTTGTTTTGCGTCACCTGTGTCCGCCCGCTTGGCCAAAGCAGAAAAAAAGGCGTATTCCGCTTCTTCCTGCTCCATGGCAAATTGCATAAGGTCTTCAAAAGTATCTGAAACTGAAGGGTTTTTTTCAATTTCATCTTCTAAAGATTGTGGTCCAAGTAGATCATCCAGATTGTCCATGGTGTTTTCTTCTCCGCCCGATGGTACTATGGTTCACCGTGATCCATTGTCTGAATTTGTACAGTGATATTCAGACACAGGGAATAAGGGATGCTTCTTTATCCCCGGGATGATAAGTGGAAGGTATCGGATCACTCACGTCTCTGCACGGTTTTTCTTACAGTCTTGATCCTTTTGCCTTAAAAGAGGATCATGGTTTAATGTGTTTTTGATATGAATCGAGTGTCGGTTGACCACGCAAGTTGACTAGCGAATTTCATTGCCGAAGGGTGGCTACAAACGGTCGCTTTTCATGAAGGTTAGTGAGTCGATTCCCATGAATCCGAAGGACAAAGAACAGAAGGTACCGCTTTCTCGCGCTACAACCGGTGTGCCACAACCACCGGGAAAAGCAACCCTGCTCAATCGGCAACGGGTTAGACGGCGCATGCGCCGAAAAAACGGCGATGAGGTGGGTTCAAAAATTCACAGTCGATCCGGTGGTAGTGCTGGTGGTCGTGGCGGGATCATTGGTTTTCTATTATATGGGACCATGGATGCCATCATTTTTTCGGTCGTCGGACTGGGAATGATGGTTCGAGGTTTTTTCGGGCTGTTTTCCAGCGTAACAGAAGACGACCATACTGATGAGTTGGAAGCCGCATGGCAAGAAGCTGGTTTGGAGACAGGTGAGATTGATCATCAAAATCCTCAAGGGGGTGTTGCGCCTGTCGAACGAGAAGTACGCATTGGTCCCGATGGTTTGGAAGATATTGGTATCAAAACATGGGACGAAGAGCTGACCGATTTGGAAAAAGAGTTGATAGACGGCGAAGGTATTATTAAACCGATCATTGAGGGCGGGTTGCATAACCAGAAAATAAAAGGCCTGTTACAAGAAGAAGATGGATTGCCTGAAGAGGAGTTGATTGATCAAGCTGGAGCTTTGAGATTGGCTCTGAAAGAGGGATCGCCACCAGAGGAAACAACGGATGCGTGATGTCATCATCAGCAACCCGCTGATGGGCAAAGATTTTTTATGAGCCGAAAGTCACATCATAACGCGCTGCCTAATGGAACGCATCTGCTATGGTATGAAGTGATCAGGGTGCTTGGTAAGGGTGGCTTTGGTATCACCTATCTGGCTAAGGATACCAACCATGATCAGCTTGTCGCGATCAAGGAGTATCTTCCTGCGGGTATCGGTACGCGCGAACAAGGAAAACGGGATGTGCAGCCAAACTCATCGGCTGATGAAGCAACCTTCAAATGGGGCTTGGATCGTTTTCTGAAGGAAGCTCAGGTACTCGCCCGGTTTAAACATCCCTCCATCGTCAAAATTCAAAGCTTTTTCAAAGATGCCAATACCGCATATATGGTGATGGACTATGAGCAGGGCGAAGGACTGAACGCCATTTTAAAACGGCGTAAGACCCTGACTCAGCGCGAGGTGTCCCATATTCTACCGCCTATTCTTGATGGACTGGAAACGCTTCATAATGCGGATTATATCCACCGTGACATCAAGCCTCCCAATATCTTGATTCGTAAAAAGACCAATACACCGGTTATTCTTGATTTTGGATCGGCACGTCAAGCCATTACCGGGCAAAGCAATGAGATGACCAGTCTGTTAAGTCTGGGTTACTCGCCTTTTGAACAGTATGATTCTTCCGGTGCCAATCAAGGTCCATGGTCAGATATCTATGCGCTGGCTGGTGTGCTGTATCGAATCATATGCGGACGTAAACCCGTTGATGCCATGGTGCGGGCAAATGCGCGTCTTCGTAATCAAAATGATCCGCTAATGCCTGCCATTGAAGTGGGAAAAGGGCGCTATTCTGAGACATTTCTAAAGGCCATTGATCGTGGTTTGGCGGTAATGGAACAGGATCGGCCTCAGAGCATTAATGTATGGCGTACCATGCTGTTAGGTGCATATGGTACGCTACAGGATAGCGATATCGTAGCAGCTGACAAGCCGCATACTGAGGATAAAAAGCCTGCTGCAACGCCGCCTTCAAAAAATCAGTCAGTCCCGAAGATAAAACGAAAAGCGCCACGAAAAAAGAAAAACGCATGGCGTAGTTTTATCTCTTCTCTGGATGAGTTTGGCACTCAGCTTGGTGGAAATTTCGATAAAGGCAAAAAAACCGAAAATATCGACCTGGATGTTGAGGAGAATAAAAAGTCTGTCCAAGAACGGGTATTGGTAAAAGAGCCAGAAAAACCCGAAGAAGTGCGTAAGCCAATGCTCATGAAACTGCATGCTGACCGAGAGGCGGGTGATGTGTGGCAGGAGTATTTGACCGGTATGTCTTTCATATGGGCACCAACGGGCAAGTTTTTCATGGGTAGTGACAGAGAGGAACGCGGCCGCCGTCCAGATGAGGGGCCACGCCATGAAGTCAGTTTGGATGGCTTCTGGATTGGTCAATATCCAGTCACTTGGGCAGAGTGGAACCGGGTGATGGGTGATAATCCACGCGGTGTATATAAGCCAGCTATGGAAAAATACCCAGTTGAGCGTACCGACTGGCGGGATGTGAAACAATTCATTACACGCTACTCTGGGATGTTGCAGTCAGAGTATGATGTACGCTTACCCAGTGAAGCGGAATGGGAATATGCGGCTCGTGGTGGAGCTGAGACAGTATTTTTCTTTGGTGATGATCCGTCCCAATTAAAGGAATACGCTTGGTATTTGGATAACGCCTGTGGTCGTCCACGGCCAGTAGGAGAGAAGCAACCCAATCCGTGGGGTATTTATGATCAGCTTGGCAATGTTTGGGAGTGGACGGAAGATTGGTACGCGGCCAAATATTACCAAAACAGCCCAGAAGCGAACCCGAAAGGGGCGGAGAGTGGTCAATATCGTGTACGCCGAGGCGGGTGTTGGAAAAGCAGTATAGCGGCCTGTCGTCCGGCTCATCGGAATCGCGTGACAGAGACCACGCGCGGAAATTCAATGGGATTTCGGATTGTTCTACGCGATACGCAGAAGTAGATTTTTTATATAGTGATTTCGTCTTTTTGTGAAATCAGACCAGGAAATTTGGGATCAGCTTACCTATGCGCTCAATGTGACCTTGGATGATATTGTCTAAGAGCTAAGGAACCTGTAGGGGCTGTAAAAAAATAATCATCCCACTCGCTGGTCTCTTGATCCGTCTGCTGCGTATCGGCAAGAGAATGATTCTTTTATTATGTGGCCCTAAACAATCGTTAAATCCAGCCCATTCGCCACTGTTTCAGATTCCGCTTCATCATCCTCTTCATCAAAAGTCAGGCCCAGTCCATCATTGGTTACGCGGGCTACCTGACAGTGGAACGCCATCTGCACCTCTTTACCATTTTCCTTCATGGTGACATCAACAACACCGCCATCGCCTACGTCAATGCCTTTGGGTGGGTGAGTAGTGAGCATGAACGCACCGCTCATACTTACATCAGCGGTGCGTCCTGTTATTTCGCTACTGTCTTTATCCGCAATAAAATGCAGTTGTGTGATATAGGAAAAGCGTTCATCTTCCCGATGTGAACCAGAGGTGATGGTGTTCGGGGCTGGTTCTTGTTGGTTGTCGCAATGGGTCATGATTCATGCTTTCCGCTTCTCAGATTCTAACCAGCAATCAGATTGTACTGATTGAGCTTCTCTTCCAAACTTTCTCGGGAGATTGGTTTGGCCAGGTAATCCGTGCAGTGACCATGGAAAAACGCTTTGACCACATGTTCTTCGGTATCCAGGGCAGTGGTCATGAATATGATCGTATCACCACTGATTTCAAACTCTTCTTCCAAAGCGCGGATTTTCTTCAATGCGGCCTGACCATCCATTTCAGGCATCATGATATCCAGGCAGATTAGATCATAGGGCTCGCCATCTGCCAAAGAGAGTTCAAACGCTTCAACCGCTTCACGCCCATTCACCGCCAGATCACAATCACCATGGGAAGCAAGCAGTTGGCTCAACAACAGACGGTTATTGGCTTCATCATCTACGATCAATATTTTCACAGCTGCGATCTCCTAGTGAGGGCAGAAATAGATGTATTTACACTGTAATATACTAACCCACTAAGCTCTTGGATACCATTTCAAAGAGATCTCTGGACAAGTTTTCCTGATCCGCTATGCTCTGCAATGTATCGCGCATCAGCCTAGCGCGTTTGAGTTCAAGGCGTTGCCAACGACACAACGGTGTGACCATGCGAGCGGATACTTGCGGGTTGATGGGATCTAATTCACGGATCCGATCTGCCAAAAAGTGATAACCAGAACCATCTGGATTATGAAAACTGACTGGATTGGCAGCACAGAACGCACCGATCAACGCCCGCACACGGTTGGGATTTTTGATGGAAAAAGCGGGATGATCCATCAGCTTAACCACGCGATCCAATGTGCTGTCCAACGGTGCCATTGCTTGAATGCTCAACCATTTATCCATTACCAGTGGATCATCTTTCCACTGATCATGAAAGCGTTGTAGCGCTTCAGAAGCTTCCGGGCTGTCCTGATGTACCAAAGGTGTCAGACTGGCCAGACAGTCAGTCATGTTGTCTGTATTCTGAAATAGATCCCAAGCCAGTTTGCGTGCCGATTCGGACCGGGTAGCCATCAGATAACCCAGAGCCACGCGGCGTAGACTTCTTTTGCCCGTTAGCTTGGTGTCATAGCGATAGGAACCAGCAATCGCATGATCATGGAATACCTGGGTCAATGTGTCGGCAAGTTGTCCACCAAGTTCAGCACGAATAAAGCGCATGGCCTTATGGATCAGACCGGGATCAGCCTCTGCCATGATGCTGATTAAATAGTTTTCTTCCGGCAGCATCAGAGAGAGCGCTTTTGAGGCAGGATTAAGCGTGTCATGCAGCAGTGTACGCTTGAACGCATCGACATAATTTTCTGACAGCGAGAGTGGTTCACCGGCTTTGAGTCGATCCACCAGCTGAAAAGCCAGACGACAGCCCAATTCCTGACCGGATTCCCAACGGTTGAATGGATCGGTATCGTAGCCCCACAGAAAAATTAATTCATCATCAGAGAGGTGGCTGTTCAGATTTACTGGAGCGGAAAAGTCACGTAGTAGTGAAGGAATCGGTTTGTTTTTCAAATGAGAGAATGTAAAAGTGCCGGTTTGTTCGGTCAATTCCAGGATATGTTCAGTACCAACTGTTTCTGATTCCTCTTTTAAAAACAGTGGTAACGGTTCACCGGTTTGTGCATCCAAAAGAGCCATGGAGATGGGAATATGAAACGGTTTTTTATCGGTCTGTCCGGGTGTTGAAGGACAGGCTTGCCGAATAGTCAGGGTTAGGTTCTGTTTCGCGGCATCATAGTCACTCTCGACATCAAGAGCCGGTGTGCCTGCCTGTTTATACCAACGCCGGAATTGACCAAGATCCCGTTGATTGGCATCTTCCATGGACTTAACAAACGCTTCCACCGTTACTGCTTGACCATCATGCCGTTCAAAGTAAAGATCCATCCCTTTACGAAAACCATCCCGGCCTAGAAGTGTTTGGATCATCCGAACCACCTCAGCGCCTTTGTTATAGATGGTCATGGTATAGAAATTATTGATCTCCATGTAGCTGTCAGGTTGAACAGGGTGGGCGGTTGGTCCAGAATCTTCGGCGAACTGATGTGTTCTCAATACGCGAACATCATTCACACGCTGAACCGCTCTGGCGGTCATATCGGATGAAAACTCCTGATCCCGATAGACGGTCAGTCCCTCTTTCAGACTCAACTGAAACCAATCCCGACAGGTGATGCGGTTTCCGGTCCAGTTATGAAAGTATTCATGAGCGATCACGCCTTCGATCATCTCATAATCGGTATCCGTGGCGGTTTCAGGTTTGGCCAGAACATACTTGGCGTTGAAAACATTGAGTCCTTTGTTTTCCATTGCGCCCATGTTGAAATCATTCACCGCAACGATCATGTAGATATCCAGATCATATTCACGGCCAAACTTTTCTTCATCCCAACGCATGGAGCGGGCAAGGGAGTCCAACGCATGGTCACAGCGATCAATATTTTCCGGCTCAACATAGATACGCATATCAACAGTGCGACCAGAAACAGTAACGAAATCTCGTTGTTTAAGCGCCAACGGACCAGCCACAAGAGCAAACAGATAACACGGCTTAGGAAAGGGATCTTCCCAGGTAATAACCTCAGAATCTGGTTTTTCATCGATGGGGTTGCCATTGGATAAACGGACAGGATAGCGTTTTGGATCGGCAATAATCGTGGTCCTGAACCGCGCCATAACATCTGGACGATCAGGAAAATAGGTGATTTTTCTAAAGCCTTCCGCCTCACATTGAGTACAATAGATACCGTTTGTCTTGTAAAGTCCTTCCAGGGAAGTGTTTTCAGCCGGACGGATTCGTGTGGTGATTGCCAAGGTGAAACGCTCTGGCACATCGGCGATGGTCAGGTATTCCTCATCAATCTGATAGCGCTCTTCTGAAAGCGTAGCACCATCCAAAACCAGTTTATCCAAGGTCAATTGACGACCATTGAGAATGAGTGCTGGTTCTTTGCTGGTAACATCGGGATTGCGTCGCATGGTCAGAACGGCATCAACTGTGGTCTCCGGGTCTTCCAATCGGAAAGTCAGATCCACATGATCCACCAGAAATTGTGGTGGCTGATACGCCTTTAAATAAGTTGTTTTTGAGGGTTTGCCAGTCATGATGACTCCAAAAGGATATAAATCAAGAGGGGGTTTCACGTGATAAAATCATCGTCCAATCCCAAAGACCGTCTAAAATTACAGGTCTGAAACGGGCGGGATGATTGTAAATGCTGAATCCGATTTTTCCATCTGTTGAGACGAATTGCATCAATATTTTTTCTTCGGGACCGTCTGTCGAAAAGTCGAGATCCATGATGAAATCGGTTTCCAACTCCGGATTATCATGAATCCAGACCATTTTGATCAACTCAGGATCCAGTTTTCGTGGTTTGATCAGTGAGGTGTTAATCGCCTCAAAGGTTTCGCCGTTGAGGGCTTGGGCTTCGTAGCTGTTTTCATTAAGATCAATATGAAGCCGCAAGGTTTGATCCGGTGAATAGAGGCTGCGATCGGTGAGCCATTGCACGGTGTTGCGAAACCGAATCGACTCACTACGCAGCGTATCACCGCTGTCCCGCCACAGTTTGGGCACGATCAAAGAGGTCATGGTGACCATGATCAACATGACCACCAGGATCTCAAGCAGTGTAAAGCCAGCTTTGGATTGTGATCTACAGATCTTCATCCAAATTCCATGACTCTATATCCGCATCGTTCCCTTCACCGCCTGGTTCACCATCAGCGCCATAGGAGAGTAGGTCATAGTCATTGTGTAGACCAGGATTGAGATAAACATAGAGGTTACCCCAAGGATCTTTTGGCGATTTAGCCAGATAGCCACCGGAGCGCCAACGCTTGGGAATAGGTTCCACCTCCGGCTGATCCACCAAGGCGGTCAATGTCTGTTCACTGGTTGGGTAGCGGTGATTGTCCAGACGATAGAGTTCCAATGATTGAGAAATGGCTTGGATATCCATCTTAGCTTTGGTCCGGCGGGCTTCATCAGGACGGCTCATCACTTTGGGCACCACCAGGGCAGCCAATAAGCCGAGAATCACTACAACGACCATGATTTCAATCAAGGTGAAACCCTGTTGAGATGCCGTGTTTGTCTTACATTGAGCTGTTCTAAAAAAATACTTCATAATCAGTCCTGTGTGACTTCATGTGAGGTTGATATCGAATGGGTCAACCAGTGATCGTTCAGTGAGAGCGGATCATAGGCGCGTTTGCGTCCATCGGGCAGTGTGATAACCGGATTATCGGTGATGGCTGTGCGTTCATGGATCAATCGATCCACTGTCATCAACAAGCCCAAAACAGCACCATGCTTTATTGTAGCTTCACGGGCGTATTGGGAACAGGAAGGATGAGACGGGCATCGATCACCATCCAATTTGCTTAATATATTACGGTAAAGAGAGAGTGGAAAAAGGATGATACTTTCTGTACTGATGCCTTCTTTTTCAATCTGTTTTTTAACAATGGGCAGTGGTTGATAAGCCAATGGATTCTCAGTGCTGGCATAATGGGTGTTTGGTGTTAACCAACAGATTGTTATCAAAAACAGAGTTCTAAAATAAATCAAAATTCAGCCGCCTTGAATTGAATGTGAAATTCATTAAGCCGCTCTGGTGAAGTCAGATAGCCGGACATATGATCCAATGCGCCATCCACAGCGTGTTGATTTTGCTGATGGGCTAAACTGACACTGCTATAGATCGAACCGGAATACCAGCCAATTTCAAGAATACCCAGTACAATACCCAATGCACTGATACCATTCTGGAACGCCTGAAGCGTACCACCGATCAACAATCCATTGGAAAAAAAAGTAAATACCGCATCTTTTGGACGGTTGAGATAGAGGTGACCAGCACCCGGAACGAGCGCACTCAATAGACCGGCCAGACGCGGGTTTTTCTTCGGCTGTTTCTCCAATTCATCAACGGCTTGTTGAAACAGTATTGCTTTGTCAGTCAGGTCTGGATCAATAACCGATTGAAGTTGTTGTCTTGCTGATGCAAGATTTTCCTGTTTCAATAACAACCATGCCAGCCGAAAACGAGCCTGATCGGTAAGCTGAGTAGAGTGATTGCGTTGTATGAGTTGTTCCAGTCGTTGTTTTGCCATATTCAACGCACCGGCATTTTCATAAATCACACTCAGTCGATATAAGCCGCTATCAATCCACCGACTGTCAGGAAAACGGGCACCAAATTGAGCAAAGAGTTTAAGTGCGGTATCTGTTTTTCCTGCGCGGGCCAGATTGATCGCTGCTCGATATAAACTCTCTTCAAGTTTTGGGAACTCAGTAGCTGATTTTGCATGTCTTTCGGCAAATGAGACGTAGCGTAGGAATTCGGTTGCCGCCCGGTCGTAGTCAGCGATGTTTTCCAGATCCAGGCCAAAGGCAAAAACTTCTTCCGGTGCCATGACATTGTACTCGGCATGGCTGTCATATGTCTGAAAAATCAGACCGATAACCATGAGAAGAACACAGTGTCTAAACATAATCACTGAATCAATTGATTCATCTCAAAGAGCGGCAACAGCACAGCCACCACCACAAAGGTGACAACGCCGCCCATCATCAACACCACCATCGGTTCGACAAGATTCATAGCGCGTTCGGTAACCGCGCTGATCTCTTCTTCATGGGATTGTGCGATTTTATCTAACATTATCTCAAGATTACCGGCTTTTTCACCAGCCTGGATCATCCGAAGAGCCAGTGAAGGAAAATAGCCGGTCTGTCGAAGAGCTGATGCCAGACTGGTTCCCTGAGTCACTTCTTGAGCTGTGGTTTCCATGGCTTTTTGAACGGTAACATATCCGGTCACTTCACCACTGATACGCAGACTTTGCAGGATTGGTACACCACTTTGCAGAAGTAAACCAAGGGTTTGACAGACACGCAAGGTAATGACCCGAATAAACAAGCCTTTGATCAAAGGGGTGCGTAGTTGTCGATTTTCCACCCAGATCCGACCTTTTTTAGTCTGTGCCCAACGACTGAAAAGCAGTAGCGCAACCACTAGGCTAATAAGGGTAGTCACGCCCCATTGTTGTGCGAAGTCACTGACCGTTAACAGAATACGTGTCACCAATGGCAGCGTTTGTTGAACCCCTTCAAAGATACCTACCACTTTGGGAACGACCACAGTCATCAGGAAGAATAGAATTAAAATACCCACCACAATCATGATGGTAGGATAGATCATCGCACTGGTAAGCTGACGGCGTAGTCGGAATTGCGCTTCCATTACATCGGCTAGACGGTTGAATATTTTCTCTAATGCGCCACTGGTTTCACCGGCGCGAACCATGCTGGTATACAACGGAGGAAACAGCTTAGGATACCGGGCCAGACTATCGGAAAGGGCTTGGCCTTCACTGACCAGATCACGGATTTCAGTGATAATGCCTTTGAGTGGACCGCTCTGAACCTGTTCTTCAACAGCGATAAGCGTATCAATTACCGGAAAGCCAGCTTCTAATAGTCCCGCCATTTGACGGGTAAACACAATCCGTTCCCGCATGCTGGGCGGGCGACCTTGAGGAAGGTATTGACGGAAATTGATTTTTTTTGAGTTGGAAGGTGTGTTGCTTACAGAGCGCATACCGCGACGGCGGGTGAGTTCAGTAACGTAGATACCCTTGTTTTTCAGGATCTGGCGGGCATCGCGTTCTGAGTCGGCATCCATCACGCCTTTGGCCTTGCGACCGTTGCCAGAACGAATGCCGATATAGTTGAATACCGCCATAATCAGTCAACCGATTGGTTGGTTTGTGTGACGCGGAACACCTCTTCAAGGCTGGTAATGCCTTGAGCCGCCCGTCGAATACCATCTTCCTGCAATGAATCATTACCCTGATTTTTCGCCTCTTTCCAGATTTGATGAGACGGCGCACGCCGGTCAATCAGATCCCGAACCGGATCAGACAGGGTAAGCATTTCAAAAACAGCGGTACGACCGCGATATCCTGTGCCCATACAGTGGTTACAGCCAACCGGTTTAAAGAATGTACCATCTCCGGCGATTTCAGGGCTTATATTACGTCTTTCCAGGACAGAGTGAGGCACAGTGTGGGTTGTTTTACAGTGTGTGCAGAGACATCGTACAAGCCGTTGAGCAATCACACCATCCAATGCCGAACTGACCAGAAAGGGTTCAATGCCCATGTCGATCAAACGGGTGATAGCACCAACGCTGTCATTGGTGTGCAGTGTGGAAAACACCAAATGACCGGTCAGACTGGCATGAATCGCAATATCTGCGGTCTCTTCATCACGAATCTCACCCACCATAACCACATCGGGATCTTGTCTCAGAATGGAGCGCAAGCCGCCTGCAAAGGTGAGTCCGATTTTCGGATTGACCTGGATCTGTCCAACACCGGCCAGAGAGTATTCAATGGGATCTTCAATGGTGAGGATGTTTTTGTCGGTGGTATTGATGTGATTCAAAGCGGCGTAGAGGCTGGTGGTTTTTCCACTACCTGTCGGGCCGGTAGCCAGTATCAAGCCGTGACTTTTACCGAGACGTTCCAACATCCAGGCGCTTTGTCGTTTCGTCAGACCAAGGGCGCTTAAGTCGGTCAGATGTTCGCCTTTGTCCAAAATACGTAGCACCAGGCGCTCACCATGACTGATGGGCAGAACGGAGACGCGGACATCCACCTCTTTTTGGGCGATTTGAACGCGCATACCACCATCTTGTGGCAAACGCTGTTCTGCGATATTCAGACCAGCCATCAGCTTGATACGTGACATCAACGGCGCTTGAACCGGCTTCGGTGGCCTCAAAATACTATGCAGAACACCATCAACACGGAACCGCACAACGATATCCTTTTCAAACGGCTCAATATGGATATCTGAGGCCCGTTTGCGAATCGCTTGAACGATGATGGAGTTCACCAATTGAATGATTGGTGCATCATCTTCTGATTCCAGTAGATCAGGTTTTTCGGCCAGTTGAGAGGCCAGAGAGGAGGGTGATAGCTCCTCCAAAACCCGGTCCGTTTCCATGCTACTCTCTTCATGGGCACGGTTCAGACCATCGGCAAAGCGGTCTGGATCAACAGTGAGTGGAATAACCGGGAGATCGGCACCCATACGGTACTCATCCAACGCCATGGGATCGGTGTTGGTGGTGATCCATACTTCCAGCCAGCCATCATGCGTCTTGACTGGCAGAATATTAGCCCGCTTGGCAACTGAAAATGGCAGGCTTTGTGCCAGTTCCGAGTCGATATCGCCGATTGCCGACGGGTTTTGAATCAGTGGTAACACCGTGACCACCTACTCCGATTTGGCAGGGCTGGAGGGCAAAGATTCCGCTTTGGGTAACAGCAGTTTCTCCAAATCCAGCTCTAACGGCATGAGTTCAGGTTTGACGCTATTCACGATGACGGACATATCGCTTGAGCGTTCCACCCAGTTCTTTTTCAATTTTTTATACTTGTCTCTGGAAATATCCAACAGTCGTGCATAGCTGTTGATGATTACCGGTTTGATAAACACCATCAGGTTGGATTTACGTCCACTGGATGAGGAGCTTTTGAACAGCTCTCCCAATGCTGCTATCGAGCCTAAACACGGCACTTGTGAAACGACCTCACTGGTATCTTCACGTAGAAGACCGCCCAATACCACCATTTCATCATTGTTCAGAGTGACAGTTGTTTGAATGGATCGTGTGTTGGTGACCACACCCTGTGCAGGATCAACACCTGTTGAAATGGTGGTAGCCAGGCTGGAATCCTCTTGAAACACCTTGAGCAGAAGACGACTGCCTTCCAAAATCTGAGGTGTTACTTTCAAGGTGAGTCCAACATCTTTACGATCCACCGTGGAGATAATGTCATTGCCGGATGAGGACTGTTTACCGGTCAGAAAAGGCACATTTTGACCCACATGGATCAGAGCCTCTTCATTATCCATAGTGAGAATGTTGGGTGTGGCCAGGATATTGGTGTCAGTATCGTTTTGCAGTGCGGTAATCAACGCACCAAGGTTGGCATAGGTGGTACTGCCCAGGGTAATGGTGCCTTTGACCAGACCCATTGATAAGCCTGAATTGGCTAAAGGATTGGCGGCAACGGTGTTCATGGAGCCAAATGTAGAGCCGCCGAACGGTGCTGTATCATTACCATTCATATAATTGTCTGCAAAGCGCCACTCAACGCCAAATGAAGCAGCCCGTTCGCTGGTGACTTCAATGACAATGGCTTCCACATGAACCTGCAATCGTGGAATATCCAATCCTTCTATGACCGGTCGCAGTGTTTCATAGTCTTCAGGCGTAGCTGCAATGACCAACGTGTTGGTTGTTTCTTCACCAACAACACTCACCTTGCGAAGAAAATTCAACGGTTGCTCTTCAGCGGCACCGCCTTTGACCTTGCCGAGCAAGTCATTGAGTACTTTGGCGATCACCTTGGCCTTGCCATTGTTGGGATAGTAGACATGCAGATTGCCTTGCCCGGTTACTGTGCGTTGGTCCAACTTGGCCAATATCTGTTTAATTTCAGCGATACGATCTTCTGGAGCCACAACCAACAACGTATTGGTGCGATCATCAGAGAACGTTTTAATATTGGGCAGTCCCTTACGATACTGGCTGTTATAGTCGGCATAGAAGATATTAAGCAGTTTTTCAACATGCTTGGCCGCAGCAAACTTCAGCTTGAACATTTTCCGAACAGCGAGCTCTTCCGGTTGGTCCAATGCTCTGATGATATCAATGACCTTCAAGATTGTTGTGGCATTGTCGGTCACTACCAGAGTATTGCTCTGTGCATGTGGTGTTACCAGACCCCAAGGATGAATCATTGGTTTGACAATCGCTACCAAGGCGCTGGCGGAGATATGATCCAGTCGGATAAGTTGACTGACCACAATTTCATCTTCAGGTGGTAGGGCTGCGGCGGGATTGTGGTCACTGCCTTCCGTTCTGCCTTCTACCAGCGGAAGAATCTTGATCACTGGTCCTTGACGCACGCCGGTATAGCCCATGACATTGAGAATGGAGTCAAAAATACGCCGTACTTCAGGCAGAGAAACTGGTGCCGGTGTGACAACCGAAACTTTACCTTTCACTTTGTCATCAATGATGATGTTTTCACCGGTCAACTCAGCCACAAAGCGAATGACCTGACGAAGATCAACTTCTTGAAAATTAAGCTCAACCATCTCATCGTCAGACAGCGTTCCTCGCGCCTGAATATCAGAAAAAGGCAGACCAATCAGTACAATCAACAGCGTGAATAGGCCTAGCCAGCGGATGGCAGATGCCCGACTTAATGTACACAGCACAGACTACCCTCCAATTCTAATATGATGCGTGTGAGATTGACCATTACGCATCATCTCAAGAGAAATAACAGATTGGTCTTTTAATTTATTAATCAATTGATTAGCCTGAGAAAGATCATTAAGCTGTTGACCATTTATCCGTTGGATCACATCATCATTGCGAATGCCTAACAGTTGTAGATTGGGATTGTGACGTGATGAACTAATCCGATAACCATCACCACCGGGCAAGCCCGATTCCGGTTTGAAATTTACACCCCTAAACAAAGATAGCCCCTGGCCTAACATACGGTTGAATTTTTTCTTTGCTACATAGGTTGTGGTCGGACGTAAACTGGCTTGCGTATTGACAGGTTTGATTGATTTTACAGTGCTTTTTGTTTGGGTCGCTTCATCCTCTTCCATATGAATCACTTCAAGACGGCCACCATTGCGAAAATATGCGGCCTTGGATTCAACACGCTCCAGGATAGCGCTCTCATGACCTTGTCCTGGTCTCAGAAAGATTTGATCTCTCGAACGCTTGTTTTCCACCAAAATAGCAACTGATTTTTTAGGATCTGATAGGATAATCGTTCCGATCAACAGGATATTTAACTCAGACACGACCACCGGCTCAATCTCAGGTTCCGGTTGCTGGATGATTGGTTCTGGTGTCTCTTCCGGCAGTTGGACTTCCCAGGGATTGAATCGGTTCAGACTGGCTGTTACTTCTGCCATGGTCGGCAAGGTCTGAAGTGTGTTCTGAATGGGGCTGGACTGTTTGGAAGATGCGTTGTCTATATTTATTCTGTTTGATGCGTTGGTGGTTAAAATGGTGTCAGGCAGCACTGCTTTCCAGGTCAATTCGGCTGCTTGAAAGCCTATGACACTGACCAAAATAATAGAGACCAACAGTGCAAACGCTCGGTTAAGTCGTTCAACCGATAGTTTTGGAAGTGCACTGGGCAGTATCTGCTGCAAATGTGAGAAAGACAGGGCCATTAAAATTAAGTAACAAGCGCCTAAATAGAGAAAAGTAGATGTTTGATCTTAGGTATAATTCATCAATGCTTCAATTGCTAAAGTGTAACACTCTGTTACACGGCAAAACTTCTTCAAATAAAAAAAGAGCGGAACAAATGTCCCGCTCTTTTTTTTATCGTCCAATCAGCTTGATCTATTTCCGGAAACGACGGAACAACCAAGTCAGCGGTGCCAGAGCCAACAAGGCCCAAGGACCGAATCCACCACCACCACCGCTGCTGCTGGTGTTGGTGCTGAAAGAGTCAGAAACAGTGAATACAGACAGATGTTCAGCTGTAAAGGTGATCGTACCATTATAGCTGTCAATCTCCAAATCATCACCACGATGCAGGTCACTGCGATTGCCGCCAGTTGCGGTATCACTGGCAAACTCATCGTAGCTATCGTACTGCAACACGGCGTAGGTGCCGTCAGTCAGCATGGATGAGTCAGTGATGACATCCGTATCATAAGGAATGGTGATGTCGATTGTGTTGATCACATCATCAGTCACTGTATCTAATACACCATCATCATCTTCAAGCACAACATCCAGGTTGACTTCAACTACCGTACCGCCTGTACCATTTGCTCTTGCAGAAATGGTGTTGTCAACAGCAAGAGTTTGAACAGCGAGTGTCGCGCTCTTCACTGCTTGAGTACCAGTCAAGGTACCAGCCAAAGCCGTTGTGTCAATACCGTTGGTTGGCAGTTTTACTGACACTGATTTGGTAATTGCATTGCCGTCAGCATCGGTGTCGAACGTTGCCGTGGTACCGGAGATTGACGTTGTACCACCTGTGCCTACTGCCAGTGTTTGACTACCACGAGCTTGAGAGCGTGCAGCGGTACTGCTTTGTGCCGTCTTGTAATCCTCTTTGGCAGCCTGTTCGGCATCAGTGCCCGAAGTAGCACTCAGATATTCATAGACAAAGACTACATCATCACCGCTTTTCAAATAAACGGTCATATCCTGATCTGTGGAGAAGGTAGCACCACTAGGATCAGCTGAAACTGGAACCACTTCGTTACTACTGCTGTCAACAGCTTCCACGGAGTAACCCGAAGCTGTGTCAATATCAATGTCAGTGCTGTCAATTTTTCTACTGGCTGTGAAGGTTAATGTCACAGGTTCAGTTGCTTCAGCATCAACAACTTCATCAACAGAAAAACGAAGAGAAGCGGTTTGATTGATTGTTACAGCACTCAAAGTGCTCCAAGGTGTGTTGCCAGCATCTTCAGTGGTCGATACATAACCATCGGCAAAAACCTGAATGCTTTGAACAGTAGTATCAGCTGGGACAGGAAGTGAAACAACAGCATCCGTATCCTCAGTAACCCAGGTCACATTCACTGGACCAGCAACAACGTTGTCATCAGCATCAAGACCAACTACCTCAACGGTTGAGCCAACAACCAAATCAGGCAGAGTGACCAGAACTTTGAATCCTGCATCACTTAGAGAAATATCACTACCCGCAGATGTGCCAGAATAGCCTTGACCACTGACAGATGAGGGCAAGTAATCTTCCGCATTGGTGACAATGGTGTGATATTTACTGGGACGGCTAGGAACAGTCATGGAGAATGAACCATCACTCTCGGTAATGACCGAAACTGGCAGACCCTGAGCATTTTTATAATTGTCAAGAGAAACAGTGGCACTATCAATGCCTGTTGGTGTGTCGCCACTGCTTTTCACATAACCGCTATAGGTTATTGTTGGGAGTATCGAAAACCCGGTTACATCAATCGCATCAAGTGTAGTCTGAGTACTGTTGCTGACTCGAACAGAAAATGGCGTGTCAACACTTACGTCAGCGGCTACAACCGAACTGGAAGCCACATAGGTTGGATCAGTTTCACCATCACTGGTTGCTGTCGCATCTGCAATTGTAGCGATTGCGCCATTCGTGTCTTCAGTACCTCCAGAATTCAGCACAGTGTAGGTGATGGTGTCACTATCAGCTGCACCTTTTACCGAAATAGTCGGTACGAAGTTTGTTACCACATTACCAGAACTGTCCAACTCACCGGTCACAGCACTTTCAGGAAAACGTTTGAAGTCCACCATGATGGTCATGGGCACAGAAACCGAGTAAGAAGCCGTGGTTTCAGCGTCATTGCCAAGATCATTGGTAATGGTCACAGTGTAATCACCGGCAAATGCACCTACTGTTGGTGGTGTCAGTGTCAGTGTGCTATCGGTAATTGTGCAGATTGCATCGGTTTCACAGGTGATGGCACTATCAGAGCCAGGCGCCATTACTGTGGCACTCAGTGTATCTGTGGTGGTGTTTCCACCGCCAATGGTTACTGAGGAAGCTGTACCAGCGGTGCCTTGAACCTCGCCACCATCGGCGACACTCGTTTCGCCTTGTGCCAGGGTAAGGGCAGGGAAGACCGTAATAGCGGTCGTGTCGCTGACAGAAGCACCGCCGATCGTATCGGCAACGGTGACAACGAAATCTTGTGAACTACCTGTGACTGTAGTAGGTGCGGTGAAGGTAGCCGTGGTTGTGTTCCCGTCAACGGTACCACCTGTAGTGCTCCACGTGGGTGCTGTGCCACCGGTCAATGTCAATGTCGTAGTCTGACCTGCAAGCAGGCTCACCACGTCCTTATCCAATGAGAATGGTGCAGTCGTCACAGTGACAGTTGCATCAGACAGGCCAGTTGCAGATGCTGTGACAACAATATTACCACCTGTAGCATTGATTGTACTGGTCAGAGTATTGGTCGTTTGACCATCAGAGACAGTGGCTGTTGTCGCGTTTAGCGCACCATATGTTTCGGCATCGGTGGCAAAGGTGATTTCTGTTGAATCATCTGTAGTTACAATGTTTCCGTATTGATCTTTAAGAATAGCGGTCAAGGTAACATCAGTCGCCGAATTCGAGCTAACTGTTGATGCTGAAGCTGAAAGATCAAGCGTTGCGGCAGCACCTGGAGTACCGGTTGCTGTGAAAGTCACATCGGAAGCGTTTGAATTAGCAATGCTGGCAGTAACGGTATTGGAACCTATTGTCTGTCCAAGAGTCAATGTAGTGCTGGCCATGCCACTCGAATCAGTCATTACACTGGTTTCAGAAAGCGAGCCACCACCTGATGCAACAGCAAATGTGACACTGACATTTTCAACTGGATCACTAGAGGAGTCAGTTGCCGTAATAGTAAACGGTGAGGTCAGTGCAGTTCCTACAGTAGCTGTCTGGTTATCATTGGTTTTGGCTATGCCTGTAACTGAGGCCGGATTAACCGTAGCAGTGGCTGTGACTGATTGAGACGAGTAGCCTGTGGCTGAAATAGACAAAGACTGCTCACCAACTGTTTCACCTAGCGTCCAAACAGCGCTGGATGTGCCATCAGTAGGGCCTGTGACAGTACCAACACTGCCTGTATTAGGAGTAAAGGTCACCTGAGTGGTGTTGTCAGCATTTCCAGCATAGTCAGTCAAAGTCACTGAGATAGCATTGGTAAGCGCTGATCCAGCCATTGCTGTTTGTCCTTGACTAGCTGTTGCTACAGCCAGGGAAGGAGCGCCAAGAGTAAATACTTGGTCAGGGTTATCTGTATAGGATTGTGTTGTAACAAGATCTCCGACCTTGGTGTAGGTAATTGGAGTAGCAGTTACATAGCGTTCTGTTCCACTCTGCACGTCCAGAGAAACTGTGTCTCCAGTTTCAGCAATAACATACTGGCTACCGACTTTCATCCAATGCAAATTCAGTGTGATTACGCCAAATCCAGCATCATCAGTACCGTAAGCAAATGCTCCAGATGGAGATGATGCGTCTCCTCCCAGTGAAGCATCATAGGTTCCGACAGTGTCTACATTAGTACCATTGACATCGGTTAGAGTGGCAGAATAGGAGATGGTATCTGCACTGGGAAAGCCACCAGTATTTGCTGTCACCTTGAACAAAATCACACTAAATGGGCCAGCAGTTGGTTGAGTATCGCTTAGAGTGAAAGCCTCAGCGTTATGACACATCACGCCCGTGGTGACCAAAGCGCCAAAGAAAACGTTGTATATTCTACCCATTATTTACTCCTAATGTTGAAAGGTATCAGTAAATACTGATCTGGCCCTTCAATTTAATTCAAGTTACGGTGCGTAGGTTCCTGAAGTGGTCAGAACCATTATCAAACCTTGTGCCTGATATGAATAGCTAAAGTCTGAAGCCGCTTGGCCAAGTGCAGGAATATATGTAGCAGTCGGTTCTCCACCATTCTCATCTGCAATCCATGAGAAGGTCAGTGTGACAATTCCAGAACTATTTTGTGTTTCAAGGTCAGAAACAAACTCAGCACCTGTGTCAATTGTGCTTGTCGAAGGTGATGAACCAACAAGGTTCAGACCCGAGCCAAGAGATATTGAGGTATAGGATGTTCCTGTCAGAGAACTACTTCCAGTTCCTGACCCGACAACCACCACATAAGCCTTCCCAACTTCCATATCAAAGTCCGAAGCTGCTTGGCCAAGTGCAGGAATATATGTGACGGTAGGTTCTCCACCGTCACTTCGGCTAGCGGAGTTGGTCCACCCAAACATAAGTGTAATAGAGAGAGATGGATTATCCGTAGTTAACAGAGAAACATAGTCAGCTGCGGTAGTTATTCTGGAGTCTGAAACAGTGTAAGGAACAATGTTCAAACCAGGATATAGAGTGTGTGTGATGCTATTACCACTCTCAGCGCTGGCAGTGATCACTACTTCCTTAGTACCAGAAACACCATTCGAGTCAGTAACGGTCAAAGTAACTGTAAAAGTACCTTCAACGTCTGGTGTAATGGAAACGGAATCAATAGTAACAGACGTTGAGCCAGAAGCTGTTCCTGAGCCCAATACACCGGTGGTGAGAGAAGAGCCGTCAGGAACGTTAGTCAGATTCCAACTGTAGGCGCTGAGGTAGTCATTCTCGTCAACATCGGCAGAGCTGTTGTCGCTGATGGTGACTTCTGTGTCTGGTTGAACAGCAGACTCACTCGCTGTAGCGTTTGCTGTTGGTGCGGTATTACTGACAACAATCTGAACCGTGTCTGTAGCTGAAGCGGGCGTGCTGTAGTCATCGGTTACGGTCAGTTTGACATAGTATGTACCAGTGACATCCGGTTCAAACGTTGGCGTTGCAGCATTGGTCGTCGTAATCAGGCTTTGGTTGGTTACTGTAGAACCAGAAGGTACAGAGGTAAATTCCCATGCATAGCTGATGGTATCACTGTCAGGGTCGTTACTGGCCGTACCATCCAAGGTAACAACACCGCCAGAGAGGCTGACAGTCTGGCCATTGCCAGCGTCAGCGACTGGATTTGAGTTGCCTGTTACGATAATGGACACCTGATCTGTTGAAGAGCTTTCAGTGCCATCATTGACCACTAGATTAAATACATAGGTGCCACGAGCGGTCGGGGTAAACGTTGGTTGAGCAGCTGTGGTACTTGAGAGTGTAACCGAGGAAACCTCTGAGCTGCTATCAACGCTCCAAAGATAGGTCAGAGTATCACTGTCTGCATCAGTTGAAGCTGAACCATTCAGCGTTACTTGTGTGCCAGTTGCAATGCTGGATTGATCATCACCGGCACTGGCAACAGGCGCGTTATTCACCGTTAGTGTCACACTGTCTGAATCGGTGTCGCTGTCGCTGTCTGTTACTGTCAGGGTGATCACATAAGAACCAGCAACATCTGGTGTGAAAGTGGCTGACGGATTTGAATTCGTAGATGGTTGGATAATATTCGATGATTGTTTACTGGAGCCGCTAGGAGCAGAAGTTAATGCCCATGTGTAGGTCAGAGTCGTGCCATCTTCAGCATCCTCAGATTGACTACCGCTCAAGGTCGCTTGATTATTAGGGCGCACTACTTGATCTGTGCCGGCATTGGCAGTCGGAGGATTGCCACCCGCTGGATTTCTTACGGTGACGGTAATGCTATCTGCTGTTGAAGTTGCATAGCCATCGCTCACCACCAGTGAAAACTCATACACGCCTGCGGTTGATACCTGTGTTTCCCAGGTAGAGCCGGTGGAGGTTTGATCCTCACTCAAAGCTGTGGAGCCAGAAGGAACAGTTGTCGCTGTCCATGTATAGCTGGAAATAGTGTCGCTATCTGGATCACTGGAAGAAGAGCCATCCAGACTGATCGTAGCGGAACCACTGCTCAGGTTGACTGTGACATCATCACCAGCCGCCGCTGTGGGCGTTTGGTTGGTAGCGGTGTATGCACCAACCGAATAGACACTCTTTCTATTTGGTTGGCCATTGGTCACCTGAAGATCATAAGTCCCAGGCGCAATATCAGCGGGCACATTGGCTGTCAGTTGTGTTGAACTTTTCCAGATCACAGAACTGAGAGCAACGGTTGTGTCACCGTCTACCAAATCCACAGTAGCACCGGAGATAAAACGGCTACCCGAAATTGTGACGTTTACCAGTTTGGTATGATCACCCGATGAAGGAGAAATCGGTGTTCCCGATGAAAGCGAGGGCGTACTATTGATAATAATGGGCCCAGTGCTGACGACATCTGAACCCGATGTCGGCGCATCCGCATCGAAAGCCTGAAGATGGAAATAGTAGGTTCCATCAGGCACTAACTCCAGCTTGGTCTGAGTTGCATCAGATAGCTGAAGACGACGAATGACAGACGTGTCCTCGGTATCACCAAACAGTTGGATAAATGAATTAAGCTTGTAGTTGCTGCCATCGGACACACACTCACTCTCAGCAACACTACACGTACCAGTGGTCAACATGTACTGATAGGAAATAGAATCCCTGTCACTGGTAGGCTCTGTCCAGGTAAAGGTCAGATTACTGCTTGTGGTCTGCTGATTGGCAGGCGGCACACTGGAAAGAGTAGGGTTGGAGCTGACTACTGACCAGCTTGTGCCAGCATTCAATAAAAGCCCTAAGCCCATAGTCAGGGCCAGTACTGATTTCTTGTTCATAAGACGCTCCCACTCCCTCTTTGCAGGATCCTTCGGTGGAGAATCTGAAAATTGAAAAAATTCAAAACAATAGATTGGATAACCAAGCATATAAGGGGGAAGCCTCCTTCCACCCCAACCATGAAATATCTTACATGGTTTGCTCATCATTTTTGGCCGGTCACTACGACCAACAGCCAAAAAAATTATCAATCCCGACACTTTATTCCATTACGAAAACGACTGCAAGCGCAGTGTATTTTCATTTGCTGAACTCATGAGAGAAAATAAACCAAGGGAGGTCAGAAGCTGACCTCCCTTGAGTTTATCCTCCAATGGGCTTACTCACCCACTGAGATACCGGATTGTTGATCTGAATCAGATGTCAATGTCACGGAAACCGCGCTACCTTGCTTTGATGGACGATCGCCATCGCCATCATAAGCCTGAAGCGTATAGGTTCCTTGAGCGAGCCCTGTGATTGTGAATACACCACCGCTATCCGAAGATGTCGCAATACTCGTGACATAGCCATCATCGGTGGATACTTCAACGATACCATGGGTTACGCTACCCATGGTCATGGTTCCAGTAACCTGTGATTCAGGCGTTGAAATGACCAGAGCTTCGGTTATCGCAACATCGCCATCAACAACAGTGACAGAGGTTGATGCGCTACCTTCCTGCGTCCAAACTGAAACTTCATAGGTTCCAGGGAACAGGTTTGGAATGGAGAACGCGCCGGTTGAATCAGCACGATCACCGCCACCACTATTGTCAGTGGTTGACCATGCGCTGACTTGAATGTCACTCAATTCAGATAAACCGGAGATTGTACCTGTTACTGAATAACCGCTGGACAGTGTGACATCCAACCCGGTGATGTCCTGATTGATTAGAATGGTTCCAACATCTTTCCAACCTGTAGTCCACAGGGTGGTGACACCGCCACTGGAATCAACAACACCATCAGTAAGCGCAATGCCATCTCTAGTGTGTTGAGTCGCAAAGCCATCTGCATAAACTTCAACCACATAGTTGGCATCGTCACCGCCGATGAGGCCATCCAAGGTGTATGTGCCATCGCCCGAACGACTTGTCCATGCGTAGCCACCATTATCAGACCAAGCGTATATTTCAACCACAGTACTTTCTACAGAACTGTCACTGAGACCACTCACTGTTCCAGACAGCGTATGAGTTGAGACAGCACTGGTCGAGATATCAATGTTGATATTTTCAGTGACAGTATCGTTGGTCACAGTCACACCGGTTGCACCTTCAAACAGTGGTGTTGCACCTGATGAACTGTAGAAGAAACCGCCTTGCTCACTCCAGACTGCAATGATGTAGTCAGTGGCCGGTGCAAGTCCTTCCAAAGTATAGGTGACTGAACCAGTTTGATCTGAGAGTGCGCCGATACCGCCCCAGCTGTCAGACTCTGGAGACCAAGCATCAATCCATACACGTTCACTTACATCCAGACCAGCAACTGTACCGCTGATGTCGCCGGATTGTGCATTGGACAGATCAAAATCAACGTTCTCTGCGCCTGTTCCACTACTGGTATCCACATCATTTTCATGTTGAGGAGGACGGCCAGGAATGAACAGGGTTACATCAAAGTCAGTTGCAGTATCAACACCCTCAAGGGTGTAGCTATCCGTTCCATCACCACTGCCTTCAATCCGAACACCGGACCAGGAGTAGGTAGCATCAGACCATGCTTCCACAAAGCCTTCCTCACCTTCACTCAAACCGGTGATTGTGCCTTGAATGCTTTTACCTGTGGAAAGTGGCAGATCAATCTCAGTGGCGCTGGCCGCACTCTGGGTGACTTTAACCAGATAGGCGCGATCCCAATGGGTGAGAGCAGTACCCGTACCATCGTAGAATCCACCTTGGATGCCAGATTTTGGTCCACCTTGAATATCAACCCGATAGTCATTGGCAAATTCAAGTCCACGGATAGTGTATTCAATATCTGAGCCTGTGCCCTCGACATCAACACCACCCCAAGCCCATGTACTTTCAGACCATGCACTCACGAATGCTTTTTTACCATCAGGCAAACCGGAAATGGTGCCTGTTATGGTTGCACCGCTTGAGATGGTTACTTGAATTGTCTGGTTCTGTGCCATGTTCACAGGCGTGGCAAGATCCCAGTTAACCAGCCTGCCAATTGAGCTTTCCCCTGTTTTAGGGGCTTGATAATGGCCGCTCTTGAATTGGTCATCCCAGGCTGCCACATGTACCTTGTAGTCTTTGCCCTCGGGATCAAGACCGTTGATAACCAGAGTCAGTTCCCCAGTTTCGGAAACCGTTCCCATGGTCCATTCACCGACACCCAGATCTTCAGACCAAGCATTCGCTTCGACCTCAATACCCGCTTCGGATTCGGTGAATCCTTCAATCTGAATAGTCAGCTTACCACCCGAACTCAGCAAAATGTTAATGCCATCGACATCGCCATTAGTGGTGTCAATTCGAGTAGCGCGATTCCATTCAACCGGTCCTGTCGGATCACCACCAGGATCACCACCATAGGGACCACTTCTGAGCCCTTCGGCCCAGAAGCTGACTTGGAAATCTTTAGCAGATGTCAGGCCAGCAATGGAGAAGTCAATTGAACCAGTAGCACTTTCACTCGTTCCGATGACCTCAGTGCCACCCCACGATTTGGACTTTTCAGAGTATGCTTCAATCCAGAGCGGTACTCCCTCTGTCAATCCAGTTACCGTACCTG
>JADFWU010000020.1 GCA_015234045.1 Magnetococcales bacterium
AACCCGCTGGGGACCTTCGGTCCCCAGCCCCCTGTAGAAGTCGGCCCTTTGGGCCTCTGACGCAGTCAACTGCGTAACTCCTAACAAAATTCACTAACGATTTCCAACCCGAGTGGAAACCCTGGTGAAGTTTTTGCGCCGCTTTTGATATACGAAGCGGATCATCAGAGCAAAAACTTCACCAGGACTGGAACGACCGACTGTTCAAATTTCAGACAAAGCCACCACATACTTTCAGTGGCTGATGGGATTTGGAAGCGTCTACTTGACCATCCAAAGCGTGCCAGCCTGATTGACAAAAACAGCACGCCCATTCAGAGGCTGAACCGGACGGTTCGAACCGGGATGCAGCGTTGCAAACTGTTTGACCTGTTGTGCAGAGAGTGTCACCGGTGTGTTCATCACCAACCAACGGACATCTTCCGAACAAGGTGGCGTAGTCAGAGAACCGGATAACGTCAGGAACGTCTCATCACCGGGTAACAGGGCATTGATATCAAGCGTGGCATCCTTCTGAATAAAGTGCTGATCCGCTTTGGCAGGCAAACCCTGCCACATGGGCTTGAGAAAGGCATTCTCAGCGCCCTCTTCCATAAGCACACCTACCACTGCCAACCCGCCTTCAGCGCTCTTATGGACCATATGGGCTTCCAGAGGATAGCTTTTACCACCTACCGTGTGTTCACTGGGACTATGGAAGTGAATCTGGAGCAGATCATAACGCAGCCCATCAAGCGTGATATAGCCGCCCTGATTGCCATCCAGTTGGATCGTATGGCCATTATTGATGATATTGACAGGTACAGAACCATAATGACGTGCAAGCACCATAGGCGCTTCCGGCAGGATCAGCGCAGGTAACAAACAAGCGCCTTCGGTCACAGGGAGATCAACCGGTGATTGCTTTTTGCCAGCATCACACAGTGTATTGCCTTCGGATAGTGAACCCCAATGGGCTGGGCCACCTTCTCCATCATAAGACCAGTGGGCAACCGCATGGCTATCATCTGCCGCATGGCCATTCTGTTGTTGATGGTGACTTGATGTGGACTTGATCCACTGAGAGAGTGGCTGCTTATCAGGACCGATACGGACAAAGATCAAAAAAAAGACTAAAATTGCAAGAAAGATATACCTACTTTTCATATTCAGATACTCCTCCGAAATGGGAACGGCAATAGCAAAATCAGAAGAGTACCTGAAACGATGAAAAGGAACAATTCCTCACAGAACTAGGCGTTATGCAGTAGCCGGTTGAAACAGGCATCAAAGTGTGTACCATCAAGGACGGATACAAAGTTTATTTAACTGCGTAACGCCTAAGGATATCTACGCAGTGATTCCAGCTACAAAAAAACCTGAAATCACGGCAACAATTACTAAGCGTGTCACTATTTCTTGCATAGTTATCAACCTCTGCTAGAGCACATTGAGTTGAACATTTTATTTTCACAACAGTTAGGGCCTGTTGACATTCGCCAGATTTCGGTTCCTGGCAAGGCAAATCCAACGAAAAAGCGGAGCGTACTTGTAGGTACGTGAGCATTTTGAGGTGGATTTAACGCCGCCTGGGGCCGAAAGATGGTGAATGTCAACAGGGCCTAGGGCGTTAAATAATTGCCGGTTGAAACACACATCAAAGCGTGTATCCGTCATTCAACAGCGTAACTGCTACAGGAAAAACGTCCTTATACACTTCAGACAACAGCAAACAGAAATAATTCCCATTTAGATTTACAGAGGTAACATTGAAAATAGTATAGAGAGCGTAACAACCGAGAAAAGAATACCAAAACCCACCATGCCAGCCATCAACGGCGGAGCCAGACCCGCAGCCGTTGCCACAGCTCCCGCAGTGATCATTGATGGCATACCCGCCTCAAATACTGATACAGCAACAGGCAGACCAGACACCCCCAAGGCAGTCACACCCGCCAATGCAACCAGAGGCGTTACCACTAATTTAAGTAATAGCCCAACAATCAAAGGTTGACGTTGATCAGCTGGCAGAGAGAGACGAAACTGAAATCCAACCGCCACCATAACAACTGGTGCCAGTGTATCACCCACACGGCTATAAAAAGTCATCATCGGCCCAGGCCAGGACCATGACCGCATCACAAGGGCAATGACAAGCGCCCAAAACGGCGGAAACGTCACCACACGCTTGATGATCATCCTCACCGTAGGCGCTTCAGTACCACCATAGAAGGCCACAATGACCGCACCATAGGTGGAAAGCGTTAAAAAACTGCCCAATTGGTCATAAAGTAGCGCGAAAGGCACGCCTTGATCGCCAAAAAATGCCTCCACCATCGGAATGCCAACAAATGAGGTATTGCCCAACGGCACCACCATCAACAATCCACCGGTCACAGATCGAGACCAGCCAAACAACCGACTCAATAACAGTACCAATACCACAGAGAAGCCACACATGAGCCATGGCATGATAATCGGCGTCAACAATGCGTTGGAAAAAACCAGATCAGGAATCTTGGCCAAAACCAACCCAGGCAAAGCCACCCAAATCACATAGAGATTCAATACACGGGATGTATTTTCTGGGAAATCTTTCACTCGGGCTAATACCATGCCCAGCGCAAACAGAATAAAAATCAGCAGAAAATTGTCCATGGTCTTGGATTCTTTAGACTCGAATAGAGAGGATTTATCTGTTTTTGAACAAAAAAAAGCCCGGCTGAAGATAACAGCCAAGCTTTTTTATCAATAAAGTGGCGGAGAGAGAGGGATTCGAACCCTCGATACCCTAAACGGATATAACACCTTAGCAGGGTGCCGCCTTCAACCTCTCGGCCATCTCTCCAGCGCGGTGAGGCTCACATTGAACAAAAAATATCATGCATCTGTCAACACCCTATGAACAGTAATTTAATAAAAGTCGATTTTCTTGCAAAAATTGAAAAAAATTCACAAATAAACTTGACCGTGAGTGCGAATTCGGGGTAGAAGACAACCCTCTTCTTGAAGGGGCCTATAGCTCAGTTGGTTAGAGCGCACGCCTGATAAGCGTGAGGTCGGTGGTTCAAATCCACCTAGGCCCACCATAGCAGCACTGGTAATAAGACGTGTGGGGGTGTAGCTCAGCTGGGAGAGCGCCTGCTTTGCAAGCAGGGGGTCATCGGTTCGAACCCGTTCACCTCCACCATTTTCCCGCCTTATTATCCATGTCCTCTTTTTGGATGGGCCCTACTTGAAACTAGGTTGAGTTAGGGCCTCCGAATTAACCCCTAAGAGGTTACTATGGAAAAAATGTCCGCCTCTACGGTGGCGCGTGCCAATATGGACGTTGAATCTGTGGATAAAACATCGGACTCAGAACCCTGGACTAGCCAAGACAATCTGAAAATTCCAGACTATCTGGAAGAAACATATTGGTGGGCCTATCTTCACCCGAATGCGGTGAAGTTTTTTGAACGCCAATGGATCGTCAATGCTATTCTTTGGGGGAACTTCGCCCGTCTTCGGGACGCAGCACTGGAAGAAATCGGTCCGACTTTGCCGGGTCGTTCTCTTCAGGTTGCCTGTGTCTATGGAGACTTCTCACCCAAGGTTGCTGAGCGGCTGGAAGATGATGCCAGGCTTGATATCGTTGATATCGCGCCGGTGCAGCTGCGTAATGCACACCGTAAAGTGAAAGATAATCCCAAAGTCCATCTTCACCGACAGGACTCTACAGCACTTCAGTTTGAGGATGGCACATACGACAATGTCGTTGTGTTCTTCCTACTGCATGAGCAGCCCACTGAAGTGCGTATGGGTACGATTCGGGAGGCCCTTCGGGTCACCAAACCCGGTGGACGTGTGATCTTTGTCGATTACCACAAACCCCGATGGACCAGTCCATTCCGCTATATCATGGTGCCGATTCTCAGATGGCTTGAGCCATTTGCCATGGATGTGTGGCGTACTGAAATTATCGACTGGGTGCCTGAAGAACTGAAGCCTGCAAAACTCGACAAAGAGACCTTTTTTGGTGGACTTTATCAAAAGGTCGTCATGACTCGTAAGAACGCCTGACAAAGGGTTCAGGTCTGTTTAGAAATGTATTACACTTAGAGAATGACATTTCTAAACAGACTATTAGCGTGTCGGAGGTTCGGATGAATTCCGCTGTCTGTGTCTATATCGGTGAACAAATTGCCCGCTATGGTTTTGGCAGTGGCCATCCTTTTGGTACCGACAGAATGGACGCTTTCTGGGAAGAAGCTCAACGCCAGGGAGTTGCCAATCTGGTTTCCGTCAGAGACCCTGTTCTCGCACAACAGGCAGATCTTGAACTCTTCCATACTGCTGATTATGTGTCTCAGGTGATGCGCCAATCTAAAACCGGTGACGGTTTTTTGGATTATGGCGACACGCCCGCGTTCAAAGGAGTCTATGAAGCCGCCGCCCATGTGGTCGGCTCAACCCTGGATGCCACTGACCGTATCATGAACGGTCAATGCCGCCGCGCTTTTGTCCCAATCGCTGGATTACACCATGCACGACGTGATCGGGCTGGTGGTTTCTGCGTCTTCAATGATTGCGGCATCGTCATCGCCGCACTTCGCAAAAAATATGGTCTGAAAAAAATCGCCTATGTGGATATCGATGCCCATCACGGTGACGGCGTTTTCTATGGCTATGAGGATGATCCAGACTTGGTGTTCGCCGATATGCACGAAGATGGCCGTTTTCTCTATCCAGGTACAGGTCACAGTGATGAAACGGGCATTGGTGCAGCAAAAGGCACCAAGCTGAACTTACCACTGCTCCCTGAATCCGATGACACGACCTTTTTTCAAAACTGGTCACGCATTGAAGATTTTCTAAATGCCCAACAGCCTGAATTTATCATTCTCCAATGTGGTGCAGATTCAGTAACCGGCGACCCCATCACCCATATGCAATTCTCTTCTGCTGCACATGGTCATGCCGCCAGCCGCTTGTGTCATCTGGCTGAGTCCTATGGTCATGGTCGAGTCTTAGCCACCGGTGGTGGTGGTTATAATCGCAAGAATATCGGTAAGGCCTGGTGTGCCGTGGTTCAAAGCCTGGTGGATGCACCAATTGATGGAACCTGACATGAACGTACTGACTCTCAGCTATGGTGAAGGTGTCTCTTCGTCATATCTTTTTTGATATATTACAAATTTCACAGTTTCAGGAACATTCTCTTATGATCAAGTGCCACGACACCTCTTTTCTCACACCCGGACAGGTCGCTCTGGTGGGTGCTGGTCCTGGTGACCCTGATCTACTGACCGTTGCCGCTCTCAAAGCGTTAAGCGCTGCGGATGTGGTGGTTTATGATGCCCTGATTTCTCCGGAAATCCTTGCACTGCTTCCTGACTCCTGTGAAAAAATCTTCGCCGGCAAGCGCGGAGGCAGCCCCTCCACAAAGCAGGCTGATATCAGTGAAACATTAGTGGAATTAGCAAAAAAGAATAAACGGGTGGTTCGCCTCAAAGGCGGAGACCCCTTCATGTTTGGCCGTGGCGGTGAAGAGGCGTTACGCCTTGTAGAAGAGAATATTCCGTTTCGGATCGTACCCGGCTTGAGTTCCGGCATGGCGGGTCCAGCATATGCGGGTATTCCGGTGACCCATCGGGCTGTAAACGCCAACGTGGCGTTTATCACCGGACATGAGCAGGCGGAGAACGCCCCTTTTGGCGAAGACGAGGATGCCTCACGCATCGACTGGGAGACCGTAGGAAAGGCTTTTCCGGTGTTGGTAATCTACATGGCCATGAGCAATCTAAAAAGCGTTACAGAGCGTCTGATCAATGCGGGACGCTCTCCAGACACCCCTCTCGCCCTGATTCGTTGGGCCACCACACCACGTCAACAAACCCTGGTCACCACATTGAGCAAAGCAGTGGATGATGTGGCGGCATCTGGTTTGAAATCACCGGTGATCATCGTAGTAGGCCATGTTGTTGATTATAGAGAACACCTGCAATGGTTCCCCGAGCAACCCCTGGATGTTCCACAAATCTAGAAGTACGCGCAATAAGCACGCACCTCTTTCTGCACCTTGCTATCGAACCCATATCCTGAGCCACTGATGTAATCATTTTTTATGATCCCAAAAGCTCGAATATTACGCCCTTCTTGTGGACTTGATATACTTTTTAGCCCCTTTAAACAGGGTCTGAGCCAACTCATGCTGATAGTCGGGTCTGCGTAGATTTTTTTCTTCGCCTGGATTGGTTAGAAACGCCATCTCTACCAATACGGAGGGCAAATCCGGTGCCTTCAATACAGCAAAGCCAGCTTGTTTAACCCGTTTAAAGTGAATTCTAAGCCGCTTCATGCTGTGCATGGTATCAAGTAAATGATCACCCAATCTTAATGCCTGTTTTAGTGAATCCCGTTGTGATAGATCCATTAGAATGCCCGCAACCTCAGGATCGTAATCCTCTGACAAGTTAACACCACCAATAAGATCCGCACTATTCTCACGGGCAACAAGATCACTGATGGCGCGATCAGGATCAGGCTTGCCTTTTTCAGACAGACAGTAAACCGAAGCACCGCGTGCCGAGCCGTCACGGAATGCATCCGCATGCAGACTGATGAACATGTCTGGACTATAACTCCGCGCCAGCGAAACACGCTTCTTCAATGAGACATAGTAATCACCGGTCCGCGTGAGATATGCCCGATAACCAGACTCTTTATTGATGATCCGCACCATCTTTCGCGCAACAGCCAGAGCAACATCTTTTTCCTTGGTACCCAAAGGACCAATTGCACCGGGATCTTCACCACCATGTCCAGGATCAATCACAATCACCGATTTTCTTTGCTTTTTGTGCCGATCCTCTGCATCAACTCCCTTCTCTTGCACCACACTTATGCGGTATAGATCCACAACTAGACGCGGACTTTTGTTAGCGGTAGGTTTAAGAAGGAATGAGCGTGGACGCACAGCCTCACCTACTTCAAACACGATCCGTGTCACACCGCGTCTTGGATTACCCAGGCGAAAATCCTTTATCACCGAGTCAGTAATTTTCTCTCGGGCAAAGGGGATATTAAACTGAGCATCTTGAAGATCAAGAACAACCCGTTCAGGATCATGCAGCCGAAACAGGGCATGTTCCAGAGTATTATCCAGGTCGAACACCACGCGCGTATGATCCGGCGCACTCCAGCGACGGATATCTGTGACCCGCGCACGGGCGAGCGATGCATAGAGTTCAGCAGGCAAAACAAGCCCGCTGGCTGTCAAGGCCATGGCCTTCAGGACAGAGCGACGATCCATAGTCCTTGGACCTCCGAGGCAGTTTGAGGTATTCATTTATGGTTTTGAAATTTCCACCAGGTAGATTGCTTCCTTGGTAGAGTGTCCAAACCGAGCTGAAAGCGTATACTGAGCATTCATGCCCTTTTGGGTATTTGCCTATTCTAACGTTATCAGTACCCGGCAAACAACAGTGTTAATGGGAGACAACGATGTCCACGGCTGATCCGAGTGAAATCGAGAAGTTCGAGAAACTGGCTCATGAGTGGTGGGATCCGTCTGGAAAATTCCGTCCGCTTCATGATATTAACCCCATACGAGTGGACTATATCGTTGATCAGATTAGCAAACACTACCCTGATAAGGAACCCACTGATATCCGGGTTCTCGACATCGGATGCGGTGGTGGCATCCTCTGTGAAGCGCTGGCCATGCAGGGGTATCAAATTACTGCTATTGATCGTTCTGACGAAATTGTCAACGTCGCTCGCGCCCATCAGAAGCAAAGTGGCTCCAGTGTTGAATACCTGACCACCTCTTCCGAGGCGCTACTGAAAGACCGCGCAGGGCACTATGATGTTGTCGTCTCCATGGAAGTTCTGGAACATGTCAGCAACCCCCCTCTTTTTCTTGAAGAGTGTGGTGGACTGATCAAACCGGATGGCTTATTTTTCTTCGCTACGCTGAATCGAACCATCAAGTCATTTCTATTTGCCATAGTTGGCGCGGAATACATCCTGAACTGGCTGCCACGTGGCACACATGAATATGCTAAGTTCATTCGCCCATCCGAAGTAACTCAGTGGCTGCGTGAGCAAAATATCCGAGTGCGGGATGTTTCCGGGATCACTTTCAATCCCCGTTCCATTGAGTGGCATCTCAGCCGCGATGCCAGCGTGAATTACATGGGCTTTGCCCATAAGATCGTTGTTGACAAGTAACCTTGCCAATCGCACAAACAGGAACCCAAACTTTGGGTTCCTGTTTGTGGCATCGAATATAATGAATTATCCCAGTCGAGCAGAACTCTGGGTTCCTGTTTATGGCATCGAATATAATGAATTATCCCAGTCGAACAGAACGTTGGCTCGTCCACAAGACACTGAAAGGGCGTTAACGATTAGATTCTACTGCTGAGAAACAGGTGCCACATAGAGATGACGGGATACTTCGCCGTTCTTCTTGATAATCAACAGGTCCTGACGACCGCCTCCGGTTTCAACCAGTACCATTGAACCGTAACTATGCGGCGTAACAGAAATTACCTTACCGGAAACCGGTAATTCCAGCGGCGTATCCGCACTGAGACCTTTGGATGGTTTATCTGTCTCAATCTCAATAGACATCATCCGCTTAAAAAGCAGACCAAAACCAACAAGTAGCAAAATACCGCCTAGAATCACACCGAATTTCAAAAAACGCATACGTATGGCCCATTGTGAAACGTAAATGCCAGCGGATGATGAAACAATTCACCCTCCAAGAAGGACATGGATACCGTTGAACGACGCTGATCACAAGGATCTTTCCATTACTGGACCATCACAAAGCGGATTCATACCCGAATATTTGGCGGGTAAACGGGTGGATGTTGCCCTCTCTTCGCTGCTCTCGGATACCAGTCGCGCACGCATTCAAAAAGCGATTAAAACCGGTTCTCTGATATTGGATGGTGAGGTAATCACCAACACACGCCTCAAGGTAACCGCTGAACAAACATATCAACTCACCTTGCCAAAACCGGCAAATATCACTGCTCAAGCTGAAGATATTCCGCTTAAAGTGGTGTATGAAGATGATCAGATCATTGTGATTGATAAAGTGGCTGGCTTGGTGGTTCATCCCGGTGCGGGCATGCCGGATGGTACACTGGTCAATGCACTTCTACACCATTGTGACACCCTGTCGAATATTGGCGCACCGTTACGACCCGGCATTGTACACCGTCTGGACAAAGATACCACCGGCCTGATTGTTGCCGCAAAAACCGACAGCGCACATAGCCATCTTGCCAGTCAATTCGAAGTCCACAGCGCCCGACGTCGTTATCTAGCCATTATCAAGGGTCGGATGACCGATAGAAACTTGACCATCGAAGGCCCGATCGGACGCCATAGAGTCCATAGAACCCGCATGGCGGTGACTGGTCAAGGCAAACGGGCTATCACCCATGTGCAAAGCATTCAAGCCTATAACCTGCTCTCTCTGGTAGCCTGCCGACTGGAAACAGGTCGAACACATCAGATCCGCGTTCACCTGACCCATAAGGGCTATCCCCTGCTCGGCGATTCAACCTATGGACGCTCTTTTAATCCACCACGCCACTGGCCTGAAACGTTAAAAAACGCAATCAATGCAATGAAACGCCAAGCCCTTCATGCCGCTGAGTTGACATTGACCCATCCGACAACTGAAAAACGCATGCGCTTTCGTTCACCTGTTCCTGACGATATGGCAGAGATATTGGCGCTTTTGGAGCGTTTTGCGGATTAAGAATCATGGAAAAACAGACTTTTCATAGCCCAGATCAGTCACACTTATTCACTCAATATTTCATCCAGCGCCTGAGCATCCAGAACACGAAGCACCCCAAATATCAAGAGCAGACTGATGTGGCTCGGAAACCACCTGCACTTCGGTCCACACATCCACACCAACAGGACTCAAGCTCTGTTTTAACAGGGTTCCAAAAAACTGATGCCATAGCTTTCTTCGGATTTCACGTGTGGAACGCTCTTTTGATTGTTTTTTTACCCAAGAGGCAAACACTCCAAGAGTGAGATCTATTTTTATCATCATATGTTTTAGAAAAGTCTCGACTAAAAATGTTATCACAATATATCACCACTTTATGAATTAAAAAACTGTTCAAAATCCGACAAAAAAAGCCATGTACATAATTACACATGGCTTTTTTTAAAACGACCTACGATCAATCACCACACTCTACGACATTGGCAACACAATGGCCAAAGCACCAAGGGCAATAAAAGCTGTCGTGCACCCTTGCCAAACGCGAAGCAACGATTGGGAGTGACCAAACAGCATACTCGGGAACACCACCAGTGTGGCAATGGCAGGAATCAGCATCAAGTAGTGCAGTGTCGTGACATTACTACCAATGACAATGGCCGCAATCCCGATAATGACTGCCATCTCAACCAAAACGGTAATACCAACCATTGGGATGACACCGAGAAACAACTGACGTCCGGTAACGGGGCAACAACGCATCTCTCTTCTCCCTTAGCTTTGTGTGTTGGGGCTCGCTTACCTATTTTAACTTTGTTGTGAATTATTATTATCTATCAATTGCATATTACTGACCAATATTTAATCAATTTGATATAAATTACAAATACACTATAACATCATAATCTTATTGAAATCTTACACATCTATACACTGTAGTTTGTTGTGGAATTAATTTTCATTTTGAAACACACATTGAAACCATCCGTCCCAATGGTTCATAATAAAACACTCTTTCTTACTTCCATTGGAATATGAAACAATGCGCAAACAACCTGCTCGAATATTGGTAGTGGATGATGATAAAGCCATTGCGCGACTTTTTACTAAAATCCTCACTCAGGCGGGATTTGAAGTAGAGACGGCCTTAGAATTTTTCTCTGCCCTACATCGACTTGAACGCACCCATATGGATTTGGTTCTATCCGATATTCAAATGGGCAAAAAATCCGGTCTGGATCTTCAAGCTGAGATTCATAAGCGCGACCCAAATCTACCGGTTATTCTTATCACCGGCTATCCCAATCTTGAGGTGAGCCAACAAGCGGTCAGACAAGGCGCTTTTGACCTTTTAACAAAACCCATTGAGCGTAATGAACTACTCAAAGCTGTGGATAGAGGGATCACTCACCACGATCTTCTTGATGAGAAAACACGCATTGATGCACATTTGAAGGCGGTCTTTCATACCGTTGATATTGGCATTCTCACCGTTGATCACAGTTTCATGATTACCCAGGCCAACCGCACCTGCCGAGATATCTTCCGCCATAAGGAAGCCTTGAAAGGAAAAACTGTGTCTGAGCTTCTATCTGGCCAATGCCGGGATATCGTTCGTCAACTTCTATCCAGTGCCTTTACTGAAAACAGAGCCATAAAACAGGAAAAAATACGCTACACCGCTCAAGATGGGCGATCACGCGTGCTGTCATTCACGGCCTCTCCACTGGCATTGGATCAACACCATTTCCCGGAAGCGGTGTTAGCAATCCGAGATGAAACCCGTTTGGATAGACTGGAGACCCGCCTGAAAGATCACACGCGCTTCCATAAGTTGATCGGCCAAAGCGCTGGCATGAATCAGATCTATGCACTTATCAAAAAGCTGGCCACCGTGGACAGTACAGTATTGATCACCGGTGAAAGTGGAACGGGTAAAGAGTTAGTTGCTCATGCCATTCACGCCCAAAGCAACAGACGAGATCAGGCCTATGTGGCATTCAACTGCGCCTCTGTGCCCGACTCCCTTTTGGAGAGCGAACTGTTTGGCCATGTCAAAGGCGCTTTTACTGGCGCAGTTCGGGATCATACCGGACGTTTTCAAAAAGCGGATGGTGGTACGCTATTTTTGGATGAAATTGGTGATATCTCTGCCTCATTTCAGGCCACTTTGCTGCGCATTTTACAGGAAAGAAAGTTCGAACCGGTTGGCAGTGACACAAGTTGCTCGGTTGATCTGCGTATTATCACAGCCACCAATCGGGATCTAGCCAGTATGGCAGCGGATGGTCAATTCAGGCAGGATCTCTATTATCGGCTCAATGTAGTACACATACATATTCCGCCGTTGAGAAAGCGTCAGGAAGATATTCCTATTTTAACAGAACACTTTCTCAAACAATTGGCTGAGAAATTCCAAAAACCGATCACGGGCATTTCCAACAGCGTCTTAAGACTGTTCATGGCACACACATGGCCAGGGAATGTACGCCAACTGCTACATGCGTTGGAATATGGATTCGTGGTATGTGACAAACCATTCTTGGACCTGGATGACCTGCCTAAAGAACTCCTCCACAAAGCCCCTGTCGTTGCTTCTTCCACATCAATGCCAACATCTTATTCGGTGCCAAACAAACTGTTATTCAACGAAGAACAGCGTATCCGTGAAGCACTGGAACAGTGCCAATGGAACAAAGGACAAGCGGCTGAACTACTGGACATGAGCAGAACGACTCTTTGGAGAAAAATGAAACGATATCAACTCTCTCCATCCTAATAGCAGATCTAATTCAGAAATGTACAAATAGTGACAATGTTTACCACTCTGAAAAAACGTTCGGTTAAACTTGCGCCAAGACCTCCAATAACACCATCTTTTTTATGGGTTTTGTTAAATGCATATCACAGCCAGCATCAAGGCTGCGCTGTTTGTCCTCTCTCATAGCATGGGCCGTCAATGCGATAATTTTTGTGTGGCTGAGATTGTTTTCAACTTCCCAGGATCGAATATGTCGTGTTGCAGTATATCCATCCATGATGGGCATCTGGACATCCATCAAGATAATATCAAACGCCTCTTTCTTTACATGAGAAACAGCTTCAGACCCATTATTGCAGATAGTCAACTGGTAGGGTGCTTTGCGTAAAAACACCTTAATTAACATTTGATTGTCCTCTGCATCCTCAACAAGAAGAACTTTCCTTTTCCTGACTTTTCCAGATAATTCATCAGTACTGTCATTTAAGGATTTGGCTGGAATAATAACCGTGTCAGGAACATCACAGACAACCATCGGCAATTCAACAGAAAAGCAACTTCCTTGTCCCAAGTGGCTTTCTACCTGAATAAGCCCTCCCATCAATTCAACCAACTGACGACTCAATGTCAAACCAAGTCCTGTTCCACCATAACGTCGTGTAACAGTGGAATCTCCTTGACGAAAAATCTCAAAGATTTCGTCCAATGCATCTTCATGAATCCCAATTCCAGTATCCTGAATTTCAATGAAAACCTTTTTTGACTCTACATTTGGTATACATTGAACCTTGATACGGCCCTTTTTGGTAAATTTGATGGCATTGCCAAGAAGATTGAAAAAAATCTGACGCAATCTATCTCCATCAAGTCGTAACCAGACTGGCATCTTGGTATCAAACGTATTCTCTAATACAATCCCCTTATCAACAGCGATCAGACGGAACATTTCTGCTACTTCGCTGATCAGAGCCTGAATATTAACGGGTTCTTCGACAAGCTGCATCTTCCCGGATTCCATTTTGGACAAATCGAGAATTTGATTGATGAGAAAAACCAGACTATCACCTGCCGCTTGAAGTTTATTAAGGTAACCTTTCTGCTCTTCATTGAGTGGCGTACCCATAAGGATATCGGCCATACCAAGAGCCACGTTCATCGGTGTGCGTATTTCGTGACTCATAGCCGCTAAAAAGTCGCCTTTGACTTTATTTGCCTTCTCAGCCTCATGATGTGCCTGATGCATCGCCTTTTCAGCAAGGCAACGGTCAGTGACATCAATAACCACACCATTCCAAACGCTATCTCCATTTTGTTCCAGAGTAGGAACAGACTCCAATCGAATCCAACGTTCACTGCCTTTAATGACAAATCTCCCTTCCCATATGAAATCCTTGAGAGACTTACTCACCTCATTATTTAGTCGTATAAACGCATCCTGATCATCCGGATGCACTAAGGAAAAAGCGATTGATGAATCCTTCATCAATCTACTGCGCTGAATATTAAGCATTTCACAAAATCTGGAGCTGACATAATCGAACCCCATTGAACCGTCTTTTTTGATTCGGAACACATAGACACCAACAGGGATACGAGTAGTTAATGCCTCATATTGACGATGGCTTTTTTCTTTAAAAGACTCAGCTTTTTTTGCCGCACTGATATCTCGAATCACTGCAATCAAACGTACCCCATCAACCAAAGTCACTTTTGACAAATGCACGGCACACCAGAAGAGATGATCACCGTTTCCTTTAGCACTCCATTCGAACTCTTGAGCTCCTTTGTAAAAGGCACTTTTTAACCACTGTTCAACCTTATTATCCGGCAAAGGATACCAACCCAGATTAGCAAAACCAATTTTCTTATCATGAATCTCATTGATATCAAAACCAAAAATATCAGAAAATCGGTGATTAGCCTCGACAATAACACCGCTAAATGGATCAAGGATCAAAATTGCGTCATTTGCGGCATTAAAAATAGAATGATACTTCGCTTCAGAGGCAAGCTGTTCTCTGGTCAGATCTTGTTCGAAACGATTACTGGCCCACTCTCGCAGGCCGATAAATCCAAGCAATAATACCAATAATATAAATAGAACATTGTGAGATAATAGAGAAAAGCTATCGGGAAGAAAGAATCCAACAACACCGAGAGTAAACAGCCCTACAATTGGAAATAAAAAATCCATCTTTACAACGGATATTCTGTTATCTTCTTCAAATTTTATAGTATGTTCGTGACCAACTGAGGGGTGTGCCGCAGCATAATATATGGCTGAAAAACCAAATATCCATAATATATCCATATAATTTCCGGCCTGATACTCATGCCCAAGCAAGGTATACGCATAAATTGAGTCAGTAACAGCATGTATCGCAAGACCAACAACCAGATATGTAGTAACCGGTTCTTTAAATGGATGCTGCCAACGCCAGAACAGACTCATACTGAATAACAGAGATGTCATATACAGCACTGGATAACCCAGGGCCGAATATTTATACAGCCATGATTCATTAATACTATCCAATGGGTATGCAAAAACGAGTAAATGGACAACAACCAAGCATATTGCAAGAATACCAAGTTTACCAAATTGTAATAACGTGAAAGAGCGAAGAGAGAAAGCAAATGGCCGCCGACAATACAATCCAAACGCCATCAGGGGGGCAAACAGCATAAATCCAAAATCAGACCAAGTGGGAAACGGTGTTGCCCACTTGACCACCAACTCAAACCAATCCCAAATAAGCATCCCAAGGAACCAGGAAAAACACGCACCTGAGATGAAATACCACCCTTTTCTGTAAAGCCCCTGTGAACGACGTGCGGCAATTAACGCACGGATACCTGTAGCACATGAAGCAACAGTCCAGAAAAGATCAGCCCATATATGAGCAAATTGCCCCTCTGGCCGCAGCACATGGCTGACCATCCCAAACAGAATGACAAATCCAATCATCAATGATTTTTCTGAACGAAATACGGGTCGCATTCCACAATTCCCTTCCAGGGATGAATTAGCATCAATTTTTTTCTGAACAACGCTACCTTGACAATGCCTTTTGTATATCCGTTATCGCCTGCTCAATATCTGCACCATTCAGATAAAAATGGGGAGAAAGTCTCAATCCAGGACCACGTTTTGCGTGATAAATACCCTGTTTCATCAATAGGCTGGATAGAACATTCATATCATAATCAGGATGAGAAAACACCACAATTCCAGCAGAGGGCTTGCCGTCTTGTTCCATGGGTGTGTGAATTGTACAGCCCATTTTCAACAATGCCTCGGCAAGATAACCGGTCATGCCGCGCACGCGATCTCGAATTGATGCCAATCCCACCTCGAGAAGCAGGTTGATACTCTCTCCCATGGCGACAGCCCCGATCACATTCGGCGTGCCGGGCTCAAATCGTTTCATGTCATCGCGGATATCATAGCAGGTCCGGTTATACTCTCCCGCGTTGGCCAATGAATGCCAACCCAATACCCGGGATTGAATCTGTGCGCGGGCTTTATCGGAAAGATAGAACAGACCACACCCCTCTGGACCAAGCAACCATTTATGACCATCAGCAACCACGGCATCCACTTTCAAGCGTTTGACATCCATGGGCAGCACACCAAGACTTTGAATGGCATCCACAACCAATAGCGTATCGGTGTCTTGTAATGCTTCTGACAAGATTTCCAGATCTATACCTGCTCCACTGCCAAACTGTATTGAACTGACTGCAATAATTCGGGTTGATTGATCGACCCGTTCCAATAGTTTTTCGGCGCTGACACGCCCATTGAGTCCGCTCGGCACACGGTGGACTTTTGCACCATGACGACTAATCTGATCTTGCCAAATCAGTGAATTAGAGGGAAACTCCTGATCCGTGGTGACAATTGAATCACCCTTTTTCCAATCCATACCTATAGCGATATAGGAAAGACCAGACGAGGTGTTGGGAATAAAGGCCACCGATTCCATGTCCGCATTAATCAAACGCGCTGTACGATGTCGGGCTTCATCCCATTGGGAACCAAATGTTTCTGGATAACGGAACGCGCCAACAGTTGCCATAGTGTCAGCCAGTGCCTTCATTCGGTTGGCCGAGCGGGTCGGGATCGGGCCAACACCCGCATGATTGAGATAAATTAAGCCCTTTTCATGCGGAAATTCAGCACGAAATGACGAAGATGTAAAAGCGGGCATGGCATTTTTCCCTATAATAGATGCATACTGTAATCTGACTTTCATCATAAAGACTTTCGCAGAATGGAACCATGGGACTGTCGTTAAAAATTTTCCTTTCAATTCTGTTGACCACATCACTGGCTGGTGTTGGTTTTTTCTTTCTTCTTGATCCAAGTGGAGGTGATGCCCTTTGGGGCTACCTGATGCTTGGGACAGATGCGCTGCTGGCTGTTGGGCTGGGTACTCTTATTCCCAGATCCATACAACAGATCGCCAAGCAAACCGAAACACTCAGTGCTCAATTAACTGAGACAGGTATTGCAGCGCTTTCACAACCTTCTGAGCCATTCACTGAGGTGGAAAGCCTTTCCGGTGAAGCACAGACGATTGCTGAATTTCTCCAAAACACACAAATCAGCGCCCAAACTATTCTTGAACAGTATAATGAACTGCAACAAACAGCTACCGAGCGGATTGATACGCTAAACAATGAGGTGTTGGATCTTAAGCGGCGTGCTACACAGAAAATCCGTAGCATGCGTGATGAGACTGAAACCATCAAATCCGATGCACAAGGTCAACAATCGGCACTTCAAGCCATACTGGATGAAACCAGTGATGGCCTCAACGAAGCCCGTGACACATGTAGACAAGTTCGAGAAGAAGAACTTATTCCCGCATTAAATAAAATTGAAGCGTTGGAAAACGAGCTTGAACAGTGCCAACTGGATGCCGAAGAAAAACAGCTCCACATGCAACAAGCGTTGAAATTGGCTCAGGAAGGCACATCAAAAACAACCAAACAGTATCAAAGCGAAATTCACACACTTCAGCAACGCATCCAATCCATAAGCAATGATCTGTCCGATAGCCAGGAAGCCCTGATAAGCGCTAAAAACGACGCTAAATCTACAATTTCAGAACGTGACGAAGCATTGAACACCCTGAAATCCAGGCATGAAGCGTTGGAAACAGAGTTGTCTGACTCTCAGCAAAACAGCGAAAAACTTTCAGAACAAAATAGCGAACTTTCAGAACAACAATCACAACTGGCGAAACAAAGAGACGACCTCACCAACCAACTGGAAAGCACAACTGAGCAGTTGGACAATCTGAAAAACCAGTTGGATCATGCCCAACAAACGTTAACCGATCATCAAGAAACCACCACCCAAAGCGCTGAAGAAGCCAACAGTCGTATTCAAGATTTGTCACAACAAGTCAGTGATCTACAGAGCGCAATTGAACACGCACGGAGCAAGGTTGACGCTGCTGAACAACGCGCTCTTGAAGCAGGCTTGGCGGTAACACGGTCTGAACAGAACATAGCCAGAGAGCGCGAAGCGGCCCGACAATGGGCTGGGCAAGCTCATGAACAATCCAATCAGCTCCAACAGCTCCATAGCCAGTTGAACGCCTTATCGTCTGAGAAAACCGCCCTGGAAGCTGAAAAAGCGACACTTGACGACACCTATGATACGCTGAAAACCAATTATGACAGACTTGAAGCGGAATTAGCGGACCTTCAACAAAACAGTCTGTCAGAAAACCAGCAACAAACCCGCCTGATTCGGGATCTCAGCAGTAAACAGACAGCACTTAACGCCTTGGCCAATCAGCTGAAAAGAGAGCGTCAACACCTTAAAGTTGCCTGCGAATCCGCTGAGAGCCGATTGCGTATCGTGCAGAGCGATACCGCGTCAAATGATGCGCTATCCTATGGGCTGAAAGAAACAGTTGCCAAACAGAGTCAACAGATTCTCGATCAAGCCAGAGCTGTTGAAAACCTGGCTTCTGAATTGGAACAGAGTCGCAAACGCCATCGTAGCCAACTTCAAATCCATGCTGAAAATGCACATAATGTGCAAGAAAAACTGTCTGAAAGCGATGTTGCCCTGGATACATATCGTAACCAACTGAAGGATCTAAAATGGGCGCTGGTTTCCGAACAGGCAAAGCGCATTGCCATGGAACGGCAATTGGCCAAATGCTCCGATCTAAATCAGATTGATCAAGCCGAGCCCTCGGTATTACAGCAACCTATCGTTCTACCTGAGTCCAAAGCTGAACCAACTTGTGATACCCAAGAAACAGCCAGCCTGTCGGAACCAACAGAAGTTTTTACCGAGAGCACAGCCGCCTCGGTAAGCACATCAACAGAAGAGGATGACACGACAGACAACAGCCGCCGCATTCGCATCATGGCCGAGCGGCTACGTTTAAGCACCCAACTGGTCAAGACATTGATTACAAACTTGACTGAAGGTGCTTTGACTCTGGATGCCACCGGACATATCACCGCACTCAATCCAAAAGCGGAACGAATTCTCGGCTGGACCAGTGAAGAAGTCATGGGCCAAAACGCCATGGACCGGATCTGCATGGAACAGATCAACGAGAACACTGGTGAAACCCTCGTCTCCTGTCCAGTGCGTCAAATGTTAACCGATCGCAAGATGCACCGCTCTGCGGCCATGCGTCTGTTGGATCGGGCCGGTCATCCCTACCCAATCAACGTAACGGCGATTCCTCTACCTAACGGTGGCGGATTGGTGCTGTTTTCAGAGGTGGAGACATCCATTCAAAAAGGTGTCAGCAGGCTGAATGACCGTTTTCCACCTACGCCTCTTAATTCCCTGCTTTGGGAGACGGGTCTATCCGAAAAACAACGGCTGAAACTGAATGATTCCGTGAACCGAAATGCCCATGAACTGATTCTGACGGTTAGGAATCTGGAGTCCTTCGCAGAACTTCAGAAAAAATCGATTCAATTTAGAAACTGGCAATTTAACCCTCTGGAATTGATCAACAGCGTCATTACACTGTTCAAACCTCTGGCTGATGACAAAAATCTATCTCTGAAAGCACAAGGTGAACATGATCTGCCCTCATTGGTTATCGGTGATCCGATTCGGCTTCAGTGGGTATTGATCAACCTATTGGATAATGCCCTGCGTGAGAGCCAAAAAGGCAAAATCATTCTGCTGGCTCAAATGGAAGGCAATACCAACGAAGACCAGGATCTACGCCTTAGCGTAAAAGATAGTGGTCCTGGATTGCCAAAAGCTTGGAATCAAGATGTTTTCGATCCAAATAACCTTCCCAAAGCATGTAAAGGCAAAGAGCGGCCTGGCATTGGCCTTCTGGTGTGCGTTAAAACTGTCCGTTCTCTGGGTGGTGTCATGGGTAGTGTCAAAAAGCGTAAGGGCAAGGGCACTGAAGTGTGGTTAACCATTCCGGCAAAACAGCCTGAAGTGCCTGCTAATAGTGTCATAGACGCTAAATCAACATTCCAATTTCAAACGAATGCCCTGCTTGTTCATAGCCAACAGATGGAAAACCCACAAGACACCAACACCGCATTGGTTTCATTGAAACGTCAATCACTCGATCTCCCTGGCACGGTTTGAACCGACCATATGTTTAGAGGTTAGAAAAACCATGATTCCTGAATTGATCAATAATGAGGATGGGTTCCATCCGTCAGAAGAGCGTAAACAACGTTGGAAAAAAATTGCCGTAGGCATGCCACCGGAAGCGCTGGCCGCCATCACTCAGGCACCGCATGCCCGCTGGCATATACTCACCGAGGATGGTCCAGAGATTAAGCGAGAACAGCGCACAGCATCACTGGTCGAACCGGAAGAGATGCCCTATTGGGCTTTTGTGCTCGCCAAAGCCTATTTGGACGATGTGGAAGAGTGGCCATTATTTGGCATGAAAGCAGAAATGGAACTGGAAGAGTACGAAAACAACCACCATGATCCTGTTCTAGCCGTCCATGAAATTCTGTCGGCGGTCAAACCAGTTTGGCCTGAAGTGTCCATCCTCTATGTAGGAGAGATGCAGTAAGAAGCTCAGAATAAATTGATCATTCAGACAACGCCCAGTCCAATATATTTGACTGGGCGTTATTTACGACAAAGAAAATCACGTTTCACAGAATATCAGGACACATCCTTCGTTACTGCATCCTTAGCCCTGGGAAAAGCGAATTCTACCGGGGTTACGGCGGCTTGTGGTGGGCCTGACTCGCACGCTCGGCAGACAGCAGGAACATAGGGACGCACGTTCTCGCACACCAAAGCATGGTCGATTAAGATTCGAGCTACTTCGCGGTGCTCATCCACAAAACTCTTTATGGGAATATCACGAAACAGTTCCCGTTCCATTTCTCCGGTTGTCCGTACCACAATGAGGGGCTCTCTGGCCACTTGTGCCACGGCTCCTCCGACCAAATGAATCGCGTGCTCATCCTCCAGAGCAATAACCACTGCGGAAGCATCCTTCACCCAAGCCTTTTCCAACACGCCATGCTGAGCAGCATTACCGAAGATAACGGCATCGCCACGCATGATTCCTTCATCCACCGTTTGCCGATGCTGTTCAATGGCCACACAAGGATAACCCAAAGCACCTAGCTCAGCCATAACGCTTCGGCCTAGCCGCCCGTAACCACACACCACCACATGGCTTTGTCCCAGTTCTACCGTGGTACAGCTTTCAGCACCACACACCACCAGATGATTACCATGCATGGTGGATTCATCCATTGGAACATCAGTTTCATCAACAAATTTTGGCTCAATGAGAGCCGCTAACTTATCCAATTTTTGTAAGATAAAGGGTGTGAGCACCATGGAGAACACCACCACGATGATCAAAATTTGATTAATATCTGGTGCCAACAGCCCTGCACCACTGGCACCAGCAAAAACCGCAAATGAAAACCCGCCACCTTGGGCAAGAGCAAGCCCGGTTCGAACTGCAACGGGAAACGCCTGACCGGTAATCCTCACCATTGCAAAAATCAGCACCCCTTTCAGAAGCATAAGACCAGCAGTAAAAAGAAGCGCCTCCAGCCAATGATCCAGAAGGAAAGCCACCTGAATCTGCATGCCCACGGTAGTAAAAAACACACCCAGGAGAAGATCCCTGAAAGGCACAAGATCTGCTTCAATCTGATACTTGTATTGGCTTTCAGCAATCATCAGACCAGCGAAAAACGCGCCCAAAGAATAACTTAGGCCTAAGGCATGGGTAAGAAAAGCAGCGGAAACCACCACCAACAGGATTGAGCCCACAAAGATCTCATGAGAACGGGCATCGGAGACCACCCTGAGAAAATGGGGTAAAAGATAGCGCCCAACAAGCCACAGTGCGCCCAGACTCACGACCGCGCCTGCGCCAGTCTTCAGCAACAATATAGGTACTGACTGCCCAAGGTCGGAGAAAAAACGAATCATGAGCAGCATGGGAATCACTGCCAAATCTTGGAATAGTAGAATACCCAGACTGGTTCGTCCGTATGGCTTATCAATCTCCCTATTTTCATTAAGAAATTTTAAAACGATTGCAGTGGAAGAAAGCGCCAATGCAGAACCGACCAAAATGGCACCACGAACATCCAGTTCAAAGATAATATGAGCGACACCGCCAAACACCACCGCGCTTGAAAGCACCTGCAACCCACCGAAAAGCAACACTTCCCGCCGCATGGCGATCAAGTGTCCTACTGAAAATTCCAGACCGATGGTGAACATGAGAAAGACAATCCCCAGTTCAGCAATCTCATGCAAAGTATGGTTGGAACCAGGGTCAAGCTTCCATACCGTCGTCATCACCGTCCCGGCCATGATGTAACCCAGGATAGTGGGCAGATCCAACCGACGGAAAAAGAGATTAATGACAATGGCCAGAGCCAAAGTAGGCAATAGAATGGGAAGGATATCATTCATGGTTCACTGGCTCGAATATTCATAACATGTAGGAAGGAAACCGACCCATTCTATGTTACTTTTCTCTATTTGAAAAGATCTCTATATGTGATAAAACCACACAACTATTTTTTTTCAAGCACGCCCAGCTGGCGTAAAATCTTGCGCAATTTACGGGGTACATTTTTATTGGTCAGATGACGAACAGAGGTGTGTTTGACTTGCTCAGACATGACATTTTCTCCTTGCTGTTGATATGTGCTCGTTAAGACTATGGATACAATCCCTGACAGTGCAAAAAGAAAACCACCTCATCTACTCTCTTTATTTTCAACGCATTAGAACACTATTTCCCAACCCTGTTGTCAGTAATTTGACAATTGATTATGTCCTGTTATATCAAACTATTGTACACTCTTAGCAAAATATGAGATGCCCTGTACCGGTATTGACATATTGAATGGGCAAACCTTCTTAATTGAAAAACTATTTTTTATTAAATATCAAAAGATTATGACCTTTGGCACCGCCGTTGCTTTCCATCGTATTGAAGTAGTATATGGAAGCAAAACCATAGATCATGTTGTGGCCCCATATTTACATACTATCAGCGTTGTCATTTGGTAGAGATCTGCCGACGGGTCGCCTCAGGACCTGCGAAGGAATTGTGAGATGAAAGTCGATAAAATTTGGGTTAAAGAGAGTTTTCTCGCGCCAAAAGCGCAACCAAACAAGCTCGTTGAACCCGCCTCAAGACAGCAACTAAAACACCTTCGGCAAGATATTCTTGAGCTGTTGAATAAACAACGCTTTGTGGCGTTTGCCAAACAGCCGCATTTTTATTATGACAACCAACTGAACTGCCTCTGGCTGTTTTATGATTTCAAAGCCAGACCCGAGGATATGTTCAAATATGTGGACCGGCTGAAAATCTACGCATTCCAAAACTGGGAATTACCCAGCATGGAACAGCTCCAGTCCATCACCTGGGAGCAACTGTTCACATCCAGCAAAAAGTTCCAAGGCTCCACCGTCTTATCAGCCACACCCGCCCCGAATGAAGGCATCGGACACTACCGTACCGTCACCTTGGGTTATGGCAATACTGGCGCATCTAATAAAACCCATACCATCGTGCCCATCCATCCTGTTGCCCAGCGGGATATCTTCGGCTTTATGCTGGCCCACGCCCTGGTGCCACTTGTTGATGGTGTGGAAGAGAAACTCAAAGAACTCTATCAACTCACTACACAGAACCAGGCCCGTGCCGCCTCAAGTGCCCAGGAAGCCTTAACGCTTTCACTGCGTAAACTGGAACGTCATCTGCTGGAAGCGGATTATGTCCGCGCCCGTCTACCGGTACTGGAACCCTCCTATCTTTCCGATATGGGTAAAGGTCTCTGGGAGCTGTACCAACCAGAAAAACCGGCCGGCAAAGGCTGGGTTGAAATTCAGCTGGAAAAACCTTGGGAAGCCCGCAATCCTGAGCAAGATGTACGTGATGGTGTGGTCGCCATCGACTTTGGCACCAGCTCCACGGTTGTTGCCTATCGGGAACACGGAAAAACCACCCTGCTCCGCGTGGGTATGAATGATTTTTTCCAAATTCCCACACCAGAGGATTACCAAAACCCGACTATCCTGGCGTTTATTGATCTGCCAAAACTGCTTCAAGCATGGCAGTCTGAATCGTATCAGCCTGATGTTAATTGGGATCACTTCCACTTTTCCCACGAAGCGCTGGAACTGTTTCGTAAAAATGAAGCAGATCGGCGCGTTGTTGCCAGCATTTTGACCGCCATTAAACAGTGGCCGCTTTCCGCTTCAGAAGATCAACCCCTTCGAATCAGTGATCAACTGACCGGTACTGAGATGGATATCCGTCCTGTACATAATCCCATGCCCGTGCGTGGTGAGCCTATTCAAGTTGGCCCGGATGATCCGTTTGATCCTATTGAACTCTATGCCTTTTATCTTGGGCTATTCATCAATCATCGTGCCAACGGACTCTTTCTTGAGTACCACATGACATTCCCGATCACCTATCCTCGGGAAGTCAAGCAACAGATTCTTTCTTCGTTTGCACGTGGACTCCAGCGCAGTCTGCCCGCTTCGCTGTTGAAATCGCCCAAAATGGACCGCTTCCAGGTGCGTGAAGAGGCATCTGAACCAGCCGCCTATGCCGCTTGTGCGCTGGGTGAGTTGGATATCGAAGCAACTGATGAGGGCACCGCCTATGCGGTGTTCGATTTCGGCGGTGGTACAACTGACTTTGATTTCGGCATCTATCGCACGCCTACTGAACACGAAGAAGATCAAGGATATGAAAAAGTCATCCGTCATTTCGGTGCCAGTGGTGATATGTTCCTGGGTGGTGAAAACCTTGTAGCACAATTGGCTTATCAAACATTCCAACAAAATTTGGAAGTGTGCCGAGAGTTTCACATCCCCTTTTCACTGCCAGCTGAAGCCGAACCTTTTCCAGGTCATGAGCTGTTCTTGGATAACTCCCATGTTGCCCAAACAAACTCAACGCTGTTGATGGCCAAAGTACGCCATATTTGGGAAGAGTTCCTCTGGACCGTGCCTTCCCATGCGGAGAGTGAAGTACGCCGCAATCAGAAGCGTGGTGAACGCTCCCGTCGTCATTCAGATTATATTTCTGACATGATGGCTCAAGGGCTAAAAGATACGGATTTTACGCTTGATCCAGAGCTTGAAACCTGTAGCGGTGAAAATGCCAAGATCGTCACACATGTTGAGCTGTTGAATCGTGAGCGCACCAAAGTCAAAGTACCGATCACCATCAATCGGAATGGATTAAACCATTTCCTGGTCAGTCGGGTTGGCAAAGGGATTTACCGTTTCTTCATCGCCATGCAGCAGTCCTTTGATGCCAATGGCTTTACACCTGATAAAATCCACATTCTGCAAGCCGGAAACTCCAGCCGTTCTCTCCTGGTTCAGGCACTGTTTACCATGATCCTGCAAGAGAAAATGACCGGTTGGACACCACCGACCCAAGGACTGGAGAACAACCCTGTCTGGCAAGGTATCCACAACGCCATCACCTACCCTGAGTTTATTGTTCATCGGCCACCTCAAGGTGATCCATCAGATCCTTATAAACCCACAGCCAAAACCGGTGTGGCTATCGGTCTGTTGAAATTAATTCCCGGTGAAACATTGCTGGCCATCACGCCCAACTCTGAACAAGAACACGGTGAAGCCCCTTTCCGTTTCTTTGTCGGACGACTGCGGCGTGGGATTTTCAGCCCTGTTCTTAAACAAAACGGTCCGTATAAAGATATTCACGAACTGGGTGTACCTACCCGTGGTGTCTTTGTGTTGGTTTACTCTTTTTCGGCCCAAGCTGCCCTTGGCACTTTGAAGCGTGGTTCATCTGAACTCTCTGAAAAAGCGTTGCGGTTCTTCCAGGGTACTGAAGGGAAAAAAGTGTTTGTTCAAGCGGTTGGCCCATCCTCTGTTGAAGTCTTTTTAGCTGACTCTGTCGAGCAGATTCTAAAGAATCCAGAGCTAACGTCACATCGTGAGCTTATTGATCTACAAAAGGGTTAATGGTTCAGATATCGTCTATTTTCTCTGAACAGAAAAAATAAACCACCCATCACACTGCCCGTTATTTATCGAAGGAGTTAGTTCTTGAGACGTTTAATTCCCTATTCCCTGGCAACTGCATTGACACTCATTGGACTCAGTGGAATTGCTCAAGCAGACCCCTTGGTTCTGGATACTCAGCAGAAGAAATTTTCATATTCTCTGGGTATTCTGATGGGTAAAGATCTTCAAGCCTCGCCGATGCCTATTGAGATTTCACCCTTTTTACAAGGTGTCCGTGATCAGGTAGAAGGCAATAAGCCTCTGCTGACCAGCAAAGAACAGTTTAGCGTGCGTAAAGATGTCAGCCGTCAGCTTCGGAAGGAAGAGAGCCGTAAGGCCCGCTCAACGGCTGATAGCAATCTTAAACAGGCAGAACAGTTTCTGGCCGACAACCTCAATAAACCAGGTGTCAAAGTCACAGCCAGTGGTCTGCAATATAAGATTCTGAAACAGGGTAAAGGTGCTGTACCACAAGCCAACAGTTCAGTCACTGTGCACTATAAAGGTACACTGCTTAATGGCACCGAGTTTGACAGTTCCTATAAGCGCAACCAACCGGCAACATTTCCAGTCAATGGTGTGATTGCGGGATGGACTGAGGCGTTACAGTTGATGCCGGTGGGCAGTCAATATCAGCTATTTATCCATCCTAAATTGGGATATGGAGAGCGTGGTGCGGGTAAGCGTATCGGACCAAATGCACTGCTGGTCTTTGAGGTAGAGTTATTGAATCTGAAGTAATTTATCCTTGCAGTTTCGAGGGGCATAACTGCGATATAATACACTTCTCACACTCTGGTTTTCTGGCTTTACACACATAGCGACCATGCTTGATCAACCAATGGTGAGCATGATCCATAAATGTTTCTGGAATAACCCTGACCAGCTCTTTTTCAACAGCTGTCGGGGTTTTTCCTTTTGCCAATCCAAGACGATGTGAAACCCGAAACACATGGGTATCTACTGCCATAGTCGGTTGATTAAAAGCCACATTCAATACTACATTAGCGGTTTTACGCCCTACACCGGGCAGTGATTCAAGCGATTTTCGATCCCCAGGCACCGTGCTATCAAAGCGCTCTACAAGAATCTGACTCAGCTTATAAACACTCTTGGCCTTATTGTTGTACAAACCAATAGAACGAATATGATGACGGATTCGATCTTCACCCAGTGCCGCCATTTTTTCCGGCGTATCTGCCTCTGCAAACAGCGCAGGCGTTGCTTTATTCACGCCAACATCGGTTGCTTGTGCTGAGAGCACCACCGCGACCAATAGTTCAAAGGGTGATCGATAGTTCAAATCGCTCTTTGGATGGGGCGTGGCTGTTTTTAGAATGGTAAAGGCTTCTACTACATCGGCTTTTTTCATCTTTGCAACGCTCTTGGCTCTCAGTCATCATAATTATGGGTCACAATGACTGAATTATAGCAGAATTGACTGTCCAACCGCAGGAGGACCAAACACCATGGGCACTCTAAATCTATCAGAAGCAGCACGGGAAATGGGCTGTAGCCGATCAGAACTGTTGGAAATGATACACGATGGACAGCTAAAAACCGTCCAAGATGACTCTGGCCGCCACCATGTAGAACGTGAAGAGCTGGTTCGCGCTTTGGGAAAAGAGACCAAGGAAGCAGATACCCGCTTCCGTCAGCTGGCTGGTGAAGCCGCCCGAGGTGTCAGCAATACCAGCGTACCTCAACTGACAGAACCAACAGCATCACACAAAAATAACCACGCTCAACTGATCCAACAATTGCGAGACCAGGTTACACTTCTAAAAGAACAATTAACGCTCTGTCAGGAAGAGAAAAAGCACCTATTAAGGCTTTTGGAAGCGCAATTAACGAAAAATGAATGACAAATTAATAAATAGTGTATATTGCTGGAACTTTCTTGAGCTGCCCAACTCTTACTTAAACAAGAACAAGGCAACTATCTGCCATAAATAAATATAACTCGGTCGGAGAAACCGTTGAACACCACGTTTCGAAAGTTCGGTCCATTCACTTTGATTGTCCGCAAATCCGATAGTGAATTCGGCAAAGGCGGTCTGCGCTTGCGGTGGCGCTTATGGCGACTTGTGAGCCATGCTGTCATGGGCCTTGGCTTGCGCTGGGGCTGTACTGTCGCTATTTTGCTGATTTCCAATTCAAGCAGCAATATTAACCGGATGGTCCGAGAGTTCAACGGCCTGTTGTTCATGATGGGCCTGTGTAGTGATGCCTGCCCCATAGTAAACAGCGGTATTTCCTGCATATCAGCTTTGAATACGCCAACCTATACGAAAGATATGGACAGCTACACTAAGCATGATGGCAAAAGTTGATACCACAGCACCCAGAGCAATCAAGGGTGACCCCTGGCTGACATCAATCAGCGCATAGCGAAAGAGATCCACCAGATAGAAAATTGGATTCCAGAGGGCAAGGTAACGCCATCCCTCTGGAATCATTGAGATTGAAAAGAACACGCCGCCCAGATAGACCAACGGTGTGAGCAGAAAATTTCCAACCAGCGACACATCATCAAAACTCTTCGCCCAAATACCCGCCACCAGACCAAACAATCCAAAAATGCCTGACATAGCCACCGCAGCCAGCAATAGAACCAGCGGATGTGCGATAGAAAAAGTGACAAATAGCCGCGACGTTAATAAAATCACACTCCCCACCATCAATCCACGCACCATGGCACCCCCCACAAAGCCCAACACCAGTTGAAACGGTGTTAGCGGCAACGCCAACAGATCCGCCTGGATCATGCCGAGATACTTCATCTGAACAAGAGAAGAGCTGGTATTCTGATAGCTGTGCTGGATCATTCCCATGGCTGCCAAACCGGGCACCAGGAATTGAAGATAGGAGACACCATCAGTCGCACCAATTCGACTGCCTAACGCAGCCCCAAATATGGCAAAATAGAGCAGTGCCGAGATCAACGGTGCCCCCACCGTTTGCCCCCAGACTTTGAGAAAACGATGGCACTCCCGCTTAAAAAAGGCCCATGTTCCAAACCAGTTGGTCATTGACATACCCTAACGTTCTGCGCCATTGGTGAGTTTTAAAAAGACATCTTCGAGACGGGCTGGCTCAATCTTCACGTCCCGTACCGCTGAACCAATCGTTGAGAACCAGACAAAAAAGCGCTCTGACTGTTCGGCATTGAATGAACCGGACAGGCGACCGCCCTTATTGATCATCTCAATACCTTCCGGCATCTGAATTGATGCGGTTTCACTCTCCAGCACCATTTCAAAGCGTCTTTCACCAAAGTTTGTCAACAAATTCTGTGTCTGATCACAGGCGATAATAGCCCCGTCTTGGAGAATCGCCACCCGTTGCGCCAGATCCTGCGCCTCTTCCAGATAGTGTGTGGTGAGAATAATGGTCATGCCATTGCCATGTAATTCGCGCACGAATTTCCACAGCGTATGGCGCAAAGAGACATCCACACCTGCGGTTGGTTCATCAAGAATAAGCAGTTTCGGTTTATGTACCAAAGCCTTGGCAATAGTCAATCGCCGTTTCATACCACCGGACAATTGCCGGGTAATTTTCTCAGCCTGTTCGGTTAACTCAAGGCGATCCAGTAGGAAATCAACCCATGCGTCATTATTGCGAATACCAAAATATCCGCTGTGATTGTGCAACACTTCTCGCACAGAGAAAAATGGATCGACAGCGATATCCTGAGGCGTGAGACCCAACGCCATTTTGGCCAGTTGTGTCTGTTTATCCACATCAAAACCAAACACTTGGACAGAACCGGATGATTTTCGAATCACCTGAGCAATGATATTGATCAGCGTTGACTTTCCCGCGCCATTTGGACCCAGAATAGCAAACAGTTCACCAGGTTCAATGGTGAGATCAACATCCTTCAGAGCATGAAAGTCATTGTCATAGCGTTTATTCAGATGGGAAACAGTGAGTGCAGCTGTCATTAGCAAGTAACCGATCAGCAAGTTAGATGAAACAGTCCGATAGTGGCCGTATTGTGTTTATTATACCGAGCTATGGCTTTTGGCGTAGGCTCCAAAATCGCTTTGCACCTCTTTTCGTTCAAAAAGGCTTGCGCCTCGGTAGAGAGCACCACACGTCCATATTGACCAGTGCCGATGATCAAAGTTTCACACCCTGACTCAAATACCGCTTTCAATTCCGATTCGGAGAGCGTATGAGAGGTGCCATAAATCTCCTTTGATAGCTTTTTCGGACGCTTGATGATGGTTCCATCCAGACGAATGACCACATCATGTTGAAAGGTCTGTCCATCTATGGTGATTTTACCAAATTGCGTGGATTCGATCATCAACTCTGCCGCCTTCAATAAAGAAACCCACTCACACTTCAGCATGAATGGGTTCCTTTTTTAATTTATATTCAACAAGAAATGCTTAGGCCCTGTTGACATTCACCATCTTTCGGCCCCTGGCGGTGTTAAATCCGCCTCAAAATGCTCACGTACTACAAGTACGCTCCGATTTTTCGTTGGATTTGCCTTGCCAGGAACCGAAATCTGGCGAATGTCAACACGCCCTAGTAATTAGTTACTGTACCACTGATCGTACCGCCATTTCCCGAACCTTGAACACTGCCTGACTCGGTTGTCACATCACCAGTCAACGTGGCACCGTCATATACATCCAAAGCGGAATTATGGCCCAGCCTGACATCACCGGTCACCAATATGCCCGGCCCTTCAATCAGTACACTTCCAAGGCTGAAGACATCCAATGTATCGGTCAAGGTCAAGGTTACCGCTTCTCCTGTTTCACCATAGATTTCCAAATGGCTGGCAAACTCAATATCCAGGATATCCGCTGTCATGGTTGTACCTGCACTCAACTCCAAAGTGGAATTAGAACCGATCTCAACATGATATCCTGACGCATCTACGTCAATATCACGAAAACTGAGTGTCGTGTTGCTATATGCAGCCAAATTACCTGTAATGGCGTTATTGCTTAACCCGCCACCCGATTCAAAACGGCCTCCTGAGAAGAGTGCCATCGCATACTCTCCGGCTGTCCCTGCGGTAATGGTATTCGAGTTACCAGTCATGATCATTTTGGCATTATCGCCCAAAAACACGGCGCTTATTTCATCACACGTTGCACATAAACTGCTGGCAAGCGTGATGGTATTGTCCGCTTCCAACTCAACCATGCTGCCCATCATGGCAACCAGTCCAGCCTCTTTGCCTTCTGCCAAAACACCATTGAGCTTAACTGAGCCATTCCGCTCAATAGTGAGCGCTTTATTTCCGGTAAGTGTCAAATCGGATAGCTCGACTTGATAGGGCCCACCCACTTCAACCGCAGTAGCACTGTCACCAGCCTGAATAGTCAATGAACCATTACTTTGGCTCGTCAGTTTCAGATCACGATTGACCAACAGCGCTTCATCACAAACTCCTTTGGCAACGATACTCAGCGCAATTCCTGGTACTGCCGAGTCAATAACCTTCTGAATTGAGCCACCATTATCACAGTTCACCACAATGTCTGATCTCAACCCAGCTGCCAATGTGGTGGTACTCACTACAGCATTGCTGACAATATTTCTAACCTTTGCCTTCACCTGGCCTGTATTGACGTTCATCGCAGTGACACCGACATACGGTTCATCATTTGCGCCAACATAGGTAAACAGATCAATCGGTTGAAAGTATTTGGTAAAATAGACGAGCGACTTGATCAGTTTGCCTGTGGAAAGATCTTTTACCGTAACCGTAATCGTATTACGCTGCCCTTTCAAACTTCTGAGCATGACGATTTCCGGTACACCATTGCTGTTGATATCAGCAATGGTATCCGTGTCTATCACATGTCCTGGCAGATTCGTCTGTTGAAAATTGGTTTCAGCATGACTATTGGTTGCTGACAACATCAACCCAGACAGGAACAACATATTGATAACACTATAAAATTTCACTTTCACAATACACCTCACCCTGATATCGGTACTATTTGAACCACCTCGGACCCTATCATAAGTGAAACAGAATTGGCATTATGAAAGCAAACCTCTTTAACCTTATGATTAATTTTGATATTTATTAATATAATTTACAGTTAACCAGTGCCCTGCATTGAACTTTCTTCTCTGGTGATCGGTCAATACCACTGTAGGACTCTTTTTTATCAGAGGTGACCCTCATTACGCCTATAAACCGTATCCCAGGAGGGCGTCATGTTTGGTGCCATTGGAAGTAGTGTTCAGAGCGCTTCCCAGAGTCAGGCCCTGGGAATGCGTCGTTCGTCGGAAAATACCGTTGCCCGTCAACAAGGAAAAGATGTAAGCCGTTCCAGCAACACGGCTCGTACAAAAGATCGGGTGGATATTTCCAACGAGGCGCGCCAAGCGGCAGCGAGTAGCAACTCATCAGAAAAAGCGCAAAGTGCGGAAGCAGAACAGCGGTCTGAAGTTGATCAAGCGGAAGCGAGTAGCAATTCATCAGAAAAAGCGCAAAGTGCGGAAGCAGAACAGCGTCCTGAAGTTGAACAACCGCCGCCGAGCAATCAATCATAGACTTGTGAATGGAACAATATACTGTTTCCGTGGATCGTGCCTTGAGCGCTGGGATAGCGTCAAGGCACACGCTTTTCTCACAGTAGTTACGCAGTTGAATAAATTTTTCCGCGCCCCTTATTGAACAAGCTCAATCAAAAGGAGACATTACCTCTTTGTGGAAATCCATCTCAAGGTCACGTCGAGAAAGCAAATATTTCTGAATTGGATCAAGAAGATCCCTTTTCATGGAATACTGAAGATCTTTAATGGTATCACCTTCTTTGATCAACATGCACATGGCGCGCGTCTCAGAGAGTGGATCAATAACAACAACATTATAGGAAACCGGTTTTTCAATCTGGATATCAAACTGATTAAAATCCAGTGGAATACCCGATATACGCCGTTTTTTCAGTTCAAATAACGTCACACCATTGCGCCGCTTGATATCGGTAGCACGTACGCCATCACCAAACAACCTGGGCAGTATACCTAACCGGTTAAGCTCCTCAAATGAAAGACGCTCTTCCACCATGGGTACAACCATGCGCTTTTTCAACTGTCTGGCCAGCTTCATGCGCTGGGTGGATGTCAGTGGAAAACAGTGACCTTTTTGCAAAATCCAAGGATTACGCCGCCGGAACAGCTGATACCAAGTCCGATAGATTTTTGTATTGAACTTACCGTGTTTTGCCTCCAGATTCATTATGGTGGCAATTTCCACCGGCAATTTCCGGTTTTTGTAGGAAGTATCTTCACACAAAGCGGAATGCACATCAGCAATGGTGATGACCTCAGCCATCAGTTTATCGTCTTTATTGAACTCTGACTTAAGATCCCGTTCAATCTCACCAGCATGGCTGGTAAGCAAACCATAGGCCCGTGCACTACGCCCTTTATAATATTCATGATGCACACCTGCACAATAGGCAGAAAGATCCTTATTTTGCTCACCATCTGAAAGCATTAGATAGCCAATTAGAGTATGGGTCTGCATCTCTTTCCAATGGTCTTCATTATACTTTCCTGTATAGGCCAGCAACTCCCGACCAATACCCACTTTTCCGACATCGTGCAAAACGGCTGCGGTTCCCAATTGAATGAGTTTGTCATGTGACCAACCGAGCATTTCACCAATTTTCAATGAAATCAGAGCAGTTTCAACACTGTGCAACGTGGTATTCTGATCATGTTTATCCAGATCTCGAATACCTTCAGCAGCAAGTTGAGGCAGGTTTTGGACGATTTGCTCAATCAGGCCGAGGGCTTCCTGATTAAAACCCACGGTATCCATCCTGCCCGATTCTCTAAGAATGGAGATGGCATCATCCGTGGTTTGAATATTATGTTCTACAAGAAAATCTTCAGTGCGTTGAAACACTTTATTCAGATTATCTGCGGCACTTTCAATCTCTTCAGGCACATAGTATTTGGCCTCAATGTTTTCGACACCTTTGGCCTGAAGCTTCTCCAACAATCCAGCAGTAATAGGCGTATTCGCGGTCACCAAATTCACTGAGCCTTCGCGGATACTGGTCTTAAAAACCATACCGGTTAGCAACTGTGGATCGGTTACATGGAATTCACCCTCTTTTAACTCATGGACTGAGGAGAGATCATCTTCAATATTATTCAGGGGCATACCACAACTCCGCCTGGAGTGAAATAATCAAGTAGGCTGATAATTGTTTATCAATCAATAAATCATGCAATATCCGTGACATTGCGTAAAATAAAATTATTCAGTCCATCCAACCAGAAATCAGAATCATTAATACATTGAATATATTGGAACTCTCCACCACCTGCTGCTTTGAATATCGCCTGACCACCAATGGCAATTTCTTCCAATGTTTCCAGACAATCGGCAACGAAGCCCGGACAGAGTGTCACCAAATGTTTGACACCATCCTTACCCAACTGTTCAAGTGTTGTATCCGTTGCCGGTGTCAACCACGGCTCTTTGCCAAAACGGGATTGAAAACTGAGATGCCACTGCCCTTCAGAAAGTCCCAATCTTTCGGCCAGCAACTGGCCAGTCATCCGACACTGATTTTCATAGGGATCACCTTCATCGACATGCCTCTGTGGCAGACCATGAAAGGAAAAGAGATAGTGCAGATCCGGCGCGTCCGGTCGATTTTCTTCAACTGTGCGCGCAAGCGCATTGATATAACCGGAATCGTTATAAAAAGGGGGCGTAATTGTCAAAGCAGGAACAAATCGATACGGCTTTAATGCAGCATAAAGCGCATCCAAAGCCGATGCGTTCGTGCTGGATGCGAATTGCGGAAACATCGGCACAACAATCAACCGATCAATACCCTGCCCCATCAGATCATCTATTACGGAAGCCACGCCAGGATTACCATAGCGCATGGCCAGTTTCACCACGACACCTTCTGGCAAACGCAGTTGAATTCCCTTAGCTTGCTGTAAAGAGTAATGCAGTAGCGGAGAGACGCCCTCTTTCCGCCATATTTTTTGATACAGTGCGGCAGATCGCTTGGGACGTTTACGCAAAATCACACCATACAGCAGAGGAATCCACCACCAGCGCGGCGCGTCTACCACCCGATAATCGGATAGAAATTCCTTTAAATACCGGCGTACTGCCTCAGGTGTTGGCGCATCGGGTGTACCTAACTGAATTAGCACTACAGCCGTTTTTTGCCGACTATTCATGGCTCTGTCACTCGTTTAAAATAGGGTTGCATATAAATAGGCAATGATCAAACAGTGTGGCTTGAGTATAGGGAATATCATCCTTGTAGGGAATTTACTGCGTATTTTTATGTCAATAAGTAGGAGCCTATCAAAACAGACTTGGCTATTCTTCAGTGTAGAATGGCTTACTTTATTCCCATTTCACAGCCCGAACGCTGAGGGAGGCTTTCGCCCTTTAGAACGGTTAGCTATGATAGCTGGGTTTTTATTTCTGAATTGTTGAGAAATCGAACGCATAGAGGAGCACCATGAGCAACGACGAACAGATCCAAGGTGGCGAATCTTTTCCCATTCCTCAAAAACAAAAAATCAATAATGTTCAAAATGTTATTGCCATTTCCAGCGCCAAAGGCGGCGTGGGAAAATCGACGCTGTCGGTAAATTTGGCCTTTGCCCTGAAAGCGCTTGGCCACTCCGTGGGTATTCTGGATGCCGATATCTATGGGCCAAGCATCCCCACCATGTTGGGCGTGAATGAAGAGCCAAAATCAGACTCTCTTGGCCGGATCATTCCGATCATGTGTGAGCATGTGCCGCTGATGTCCATAGGTTTTTTGGTCAAAGATGACCAGCCGCTGGTTTGGCGTGGTCCCATGTTGCACCAGGTTCTGCAACAGTTCTTCCATGAAGTCCGTTGGGTGCCCTATAGCCAGAATATGGATTACCTGATCATCGACCTGCCGCCAGGAACCGGTGATATCCAACTCTCCATGGCCCAACAGGTGGAAGTAGCTGGTGCTGTGATCGTCACCACGCCACAAGATGTGGCACTGGCCGATGTGAAACGCGGTATCAAACTGTTCAATATGGTGGATGTGCCGATTATGGGCGTTGTGGAAAACATGAGCTATTTCTGTTGCCCACACTGCAACGAACGGACAGATATCTTCTCTACTGGTGGCGCTGAAAGCGTTGTTCTCAAAGCGGAAGTACCTTTACTGGGCGAAATTCCACTGGTGCCGGAAATCCGTGAATGCGGTGATAATGGCCGCCCAATCATGCTGGCTAATCCTGACTCTCCACAATCCAAACAGTATCTGGCGATTGCCGAGAAACTGCACGCCGCAATCCAGGCAAAAGACAATAAATCCTAATGTCAACCACACACACTGTTGCGCCCCGGATCATGATTTCCGGGGCGCGGAAAAGCTCTGGAAAAACCACCCTTTCCATCGGATTGACCGCAGCACTCACTCAACGTGGCTTTGTTGTTCAGCCCTACAAGAAAGGGCCGGATTTCATTGATCCACTCTGGCTGAGTCGTGCCAGCGGTCGTGCATGCCGAAATCTGGATTTCTTCATCATGGGCCAGGAAATGGTTCTGCGCAGTTTTCTGAACCCTCTTTCCGATGCGGATTTCTGTCTGATTGAAGGCAACCTTGGCCTGTTTGACGGTCAAGATTTGGAAGGGAATGATTGCGGTGCCGCCCTGGCTGCCACACTAAAGACACCCGTAATTCTGGTAGTCAACTGTCAGGGCATGGCCCGTGGCGTAGCACCACTCATACAGGGACATCTCACCTTTCCTGGTGGTGATATCATCGCAGGTGTCATCCTCAACAATGTGGCATCACCGCGCCAAGAAGGCCGATTAAGGGCCGCTGTTGAGCGCTATTGTGACATCCCAGTGGTGGGCGCACTTCCACGCAGTAAAGATGTGGTCATTGATGAACGCCACCTCGGTCTAACACCTGTCACCGAAGGGGATCAACTGCCACAGCGTATCCGTGCCATTGGTGAGCATGTTGCCCAGCATATTGATTTGGATACGGTCATCGACATTGCCAACCTGGCCCCTCAATGGCAATATACGCCTGTCCAATCAGAAGTCTGTACACAAAATGGTCAGGGTTTGACAATCGGCTACGCTCTGGATCAGGCATTCCATTTCTACTATCCTGAAAATCTGGAAGCCCTTCAACGCCGGGGTGTCTCCCTCGTACCTATTGATTTCCTCAAAGCAGATAAACTGCCTGAGGTCGATGGGCTATTCATTGGTGGCGGCTTTCCAGAGATGTTTATGGATCAGCTGGCAGCCAATCGTACGTTAATGGATGATATCCGCGCCCAAAGCATGGCTGGATTGCCCATCTATGCGGAGTGCGGCGGGTTAATGGCCCTGGCCAATACCATTTATTGGCAAAAAAAGAGTGCGCAACTTGCCGGTGCTTTGCCCATAGAGATCACCATGCATAAAAAACCTCAGGGCTATGGCTTCATGCAGATTCGCTCTACAGGTAAAACCGCTTGGCCTCCGCAAGGCGTGGTTTGCAATTGTCATGAATTTCACTATTCCAGCATCACTCGGATAACAAAACCGTTAGACAGAGCTTATGAAGTGGTTCGCGGCACGGGTGTTGATGGTTTAACTGACGGAATTCTTTATAGAAACATTTTAGCATCCTATGCCCATATCCATCACCTTGGCGCACCAGGGTGGGTCGATTTTTTAATCGATTTCTGGCGAAAAAAGGCAACGGTCACTTGACACACACGGTCAGGGGTTTATATTCCCTTCTCATGGGTTTATCATAATTTGGTGATATCCTAATATTGCCATCCTCTGATGAGGATTTTATGTTCCGATACCAACGGTGGGACACTGGGTCGGAGCTTTATAGTTGTTTATTTCGTTCCACCGGACCGTTTCCCCCGAATCGGCCCTCCCATCCCCGCACTAGGTTAAGGACGGTAAGGTTATGAAGCTCGCAGTTCTGATCTACGAAGGCCCCTATAATCACGAGGCTTCCGACAGCGCCTATAACTTCATCCAGGCAGCTCGGAAAAAAGGCCACGAAATTGAGGGCATCTTCTTCTATCATGACGGCGTATACAATGTGACCAAATTGATGGAGCCTCCCCAAGATGACCGGCATATTGCCAAAAGATGGTCAGAACTTGGTGGCGAAGGCATTGACATCGTGGTTTGCATCGCCGCAGCAAAACGTCGTGGTATCGTTGACGATGTTCTGGTCCCCAATGTACGTATCTCTGGATTGGGCCAGCTTACAATGATGGCGATTAAAGCTGAAAAGCTGGTTGTCTTTGGTGACTGAGGGGAGACGAAATTATGGCCGAAGAACTTAGAAAAATCATGTTTACCGTCCGTAAGCCTCCTCATGGGACTATCTATGTCTATGAGGGCCTTGAGGTTAAACTCATCATGGCCGCTTACGATGCAGATATCTCTGTGGTATTTATGGATGATGGTGTTTACGCTCTGCAACAAGGTCAAAAGACCGGAGACCTGGGCGTCAAAGGCTTTGAAGCCACCTACGGCGTGCTCGTAGACTATGAGATTAGCAAGGTGTTCGTGGACCGTAAGTCCATGGAAGACCGTGGCATGACTGTTGATGACCTCGTGGTCATCGGCGAAGATGAAGACACCGAAGAAGATATCAAACCTTCCGTTGTCGATGCCGAAGAAATCTCACAGATGATGTCCGAACAGCACAACATTCTGTGCTTCTAGGTCACCGTTGCTGATTGCAAAGAGCAGGAGGTTTAGAAATGCTCCACACTGTCAATAAATCACCTTTCCAAAACACAAGTCTGGAAAGCTGCCTTCGCTTTGTACGCGAAGGAGATGTCATCCTCCTCATCGAGGACGGCGTTGTCGCAGCTACTGTTGGCACCAGTAAAGCTGACATGGTTACTGAAGCCATGAAAAAAGTAGATGTCTATGCTTTGGATGCTGATGTGAAAGCACGTGGCTTGACACGCTTGCTTGATGGCATCAAAGTTACCGATTATGCCGGTTTTGTCGATCTCGTTGATCAGCATAAGGTTCAATCCTGGCTGTAGGATCGTCTTGACCTTGATGGGTATGTTGCCCATTGATTATAGAATGGAAGCCGCCGCCCAAAAGTTGGGCGGTGGCCTTTGTTTTCCCGCAGACAGCCCGGGCCAAAATATCGTGTTTACACGTTATACAGGCTGGGAGTCAGATGCCCTTATACGAACTCTCACTTGGGAGTTTTCGTTGTACAGGCAAGGAGGATAGCAGTGGCTTGGATCAGATTTCTGGGAGCCCTGTTGGCGGTCTTCATGACCATTGCCCCTTTAGTAAGTAACGCCGATGCTCACGGTGATGCCAAACATGACCGAGGCACCATCGGTGAAAAATGTATTAAAGATACCGACTGGATGCGACGTAATCACATGAATATGCTCATGGAAAAACGTCACGTCACCGTGCGGGAAGGGGTTCGTGTTCCAGCTGAGAGTCTCCTCAACTGCAAGACATGCCATACTAGCCGCGAAAAGTTCTGCGACAAGTGTCACTCCTATGTGGGTGTCCAGCCGGACTGTTTTGAATGCCATAACTATCCCAAATGACGGGTCAAACAGGGATTCGCTCATGAATATGGACAGAAGATCGGTTCTCGGACTTGGCGGTGTAGTGGCTGCCAGTGCGATGATCGCCCCCGGAATTCACTTGATCGCAGCACCGGAGAGAACTGAAGCCTCCGGTCAATCGCGCTGGGCCATGTTGGTCGATGTCAATAAATGTGACAGCGACTGTACCGCCTGCACGACAGCCTGCCGTCAGGAAAATAATGTTCCCACCTTTGATGACCCTCAACGGGATATCCACTGGATTCGCAAAGTCGAGCTGAAGGATAAAAAAGGCAAACGCCCTTCCGTCAGTCTTCCGGTTCTGTGTAACCACTGTGAACACCCGCCTTGCGTGGATGTCTGCCCGACTGAAGCCTCCTTTATTCGTAAAGATGGCATTGTTCTGGTCGATAAACATCGCTGTATCGGTTGTCGTTACTGCATGATCGCCTGCCCTTATAAGGCGCGCTCTCTGGTGTACCATGCCACTGAGTTATCTGAAAACGGCAATGCTGACGTACCTATTCGCGGCAAAGGCGTTGTTGAAAAGTGCACCTTCTGCGTTCACTTGGTTGACCAGGGCAAGAAACCAGCCTGTGTCGATGCCTGCCAGAAGGATGGTAACGGAGCCATGATCTTCGGTGATCTTAACGATGGCCAGTCGGAGATCTCCAAGCGCGTTCATGAAATACGCACGCAGACAATGCGGGCCGATCTGGGACTGAACCCCGCTGTTCACTACCAGGGTCTGTAGGAGGTGGATGATGATTAGTGAATTCAGCACCATCAAAGGCAACTCATCCAAATACCTCGCTCTTCTTGCTGGTTTTGGTGTTTTGCTCGCTCTTGGCGCTTTCTCGTTTCTCTATGTAGAGATCAACGGCCACGGTGCCACCAACATGACCAATCAAGTGGTCTGGGGGCTGCCACATGTGTTTGCCATCTCCCTGCTGGTGATGGCATCCGGCGCATTGAACCTTGCCTCTATGGCCACGGTTTTTGGTGCAAAACAATATAAAATTTTCCGACGCTTCTCCGCTTTTCTTGCCATTGCCCTGTTGGCTGGTGGTCTTGCGGTATTGGTCCTTGATCTGGGTCGTCCTGACCGGATGTTGTTGACCATGATTCACATGAACTTTAAGTCCATGTTTACCTGGAACGTGTTTCTGTATAGTGGATTTGTCGTACTGTGCTTCCTCTATCTCTGGTCCATGTTCCAACATGAGCGCTATGTGAAACTTGCTGGTTCCGCCGCTTTTGCTGGCCGTGTCATACTTACCACTGGTACAGGTTCCATTTTTGGTGTGATTCATGCTCGTGAGGTCTTTCACTCCGCCATTACCGGCCCAACCTTTGTAGCGGTCTCCATCACTTCCGGCACGGCCATGTGTATCATGCTCTTGGTTGCCACCTTCCACTATACCGGTCGGAAGTTAGACAAAAGCTTGATCCACGGTCTGCGCAATGTTCTGATTTTCTTTACTCTGCTGGTGTTCTATTTGCTGGTGGTTGAGAAATTCACCAAGTTCTACTCCCCAGCATTTTATGATGTGGAGAGCTGGATATTAACCGGACCTTATGCCCCGCTCTACTGGATTGGCGTTCTTGGTATGGGCATTGCCCTACCTTTGGCAATTCTGTTTAACCCTGGCATGGGCAACTCGATCAAAGGCATCATGTGGGCTTGTGGCGCTGCCATCATCGGTGAGGTTTCATTTGTTGCTCACGTGCTTCTGGCTGGTCAGTCCTACCCCTTCAACATGTTCCCTGGTTGGGAGATGAGCAGTGCATTCCTGGATGGTCAGGTTGCAGCTTACTCACCGGGCATTCTTGAATTGATGTTGGGTGTTGGTGGTATCGGCATCGCGGGTTTGATTTACCTGATTGGTATTCGCTTCTTCCGTCTACTGCCTCAGAAAGCGGAAGCGCCTGAAGGGTGGAAGCCCTGGAGCCCATAACATCGTCAGCTTGTAAATGTGGATCATTGCTCCACTCTACTTGGCTATAAAAAAACCCACCCTCTGTTAATTGAGGGTGGGTTTTTTTATTAATTCAATCGATTCTATCGGCCCAAAACTCTATCTATTGACAAACCATATAGCCATCTGATCAACTGTCCAAATATCGTATTTACCTTGGGGGGAAGACGGATATGTACCAGGCATGCGTTCAAATAGTCACACCTTTCAAAATCAGCTAATATCTTTTACGCTGTTTTTTCTGCCTTTGTTTGTCCTTCTTTCTTCAGCCATGTGGGTTATGGGTCGGATTGAGATTGATCACTACCGGCACAAAATTCAAGTTCAGGATAAAGCGATTGTAGATAGCCAAAAGCGTTTGGCTGATATCTTGTTTCAGCAGGTATTGTCTGACCTTGATATTTTAGCTCAAGGTATTACTCATGCCAGCGAGATGGTTTCTGAGGTACACTACTCTCAATTTTTGAAACAAACATTTCACACCTTTCTTTCTGAGAAAAAATACTACGATCAAGCACGTATTATTGCGCCAAATGGGATGGAGGTCATTAGAGTTGACTTCCGAAATGGTTTACCTGTCATCCAAGATCCAAAACTCCTTCAAGATAAATCCAAACGCTACTATTTTCGCAATGCAATTCGTTTAGCGCCCAATGAGGTCTATATTTCCCCGCTTGATCTCAGTATTGAACATGGAAAGATAGAGCATCCACTCAAGCCTGCCCTTCGGTTAGCCACCCCGGTATTTGATTATCACGCAAAGAAAATTGGGGTGCTGGTTCTAAACTTTCTTGCGCAAAACCTCCTTGACACAACACGCCAGCACTCATTTAAACGCTCTGAGGGCAGTAAGGTGATGTTGCTTAACAGTGATGGCTATTGGTTACATGGTGCTTCTAATCAACAAAATTGGGGTTTCATGTTTCCACATGGTGCGTCGTGGCGCTTTCAAAACAAATATCCCCAGGCTTGGAAACTCTTTTCCGATCAATCCCAAGGCCAGTTTGAAACAAACCAAGGCGCATTTACCCATATAAACCTTGATTTTCCTGAAATCTCAAAGAAACTGGCAACACATAATTTTATCAATCCATATAGTTCACGACTGTCTTCATCTTATCTGGATCGACTTATTTTACTTGTGTATCGCCCAAAATCAGCTCTCTCCTATGGTGAGCGGAACACCATTGATCGTTTGATCCAGTTGTATATGCTTGCTACTGCGATTTTGGTGCTTGGCGGTTGGGGTTTCATGCGTTTGCGAATTTCTCGTCAACAAGCCTTTGAAAACCGAGAAAAACTACATGCTGCCCAGGTTGTAGTTGATCTAATTCTTAAAAAAGCCCTTCAAGATGATCCTTTGGTTGATCAACTAAAACATGCCTTGGAAAACATTCTCACCTTGAGTTGGCTATCGGATCACTCCAGAGGTGCCATATTTCTTGTTGAAGAAGGTCGTGATGAGTTGGTAATGGTTGTTGAACAGGGTTTACACAAGACGCTGTTAACTGAATGTGCCCGACTGCCTTACGGGAAATGCCTCTGTGGCCTTGCAGCACAAACAAGTGAGGTCATATTTGCTAACTGTCTGGATCAGCGCCATTCTGTTCGCTATGATGAGATTCAACCACATGGTCACTACTGTTTGCCCATTCTGTCCAATCAAAAGTTGATTGGTATTCTTACTCTCTATTTGGTTGATGGACATGTGCAAGATGCTTCAGAAGAAGAACTTTTGCAAACTGTTACCAAAGCGCTGGCCAGCGTAATAGAACGAAAATGGACTGACGAACAATTGGCAATTGCTTTACGAGAAATAAAAAGCCATCGGGACAAGCTTCAATTTGAACGTAGCTTTATTGAGAATATCCTGATCAAAATTCGTAGTTCAGATCAATTCGAACCATTTGGTATTCGTTATTTAATGGCCCCTGTTGAGAAAACTGCCGGCGATTTATTGCTTTCTGCCCGGCGTCCTGATGGCGTTCGACATATTTTTCTTGGCGATTTCACTGGTCATGGTCTGCCATCTGCCATTGGCGCACCTACAGTTTCAGACATTTTCTACAGTATGACAGACAAGGGATTTCCTGCCGAAGCCATCGTCAATGAGATCAACCAGAAGCTAACACTGAAACTACCAACTGGCATCTATCTGACAGCCTGCTTCCTGGAACTTGATTCGATCAATCATAAGCTGACTGTTTGGAATGCCGGTCTGCCAGAGATATTGATTTTCCGCAACGGACAACGACATCACACGATTGAATCGGAGAACTTACCATTGGGTATTTTGGATACCCCCATTGAATCTTCTTCTAAAAGACTGATTACCACCCAGCCCGGTGACCATATCTATGCATTCACCGATGGTGTTACGGAACCCCATGGTCATAATCTAGAAATGTTTGGTCTTGAGCGCCTGGAACCCCTTTTGGAAGAGATTATTTCCAACGAAAGCTCTCTGGAAATAATTCTCTCAGAAATTCAAGACTACCAAGTAACCGATGAACAGGCAGATGATATTACACTGGTAGAAGTTCATTGTTAGAGCGTGTTCGGCTATGAACTAGGAAGCAATTGCTACTTGATCCAAATCCAATAAAAAACGATGGAACAGTGTCTCGATCATTGGCATGGCATCAAGCAATCGGTGGCCTGCATCTGCTACATGAAGGTCTGCTTTATGGGTACGTGCAAAACGGATAGCATTACCAACAGGTACGACGCTGTCCCGCCAGCCATGCACCACCTGTATCCGATCAGCCTGGGCGATTGGCTCTTTGACATCATAGTAATCACTATCAAGATAGACAGCAGGTGCCAACAAGAATAAACCTTGCGGACAAACACGATCAGAGACAACCACAGATTGATAAGAACCCATACTGGACCCAACCAACACCAGCACACGCCGAGCTACGGGATTGAGCGAAAGCAGTCTCTCAGCCCGCTGATCTGGATCAGCCAGATCGGTATAATCCGGGCTTTCCACATGGTAACCCAATGTCTTGGCAATGGTTGCCAGGGTTTGTATTTTACGACCTGTAGGCGTACCCAGTTTCCCATGGGCGAACCAGACCGCTTTTTCCGGTATCTCACTACCCGCAGGCATTACTGACAACGCTCTATGATTTGCAGGACCAACTGTTCGCCTTTTTCGGTCATAACCACCTGAGCATTTTGCCCTTTTGATTCATTTTCCAATCGGACAAAATCAAAAGCCCTGCACAATTCATTGGCATTTTTTAGAATCGTTGAAGAGGTCTCATCCATGCGTTTGGCCAACTCACGGACGGTAATACCCGGCTGTTGGGCGGTGGCAAGAAGAACAACTGCTGGACGAAGGCCAAGACCTGGCGCTTCCTGGACAAGATACGCCAGCGCATTCGTCAGTCTGTTGAGGGAAGCGATATTAAACATGGAAATACTCCATCAAACCTGCTTCAAAATGAACAACACAGTGGACGAAGTGCCATTGGATCCGTGCCATTATAATGCAGCACACCACCTTCGCCAAGCAAAGGTTGATCATCCACTCAAATCTACCCCTGATTCTGATGATCAGAGCGATACTCAACAAGACACAGCGGAAAACCCGCCCCTGCTCTGCACCCACTGCAACCATGTGATCACTTATGAGAACCAAAGGATATCGAAATCTGGCAGTCATGCCCACACATTTTTCAATCCAGCTGGTCAGCTGTTTCACGTAGGGTGCTTTCGCACAGCACCCGGTTGCGTACCAATTGGTCAAGCACGTGATCAATTTTCCTGGTTTAGCGGATATGCCTGGCAAATTCTCCTCTGCGCCCAGTGTCACACCCATTTTGGTTGGCTGTTCATTGGCGGTAATTACCCTTTCACAGGGCTTATCCTTACACAATTAAAACAGAACCGTGCTTAACCAACTGGCTGGTATTTAACCTATATTCCCTGATACTTATGTTAAATCTGTATTATTGCTTATTTTTTTTGTTTATCCGGTTTAAACATCAAAATCAATAGACTAATCTATCTGTTTATCTGACAAACAAGGTACAGTGATTCAAGAATATTGCATTTACAGCCGATCCCTATACAGTGGTCGTATTCAGCCATTTCGCGTGATAGGGATTGAATGATATGAACTTTAAATGGAAATTTATTAATCCATTACGAAATCGGCATAAAATTATTTTCAGGACAATTGTCGCTCTATTTTTTGTTCTTGCTCTCTCATTTGCAGCCCTCTCAGCAGCATTGACGTATCATCTCCAAAATGCCAATCAACGCGTTGTCACTGTCATTATGACAACCCTGACTGAGCAGACCAGAGATGCTGCTTATAAGGAAGATCTTGTACCTGTTATCCAGGAAATTGAGAATGCATCAGCTTTGATAAAGAGTACAGAAGCAGCGGAACTGATCTCCTTTCTTCTGGTTTCCATGCTGATCGTTGCACTTTTTGCAGGTGGTATTCAATTCCTGTTGATTCGAAGAATTGTGCTGGCACCTATTCGTCATATTTCAGCGTTTATGAACCAAATCGCAGAAGGCAGTCTTGGCGGTGGACGCATTAAGATTCCTGAACCTCGGGATGAGATTTTTGAGATGGCGGCCCAGGTCAACTTGATGGCCGACAATCTGGCACAAACCATTCAGATGGTTCGTTTTGAATCTGAGAAGATATTTGAATCTGTCCAACGTTTTTCTGAAGTAAAGGAAAAACTGGAAACCGGTTCCGCAAGCACCACAACAGTCTCTGAAGAAGTTGCCGGTTTTATGAAAGTCATGATTTCCAATATCTGGGCCAATGCCGATAGTTCTGAAAAAACCGAGAAAGCGGCAAAGAAGGTGGCCGTCAATGCTGAAGAGAGTTCAAAATCGGTTGTTGAAGCCATTGAGGCCATGCGTGCCATTGCAGAGAAGACCTCAGTGATCCAGGATCTGGCTCGACAAACCAATCTATTGGCACTCAACGCAGCCATCGAAGCCGCTAGAGCTGGAGAGCAAGGAAAAGGTTTTGCCGTGGTTGCAGCAGAGGTAAGAAAATTGGCCGAAAGAAGCCAAGTAGCCGCTGATGAGATCAGTACGATTTCACAAAGCAGTACCGCCACAGCACAACGTGCGGAAACCATGCTTGCTACACTGGTTACCGATATTCAAGAAACAGCAAATCTCGTCCATGATATTGATGAGGTCAGCCATGGCCAAAGCTCTGGTGCTAAAGACATCAACCATGCCATTCAACGCCTGGATGAAGTAACCCGGCGTAATACGGTAACCTCAGAGCAGATCGTTGATATTTCTCAAGAACTTGTTGAGTTAGCTACCAATCTCCAGGATACAATTTCAGTATTCGAACTGGACGATTCCGCTTAAGGGCCACGGAAATAATTAATCAACAGAAGCGTGCATGAAACCACACGCTGGATGATGTGTTAACCAGCCTGCCAACGCCGATTAACCGCTTCTTCATCTTGATAAAGTTCATCCAGCAAATCAAAAAGATTTCGCCGTACATTATTGAATTCATCCATCATACGCACCGCTTCATCTCGATCATCTTCTACCACCAAAGTAACAACTTCCCTGGCCAGTTCATGGACACGCATATGAACGCGACCAATCTCTTGAAACAGCGGCATATCACCAAAAATCCGTGTCCCTTCAGAATCGTACCATTGACCAAAAGCACAATCATGTCCCGTGGCGACTTCTTCAGGTTTCAAAGTCGCCCGACCGCGGATGACATGTTCCAATTTACCAAGCCAACCAAGGTGCCCCTGTTTAATCGCCTTGATATCAAAGGCAGGCGCTCCCACGTCCACAGCTTCCGATGCCTTATCAAGTGATACGCTTGTCTCGCTCACCACATCGGTCAATAGCTCCGATTGATGAATGGAGCCGTTCATATAGTTAACCAGATCCATTGTTTTCAGACCAATCATTTGAACATTGGCCGATGCCTCAAAAATATCGTTCCCGGTATTTTTGGCATTACTGGCTACAACCATACTCTCCTGACTGATCCGAGCCATTTCAGAAGCTGCACCAGCAGCGGCAGTTGCAGACATGGCAATACGTTGTGTACCATCTGCGGCCTCTTGAGTGGCACGTGACACGTCCTGTGCAGCATTTTGCATTTCTTGAGAACTACGTGTCACTTCCTGCGCAGCATCAGTGACCTGTTCCATGGCAGAAGAGATCTGTTGAACCATACTGTTTTGTTCACTGACTGCCATGGTAATTTCTTGGTTTGATTGATCAATTCTTTCTATGCTGGCGGTAATCCGATCATTGGCACTGATCGCCTCTGTGGTGTTCATTTGGATTGTATTGATCTGATTACTGATCATTTCGGTTGCTTCAGCTGTTTGTCTGGCCAGATCCTTCACCTCATTGGCAACGACCGAAAAACCTTTACCCGCTTCACCAGCACCTGCCGCTTCAATAGACGCATTCAAGGCCAACATATTGGTTTGTTCGGCAATGGAGTTGATCACCTCCACAACCTTGCCGATATCTCCAGCAGAGGCCGAGAGTTTTTCCATCATCTCATGAGCACCCTTGGCATGATTATTGGCTTGACCAGACTCAGCACTGGCCGCTTCACAGCGGTCATGAACTTCTTTGAGAGAAGCCGTAATTTCTTCAATGGAGTTCGCCACATGACCAACAGAGTCATTCACCTGATTGAGATTATTATTGACCTCACCAAGATTGGCGGTCATCTCCTCGGCAGCTGAAGCAACCGTTGTAACATTATGGCTGGTGTTCTCGGAAACCGTTGCCATACTACTGATCTCCTCGGAAAGCCGATCCGCTGATGAGGACACCTCTGTGACATTAACCGAAAGTTTATCGATTTCGTTTTTCAATACACCAAATTCGTTGTCAACCTTGGCGTTCATTTTCACCACATCTACAGTGATACCATAGGTGGTGTCAGCATCTGAGGAGAGCATCTCCTTGACGGATTGAGATTCCGCCACAACCGCTTGCAGTGATTCAGCATGCAGCATGATACCGCGAATCAACCGCCGGAAAGCATGTGAAAGCTGGTTGACACTCTTAACAACATGGGCGATCTCATCATCACCATATACCGTAATTTCAGCGGTTAGATCGCCTTCTGCTACTGAGCGAATCTGCTCAACAATGGATGCCAGTTTACTGGACATGGCACGGCGGATATAAAGACCAAAAAGAATCGTACCACCAACAACCATTAACATCGCAATCAATACAACGGTTTGAGTGCCACTGACCATCGCACCCATTTCAGCTGTCATTTTTTCGGTGAGTTTTTGATATGTGTCTTCTAAAACAATAAAGGCGCGTACGGCGGGAGCATCATCCACTTTAACAACCCGATCTATTTCTGTCGGGCTTTTTCCTTGAGACCACATGTTTGAAGCAACGTCAACATATCCCAAATAGTTACTGGCCACAGCAGAGATATCATCCAACGCCTTTTTCTCTTCGTTGGAAAGATCATCAAGGCGACGATAGCGCTCCAACGTATTCAACACTATTTCCAGATCCTTTCGGGCACCCTTTTGATATTTTGCATCGCCACGCAGGACTAAATTCTTAAAATGGTGAATACCAGCCACATAACCAAAATGGCCTTTCAATTTTAAGAGAACCTGATGTCGCATTTCCACACGCTGCTGAAATGTATTCCAGAGACTTCGATTCTCTTCAACACGCATAATCGTCAATAGGCCAAAAACCAGAACCAGCAATGCAACAAAGGCGATTAAGACATAAATCCGCATGGAAATGCTGAGTTTCTTCATAACACGCTCATCCCTTGACCTGACCTGTAACGACTCATCCCATCCAGCACATTTTTTTCCAATAAATATTTGTCTAACACGACCAACACTATGAAGACAAATATATATTTTAAAATATAAAGATATTTTATACACCCTTATACTATTACGACAGGATGCCAAATTCAATCCGGCCTGATATATGCTTTTGTCCATCCATTGGCAATATCGGAAATTTGTTCTAAAATGGAGCATGATTAGGTCAGGTGATTGATTGGATGGTGGGTTTAGTGGATTGGAACAGAGGTTACTGAACTGCTGATCTCACTTGGATTTTATTGTAAAATCATCATCTAAGACAGAATGCAACACCGGCTCTTTTTTTGAGTGATACGTTTCAATCTGTTAACCCAAAGTTGAAAATTGAGTGGGTCACAATGCTGACACAAACATTAAAACGCGCCCTTCCAGTCCTGTTTATTGGCGGACTGATTCCCTTTTCAAGCGTACATGGTCAGACTATTGACGAAGCTATCCAGCACGCTTTGGGAACAAACCCGGATGTCGTAGCAGCACGAAAGAATCAAGATGCTGTCAAACAGCAGATCACACAGGCAAAGGCTACTTACCTGCCAAGACTTGATCTTTCTGCGGGTTATGGACGTGAATATACCGACATACCCAGCCATCGAGCAGCTGTTGAAAAAGGACTGACACTGAATCGAGGCGAGTCAGGCATTACTCTAACTCAAACGATTTTTGACGGCCTGGGTACTGTTGAAGATATCAAACGCGCCAAAGCGCAGTATGAATCCGCTTCATTTGGATTTGACCGTACTGCTGAGAGTGTTGTTGCCCAAGCGACAAACGCCTACCTGGAAACCCTGAAACGTCGGGAATTGCTCGAATTGGTAAAGGATAACGTTCTGCTCCATCAACGTATCCTGTCCAAAGTCCGCAAAAAAGCCGATAGCGGTGCTGGTAATCAAGCTGATGTGCAACAAACAGAGTCTCGATTGGCTCTCGCTTCTGCCAATCATGCTGCTGCCCAAGGAGCCATGCGTCAGGCCAAAATCCGATTTGAACGTGTTATCGGTGCCTCACCGCAGACACTGACCCGTCCGGTTATGCCAACCGGCAAACTGCCCGCCACCTTGGAAGAGGCGATTCAATCAGCATTGAGTGGTCACCCTGCCATCTTGGCTTCTCAAGCGGATCTTAAATCTGCTGAAGCACAACACGCGGGTAGCTTGGCAAATTTTATGCCCTCAGTAGATTTGGAGTTATCAGCATCCAACAATGCTAATGTCAGTGGCACTCAGAGTTACCAACACACTGCATCTGCCATGCTTCAATTTTCCTACAATCTGTTCAATGGTGGTGGCGACTGGGCACGACGTAAAGAGACACGTCAACGCGTTGCACAAAATCAGGCGCTATTGGATCAAGCCCGCATGAATACCATTCAAGAAGTGTCTACCGCCTGGGATGTGCTCCAGGTAGCACGCGAGCGGGTCAAGTATTTGTCACGCCACTTGGATGTCAGTAAAGAAGTGACCGCTGCCTACCACAATCAATTCAAAATCGGCAAACGGACGCTGTTGGATGTACTCAACTCAGAAACAGAACTCTACAGCGCACACTCGGCACTGACTACCGAGGAGTTCAATGAGTTGAACGGCACCTACAAACTATGGGCCGCAATGGGCAATCTCCGCGATGCCTTATCCCTACTGGATGGTGCGGACACCAATTCGGATGCCCAAAATAATGCCGCTGCTGAAACGCCGTAAAAAAGTTGAGCAAGACAGAGTATCAGCTGAGTTGGAACAGAATAAGCCTCATGCTGAGACTGATCAAAACACGCCTCCGGCCACACAATCTGCCGGAGGCGTTGTTCGTGCTGGAGACACGGCCCAATCTGGCTCTACCTCCAATAAAACCCCCGCTCAATCCGTGGTTCAATCCCCACAATCCGTATTACAGGCCACTACGGCACCTGTGACACAATCGGCTAATCAAACCACCAATCAAACAACAAATAGCGATGACCCTGAACAACCAGCCCTTCCCCAATGGGATACACCATCAGGTGAATCCACTTGGGATGATCCGCTGTTGCAGTGTCTGATCATTTTGACACGCTATTGGCACCATCCACACTCGGCGCAATCCTTGAGTGCTGGTCTACCGCTGGTTGATAATCGCCTGACACCAGAGCTGTTTATCCGGGCCGCCCAACGTGCTGATCTTTCCGCACGGGTATTACGTAAGCCCTTTAAGAAAATCTCACCGCTTGTCTTGCCTGTGGTCCTACTGCTCAAGGACCGCGAAGCCTGCGTGCTGACTGAATTGGATCTGGAAAACAATACCGCTCAGGTGATCTGGCCAGAGTCTGGTGACGGCAGCTCTGAAATAGACTTCGCCACACTGGAAGAAAACTATACCGGCTTATCAATCCATGCACGTCCAGCCTTTCGCTTTGATGCCCGTTCTGCTGAAACAGAACTGGACAAGCCCAAGGCGTGGTTTTGGGGCACGCTGAAAAAATTCTGGCCAATCTACGGTGAGGTTATGTTGGCCTCATTGATGATCAACCTGTTCACCCTATCCAGCCCGTTGTTTGTCATGAATGTCTATGACCGTGTGGTGCCCAATAATGCTATTGAAACCCTTTGGGTATTGGCAATTGGCGCGGGCACGGTATATGGATTTGATTTTATCATGCGGACGTTACGCGGCTATTTTTTGGATATGGCAGGCAAAAAAGCCGATATCCTGATGGCCAGCGCAATTTTTCAGCATGTGGTGGACATTCGCATGTCCGAACGCCCGGCATCCACAGGTGCATTGGCAAAGAACCTTCAAGAGTTTGAAGGACTGCGTGACTTTTTCACCTCTGCCACTCTTGCAGCGGTGATTGATCTGCCTTTCATCTTTCTATTCATCTGGGTGCTCTGGATGATCGGCGGTTCAGTGGCTATGGTGCCGGCCATGGCTGTACCTATCGTCTTGATCACTGGCGCTGTACTGCAAATTCCACTCAATCGGGTCATTGCCAAAACGTTCAAAGACTCCTCTCAGAAACACGCGATTCTCATTGAGAGCCTCACCGGCTTGGAAACGCTGAAAATTATTGAAGCACAAGGCATTATGCAACGAAAGTGGGAACAGTGTGTCGGTCGTATTGCTCAATCCAGTCTGACATCCCGGTTCATCTCCTCTTTGGCGTTGAATTTCTCCACCTTTGTTCAACAGATGTCCACGGTTGCAGTGGTAGTATACGGCGTTTACCTGATTCAGGAAGGCGTGCTCACCATGGGTGCTCTGGTGGCCTGTACAATCCTGACTGGTCGTGTTTTGGCACCGCTGTCTCAGGTTGCCGCACTTTTGGTGCGCTTCCAACAGTCAGCAGTCTCTTTGAAAACGTTGAACACCATCATGTCTGTGCCAGTAGAACGTCCAGCTGAGAAACAGTTTCTGGATCGTTCAGAACTGAGCGGTGATATCCGCTTTGATGATGTAAGCTTCAACTATCCTGGCATGGAAACCCCAACGCTCAAAGAGATCTCTCTGACAATCAAACCCGGTGAACATGTGGCATTTATCGGCCGAATCGGATCAGGAAAAAGTACACTGATCAAACTGATCCTCGGCCTCTATGATCCCGCTGAAGGCGCTGTATTGGCGGATGGTACTGATCTACGCCAAATCGATCCGGCTGATTTACGTCGCAATATTGGCTGTGTACCTCAAGATCCCACACTGTTTTTTGGAACATTGAGAGACAATATCACTTTGGGAGCACCATTCACTGAAGGCGCTGATGTGCTGCGTGCGGCAAAGCTCTCCGGTATTGATGAGTTTGTCAGCACCCATCCACATGGTTTTGACATGGTGATCGGTGAGCAAGGTCGTGGCTTGTCCGGTGGACAGGTTCAATCGGTTTCCATTGCCCGCGCTCTGTTGCGTGATCCACCGATATTACTATTCGATGAACCGACAAGCTCCATGGATAGCGGTTCTGAAGAGCGGTTTAAAAACCGCATGTCCAGTTACATGAAGGGCAAAACCCTGGTGATGGTAACCCACAAGGCTTCCTTACTCTCTCTGGTGGATCGACTGGTTGTTCTGGAACGTGGACAGATAGTGGCAGATGGACCTAAAGATATTATTTTAAAACAGCTTTCCGAAGGAAAATTGAAGGCTAAACAGCGCTGATGACAACCGATTATTTACTATTCTCAGATAGGAATTTAACGGCTCGTCCAGGAGATAGGCATGGCCAAGCAGTGGACTGATGATAGCGCCTTTATGTCCGAAGTGGCAGCAGCCCGCTGGCGTGGTCTCAATCCCATGGCCCACGGGTTGCTTTTTCTGGTTGCCAGCTTCTTTATCTTTATCATCAGCTGGGCCTACTTTGCCGAATTGGATGAAGTGACCAATGGTATGGGCCGAGTAATTCCCTCCAGTCAGGTTCAGATCGTCCAAAATTTTGAGGGTGGTATTTTATCTGAAATACATGTTGCCAAAGGCGATATGGTTGAGAAAGACCAGGTACTGTTACGGATTGATAATATTCAATCCCAAGCATCTCTTGAAGAGAGCAGCAGTCGGTTGACCTCGTTGAGACTGCGTGCAATGCGTCTGGATGCTGAACTGGAAAACAAACCCTTTGATCCACCAAAAAAACTGTCAAAAGGCTCTGAAGAACTTGTTCGTTCAGAAAAAGCCGTGATGCAGAGTCGCCGATTAGAGTTGGAAGCTAATATCAATATCCGCTCAAAACAGGTTGAACAACGTAGACAAGAGTTGATTGAGATGAAGGCGATGGTCGAGCAAATTCGCCGCCGCCTGAAACTGGCACGACAGGAGATGACCATCACCGCACCGATGGTTGAACAGGGCATCATGTCCGAGGTGGAACTGCTACGCTTGAAGCGGGAAGTCTCCGAACTTGAAGGCTCAATGGAAACGACTACCCTGGCTATTCCCAGAATCAGATCAAGCCTCAATGAATCAAAGCGTAAAGTTGAAGAAGCCACATTGGCATTTCGAACCCGTACTTTTGCTGAACTCAATGAGACCCGCGAAGAGATTGATCGATTGAGTAAATCTCATGTTGCTTTGAAAGATCGTGTTACCCGCACTGAAGTGCGTTCTCCAGTCCGTGGTGCTGTTATTCGAGTACGGGTTAACACTATCGGACAGGTGGTACGTTCAGGTATGGATCTGGTGGAGATCATGCCGCTGGATGACTCCTTGCTCATAGAGGCACAAATTCGTCCACAAGATATCGCTTTTATCCGCCCTGGACAGCAAACCATGGTGAAATTCACGGCCTATGATTTTTCCATTTATGGCGGTCTATTTGGCATATTGGAACATATCAGCGCAGATACCATCACCGATGAACAAGGTGAAAATTTCTACCAAATACAAGTACGAACAAAAGAAAATCATCTAAAAAAAGCCGGGCGCGTTCTGCCAATCATTCCAGGTATGGTGGCAACAGTTGATATCCTTACCGGAAAAAAAAGCGTGCTGGACTATCTGCTTAAACCCATCCTCAAAGCCAAACACACCGCCATGCGCGAACGCTGATTCATTGATAGAAAAAAAGTGTTAGGTCATTTGATCAAACCTCTGTAAACTATAACCAATTAGAACAGCGTCAATGGAGACTGAATCATTCACCGTTCTTTCGTGATTCAGTCTGTTGTTTGCTGTTTTCTATTGAAATATTCAGAGGTGTATCCCCCATGACCAGAACAGGCAACTGGCACACATTTATTATTAGCACGTTACTGACATTTTCTATCCTATTGGCACTGCCCGCACAGAGTAGTGACGACCTTTCCGCATTGGCTGATCAAGCCCTTGAACAAGGCGATGCGCATAAGGCGTTAACTCACCTGCTCTCTGCCTTGGAACAAGACCCTGATAATTCTGATCTGCTGCGCAAAGCCGCTTTGATCAGCATGCAATCCTCTGAACAAAAACAATCGGCTTCACTACTCAAACGCGCCATTGACAATGCTGTTTCCCGCAATAATCCTGCCGATGTTGCGTTCTTTGGTGAGCGTCTGAGCATGATTCTATCGGCTATTCCTGCTGAAGCAGAAGAGCAACTGAACCAAGCCTCTGCCCTGCCTGATTCGGCAGAAGCCGCCAAAGCTGCCGGCGAGTGGCAACAGAATATGGATCAGGTGAACATACTTCTGCAAACCAATGCCTATGAAGAGGCGTTGGCACTGGCTCAGGAAAATAGTTCATTAGCGGAAAATGCCTTTGGTTCCAGCCATATCGCAACGCTCAATAGCCTTCGAGATCTGGCTACGCTCTACCATATGTTTGGTCAACTGGAGCCCGCTGAACAAACGTTGTCAAAGGCGATCAATGGTGCAGAAACCGGATTGGGCCCCGGCCATCCACACACTCTGGAACTCCGCAGTATAATGGCTGAATTGTATGAATCAGCCACCCAATTTGATCGTGCTCGTGAAGAGATGGTCGCTATTTTGCCTTTGTATGAAGAGAACCTTGGACAGACACATCCCCAAACGCTGAACACGCATCTATCCATTGCCCGAATGCTGCAAAATACTGGAAAAGACAAACAAGCTGAGTCAATCTTTCAAGGGGTTTGTGAACAACTCACCACAGTTTTCGGCCTTTACCATGCCAATACAGCGGAATGTTATCAATTTCTCGCGCTATCTCAATCTCGCCAAGGTCATTATGATCAAGCAGATACCACGTTCAGCAAAACACTTGATATTCAGAAAGCCATCTATTCGGCCAATGATCCCAATGTGTTGATCACCCGAACTATCCGTGCAGATCTCCATCGATCCCTTGGCCGATATGAACAAGCCCGTGATGCCCTGAAAGAGGTGATTGAACTGGTAACGTCCAGTCCAGAGATTGGCCCAACCATCCTCAATGATGCCCGTGCCTATCTGGCTCAAGTATACGAAGATATGGGCTCGTTCAAACGCGCTGAAGAACTGATCCGCTTGACCTTGGCGCATGAGACCAACCAACTGGGACGTGAACATCCCAACACCATTACCACCCTTACCTCTTTGGCTGGTGTCCTGCGCCGTCAAGCGCATTTTCTTGAGGCAGAAGCCGCCTATGTCGAAGCGTTGGATCTCTGCAAGAAGTATCTTGGAGAAAATCATCTCACCACGATCACTGTGATGAATAATCTTGGTTTAGTCTATGAAAACCAAGGCCTTTATGATAAAGCAGAACCCCTGTTCAAAAATGCGGTCAGTTTGGGACGATCCACACTGGGCGAGACCCACCCGACCACCATGGCCAGTATGAACAGTCTGGCACTATTACATGAGAGCCAGGGAAACTTCGATAAAGCCGAACCGTGGTATCAAAACGCTATCGCCTTTTTCAGCCAGCAATTTGGTGAATCACACCCGGATACCATCGCAATTATCAATAACCTTGCCTACCTGAATATGTTGCAGCAAGACTTTGAATCCGCTGCACCACGATTTGAAAAGGTGTATCAAATTTGGCGCGATCATCTAGGCGATCGACATCAAAAAACATTAAAGGGAATGAATAACTTAGCCCGTGTATACCATAGTATGGGCAAATTGGTTGAAGCTGAGACACTCTTTCAACGCGCCATGAACCTACGCCGTACAGTGCTCGGTCCCGAACATATGGACACCTTGCGCTCCATGCATGATATGGCTTCTCTTCTGCGCACGCTCAAACGATTGGATGAAGCTGAACGCCTCCTGGTTGAAACGTTGGAAAAGGATGAAAAAGCGCTCGGAGATCAACATCCGTACACGTTTGAAACCCTGAGCAGCCTGGCCGATGTCAAAGAAGATAAAAAACGTTTGCATGAAGCATTTACCCTTCGCAAAATTGGTTTTTCCAGACGTACTAAATTTCTCAACCGGATGCTCTGGGTTACAGGTGATAATGCCCGTGAAGGCTATATCCGACTCCATCGACCTGAGCTGAATAAATACATTTCACTCATCCAACGTATGAATCACCCCTACTCCGGTTGGGAATTACTGGATGTTTCTCTGCAACGTAAAGGTTTGTTGCTTAAAATCTCCTCGGAGATTATGCAAATTGTCCGTTTTGCTTCAGATCCGACACTGGCTGTTCTGGCCGAACAACTGACATCTGCCCGCAAAAAGCTTGCCTCATTGACCTTATCTGGTCCTACCGCAGATTCTCAGGATAACCACCTGGATATCCTCCATGATCTGGAATTAAAAATTGATGATCTGGAACGTCAACTGGGTCAAGCCAGTATTCGCTATCGTGAACTTGTCACACCAGCCACTGTGGATGATCTGATTAATCAGGTACCTGTTGATGCCGCACTTGTAGACTTTTTGCAATTTCAGGAACCAGAAAGCGATGAACAACGCCTGGTTGCTTCCATCATGTTTAAAACCAATGAAGGCCCGGTCTTCAAAGTAGTCTATTACAACAATATTGAAGAAATTGAAGAAAGCATTGTTGAATTTCGTACTATTATTCAGGATGAAGATGCTGACCTGGACGAAATCAATGAAATGGGTCAGTGGGTCTATGAAAAAATCTGGCAACCACTGGCACCGCATCTCAATGATCGCCAACAGGTTTTTTTAGTGCCCGATGGCATGCTGAATATCCTGCCATTCAATGCCATGATGGATGAGGAAGAAGAGTATCTTATTGAGAAACTCGATCTTCATATTCTCACCTCAGTGCGCGATCTACTGCCCAGTTCAATACCTGTTGCACGTGGCGTATTCACTACGATTGCCGGTCCCGATTATGACTCACGTAAAGTGGCCGGTGAGAAGACACTCGTAGAAGCAGAAGGACGCCGTTCAGCATCAAGTGTTAAAATGGGGTTGCGTGCTTTGTCCAGTGGTATGCGCGGGCTGAAATTTGATCCTTTGCCTGGCGCTGAAAAAGAGGGCCGCCTGATCGTCAAAGAGTCCACAGATCTGAATCGTATCAATACACTATTCTCTAAACTCGACGCTCAGGAGAAGGTGTTCAGATCAATGGAAGAACCACCTGAAGTGCTGCATATCGCAACCCATGGATTTTTCCTCAAGGCCGATGAAAATCTTAAACGCCGACTGCTCAAGCTTCAGCGTGGTGCCAATCTCCAACTACCTCCTCCAGGCGATAATCCTCTCCTGAGGGCAGGTCTTGCATTTGCTGGTATCAATACTAATGCTCAGTTCCTTGGTGATATTGATACGGATAATGATGGCGTTCTCACCGCTCTGGAAGTACTCGGCCTCAATCTGAGTGGTACACGACTCGCTGTACTCTCTGCCTGCGAAACTGGATTAGGCGAAATCCACGAAGGTGAAGGTGTTTATGGTCTACGCCGCTCATTTCAGGAAGCTGGTGTTTCTTCGGTGATCTCATCCCTTTGGGAGGTGAGCGATGCCGGTACACAGACTATGATGACAGGATTGTACAAACGCCTTCTTAAGGGCGAGACAGCCCACAAAGCGTTGCGTGCCGTGCAACTGGAGATGATTCAATCTGATGAATGGGAAATGCCTTATATCTGGTCCGCATTCATGATTGTTGGCCGTGAAAGTTAATCCTGGGGGTCACGCAGTTGAATGAGTTTTGTACCCGTTGTTCCCGCTTCTGCAGGAATGATGGGTACACACTTTTGTGCCAGTTTCAACCGGCACTTGCGAAACTCCTAAATCCATCATTTTAACAGGGTTTCATCGATAGTTAATCGTTTCCTGCCGCTGAGTCAGGACACTCTGTTCACCTGCCCGGCGCTGAGTAGTGCGTGCCATAAGTGTCATTTTTTTTTACATGTAAACACATATTTACTAAGCAGATAATATCTATTTTTTTCAGTTTATTATATTGATTTAT
>JADFWU010000021.1 GCA_015234045.1 Magnetococcales bacterium
GAATGAGGAGCCGTGTACGGACCCGTACGCACGGTTCTGTGGGAGGACGGCGGGGATTCCCGCCTCCTACCCGATAAAAATATCACCAGGGCTGGAACGGTTGACTGTTCAAATTTTAGGCGAAAGCACTATAACACTCAGTGTGCATGCGGGGCACAAGGGTGTTTTGCTGCACAGGGATTCATCGGCGCACAAGGGGGTTTTGCAGCGCAAGGATTCATTGCAGAGCATGGGTTTTTGGCGGCGCAGGGGTTTTTCGCTGCACACGGGTTGGCTTTGCGGAACCCTTTTTGAATATCTTTGAGATAGGCAGTCATAGCGGCCAGTTCTTTAGAGTTCCATGGCAGTGGTTTGCCTTCCATGGGGCCGATTAGACAGAGTTGGACCATCTCATCCAGGTGTGCTTCTCTCATACCATATTGACTATTGGCCATGTCAACAGGGTGTGGGTAGGCTAGGGCAAAGGAGTCTTGAAAAGCGCCATATTCAGAATGGCAGTCCGCACAGCTCATACCGTTGGTGGAGAGTCTGGCATCGTTAAATAGTTTTTTGCCCATTCGGGCCAGTTGATCATGATTGCCTTGAAAAGGACGATAGCCTTCTGGGCGCATGACTGCTTTAGCGTGGCAAGGATTGGCTGCACAAGGGTTTTTAGCGCCGCAAGGATGGCACGGATGCATTGCAGAGCAAGGGTTTTTAGCTGCACAGGGGTTCTTGACTGCACAAGGATTTTTGGCCGCACAAGGGTTGCAAGGATGCGCCATCTTCGCAGCACAAGGGTTTTTAGCGGCACAAGGATTGGCGCTATGGGATTGACGGCTGCGTGGAGAACAGGGGGCGCAGATCGCAGGAGCTACGCAGCCACCAAGTGCCACAGCAAAAAGACCGGCGGAGACAAGAGCGGCAGTGGTGTGCGTTTTTTTAGGCTGATTCATTGCGGGTTCTCCAAAATAATAGAAAAAAGAGGTGGTGAAACTAGGGCGTGTTGACATTCGCCAGATTTCGGTTCCTGGCAAGGCAAATCCAACGAAAAAGCGGAGCGTACTTGTAGTACGTGAGCATTTTGAGGTGGATTTAACGCCGCCAGGGGCCGAAAGATGGTGAATGTCAACAGGGCCTAAGGTTCCAACTGTTGGTGTTGGAGATTAGTCGGTTGAGGTTATTAAATCTTACAGTGCATGCTAAAAAAAATTGATCAATTTAGGTGCTACGCAGTTGCCGGTTGAAATAGGCATCAAAGCATATACCGTCATTCCCGCAGAAGCGGGAATCCAGAGGGTAGATGACCAAACTGGACTCACGCTTTCGTAGGAAGGACGGGAAAACTGAGAAATCATAAAGATGAGGGATGCTCGACCGGCTTTAGCTGGTATCTGGACGTTCAATCCGAAATACGAACCCACCCGCTTTAGTAGCAGGTGGGTGTTCAGTGTTTGTTTACGTGTATAGCGTGATGTCTGCGTCGGAAGCGGCTTCCATAAACGCTGTTGCACCAGCATACTCAATATCGTCAATCAGTTGTGATTGTTTAAAATCGAACAGATCCACTGTCATTTGGCAGGCAATGAAGCGTACGTCAGACTCCAGTGCCATTTCTCTTAAGTCGGCAACAGAAGCAACGCCCTTTTTTGCCAATTTGTTACGCATCATTATTGTAGCCATCTTTTCCATGCCGGGCAGAGACTGAACCAATACCGGAAGAGAGACCGGCATAGGCATGGCTGGATTGCCCAATGGAGAGAGGCGCAGATCCAGATTTTTGCGTAATACCTGAAGCCCGTAGAATGTGTAGAATATTGAGACCTCATAGTCCAATGCCGCAGCAGTGGTGGCCAGAATCAGAGGCGGGTACGCCCAATCGAGGGTGCCTTGTGTGGCGATGATCGCCATGCTTTTCTGTTCAGACATCTCAGGTCTCCTTAATTCTTCTGGATTTCATAGAAATAAGTGCCCACGCTTTCCGAGGCCGACAGAAGGGTATTGCCGGTTTGGTTGCAGAACGAGGCAAAGTCCTTGGCAGATCCAGGATCGGTGGCTTCAATTGCCAAGGTTTCACCGATATTTAGGCTTTTGAGGGCTTTTTTCGCGCGAAGGATAGGTAATGGACAGGTTAGTCCTTTGGCATCCAGTGTCATGTTGGCCATGTTTGATCTCCTGTTGGTATGTTATAATTGACCGGTCATCTAGTTGATTGGACCGACAATTAGGCAAATAAGTAGAAGTGTTTGATCAATTTAACCGACCGTTCGGTAAAGAATTAAGCAAAAAAACTAGCTGACAACACCACACATACGCAGGGCAATCTCTTCTTGACCGCGAAGCAGTTCAGTGTCGTTACATGTCTTTGCCATCATCAGGATACCTTCCTGAAAGGAAAGCACTGCCTGAGCGGTCTGATCCGGGTCGATAAATGCGGGAATATCACCCGTTTCTTTAGCTTCTTGGATCGTGTCGCGTATCACAGCAATGATCCGGTTAAATGCTTGTTCTATACGCTGTCTGATCTCCGGTTCACGACTGCCCAACTCCAGGGCCAGATTACCAAATGGACAGCCAAGAACACAGCATCCTTGGTTCTCTTTTGTCTCAGTCTGAAAGGCGTGGCTAAGTCGAAAGAATCGTCGCAGACGTTCCAATGGTGGCACATCCTTGGCAAAAGCCGGGATGATAAGCTTCTGTGTAAGGTCTGCTTCCATCTCTTCCAATGTTGTCAGGGTCAATGCCTGTTTGGATGGGAAGAAGTGGTAAAAGCTGCCCTTTTTAATGCCTGCATGGTTACACAACTCCTGAACGCCGACATCGGCATAACCACGGCTATGCATCAGCGCTTTTGCGCTCTCTAACAGACGCTCTTTGGATGTGTTCACTTTCGCCATATATTGATACTAGTTGACCAGTTGGTAAAATGTCAATCCCTTTATATCGTGTTTTTGTTCGAAATTTGAACAGTCAGCCGTTCTGGATCTGGTGAAGGTTTAGTTCTTTTATAGGCGTTACGTACTTGCCAGTTGAAACAGGCATCAAAGCGTGTACCGTTATTCTCGCTTCCGCAGGAATGACGAAAAAAATTATTTAGCTGCGTAATGCCTGCTTTGTTTCAATAAAATCAAACACGCATAGGCATGATAACAAACAGATAGTGATCTTGATCCGGGTCGGTGACCAGCACGGGTGTTTTTTCGCCAAGCATGAGAAAACGGGTGGCTTCTCCGTCCATTGCGGCGATAACGTCTTGCAGATAGCGGGCATTAAAGCCAATCTGGAACGGCTCAGAGGTGTATACCACGCTCATCTCTTCTTCACCGATTTCTTGTTCGGGATTGTCGGTGGATATTTCAAGATGGTTGTTGGAGAGTTTGAAGCCGATGCCACGGGATTTTTCGTGGGACAACACAGCCATCCGTTTGATTACCGAGTGAAGTTCTTGGCGACTGACGCTCAACATTCGGTTATTGCTGCGTGGGATAACCCGCTCAAAGGCCGGGAACCGTCCATCAACCAGTTTGGAAATCAAGGAGATGTCCGGGCGGCTGAATTGAATAAAATCAGCAGTGACCACAAGATCAACGGGATCATCCGTTTCATCCACCATTTTTTGCGCTTCCATCACACCTTTTTTGGGAATGATTACACCGATGCCTTCTTCCAACGTGGTGGAGAGAGCGCGTTCAATCATAGCCATGCGGTGGGTGTCGGTGGCTACCATACGCACCATGTTGCGCATTTCTCGCTCTTCGCCTTCGGCGGGAATGGGATTTTCAGGGTCAATGACCGGATGCAGTCCAATCTGGAGATGAACGCCGTTGAGGGTGTAGCGCGTATCGTCATTGGATATGGCAAACGATGTCTTGGCGAACATTTCAGAGAGAATCGGGCCATCCAGCGTGACATGAAAATCATCGGAGGCTTCGGGAAGTTCTGGGAACTGTTCTGCGGGCAACCAAGCCAGGTTAAATCGGGCGCGACCACAGGTAAGCAGCAGTCGCGCATCGCCGGTTTGGCTTAAGCTTAATTCCTGATCCGGCAATTCTCGAACGATCTCAAACAGTTTCTTGGCCGCTACCGCCATGGCACCAGGTACGGTAACCCGAGCCGGGCAGCTGGAGCGCAATGAAACTTCCTGGTCCGTACCAGAAACATGCAGTGTGTCGCCATCGGCCTGTAACAGGGCATAGCCAAGGATGGGTTTGGTATTGCGCCGCTCTACAACACTTTGAAGGCGGGTCAATGCTTTGAGAAACGGTTCACGATCAATTTGGAATTCCACGGCAGGTCTCTGAATTTGGTTCTATGTTGAGGTCGAAAAAGGGAGTCCTGATCAACCTTGGATTGTGACGTTTTTTTTCCCACTTGTCGATGTTGTGTGGTGAACAGTTTTGAAATTGCTAACCGTGAAACTTCTGCCATAATCAATATTGTTACTAGTTATCATTTAGTGCCTGTTTAGAAACGCCAAGAATTGGAAATGGATAATGAGTATTCGGCAAAAATTGTTATATGGTTATTTGGGAATTTCTTTATTTGTTGTTCTCCTAGGTGCCATCGTTGTTTTTTATAGCTATGATGTTGAAGAGAAAATCGAAGAAATATCCGATAGCAATATTGTAGAGTTCGACGCATCATCCCAGGCTGCATTCTCTATTCAAAGAATCAAGTCGAATCTCCGTGAAATACTGCTTGAACTCCATGTGCAGGCCCATGCAGTCGCGCATTATGATAATGGTGAGGTTTCTTCTCATAGCTTGTTCAAGGCTTCGAGTGTTGAAATTGATTATGCACAACGTGTTGTTAGGACGTATTTGGAAAAATTTCCGATGCTGTTTGAAAAATGGCAGTCTGCCATCACCATCGGCCTGCATAGCGGCAAGTTTGAAGCTGAGTTGACGGTTGGACACGGTGAGGATAAAGAGCTGGAGGAGGTGGAAAAACTGCGGAAAGAGATATTTGCCTTTATTGCCAAAGTGAGTTTGCTGTTGGATGAAATTGACCGTTATCGTTTTGCGCCTGAACGCGAGGGTCAGTTGTCTTTGAAAGAGTTGTCTCTGTTGCGAAAATTGTTTGAGTCGGATATCGAACCGATTTCCAGGAAAATTCAGCGTGACGTGGCTAAAGTGTCCCTGGAGGCTGAAGAAGAGATCCTGGAAATTCTGGAAATCATTGGTGAAAATGCTAAAGAATCAACGCAATTCAGTTTTTTTATTTCGATTTTGGCTTGGTTGGCCTCCTTGATCGTTGGTCTCATGTTAGCCAGATCCATTTCGGATCCGTTGGGAAAACTGCGTGCTGCGGCTGTAAAAATTGGTCAGGGATCATTCAACGTTAAGGTTGATGTGGATTCGGCAGATGAGGTGGGACAGCTGGCTACCGCGTTTAATACCATGTCTTCCAGTTTGGGGTTTATTGAAAACAGTTTGGCATCAATGACTGATTTGTTGCTGTTTGTTTCACCGGATGGAACAATTCGTCGTACCAACAGGCCCGATTTGCTGGGATATACATCCGATACGGTAAAGGGTGTTTCGTTGGATCAGGTGTTTGTTGATCATGCAGAGGCAATGGAGGTCGTTGAAACCCTGAAAAAAAAGGGAACGATTGGCAATGTTGAAACAGAATTTCGTATCAGGAATAGTGTTGGATCCTTACAGGTACTGATTTCTGGTTCGGTGTTGCGGAACGACGTGGGATTGGTGACCGACACTATTCTGGTTGCCAAGGAGATCGGTGAGTTCAAGAAAGCGCAGGAAGATCTGAAAATCAAACAGTCCCAACTGTTGGCAGCGGAGATGGCAAGCCGAAGTAAAGGTGCGTTTCTCGCCAACATGAGTCATGAGATCCGTACACCGATGAATGCCGTAATTGGGTTGACAGATCTGGCTTTGCAAGCGGACGTTTCAGAACAGGTGCGCGACTATCTGGAAAAAACCAGCAATGCTTCGCGTTCATTGCTGCGTCTTATCAACGATATTCTTGATTTTTCAAAAATTGAGGCAGGAAAATTGGCGTTGGAAGTCAATGATTTTCTGCTTAGGGATGTTTTTGATCATCTGTCGGATCTCTTTCGGGTCAAAGCGGATGTGTCGGGCCTTGAGTTGGTCATGCGGGTCTCGACAGAGTGTGTGTATGTTCTGTCCGGCGATGCCATGCGTTTGGAACAGATTTTGATGAATTTGATCAGTAATGCGCTCAAGTTTACTGAACAAGGGGTTGTGGAAGTCAAGGTGAGTACGTTGATTGCCCACTCGGATCATGTGGTGCTGGAGTTTTCAGTGCGTGATACGGGAATCGGCATGACGGAGGATCAGATTTCCAGGTTGTTTCAGTCCTTTGAACAGGCTGACGGCTCTACTACACGCCGCTATGGCGGCACAGGCTTGGGACTGACCATATCAAAACGTTTGATAGAAATGATGGGCGGATCCATTCATGTTGAGAGCCGTCCCGGTCACGGCAGTGTCTTCGTGTTTACGGTGACTTTCGATCGAAAACCGGAAGAGGAGCGTGGAGATGACATGACCCCGCCCAGTGATCTTCAACAACTGCGTGCGCTGGTCATTGATGATTGTGAGGTCACCTGTTTGGCTTTGAAAGAGATGCTGCATCTCTTTACCTTTCAGGTGAGTACTGCATTATCCATTGATGATGCTGAAGCCACATTACAGCAGGCTGTTGATGATGGTTCTCCTTACGCGTTGATATTGGTTGATTGGAATATGGCTGAAACCGATATTGCCTCAACGTTACAACGTGTGTCGAAATACCGTGATCGTTCAACGGAAAAGGGCGCGGAAAAACTTATCCTTCTTACCAGCTTTGGACAGGAAAAACAGGCGCTGGAACAGATCGGTACCGAGTCTGTGGATGCCACCCTCAGCAAGCCGGTGAACTGTTCGTTGCTGTTTGACACAACAATGGAAGTGTTTGGTCGGGATGTGGCCAGGCTGTTTAACTCACGTGTTGAATCTCCCGACTCGTCAAAAGTAGGCGCTCATATTGGTGGTAATCGGGTGTTGTTGGTAGAAGATAATGCCATCAATCAGCAGGTGGCTCGAGAGGTGCTTGAGGGGGTGGGCTTGTTGGTAGACGTGGTTGACAATGGGCTTATGGCGGTCGAACAAGTACAGAAAAAAAAGTATGATCTGGTCTTGATGGATATCCAGATGCCAGAGATGGATGGATATACGGCAACCCAGCAGATACGATCCTGTCCTGCGCTAAAAGATCTTCCTATTGTGGCGATGACCGCGCATGCGTTGGTGCGGGATCAAGAAAAATGTTTGGCGGCCGGAATGGATGGTCATGTGTCTAAACCGATTGATAAAAAACACCTTTATGCAACGTTGATGAAATGGCTGAATCCGGTAGCATTGTCAGAAAAAATGTCTGTTGTCATGCCTGCTTTGACACCAATAGATGAAGAGGGTGAGTTACCTGTTCCGTTAGACATTGATGGTATTGATGTTAAAACGGTTCTCGATCGCCTTAATGGCAATAAACGCCTCTTTTCGTCGATTCTCAAGGAGTTCAAGCGGGACTTTGCGGATGTTGGAGATCAGATTGAATCTGCTCTGCACAGTGAGGATGTCGCGGACAGGGAGCTGGTAGAACGTCTGGTTCACACCACCAAAGGCATGGCTGGCAATATCGCCGCTCATGAGTTGTATGATGCTGCGTCCGCTTTGGAGCGCACTCTCCATGATAATCAATCCCAAAACCAAATGAACGATAAGCTGACTGTTTTTAAACAGCAACTTGCCCAAGTAATCTCAGCCGTTAATGGATTGGATCCCTCTATTCTGGCTCAAGCGTCGATTCGACAAGGTGATGAGCTTGTTTTTTCAGCACAATCTACAGATCCTGAAGTGTTGCGTGCGGCGATAGGTGTTTTGGCAAACTATTTACGTGAGACCAATGTCCTGGCTCAAGATGCCTTTGATGCGCTGAAAGCACTTTTGGCTGGTAGTAATAACGATATCAAGATAATCTTGACTCAATTGGAAAGTTATATTGATATGTATGATTTTGATGAAGCGCTTGTCCTTCTGGCTAAACTTGCCAAACATCTTTCACTGGATTTGGATTGGAAGTAGGGTGGTATGAATCCTCAATCTAAAATGAAATCAACGGTTTTGATAGTCGATGATGTACCAGGTAACATTAAAAGCTTGGTGGCTATATTGGGAGATAGCTATGCCTTGTTGATTGCCAAAAACGGTCAAAAGGCGTTGGAGATTGTGGCATCGCGTCCTGTTGATTTGATTTTACTTGATGTCATGATGCCGGGTATGGATGGCTATGAAGTGTGTCGTCGGCTGAAGAGTAACGCCTTCAGTCAAGATGTTCCGGTTATCTTTGTCACGGCCAAAAATGAGATTGAAGATGAAACACACGCCCTGGAACTTGGTGCTGTGGATTTTTTAGCTAAACCGGTCAGTCCGCCAGTCGTTCGCGCACGGGTCCGCACTCATTTGGGCCTGAAGTTAGCGCGTGAAACATTGGAAAAACAGCGTCAATTGCTTGAAAAACAGAATCAGGAGTTGAGAGAAGCCGCCGAACTACGCGAGGATGTGGATCGCATCATGCGCCACGATCTCAAATCACCACTGAACTCCATCATTGGTTTTAGCGATATGTTACGGGTAGGGCTTTCTCTCGATGAAGAGCAAAAAAACATGCTCCAGACAGTAATTGATGCCGGGTATCGACTGCTGGGCATGATCAACCTGTCGCTGGATATGTATAAGATGGAAACAGGGGTATATCAGTTCCAGCCTGATTATGTTGATCTTGTAGATTTAATAAATAAAATTAGTGCTACGTTGGTTGGACAGTTCATCGCCCGTCAGACAACCTGCCAGATAGTGGTTGATGGTCGGCCTGTTCGGCAAAATGAGAAGTTTTTCGTTCTTGCCGAGGAGTTGTTGTGTTACTCAATGTTGAACAATCTCCTGACAAACGCCTTCGATGCATCCCCCAAAAAAGCCCCTGTGACGGTATTCCTAAAAAGTGGTCATCCCGCAGTGATTGAAATACACAACTACGGTGCTGTGCCGGAACAGATTCGAGACCGTTTTTTTGATAAATTTGTCACCGTTGGTAAAGATCATGGCACTGGGCTTGGCACATACTCGGCACGGTTGATGGTCGAAACACAGAACGGCTCCATTGCTTTCAAAACATCCGAATCGGATGGCACGACCCTCTCTATTGCGATTCCTTCAGAAAGGTGAATGGTGCTGATGTTCGAGGGCGTTGTGCAGGGCAATAGGCCTTGTATGACGCATTCACGCCCTAATGCGTGTTTCAACTGGCAGATGAGTAACGCCTAGCAATGTAGATAAGGACTTTGGAAAAAATGCAAAAAATATGAATGTGTGCAAGTCGGTTTGATTGTTGCATGCTGATTGGGTTCGTGGTACTGACGCGAACCCATTTTTGTATGTGATTATCGGATGGTTGTCATGAAAAAAAATAATAAATCAAGAACGTGGATATCAACGGTTGGTGTTGCTCTTGGGTTGATGCTCATTGGGCTTGCCATTGCCTATCGTTTTGTCGAACCATCACCGCCAATGCATTTGGTGCTGGCTACTGGATCAGAAGGAGGGGCGTATCATCGGTTTGGTCTGCTTTATCAAGAACGTCTGAAGGAAAAAGGCGTGAGTGTTGAGTTGCGTCAGACATCAGGATCGCGGCAGAACTATGAATTACTCAGTGATGAAAAATCGATGGTTCAATTGGGGTTTGTTCAAGGTGGCGTTGGAGATGTTCAGCAGGCATCGGATCTGCGTTCGTTAGCCAGTGTCTACTATGAACCGGTCTGGGTGTTTGTTCGGCAGGGACTGACAGTTGATCGATTGACGGATCTAAGTGGAAAGCGGGTAGTGATCGGACCAGTGGGCAGTGGTAGCCATGCGTTGGCAACCCGATTGTTGGCTGATATGGAGATTGTTGTTGATGATGGTCCTGTTCATGAATTGGGGCCTGTGGATGGGGCAAAGGCGTTGATGGAAGGTGATGCCGATGCGGTGTTTTTCGTGGCAGGTATTCATGCACCAGTGGTGACAACGCTTCTGGAATCGCCGGGAATTCGACTGATGAATTGGCGGCGTACAGAAGCCTTGGCACGCCATTACAGCTACTTGTCAGGGGTGCGACTGGCAGAAGGGGCCGTCAATCTCAAGTCTAATATTCCAGCCAAAGATACCAATATCGTTGCGACCACTGCCACGCTTGTATCGCGTTCAGATCTGCATCCAGCTCTGGCTGGTCTGCTTCTTAATACACTTCAACAGATCCATCAAGAAGGTGACTTGCTCGCCGATCCGGGCCGTTTTCCGTCCAAAGAGAATGTGAGCTTTCAACTCAGTGGTGCGGCTGAACGCTTCTTCAAACATGGTCCACCCTTTTTACAGCGCTATCTGCCTTTTTGGGCTGCTATCTGGTTGGATAGAATGAAGGTGATGTTGTTGCCTTTGATTACCTTGATGATTCCACTGGTCAAGATCATGCCGCCACTCTATCGTTGGCGTATTCGATCGAAAATTTACAAATGGTATCGCAAACTGGGTGAGTTGGAGTCAGCTGTATCGGGTGATGATACACCGGAAGCGCTGAAACAGGTTTTGGCGCGCCTTGATAAAATTGAACAAGAGGCCGCAGGTACTACAGTGCCGCTCTCCTATGCAGAGGAGTTCTATCAACTGAGAACCCATTTCGCCTTTGTGCGTAATTTGATCCAAGAGCGGTTACATCGGGTATCGAACGTATAGAATGAGTCGTTGATTTTCTCATTCAGCATATCTGAGTACCATCGAACAAGGAAGGCAATGTCCAATCATTGCCTTCCTTGTCGTTCATTTGTTCAATTTTTTTTCCATTGTGTTCAGTGCGGCCAAAGCGCTTTCAAAATCATATTCTGACATGGCGCGTTCCAGATTCTGGCTGATGTGGGAGGGCTGTTCACCAAGAGCGTCCAATAGATCAGGCAGGGCTTCTGTTGCGTCGAAATTGCTCTGTTCCAGCAGGGAACGCATTCGGGCGATTTTTTGACCTAGATCTATATTGGGTTGTGCTGGCGTGGTTGGTTCTGTGGTGAAAATAAGATTGTATTGTTCAAGTCCTTTTAGTACATATGTAAGCGCTTGATCTGTTGCATTTATTTTAGACTCCCAGAGAGATTTCTCGCCTTTTCGGATGGCGCATTCAAGCGCATAGGCACACTCTTGTAGTTGCTGGGCCCCCAAGTTTCCTGAGATGCCTTTTAATGTGTGCGCCAGCCTTTCCGCCTTATTAAACCGGCATTCTGCCAATGCTAAGCGTATCTGTTTTGTTGTGTGTGATTGGATTTCAGAAAAGCGTTTCAACAGTTTGATGAAAAGGTCTGAGTCACCACCAAGTCGCTTTAATGTTTCTGAAACATCAATGCCGGGCAGGTTCTCCGGCAAGTTGTCGGTGTTGAATGTCTTTGGCTTCAGAAGAATTGGTGGGGCGTTGGTGTTTGGTGTGACCCATTTTAATAGTGTTGTGTAGAGATGTTCTGGTTCAATGGGTTTGGCAATATGGTCGCTCATTCCTGCCCTAAGACAGCGTTGGCGATCATCTTCCAAGGCATCCGCCGTCATGGCAATGATGGGTAGATCTTTGAATCTGGCCTGTTTTCGGATTGCTTTCGTCGCTTCAATACCGCTCATGATGGGCATCTGAATGTCCATCAATACTGCCTGAAAATGTTCGACGTCAAGTCGCTCTATCGCTTCCTGACCATTATTGGCCAGCGTTATTCGTGCGCCAGCCTGGCTAAGAATTTCTGTGGCTACCTGCTGGTTGATTTCATCATCTTCGGCCAGTAACAGGTCAACACCGGCCAGTAGGTCACGGTGTGATAGGTCAGCTCGGTGAGGCGTTGCCTTTTTGGTGTTGTTTGAAAGCAGTTCAAGAACCGCTTCTCTCAATAGCTTAGGCAGAATGGGTTTTGTCAGTATGATATCCGGGGCAGGAATTGGCGTTTCTTCAAGTGTATTGCTGAGTAGAATGGTTGGTGTTTGGCTTAATTGCGAATCCTGACGCATTTTTTTAAGTGTTGCAGGTCCATCTAGGCCGGGCATATGTCTGTCGAGAATGACAATGTCATAGGGGGTTTCAGCCCGTATGTTCAGCATGAGACTTGTTAATACATCGCTGCCAGAAGGTACGGAATCAACAATGAAATTTTGCGCTTGAAGGGCTTGGCTAATCACTCTTCGGGAGGAGGGGTTGTCATCGGCCAGTAGAATGCGTTGACCGGCATGTATGGCGGATTGGTCGGGAACAGGTGATTCTTGAGCGCTTTTGTCCAGAATAAAGCGGGCGGAGAATTTGAAGGTGCTTCCCTGTCCAGGTGTGCTCTTAATAGTGATGTCACCGCCCATCATTTCCACAAGGCGTTGGCAGATGGCCAATCCAAGTCCTGTGCCGCCATAGTGACGTGTGGTTGAGCTGTCGGCCTGATTGAAGGCCTGAAACAGGCCGGATTGCTGTGCCCGGGTCATGCCGATACCCGTATCTTGAATGGTAAAGTTAAGCAGTGCTTTTTCACGTGAGCGTTTTTCAAGAGCGATATCCACCAGAACTTGACCACGATCGGTAAATTTCACTGCATTGCCGCAGAGATTGACCAGAACCTGACTGAGTCGCAGCGGGTCGCCGATCAGATGTTCTGGCACATCCGGTGCTGTGCTGATAATGAACTCCAACCCCTTTTCTTCTGCTTTGAATGCGGTCAGATCAGCCAGTTGGCTCAGGGTTTCAGTCAGAGAAAAGGGGATGACCTCAATGGTCAGTTTGCCTGCTTCGATCTTGGAGAAGTCGAGGATGTCATTGATCAATTTCAATAAGTTGTTGGCGGAACGGTGTACTTTTTCCACATAATCCTGTTGCCGGCTATCCAGATCGGTTTTCAAACAGAGATAGGACATGCCGATAATGGCGTTCATGGGCGTGCGGATCTCATGACTCATATTGGCCAGGAAGTCACTTTTGGCTTTGTTGGCATTTTCAGCCATCTCTTTGGCTTGGGTGAGTTGTTGCTGTGCGGCTTTGTGCTTACGAAGATCGTGCAAAATGGCGAAAAGAATAGGGTGTGCGCTTAGATCAATGCGAACCAGTTGGACATCTACAGGCAGAGATTCGCCGGCTTCGGATTGAAAATGCCACTCAAAGCGGTGATGGCCGGTCTTAAGTGCTTTGGTAAGCAGGGTTGAGAACCCTTTCTCTGTTTGGTGTGACTTGGAATATTGTTTGAAATGTGCGGAAAAATCGGCTTGGCTTTCTGCTTCGAACAGATCCAATGTCGCGGTGTTACAGACATCGAAGTCCAACCTGTGGTCAAAGATGATTAAGCCATTGGTGGCATGGTCAAACAGGGCCTGGAACCGCTCTTCCATGAATTTTCGTTCGGTGATGTCACGCACTGTTCCGATCATGCGTGCTGGCGTGCCGTCAGGATTGCGGCTGACTATAGCGCCTCGGGAGACCACCCACTTCAGTTGATTTTTTGCGGTTATAATTCGGTACTCAACCTGATAGCTGTCGTCATTGCTGTACCGATAGCGTTCTCCTGCCTCAAGAACGCGTTGACGATCATCGGGATGTATGCTGTCAATCCATAGGGCCTGGCTATCGGTGACCTCTTCTGATTGTACGTCCAATATTTCTGCCCATCGGGCGTTTGTTTTACCTTCCTTGGTGTTCATATCCACATCCCAGTAGCCCATGCTGCCGCCCTGAAGGGCAAATTTCAGCCGGGATTCCCGTTCTGTGATTGCATTTTCGGAGAGGATTAATTTTTGGTTGAGTGCGGCACTGTGTGCCAGTTGGTCTTGAATTTGTTGAACATGTTTTTTTTTGTCTGCGGTGTGTTTTTGCTCTCGTGATCGGTTGATATAGAACAATAAAATGACTGCACCCAGAAGCGTGACGACCATCAGTTCCATAAGGGCTTGGCTTGTCATCAGCTGTTCTGAAAATGCGGTGGTTTTTTCGAGGCGTGGCGTGTCGCTAAATCCAATGGATGGATAGAGAAAGAGTTGAACACTACCCATGAAAAGCAGACGTTGCGGTGAGACGTCAGCCATAGAAAAAACTCCAGACCTGATAGGGGGTGTCAGAAATTCAGCCATGCTGGGAGATGATATCTTCTTTGGGTGGGGAAGGGAATTGCCAACTTGTGACAGTCGGGTTACCATTATAGGGCGTGATGAAGTGAGAAAGTTTCTTTATGAGTGTCTGTTCGTGATGTCGAACGTTGTCGGGATAATGGACTGGAAGCCATGACCATGGATCTATATTCATTGAAAGATGCTTTTGCTGGAGAAGGCATCATTTTCTCTTATGTGGGGCCTGTAACCCAGGAGATGACCGAGCGTGTGGGTGAGACGCTGAGGGCGCGTATTGAGTTGGATAACGCCAGTATGGGGGTCGGGTTGCGGGTGTTCTCTTCTTTTGTAGAGTTAGTGCAGAATATTGGGCATTACTCCAAAGGTCGTAGCGCTGAGGAAGACAGTGACGGGCATGAGGGCGTGGTGATGGTGGGATATAAGGATGGGCGCTATTTTGTCCATTCTGGTAACGTTATTGATGCTGTGGACGGCCCTAGATTGGCAAAACAGTTGGATCACCTTAAGGGGATGGATCGTAAAACGCTTCGGGCGTATTATCGTGAGCGTCGCAGAAAAGATCCTGACTCTTCCAGTAAAGGCGCAGGGTTGGGGTTTATCGAACTGGCGAGAAATTCTTCAGATCTAACCTATGATATCCGGTCGATTGACGATGAAAGTGCTTTTTTCTCGGTCCAGGTGTGGATATCCGCAGGACAGGAGGGGGGCTTGTGAAGGACTTGGTTATTGAGGCAACAAAATCCACGCCTTTGATCCAATTTAGCGCTGAAGAAGGTGTGTTAGTGATTCGGGGGGAATCTTATCCTGAAAATGCGGTCAGTTTTTATGAGTCCGTTTTCAGTTGGTTGGAGGTCTATTTTAACCAAGATAAAAATAAGCCGATCACCTTGGATATCCAGATGGCTTATTTTAATAGCAGTAGTTCGAAAATTTTGATGGATCTGTTTGATCTCTTTGAAGAGTCCTCTTCTGAGGGGCGGTCGGTCACCATTAATTGGCGCTACCATGAGGAAAATGAAATGGCTTTGGAGTATGGAGAAGAGTTTCAGGAAGATCTCCAAGAGGCCACATTTAATCTCGTTTCCTATACCAACTGAGCTTCCGATGATATCGAAAGAAGAACCTCGGAGTTTGTTTCAAAAAGAAGAATCTCTCATTGCGCAGTGCGAGCAGACTTTGGATGATTCCGATGCGTCTCGTGATGCGTTGCATGACGGCTTTTCCGCGTTGCTGGTTGGTTATCGTAAACTGTTCCGGCAGAGTAAAAAAATGGTTCGGCTCAGTGATCGTCAACAGGCTGAACTGCGAGAGCTGAATGATCTGAAAGACAAGTATCTCAAAGAGGTTGAAGCGCTTTCAGTGACTGATGGTTTGACTGGCATTCCCAATCGACGTCGGTTTGATCAGTTCCTCGAGTTTGAATGGCGTCGTGCGCATCGGAATGCGACCAGTATTGCGGTAATTCTGATGGATATTGATTTTTTTAAGCCATATAACGACAACTACGGCCACGCAGCGGGTGATGAGTGTTTGGTCAAGGTGGCGCAAAAATTGGCGCATACTGCCAGAAGGACAGCGGATTTGGTCGCTCGATATGGTGGAGAGGAGTTTGTTTGTGTGCTTCCCGAAGCCGACTTGACCCATGCCAGCATGGTGGCGGAAATGATGCGCTCTGCAATAGAGGGCTTGGCGCTGCCTCATGGACATTCACATGTGACCAATGTAGTCACCATGAGTATGGGGGTGGCTGCAACGATGCCTGATGGTGTCGTGCGCCCTGAACTATTGGTTCAAAAAGCGGATGCTTGTCTCTATTATGCAAAGAGCAGTGGACGAAATCAGTGTTCCATTCAACCCGAGTGATAGGTGGTGTCAGAATGAACTCAGGCGTGCGTTTTTTTCTGGCTGTGATGCTCGGGGTGGCTGTGGTTGGCTGTGCCTCTGCACCGGAGCCAATTGAAAATCGGATTGTTCGCGGAAGCCGTGTCTATGATGGTGGCATCCAGTATGAAGGTGATCTGGTAGATGGTCGGCGGCATGGTTGGGGGGTGCAGGTCTGGCCGGATGGTGCCCGCTATGAAGGGATGTTCCGCAACGACCGGCGTACTGGGCGCGGTACGTTTTATTGGCCATCTGGATCACGCTATGAGGGGGCGTTTCTTGATGGCCGCCGACATGGTGAGGGGGTCTTTTTTTGGCCGGATGGCACTCGGTTTGAAGGGCAGTATAACCAGGGCGTTAAGCATGGCACTGGCACCCATTATTCTGCCGAAGAACAGGTTGTGGTGTGTAAAAAAGAGCCTCAACAACGCGCTCAGGTCTGGGAAAATGGTCAGTTGCTCTCCCAAGTCCTCAATGCGCCTGCGACTTCTATGCCCACTGAGGTGGCTGTGCCCAGTGAGGCGGCAGGGAAGGGGCTGAATAGTAGTGCTTCTCCTATCGGCAATTCTTTAGCCGTTGCGCCGGTCTCATCCTCTACAACGTCTGGAGTGATGCGTTCTGCACCACTTCCCAAGGCTGCGCCCGTGCAAAAGTCTATTGCCCAGACGGTAACGCAGGCAAATAGCGTTGCAAAAAAGACCGAAAATAAGATGTCGCAGTGGAAGGAGCCTTATACCGGCCTCTCTTTTGTGCGTATTCCTGGTGGTTGTTTTGAGATGGGCAGTGATGAGGGTGCCGTTTCAGAAAGACCTGTTCATAAGGTGTGCGTAGATGGATTTTGGCTCAGTCGCCATGAAGTGACGCAAAGTCAATGGCAACGGGTGATGGGTGATAATCCCTCTGGATTCGCCAAAGGTGGGCGGTTTCCGGTAGAGCAGGTGAGTTGGCATCAAGTGCAGGCGTTTACGAACGCTTTGACTGCACGTGGTTCAGGCGGGTTTCGTCTGCCAACTGAGGCAGAGTGGGAGTTTGCCTGCCGGGAAGGTGGAAAAAAAGGCCTGACGCACTGTGGCTCACGCCGTTTGTCGGAGCAGGTCTGGTATGAAGATAACAGCAATAATGGGCCGCATCCGGTGGGGACGCGCACGCCCAATGCTTTGGGGCTGTTTGATATGAGTGGCAATGTTTGGGAGTGGGTTTCTGATCGCTATGATGGGCGTTACTATAACGATGCGCCTGAGAAAAACCCTCCCGGACCAGAGCAGGGGATGGACCGGTTGTTTCGCGGTGGGGCTTGGCTCAGTGAAGCTGCCTTTGTTCGGCCGACACTACGTTATCACATGGCCGCCAGTCGAGGTTACAACCTGCTTGGGTTCCGGTTGGTTTGGCGTGGTCCCACGCTGTGAAGCAAAGCGGTTAACGAACGGGTCTGACCGTCAACCATAATGGATTGATGAACCAGTGTCGCTTGAGATGTTGGTGAGGCGATGGCTTCAGTAATCAATTGAAATAGCCCTGCGAGCAGCATTACCGCTATGACGATCATATAGCTGGCATTGTTTTGCTGTTGAGACCGCATTATGGGTATGTCCTGGTGTGTTGTCTGGGTCGTCATGGTGTTTTCTCCTGGTTTGTACCAGCTGATTCACGAAACGCGAGATTTGCATTACCCTCATTCCATGCGTTCCGTTATTCAAAAAAATGACACAGAGATTCTGTCAACACCGTTTATTGGGTTGGCATTGTTGCGAGGTTAGTTTTTCAGGAAAATCTGTGTGTTTATTTGTCTTTGCTCAGTCACAGCCAATCAACTCGGTCTGTTTCGGACAGTCGAAATTTGATTTGCTTAGGAGTTACGCAATTAACGGCGCAACTCCTCTCACTGTGATAACTCTGTAGTATCAGGCGAAGATATCTTCCAGCGAGTTGTTGAGCCGAATATCTTCAAGCCGGTTTACTATGGGACCATTCTTGCCGTGGATCAGGTTTTCCAGCACTTTATCCACCAGGGTCTGGATGGCCTCATCAACCTGTTCAGGAACCACAGGTAAAATCTGGGGATCTTGTTTTTCTTCTGTCTTTTCGTCCGTAACCTGTTGTTCAGGTTGGGTGTGAACAACAACCGCAGCGGTTTGAATGGGTGCGGCGCTATTGTCCTGTGCAGGCACAACGTTTTTTTGCACAGGGACTGCTGTTCCACCTCGGGCTGACTGGGTCAGCGCATGGGACTGAAGCGATGTTATTGTTTGCATGGTATCCATGGCATCACTCCGATTCCTCTCTCCTCTGTTTTCCTTTTAATTCTCAGTTTCCGGTTTGTGGGAAAATGTATGCTGTTACCTAGTTTATCGGCATAAGTTTGCAAAAGATGAAGAGAAAAATTGCGCCATGATCGGTTTGTCAATTATTTTTTGGAAAATGGAAGGGAATTTGCAGGTAGGAAAAATCAATGGTTGCCATGTTGCATCTCTTTTGGATGTTGTGGCATAAAAAACACTGATTACTGATGGTTGAATAACCGGAACACGGGGAATCACCATGTCAGACAAGGCATTGGGAAAAATAGGTTTGGCGCGATATCTCTTAATTTTATTGGTCACTTTATTGACAGCTTGTAGTGGTGAGGTAGAAATGGGCCACTTGGATGTTCGTGATGGGCTGACCTATCTAAAAAACAGTAAAATTCCGTACACAGGTCCTGTGGTCTCCTATTTTCCGCCCAAGGATGAGGATGAAGAGCCAAAGCTTTACATGAGCGGTCAGTTTGTTTCTGGACGTCGGGAAGGGGTTTGGAATTACTACAGCTGGAATGGTGAGCGTCGGGAAGTGCGTTATGCATTGGGTCGTCAACATGGCTTGGCGCGTTGGTTTTTTACTCAGGATCGAAAAAAACGCGACCAGGAATTCCGTAATGGCCGTGCCCATGGCGGTGGTACTTGGTGGGATCAAAAGGGCGACTCAACAGCCCATGATTACTATAGATACGGCAGCAAAGTGCCTTACCCTCAACCGGAAGATCGAGCCAAGTTTGAACAGGAAGAAAAAGATCCCAAGCCATTGTAGAGTATCCCGCCCAAGCAACAACAGCAGAATGGGGATTGTCAATCTTCGGTAGATTGCGTAGAGTAATGGCCTGCCGAAATGGAGGAGTGCCGGAGCGGTTGAACGGGACGGTCTCGAAAACCGTTGTGGGGGCAACTCCACCCAGGGTTCGAATCCCTGCTCCTCCGCCATTTTGTTCTGATAAAATCAATAACATATAAAACGACACCGCTGTCTTGTGACCAAAGCAATTGATCACTGGCTGTCTGTCTTTCCTCGAACATCTTCATGATCTTTTGGCCTGCATTGGGGTTAACATCTGGAATCCAGCGTCCATACCGTTGCCGGATCATGGCCCAATCCTTATGACCCATCTGTTGTGCTATCCATACCGGTTCTTCACCGGCTGAAAGCAGTGTTGAAGCGTAGCTATTCACAAGTGCTGAAGTGGATAACAGAGAGGGGGGTTGCAGCATGGGAGGGTGGTTCGGTATTTTAACTTGATGGTGCTTTGGGAAAATACGTGGTTAAAAAAATTGCTCTGATGATCTTCTACAAGGGAGAAATGGTGTGGCAACAAAGATTAAAATCAAAGATAAGGAACTTAGAAAAGAGCTTGGAACTGAAAAGGTAAAGCTAAAAGGTGTTGGAAAACGCGCTGGAAAAGATCTTATTAAACGTTTGCAACATGCAGCAATGCTTGGTCTTACTGCCAAATGACATCCTCCCCGGCCTAGGACTTCCTTTCACCCTCCTGGCCGGGTTCCAACTTCAATCCATGCCGCGCATATCCTCGAAATGATCACGAAACCACCAAACACAATCCAGAATAAAATCAGCGCGAAGAGGATAAATACAATGCTGGCTAAAGCGAAATCCAAAATCACCGATGAAGAGGACACCGCACTCACTTTAGCGAGTGGGTGGTCAGTTGTTCCATAGCTATTATCTGGATGCTAGAGAAAATATCGAAATCAGGGGGGGTAGTGTAACTGTTTGACTTATGGTGCGCGGTGCAGGATTCGAACCTGCGACCTTTGGCTTCGGAGGCCAACGCTCTATCCAACTGAGCTAACCGCGCTTAACAGGTTCGCCAATATATAAAGCGATCTCCAAGATGTCAAAGGGGAATTGCCGCGCTGTCTTGACAATGGAGCCGGGCAATTTTACGCTGTCGCGTTCAGGGAGAGTTCCTCTTCGTGTTATTTAGGATTCGCCGGATAACCTTCTTCCGGTTTCATTTGGCTTTGCCATTGCCGGTTATCGGCGGCTTTCAGGAGTATTTGTCTCATGAGTGAAAATATTATCAAGGGCACTGACAGCATGTTTGAGGAAGAAGTGCTCAAGTCAGAAATTCCCGTTCTGGTGGACTTTTGGGCTGAGTGGTGTGGTCCATGTAAGCAGATTGCACCGGTTCTGGATGCTTTGGCTGGAGAAAAGGCTGGGAAATTGAAAGTGGTCAAACTGAATATTGATCACAATCCGAATACACCGGGTCGCTATGGTGTACGTGGCATCCCAACGCTGATGCTGTTCAAGGGCGGCCAGATTGCGGCTACCAAAATCGGCGCGTTGCCAAGAACAAAATTGTATGAATGGGTAGAAGAGAATATCTAATCGCCAATCTCAGGAATTAGATTTGATAAATGGGCGCAGGGAGCGTTCTATGAGTTTTTTGTACTCGTTGAACGTTTTCTGTGCCCATTTTGTCGTAATATAGTGGTTTCGTCTAAAATTTGAACGGTCAGTCGTTCCAGCCCTGGTGATGTTTTTGCTCTGATGATCTGCTTCGCATATCAAAAGCGGCGCAAAAATATCACCAGGGCTTCCACTCAGGTTGCTATTTATCGTCTGATTTCGGATCGAAATCACGATGTTGTCGCACATGATAAATTTTCCTGAAATGCGTACAGCATTTCATAACTCTTCAAGACATTGCTAAGATTGGGTTGCTATGCCGAACGTTCCTCGGCACATTGAGTGTCTGGCAGATGATCGTGCTACCGGCATGGTGGTTATTATTGGTGTTGGTGTGTTCAGTCTTGGTCTGGGTGGTTTTATGGGCTGGACGGATTTCCTGGAGGCAGTACCGGTACTCTCGGTGCCTTTGATGGTGGTTGGGTTGGTCGTGGGATTGTTTGCCGGTGTTCATCTCAGGCAAGGGTGTAGACCGCTTTTACGCATCAACTTCAACGGCGTGACAGATTTTCGTAACCACCCGGCCACCATTCCCTGGTCTGATGTCGAGTCTATCCACATGTCATCCGGTCTGTTCGGGCGCTTGTTAGGCGTTATCAAGGTCCAATTAAAGCGACCGGTACCCGTGCGTGTTGGTTTCTGGTTCTTTCTTTTCCATCTTTCGGGTCGCCTGTTTGGCAAAAGCTGCATGATTCTGCCCTGTGTGCTTCTGGATCAATCTGCACGTGATATCGCTCAGGCGATGGATTCACACCTCTCCTGAGCCTTTGTTTCCACGTTCTCAAGGCATGGGCAAAGCGCAGTTGGGTTTCTTGTTGGCGTTTGCTGAGGTTTTCCAGGCGTGACCAAAGATCAGGTCAATGGTGAAGGTTACCTGGCCGTTTTCATGGCTGTAGCGCTTGCGGTAGAGTTTGTCCAGGTCGGATAGATAGCCCTTGCCAGTTAGGCCAGGGAATCGGGTTTGATGATGGTTACCCGCGCCCAATACGCGCAATCTTCGCCAAATCTCTGAAGGGGCTGGTAGTGTTGGGTGAATCAGATCCCGATCCACCACTGGTAAACCAAATCCCGATGAGCTGAGCATATCGCCGAACTGATGCAGCTCCGGCATCTTCAAGACCCGTGGCCACGCTTTTCCGTAACGGTGGCGGTCCAGATCATTCAGACAATCGCGTAGTTCACGCAGTGTTTCTTCTCCGGCGAGGGTACACAAAAACAGTCCCTCTCGACGCATGATACGACGAATCTCTCGTAAAGAGGACGGCAGGTCTGCGCTCCAGTGTAGCGCCATGTTGGAAATGACCAGGTCAAATTGATTGCGTTTGAAAGGAAGTTGAGACATCTCTGATACCACCACAGGCCGGCTACGGCGCAGTAGGCCTCTTGGAGGATGCAGGTGCTGGGCGAGTGTCTGTTCGGGCATTAGAGAGTAGACGCGTGCCTTGGGATAGCGTTTGCGCAGCAAAGAGGCCATAACACCGGATTTGTCGCCAAGATCTAAAATATTCTTCGGCTTAAGGATAATCTCCTCAAGCCGTTCTTCCAGCAGTTTCCCAACACGGCTCAGAAAATCCGCTTCATCAGGGTAGGCCTCATGCGTTTTGGCCAGAGCTCGACGTAAACGGAGTTGGCTCAGGCGAGCAATGGGGGGGTGTGGATTTAGCGGTACGCTATTGTTCATGGCATAAGATTGAGTCATAAAATGGTGTCTGTTGTGAGTTGATGACAGTCGAAAATGAAGGTCGATCTTTCCTTTTTAGTCCGGATGTTTCATAAAACGACCCCAGACACAATAGGCAGTCCATGTCGGTGGTTGTAACCAGACCACTTGAACGGTTACGTTTCGTTGTTTGTCTTTTTCACTCGTCCACGTCCACTGCATACCGGGCATGGCGTGTAACAGCAGCCCTCTTCACACCTATCGCAATCCTCTGGATCACCAGTGAACACTTTGCCACTGCCGTAACAGCGGGGACAAACAATCATTTCTAATCGTGTTTTGGACATCGGCGTTACCTTCACCGGGCAGGTGTTTTTATTGTTTGTTTAACAGATTGATTACGCATAAGAAATGGCGTGTTGGCTGATTTAATGATTCGAAATTAGAATGTCCATGCCTGCTGTTTGATTTGAAATTATAGTGATTCCCATCCAAAATCAGACAATCACTTGCAACCAGGGCTGGAGCGGCTAACTATTCAAATTTTAGACGAAATGACTATAAGACAGCTATGTCAAATGGATGTCAACCAACACACACGCGATTACGCCCTGAATTTTTAGCTTTGTAAAGCCCTTTGTCTGCGGATTCAAGAAGCTGCTCAGCACTCTGTCCTTTTTTGAACTGTGCGACGCCAGCCGAGATTGTAATGTGCGGAAGCAGTATCCCGTCAGAGGATTTGATCTCTTTTTTCTCAATTTGAAAACGCAAACGTTCCGCAATTGTCAGAGCGACATCCATTTCAGTATCTGGCAGAATGACCGCAAACTCTTCACCACCATAACGCGCCGCGATATCGGCGGGGCGTAGATGATCGCTCAAAACATGACCCAGCGAAATTAATGCACAATCGCCAGCTAAATGGCCATGAGTGTCGTTGTAATTTTTAAAATGATCCGCATCTATTAGTATCACGCATAAAGCGCGGTCATTATCGTCACCGCGCTTGATTTGTCGCATGAGTGTTTCATCCAACCAACGCCGATTAAACAGTCCTGTCAAAGCATCCACACGGGCGAAGTTTTCCAATAACCGTTGGCGTTTTTGTCCCTCAACAATCAATTCATTATTGTATCGCATGCGACGGGAAAGAATGTTGAGCAGATTGCAAGAGACCCGGTGAGACGCATAGACCAAACTCCAAACCGATTTCTGATCCACGATCATTATGTCACTGTCTGATTCAGCGACTACCCATGCAGAGGGCGGATTGGCATCAATAATGGACATCTCGCCCGCACATCCTCCAGCACGAATCAGGGCGACCGCTGGTTTGTTCGGAGATTCCAAATGGACACCCAACGAACCAGAAAGTACCAGATAAATTGACTGATTATCTTGATCTGGCGACAGAAGTATTTCTCCAGCGGAAAGCGTACGTACAGGACACCGTTCCAGAACATAATCCACAGATTCGTGGCTTACACCTTGAAAAAGATCAATGTTTTTATATCTCTTGATAACATCCATGCAAGCTAATTCCTAAAAAAAACAATCTGATATACGGACCATTCGCAATAAGCACGCATCCCTTTCTGCGCCTTGTGGACAAACCAATATCCTGCATGATTGGGACGATTCACTTTTTCCGAGGTCCCAAAGCTCTTAGTATGCGGTTTCCTGGATCTTTTTCAACTCTATTAATTACTGTTAATTTGGAACCTTTATGGCGCGTCTTGAATAAATCGTCGCCAATCTTTCGGTCGATCGACATCCCAAGCGGCGGGAAGTTGTGCCCATGACCATCCAAGGCTGTTCAGTTGATCTATTGTCTCATGGGTAACACTGCTACAGCCCCAAGAGATAGCATTAAATAAATCCGGTGAAAATGCACAAAGACCTAACATCAGATAGCCACCATCTTCAGCTGGTAAAATAACGGCCTTGTGTGTATCCAACAGTTCTGCGGTTTGTTGAAGATGATCCTGACACAATGAACCTGCATCCGCACCCAAAACAATGACTTTGTCATGGTGTGTTAGTCCTTGCTCAACAATGGCTGAGAGTCGGGTGCCCAGGTTGCCTGTCGGTTGGATAGAGCGTTCATGATGTGACGTGAGTTGATGAAACACGGTGTGATGGTCGTGTGGTGTACACCAAAGCCTAAGTTCATGGTCTGCCTGTGTGTCACACCAGCGTCGAGCAACACTGACGACATGGCGTACCAACTGCTCATGCGCCCGCGCGGCACCAACCGGACCTAACTCTGGTATCAAGCGGGTTTTGACCACCCCTGGCTGAGGAAGTCGGGCTAAGATATTGACCGACAGACTCATAACACGGCTTTCAGTAGTCGAACGTAAGAAGATATGATTAATAATAAGCCATATGACTAACAAATGTGCATAAAAGGCACGTTTGTTAGTCAAGATGATGTGCTTATAATGCATCAGATAAATCTATAATACAATGAAATCAATAAGAAGATTAGAGTGGTACAGGAAGTGCTTTCCTGATGAGTATGAATCCTCTTTCCCTTTGACCTGTGGATTCATCCATCATAATCGGGTCTCGTTCCCCAGCGAGGCCCGACCCCAATTTTTCTGCAACGCTTTATTGATCATTCCTGTGCAAGGTTCAAACCAGCGGTTATAGCCGGTATTCGGACTTTCAGTCCGCAATACGACTCGCCCGCTTTAGCGGGTGGTTGTTCAGTCTAACAACAGCTTGTTCTTACCGAGTTGGAATCAGGTTGAACGCCACTTCAGTCTCTCTTGCTTCCATTGTAATCCAGCGTCGTTGAGTGCGGTATCCAGGTTTGGATACTTCCACATGATAATTGGTGGGCGGCAGGAGAATACCGGGCTTATAGGGCGGATGAATGTTGAGGATACGCACCTGCGCCTGTTCCGGCGTGGTCACAACGTTAAGCGGTGATAATATATCAGCTGGCTGAAGGGCAAAATCAGTGGAGATAGCAGAATCCTCAACAGAAATCCAACGGCGTTGTGGATGATAACCAACACGGGCGACTTCCACATGGTAACGTCCTTTTGGTAACAAAATCCCCTGCACAAACTGCGGTTTGATATTCAAAATACGAATACGGGAATCTGCTGGGTTTACGCTAATATTGACAGGTTGGCGCGAACCATCGGTGGTGTAGATATCAACCGCAGCTGTGTTTTCGACAGGTTGAACCTTGAACGGACGATGACCACCGCGCACATGTGCGTTCAATGTGACTTGGAAACTGGTTTTGGCTGTCCACCGCTCCTCAGTGACTTCAATCTGTTCCACTACACCGTTAGTAGGATTGGTCAGACTATCGACAATATTACGCGCTTTGGGAATCTCTCCAAACCGACTGCGTAACTGCTCAGACCAGATTTGAACCGCTTGGGCTCTGGCGTTTCTCATGGCGCGATTGATGCAGTTCCCCAAGGTTTCATCCAGTTCACAAGCTGAACGTCCTTCTGCATTAACTTCAATAGGTTGTTGGATAAAAGCGTGCAAACGGGCAAGCTGGGCCTTGGCCAGCTGTTTTTTAAGAACCACCGTCTGTGCAAGCGCATTCTGTAACGCTTTTTCTGTGCTTGCCAACTGCTCCTGATGGCGTGACATGGTTTCCATGAGAGTGGAAAACTGTTTTTGATTAGACTTGAATGCCTTCAACGCTGCGGCATAGTCCAAACGTTCTTGCTCAATGGTAATCGTGGGATCTTGCCACATGCTTTCCGTCACAGTACGTAGTGCGTGCCATGTGGTGTTGCGTTGTTGATCCAGTTGAAAATTCTTATTCTCAGCGTCAGAGGCCTGTTGTTTCAGAAGGTCTAAGGACTCTTGAATATTGAATTTTTTCTGCTGGAGTGTTTCAATCAAAACCTGTTGTTCTTCAACGGCTTTCTTTATCGTTGACGGGTCTTGGCTTTCAATGGCTAACGCAGGTTGAATGCAGAAAAGCGCTGTTAAAAACAGCGTAAAAACCATCCATGCAGAAAGGTGACGGTGTACAGGCATAGAGAGAAATAAATGGTGGTGTTGATGTGATTTCAGCATGAGGCAGCTGCTCCAAAGTCTACATAAACAGACAGGTTTGATTCTCAGCCCGCATCGGGCAGTAATTGTTGAATACCTTCAACCCAGCGCACATAGCCATATGAAAATAGCGTATGTTCAGGCATTTGACCAAGAATGGATTGTGCTTCGGCATATGAGCCATAATGACCTAACAGTACAGCATATTGATTGTTTCTCAGGCGAACCAGGTGCATATGCTCAACGCGATCATTCAACCCTCTGTCGCGCAATACTTTTTCAAGTCGTTGAAAATCATTCTTGTTTTTACCCATATACAGCTGAATAGTAAAACGGTTGGCTGGCAAACGAGACAGCCAACTTTCGCCGGATGAGGGGGGCCAAGGTTTGGTCTCGCTGAGTTGTGTATTCATGGGGGGTGTTTGTTCAGGTTCAGTTTTTTTTAATATTTTCTGAGCAACTCTGTCAATTGTATCGGGCAGTTTCTTGGCTGTGAGGCGGGGTGGTGTCGTGCTGAGTCCTCCCTCCAACTCTGCGATCCGCTCACTGAGTGCATCCAACTCGCCGAGTAACTGCGTATCAAGCAGCAGGGAGGATTCATTTCTTGGATTTGATAGGGCGACTGTTCCGCGTTGACCATAAAGTTGGGGGGTGTCTGTAGTGCTGGTGGTTGACGATGGTGGATTGGGTGTTCGGTAGTTTGTATCTCGATTCACCTGTTGCGTGGAACGAAGAGTACTCGGTGCTGACGTTATGGTGTCTTGGAATGTCGGAATATTGTCTTTAATCGAATTGCTTTGTGCATAGCCCGCTTTACTGGTTTCAGCTTGCTGTCTGGACTGTGCTTGTTCAGTGATGAGTGCTGTTGTGCTGGCAGTTGTGGCTTGATAGCGTGATATGTCCGTTGGCATTGGTTGTTGATATGTCGTTTGCCAATTCATACCGCCGGACTGGCTGGAATATTCTTGATTGAGATAACCGTGATCCGTTGCTGGACGGCCTATATCTTGTCGATTGGTTTGTTCCAGTCCTGGATCGGTAAGATGAAAGATCTGGTCCGATTGGTTGGGCGTGTTCAATGAAGAACTGTCTACCTGACCGATATTGTTAAGCTGTTTCTGTCGTGCTTCCTGTTTTTCTGGCGTTGTTTTTTGTTCAGTCGGCATCTGTTCGGGTGAGGGGTTAGGCGAGAGTTCTGAACCCAGCATACCGAATAGTGCTGAAGTGATTTTCGCACTGGCAACATGTGCTTGTTTGAGCATGGCAGAGGGGGATGATGGTGCGTCACCCTCTTCTGCGGTGCGTGAAGCATAGAGCAGGCCGGTTAACGTACGGGCATGTTTTTTGATTTGTGCAGAACCTGGACCTTTGCCCAGCACGCTGTGTAGGGCTTTTTCAGAAACGGCTTTAAATTTCTGAGGGCTTTCAAGAATTTTAAACGCTTTATGAATAACCTTGATGTTGTCTGCTTTGGTCAATTTGGCCAGAATGGGACGGGTTTCTTCCGGTAGCGTTGGAGAGTGAATAATATCGTCCATGGCTTGTCGCACCATCCCTTGGGAGATAGTGCGACCCGCTGTTGCCATGGCGGCTAGACCAACCATTTGATCAGGAATGCCTAATCGGCCCGATTCGAAAGCATCCAAAAGTGTTACAACATCATCCGTGGGCAGGCTGGGAAAACTCTTTGCTGTGATTGTAGAAATACGTGTATTGATTTTGTCAGTAACTGTTTCAGGCAGTACCGAAATCATGGCGCTGATTCGCTGGTTCAAACCTTCAGTTACGGCCGCCAATTCTTCTGGTGGTGGGCCATGTTCTGGTGTTACTGAGTGAAACAGGCTCAAGGTGCGTTCAAGGAATCCATACTCACGTTCAAAATAGTCCAACACCAATCCGGTAGAGACGGCAATCGTTGCGCTGATGAGCGCGACAGCAGCCATGGATGGTCTTTTTCGCAAACTTGGTAACAGCCGGCCAATCAACCTGTGTCGCGCTATTTTGCTTGGCAGGGATAACAGCACTTTGGATGTGTTCAGACCGTGCTGGCGGATGGGATGGCTGTTATCCACAAAAACATTCATAATATTGAATGCGCGCTTTTTATTGCGCGAAGTCGGTTGTGCTCCGGGCTGGAAAGAGCGATCAGCTTGATCAGAAAAAATACTCGGTTTTCTGTTTGATAAGGAATCGGACTGTTCATCCCATTGAGTGGGTTCGGTACTGCTCTCTTCTGGCTCTATCTGTGACCGATCAGACGTAGCTGTGGATCGTGTGTTATCTGATGGGTAATCCGTTTGTAAATAGGTTTCCACATAGGAGGGGTGATCATCGGGCCGTTCCTCTTCTTGGTCTGGAAATGCATTTTGATCGGTAGTGTAGGTGTGTGCTGTGTTGTGATAAGGCTCTTCAAACGATGTTTCGTCATCACTTTCATCTTCCATGTCTTCCGGGTGCTGAGGTGGGCTTCCGGCCACTTGTTCGGTTGTCAGTATCAGTCCATCATCGGAGAAATCGCACTCCTCAATGGCCTGGCGCACATGGCGTTTGAACACAAAAAGGCTGTTGTCCGCATATGCGCTTAACAGTGACTTATGCACAATAAGATTGATGCGCCGAAACAGGCCATGCGTGGTTCGATGAATCAGTGCATAGCCTGATTTGGAAAAAAGATGATTGCCAAAATAGCCCACTGCCAATAAACGCGAGTGGATATAGTGGATGGTCTCATCCTGCGTCAATTGTGGCAGATGGAATGTATGCAGTACGCGATCCTGGGTAAAGCCCGTTACCACGTGATCAAGAAGATCATTCAATGACGGTTGTCCCAGTAGAATCACTTTGGCTAACTTTCTGGATTGGGACTCCATATTGTCCAGAAAGAATATCTGTTCAAGGTGTTCTTTAGAGAGGGTGTGGGCATCGTCAATAATGACCAGTACCTGTTCATCATTGTCGTATAGGTGGGAGAGGGCGTTTTTCAGAACATCCGTGCAGACTTGACCTTGGTTCTCTTCAGGGCCAACCCCAAGTTGATTGGCAATACCACACAGCAGGCCATTCGGAAAGGCTGTGGCATTGATCAGTTTTACGATACGGCATTCACCTGCCAGGCGGGCATCAAGCATCTGCATCATCATGGTTTTTCCAGAGCCCGTTGGGCCGAGTACTTTGATGATGCCTTGCTCTTTCTGCAACGAATAGAGAATCGCCTCCAGGATGCCCTGGCGTTGACCGCCCTTAAAAAATATCTTTGGATTCGCTGTATTGCTACAGGGCTGTTCGCGTAATCCAAAATGTTGCAGATAGAGGCACATAGCTTTAGTTTAGACCAAATCCATAGTTGCTCTGACCATTAATAAAAATCTACCGGTTTAATAAAGTGATCTGACCTAGATAGTGCAAAATCGAATTGCGTCCCCAAAGGCACTTAACCCGAAATGAACGTCTGGCCAACATCAGTTCAATGCCGCCCAAATAGGGTGAAACAGTGTCAATCTCATTAAAAAATACAAGTTCACTCTGATCCAGAATCAAGCCCAACTCAGTAATCAGAAAGCCTTTTTTTGCTGATTTGAAATAAGCGGCATCATAGATGGCCAGAACTTGTTTGGCATTCAACCCCCGCGCATAGTGACGAATGGCGCGATTGGTTTGAAGATTGAAGCCTGAATCCATCGATGTTAAAAGTCTGACGGTGTCAGTGGGGATATTGATAATATGGGGATAGTAGGTTTGGGCTTGCCGAGCCATGCTGCATAGGCGAGAGACGAACAGCACAAACTGCGTGTAGAGTTCTGAGGGGGCTGTGCTCTCTTCATAGAGAAGATCTGTCAGAAAACAGACATCTTCAATGGCGTGTTTGCTGTCCATCAGTCGGGAGACCAGTTCAAGCATGGCCATGGCGGGGAAGTAACCGCCTGGAATTTTGATGAACTCATCCTGGGCAGTCTCAAACAGGGTTATTACCTGGCTTGGATCACTGCCGCGCCGTGTATGCAGCGCTTGAGCAACACGTTGCACCTCGTTGCCTTGATGATTCCCTTTGCACACCATGGACAGATAGATGCACATCAAAAGCCATTTGAGCTTTTGATCTGTGTAACGATCTGATTGCGTGTGTGGAGGTGTTTCAGAAATCCCCGGTCTATTGTTGACAGAGGTGTTACGCTCTTCTGATTGTTGAAACGCCTCCCGAACGTCTCTTTTTCCTGACATGGTACACACCCAGCAGCGTCAATAACATCCATCTCCGGTGTTAGATGCTGTAGATACGGACCTCTCCCCCCATAGAAGAAATCCAACGGTTCCAATTGGCTAAGAGTCCCGAAAAATTTGATCTCACTAGATCCAATATTCTTCGAAAAAACACAAGTTATCCCCACAACGTGTGTTTGCTTATAGCCGCTCTCAAGTTGAATCTTGGAATGCTGTGGTTTCGTCTAAAACTCGAACAGTCTACCATTTTGGTCCTGGTGCTGTGTTTGCTCTGATGATCTGCATCGCATATCAAAAGCAACGCATAAATATCATCTGGGCTTTCACACAGCTTGGTAAATATTGTTTAATTTTGAATCGAAACCACCATAAAACAATGTGCTGTGCAGTTTGGACAGCGGAAAAGCGTGCCTGCGCTTTCCTCTACTCACCAAAAACACTCGAATGAGCACATTGCGTTCACTCACAGATGTAATTTAGCAATTACCAGACCAAAAATCTTTCAAAAAATCGTGGAGCTATGATTTTTCTTAAACAGATCATGATTGAAAACCAGCAAGTAAACCTATTTGTCTGGGGTTTTGATTGGCAGTTCTATTTCGCATACTTCAGGGCTTACCAGTTGAATGTCCTGAATAAATGCGTTGGAATTTACAAGTTTGTACTTCATCGCCTGACATTCGAGAAAAACGCCAGGGTTGGGGCAGGAGAGACAGATTTTCTGGTTCAGATGTTTGGTGACGATATCCTGGACAGCCTCAGCCTTGGACTGAAAGATATGGTTTTGGCCCAATTCTTCACCTAAACCGCTCTTACGGAGCTTGCTGCACACCTGTTTTTTGACATCGTAGATAAACAGATCGCCGCCGCGTTTTCTCAGTTGCTTGGCGAAATGGAGCAGAAATTCAACACCAGCCACATCCACGAAATGGATTCCCGTGGCAACCACCAGGAAATATTTCTGATCAGGATATCTGGTCATAAGACACTGAAGTGAAGAGCGCACACTGGGAACCGCACCAAAAAACAGTGATCCATCAATGCGGATAATCTTCAGCTGAGGGCATTCAGGCAGTGAGGAATCTGTGACAAACATCCGGCTTGGGTGATGTGGGCTGGGCAAGCGGGAGACGACTTTTGGTGTGGCAGCTTTGCTCAGGTAGTGAACCAGCGACATGATGACACCAACATAGATGGCAAATTCCAGTTCAACAAACAGTGTGGAAAGACAGGTAGCGACCAATACCAGGGATTCATTGCGACTGGTGCGTAAAATGCTGCGAATGTGTTTCACATCCACCAGGTTATAGGCCACCATCAAGATCACACCGGCCATGCTTGTGATAGGCAGATGTCCGGCCAAAGGTGCAGCGATCAACACAACTGTCAACAGGGTCAGGGAGGCAAAAATCGCGGCAAGTGGTGTTTTCGCACCTGCACGGAAATTAATACCTGAGCGGGTGAAAGAGCCCGATGAAGCATAGGAGGAAAAGAAGCTGCCGACCATGTTGGAGAGTCCCTGACCGATGAACTCCTGATTACCATTCAACTCCTGGTTGGATCGCAAAGCCACAGAACGGGCGATGGAAACCGCTTCAATGAGCCCAAGCAGAGCCACAGCAAGCGCACCGGAGGTTAGATCACGCAGCAGGTGGGGGGTCCACGTTGGTGAGGAGAGTGGTGGCAGTGAACCGGGAAAGGCAGCAACCATCCGAACACCATGGGCTTCCGCACCCAGGACAGCGGCCAGTCCTGCGCCTGCGACCAAGGTGGTCAACATGTTTGGCCAACGTGGAAACATGTATTGTAATAGTGCAGCAAGCCCTAGAGTGAAAAGACCAATACCCAGTTCATAGGGGTTGGTTTCGCCAATACGTAAGGCGAGAGTCATAATGGTGTCGGTAAAGTCCAATCCACGGGGCAGTGTGATGCCAACCAGGTGTTTCAGTTGGCTGCCGGCAATTAAAACCGCAGCACCGGCGGTAAATCCAACCACAACCGAGTGTGAGACAAAGTTCACCAACGTGCCCATTCGGGCCAAACCCATGGCAAGCTGAAACGCGCCCACCATAAAGGTCAACGTTAAAGCCAGTTGGATATAGTGCGCTGATCCTGGTTCCGCAATGGGGGCCAGGGTGGAGAATACCATGATCGAAATGGCGGTAGTGGGGCCGGATACCAGATGAAATGAGGAGCCAAATAGCGCGGCAATGATGGCGGGTACGATGGCTGTGTAGAGTCCATACTGCGGAGGCAATCCTGCGATAGCAGCAAAGGCCACGCCTTGAGGCAACACGATCATCGCACCGGTAAGTCCGGCAAACAGGTCACCCAGAAATGTTTTCCGAGTGATGGAGTAAATCCAACGGCGAAATGGAAACCATTCCGCCCAGACTAAACGACAAACAGCATTCTCCTGCATAGTATTGAATTCGGCTTCCGTGCTGGTCTGTTTTGAATAAAAATCCAGTGGAGACAATGTTCCTTATTGTCTCAAATCTCACACTGCGATTATGTACTCAGAAACAGTCGGTTGATATCAGAAAGTGCAATCCAGTCTCTGAAAGAGTCTCGGTGGGGATGCACATTAAGAGTCCTGCGTCTGACTAACTATACAGAATTTGACCTTGAGTTTCCAGGAAGTGAGCAGGAAAATAGCACACCTTCCATGTGACAATTTTAATGATCCTGAGTGAATCGGCCTTTTAGAGGTTAAGTCAATGTGGCACATGATTAAAAAAGGCGTTAATGGATTGATGGCTCAACCATTGGGTGCGTTCGGTATCATGACTAAAGATGCCAGTTATTGGCTCAGTCGTGCTTGGCAGTTGAAAAAAAGGGGGGCATGGAAAGAGGCAGAACAGGCATGCCGTAAGGCGTTAGCGTTGGATGAGACCTTGCCGGAGGCGTGGCGGGATCTGGCGGGCATTATGCGCGGCATGCATCGGAATGGAGAAGCGGTAGATTGCTACGAACGGTTTCTCGCGTTGAAACCGGATAGTGCCTGGGGTTGGTTTCAACTGGGTACGATGCAGAAAAAACAGGGCAATCAAGATGCCGCCCGTCACGCTTGGCAGACCTATTTGGACTATGATCCACAAGACCGGCGTGGTGCGGGACTTCAGTTACATGATTTGTCAGAGTCCGGACAAGGGTGGGGCAGTTCAACGGCTTATCTGCAACGCACCTACTCTGCATTGGCTGAAGGGTATGATCGGGGTGTGACCAAGGAACATTATCATGGGCATCGCATGATCTTGGATAAAGTGGCTGAACTGATGCCAGACAGCACCATTGAGTGTGTGTTGGATCTGGGGTGTGGCACAGGCATGTTGGGGCAGGGGCTTAAGGCGCGTTTTCCGTTTCTGAAACTGGATGGTGTGGATATCAGTGCGGATATGTTGGCTGAGGCGGACAAAAAAAATAAGTATGACCGTCTTGAATGCGGAGATATGGCGCGCTGGCTCGAACAGGCTGGCGGGTATGATCTTATCATTGCTGGTGCGTCATTGATTCATTTAAGTGATCTGGTGCCCACACTGACAGCGGCCAATCGAGCTCTGAATCCGGGTGGACAACTGGTGTTTACGCTGTTTAGCAATGACCGGCCCGGCGTGCGGATGAAACGTCAGGTCTTTTTGCATCATCCTGATGTGGTACGAGATGCGGTATCAGCGGCAGGGTTGGTGTTGCACAGTATGGAAGAGCGGTTACATGAACGTCATTCGACCTATTTCTATATGGCTTTGTTGATACATTTGCAACAGAAGTGATTGACCATCAGGAGGGGCATCAGTGTCCTAACAGGCCGTTTGCTGCCATGCTGTAGCTCTGTTCTCCTGCGACGATCAAGTGATCGGTTACGCCGATATCAATAGGAATCAATATCCTCTGCAAAATTCTGGTCAGAGAGATGTCCGCTGGAGAGGGATCAGGATTGCCAGATGGATGATTGTGGGCCAAAATAACATTGACCGCTTGATGTCGGAGTGCCGCCTCCACCACATCACGGGGTTGAACGACGGCCTGGCGCGCAGTACCTTCTGAAATAAGGGCCGGAAAAATCAGCCGCATGCGGCTATCAAGACAGATAACATAAAAGACCTCTTTGGACCGTCCTGACATCAGGGGCGTGATATAGTCGAGTCGTGCTGGTACGGTGTCCAAAGACTGTTTGGCACGCAGTGCTCTATCAAACAGAAAGCGCCGCGTTAGTGCGGGAATCAGACCGAGAAATACCGCTGTCTGTCGTCCGATGCCTGTAACCGTGGTTAAATCGGCTGGATCGGCTTCCAGGACATTGGAGAGTGAGCCAAATCGTTTCAATAGCAGATGGGCAAGCTGATTGGTATCTTTGCGTGGTTGGGCAGAGAATAGGACCAGTTCAAGGACTTGGTGATCATTAAAATGCTCCAATCCTTCTTGGAGAAACCGTTGACGGAGTCGGTCACGGTGTCCTTGATGGACCAGTTGGTTTGATTTTTCGCCCATAATTTTAATAAAGCCAAATGTCTGAATGGTAGAACGGTTATCGTTAAAATAAATGAAATTTTCAAACAAGGCAAAAATTAGCATGCATGCTGCGATATATGCGGATCAATACCGAAACAAAGGGCGGGAAAGATGACTGATGTGATTGATGCGGATCAGCACATGATGCATGACGATGAGATGGCGGACATGATGGATGATCGGTCGCTGGATGATGATTACCTCTCTGCGGATGATTCGGGCGTGGACGGTGATGTCGCCAAACTGCGCCGGCCTCCGTTTTCGAAGGAAGCGGAACAGTCGGTGCTGGGGTCGGTCCTGTTGGATAATTCAGTGCTCGACAGCGTGGCAGAAGTGCTGAAAGCGGATGATTTTTACATCGGTGCTCACCGTGTTGCTTACGATGCGATGTTGGTGATGAGTGAGCGTGGCGAGCCGATTGATCCTATCCTTTTGCAACAGTATCTCAAGAAGAACAAAGAGTTGGATTCAGTGGGAGGGCCAGCCTATCTTGCTGAATTAGCTACAACGGTGCCAACCACTGCCAATGCACAGGCCTATGCACGTCTGGTTGTGGAGAAGTCGATTCTCCGGTCCTTGTCCAGAGAGGCTACTGCGATTGTTGAGGATGTTTATCAAAGTGATCAACGGGTTGATGATATTCTGGATATGGCAGAGCAGCGTATTTTCAGCATTGCTGAAAATAAAGATCAGAGCCGTTCTGAATATTATAGCCTGAAGTCCGTTTTTGTACCGGTTTTTGAACGTATTGAAACATTGATGGAGAATAGTGCTGAAGTGACGGGTGTTACTTCGGGCTTTGTCGATTTGGATAAGCAGTTAACCGGTATGCAGCCTTCAGATCTATTGATTCTGGCAGGCCGTCCGGCCATGGGTAAGACATCGTTGGCCATGAACATTGCCGCCAATGCCGCGTTGACCGATGAGACACCTGTTGCGGTTTTTTCATTGGAAATGTCCAAAGAGCAGTTGGCTATGCGTCTGCTCTCATCCGAAGCGCGAATCAATGCACAATCTCTGCGTACTGGCGATCTGCGCGGTGACGACTATCAAAAACTGACCATGGCGGCCAGTCGGTTGGGTGCGGCACCGATTTTTGTTGATGATACACCGGCGTTGTCGGTGATGGCGCTGCGGGCTAAGGCGCGACGGTTGAGGCGTGAGAAAAAAATTGGCTTGGTTGTGGTGGACTATCTTCAGTTGATGCAAGGCAGTGGAAAGAGTGATAACCGTACCCATGAGATCGGTCAGATCAGTCAAGGGTTGAAGGCGATTGCCAAAGAGTTGAACGTGCCTGTTATTGCTCTGTCTCAGCTGTCTCGTTCGGTGGAGAGTCGGACCGATAAACGGCCTATTCTATCAGATTTGCGTGAGTCTGGTTCCATTGAGCAGGATGCTGATGTGGTGATGTTTGTTTTCCGTGAAGAGTATTACAAGCCCAATGATCCCGAATTGATTGGCAAGGCAGAGTTGATTGTTGCCAAACAGAGAAACGGTCCAACCGGTGCGATCAATCTTTCATTTCTGCATCAATACACCCGGTTTGAGAACTTTGCCCAGCCAGATTATGGTTGAGGGAAGCCTGTCATGAACGCCGAAGATCGTCCGACCTGGCTTTCCGTGGATCTGGATGCTGTTGCCTTTAATTTTCATGTGGCAAAAACAGCGGTGGGCGATTCTTGCCAGATTCGACCTGTTATCAAGGCGGATGCTTATGGTTTGGGCGCGATTCCTGTTGCCCGTCGTTTGAGACAGGAAGGGGTTGGTGGTTTTTGTGTGGCTTTGGTAGAAGAGGCTGTCGCGCTCAGAGAGGCCGGTATTCAAGAGTCAATGGTGGTGATGTCGGGTTTCTCACCTGCGCTGACTGAAAAAGTTGTCGCGTATCGTCTTGAACCTTTTTTGACTCGGGCTGAATATGGTTTGGCTGTGTCTCAGCGGGTATCCGGTTCTACAGTGGTGCCGGTTTATCTTAAAGTGGATACGGGAATGGGTCGGTTGGGCGTACCGTTGGATCAAGCGGTGGCCGTTTATGACAGTTGGACGCGATTTGAAGGGATTCATGTGGTGGGTGTGGTGTCGCACCTGGCGTGTGCTGATGATCCTGATAATCCTGAGACTGATAGACAGATTAAGCGCTTTGCTTCATTGGTCGAGACGCTTCGACAGCGGAATCCTGATCTGGTCGCCTCCTTGTCTAATAGCGCGGGCATTATGGCGCATCCGGGGGCGCATTTTGACTGGGTGCGTCCTGGTGTGATGCTGTATGGCGGCTCGCCTCTGTATCCGCACACCCATTGGCAAGCACTGGGTTTGAGGCAAACCATTCATTGGGTGAGTCATATTGTTCAGATTCAGAACCTGTCAGCCGGGCGTTCCCTTGGATATGGCCACACCTTTACCGTACAGAGAGTCTCTCGTATCGCCTGGATTTCGGTGGGGTATGGTGATGGGTATAATCGACATCTGAGCAATCGGGGAGCGGTGGTTGTCGGTGGGGTGCGTTGTCCGGTAGTTGGACGGGTTTGCATGGATCTGATTGGGGTTGATGTTACGGATGTGCCAACAGCGTGCGCGGGTGATCCGGTTGCACTGCTTGGTGGGGACGCTCCTCGCATGGTCGCGCTTGATGAAATGGCTCAGTGGCTTGATACTCTCTCTTACGAAGTGAGTTGTGCAATCGGTCAGCGGGTGCCCAGGCGCTATTGACGTGAAAAAAATGCTACGAGAAATCACACAAAACCATCCTGATCATCCAACGCGCCGTTGGTTCCAAAGTCGTCAACTGGATCTGTTTGTCTGGATGGATGTTGGAGGTATCAATAGTTTTCAGCTGGCCTATGATCGCAATACATCAAATGAAGGCGTGTTGAGTTGGGAGGCAGGCGGCGTTTGTCAACACAGCCGAGTGGATGACGGCGAAGGGTTGCCGTTTAAGAATCAATCACCGATGCTTGTGGCCAATGGTGTTGTGCCAATAGATCGGATCATTGACCAATTCCAGGCCTGTAGTGAGACGTTACCAACAGCAATGAGAACGACACTACTTGCAATTCTGAGTGAATATCGAAAAAATATGGACGTGCAAAGTTGAGTTTATGGTTGAGGGTTTTCATATCCGTGGCCGCAGATACAGCCATGGTGACTTTAAGGAGAGATGTTGATGAAACGGATTCAGACAATAGCCGTGGCCGCTCTGGCTGTTTTAGCCCTTCCTTTTGCCGCAGTTGCGGGTAGTGACTCTCATGGTGGCAGCCATCATGCGGCCCATTGGGGCTATAGTGGGCCGACCGGCCCGCAACATTGGGGTGACTTGGGCTATCCTACCTGTTCAGCAGGTACGCAACAGTCACCAATCGACATCAATAAAGTGCAGGCCGCTGCGCTGGATCCGATTCAGTTCAACTATCATGAAGCACCTATCAATGTGGTGAACAATGGTCACACCATTAAGTTCAGCTACAAGCCGGGAAGTTCCATCAGTGTTGGTGGTAAGGTGTTTGAATTGTTGCAGTTCCACATTCATGCGCCCAGTGAGCATACAGTGAATGGTCGTTCCATTCCCATGGAATTGCACCTTGTCCACAAGGCGGCTGATGGTCAGTTGGGTGTCGTTGGTATCCTGATGGAAGTGGCCGAGCATGCTGCACGCGGTTGTCACAATCCCACGCTGTCAAAAATCTTCAAAGCCATGCCTCAGCTTGAGGGGTTGAAGATGACCGGTTCCGTGACTATCAATGCCAATGATCTGTTGCCGGTGAATGGTGAGTACATCAACTATTCCGGCTCACTCACCACGCCTCCCTGTTCTGAACAGGTCAATTGGATGGTGATGCGTCAGCCTGTGGGTATCAGTCAAGCGCAGTTGGATGCCTTCTTGGCCATTTACAGTGGCAATAATCGTCCGGTCCAGGGGCTGAACGAACGTCATCCAAAATTGGGTGGTCAGTAAACATCTTGTCAGATTTAGAGGTGTTGTGATTTCGCCTGAAATTTGAACAGTCAGCCGTTCCAGCTTTGGTGATGTTTTTGCTCTGATGATCTGCTTTGCATATCAAAAGCGGCGCAAAAACATCACCAGGGCATCCATTCAGGTTGTGATTTATTGTCAAATTTTGGATCGAAATAAGGGCCACGGAAAATGGCCCTTAAAACCATTTCATCACTCTGGCCAGAATAACACCACCGACACCCAACAGTACGGATACGCCTACAACCAGCCAGAAAGCCATGGGATTTTCCACGCCGGGCATTCCACCAACATTGATGCCGAGCAGGCCGGTTAGAAAGCTGAGTGGAAGGAATATGCCTGTTATCACGGTCAGGCGGTACATGGTGGCGTTCATTTTTTGATCGGATTGTCGGTTGAGTTCATCCTGAACCAATAGTGCCCGGTCTCGGTAGCTGTCCAGTTCATCGACATCCTGTTGCACACGGGCAACCACCTCTTGCAGCGTGCGTCGATGATTCTTGCTGAACCAGTTGCCGTGAATCTGCTGAATTTCACCAAATACGCGGCGTTGTGGCGCAATATGGCGACGCAATAACAGAATATCCTGCCGCAGGGCGGAAAGCCGAGCGCCCAGGGATGTGTCGGCACTGCTTAGTGTCTCTTCTTCAAGTTGATCCAGTTTGTCATCCAGCCGTGTCAGCACCGGATCCATATTGGTGACTACATTGTGCATGATGCGTACAAGAAACCCGCCGATGGTGTGCGGCATGCCGATGCCGGTATCAATGGAGCGTCGGACATCCGCCAAAGCCTGAAGCCGGTGTGAACGGATGGTGATGATCTGTTTTGAATCTGCCCAAATATTCAAAAACACCATGTCTTCAGGATCAGCCCCGGGATTCAGATTGACTCCGCGCAACGTTAAAAACAGTCCATCAGTACGATTGATTAATCTGGGTTGGTTGTCTTCATCCATGAGATCCGCAGCGATCATGGGATCTAAGCCACTTTTTTGGCTCAACCAATCGCCTGCCTGTTCAGACAGGTGCAGGTGAATCCATGTCAAACTTGAGTCCAATGATTCCGTGTCAGATATTTCCTGCCAGGAAAGCGCATGCCATGCGTTTTCTGATGACAAACGGTAGGCGCAGATAAGTCCCTGTTCCTGATTGTTTGTAGGCACGGTCAAGTCTCCCAAAGCGGTCATTGTTCAGTTGCAGGATCAGATCCTGTGCGGGTAAATTTGCCATTGGCCAAAATTTCGGGTGAAATTGAGCGCAAATGTACATCCTGTTGAGGAAAGGGTATCTCAATGCCCAGTTCTTTGAAGCGTTTGTTGATCAATTTGTTGAGTCGATCGGTCAGTGGTGCCCGGTGTGATATCTCGCTCAAGAAAACCCGGAACTCGTAATCCAGGGAGTTGATGCCGTGCAGCATCAGCAGGGCTTGGGGTTTTGGGTCTTTTAAGATTTCCGGTTGTTCATCAGCAATTTTCAACAGTGTTTCCGTGACCAGATCCACATCGGTGCCATAGGCCACGCCTATCATAATGACAAGTCGTGTTTTTGTGTCCTGAAGGGTCCAGTTTTTTACCTCTTGAGTGATGAGGCTTTTATTGGGGATCATCAGTTCATGATTATCCGGTGTCTGGATTGTGGTGGAGCGGATGTTGATTTTGGTCACCTTACCCATTTCCACACCAAGAATAATGGTGTCGCCCAGCCGGATGGGTCTTTCAACCAACAGGATAATGCCGCTGACAAAGTTGGCGACAATCTCCTGAAGACCAAACCCCAAGCCAACCGACATGGCCGCAACCAGCCAACCAATTTGAGTAAGATTGAGCTTTAAAAAAGAGAAGGCTGTGAATAAGCCAATGAAGAAGACCAGATAGCGCGACATGGTGACAACCGCATATCGCATGCCCATCTCCATGTTGCTCCTGGAGTAGTACACGATATCGAATATCTTGGGCAGGTGCTTCACCAGCCAGAATACAAAAGTCAGAGTGGCAAAAAATTTGAACAGATCAGCCAATGTGACAAAGGTTAATTTACCGTCTGGACCGGTGGTGCTGTACAGAGAATAATCCTGTAGAACCTGGAATACGCTCTCATTGATGCCCCAATATCCACTGAGAAACCAGATGCCGAGAAAAATCGAAACAAGCCGGATTGTCCGGCGCATCCGATCCAGATAGAGCGCACGTGTTTCATAGCGTTGTTGGCCAGGGCCACTGCTGGTTTTTATGCGTCGCTTTCTGCCAACAATCTGATTGATCAGGACCAGTACAGCATGGTTGACAATGGAGAGTAAACCAATTGTGCCAATGGTGAGTAACGTGTTACGTGCCAGATAACCGGCGCCAAACCGATATCCCATCACATCCAATACGATGATGGATAACATGTAGGCAAACCCGACCAGAGAGATCCAAGTCCAGTTGCGAGAAAGGAAGCCTGGTAAGGCTTTATTCTTATCCTTGTCTGAGACAGGCGGGTCGATCCATTGCTTCACCAATGGTGATTTGCGCCGTAACAGTCCGCTGATGATCATTACCACCGACAATTCAAACAAGGTGTAGCCCAAACGGGGTAGAGAGACGAAATTGAACGGTGTCGAGCGAAAAATCATCCATGGTAAAAGGAAAATCAAATACGCAAGGGTTGCGATTCTGATTGCCCAATGAAAAACCGCACAGATCTCAGCGGATACCATTTCATAACGGCGCAATATACCGTCAAAGCCAAGAATGAAGCGGTTAATACGCCATAGCCAGATAAATATCGCAACATGAATCAAGGTTCGTTTTATTACCGTGCCAATGGCTGCTGGTAGTGTCAGATCATTGATCAACAGCGCTGCCGCAACGATATACAACGGCAGTAGTGAACGGCGAAGAGCGCCACGTACCATGACGCGTGAGAATTGTACGGTTGCTTCTTTAGTGTTTTTCTGTTGTTTTTCTGCTTCCTGGTTCTTGTTGGTCAGTCGTTTTCGAAGATGGAACAGTATGATTGGTGACAGGATAAACAGAAAAAAGACCATCAGGAAAAAACGAGGCCGAACCAAGGCATCGCGGACCTGTTTGACTGTCTCGCTTGATAGAACCTCTGACCACCAATTGAACAGTGAATAGTGTTTTGTGCTGGAAAACACCTCAATCCACAACCGCTTTATATCGACCAGACCAAATGATTCAGCATCTTTGATCCAGAATATTTTCGATAGAATAAAGGCTTCCATCTCCTGTTGAATATCGCGCCGTTGGTGCGGTAATAACTGAATTTTTCTGCCTTGAGACTCCACTTCCATTAACACACGTTTCTCAATGAGGAGCTGTTCTCTGAGTTGGTCGTGGCGCTCATCGGCTTTTTTATTGAATGCTTTCTGTTGGTTGGTTGGAAGCGTTGTTACAACCTCTTCAAGTGCGTTTTTCCATGTGTCACGCAGAGTTAACAGTACTTCATTGATTTCAAACAGGCGGTTTTTTTGTTCATCAATCTGTTGAAGCAGTGTCGTAAGGTTGAGTTGATCTGCGTTACGTTTGCGTTCTTCAAGTTTTCTAAAAGCGGTAATAAGTTCGTTGGAGGCGTTTTCTGTAATGCCGGATTGTTTGATCATTTCCTGAAGGGCGCTTAACTCCTCCCGTTCCGCTTTTAGCCGCTTCTCCTCCTGTGTGATGGAGCTGATCAGTTCGGTCTTTAACTTGTTGAGTTTAGCAATACGGTGTCGGATGCGGGCTGTGTTTGCTTCCCAACTGGCCAAAAACCGATCCTGTTCAGAGAGAACATCGGTCAATTTTTTCAGGCTTTGTTCCAGGTCTGTTTCCTGTCTTTGAATCTCAACATTTTGCTGAGATGCCATGGCTTGCTGATAGTCGTTGTAATGTTTCTCTTGGATTCTATGGCGAAGGATGGCGAGTTGCAGTTGTTGGTCTCTGGCGTTTAGCGTCTCTTTTTCAAATAACTGCTCTTCTTCTAGTAACCGTTTTTGATAGTCTGCGACCAGAAGAGTGAGTCGTGCGTTTTCCACTTGAAGTTGTAATAGTTGTCGTTTTTCGCCACTCTCTTTTGAGTGTAGTTCTTTGAACTTGTCATGGTTTTTATTCGCCGTCCGAATGAGATCCACAATCTCTTGATTTTGGTTGGCAGCGTTGGCAAGAAACGCTTGGCGCTGTTTTTGAAACTGGGTCAGACGATCCAGTTCTCCAACCGCGTTTTTTAGTTCTTGATCCGCTTGAGCCAATCCGTTCATGGAAACCGACTTGATAATGCCTGGCTCAGGCATTTTCTCCAGGCGGTCCAACTCCTTACTGATGTTTTTTGAGTCGCTGAGGAGTTGCTGTTGAGTCTGTTTGAGTTCATTCAGGCGGGCGATAATCTGCCGAATCTCTTGCAGAAGCTGAAGTCTTTCCCGATAGACCGAGCGTTTCGCACCTTCGGGCGTGTTGTCCAACGCATCCTTGGGAATGGCGGACATCTCTTTTTGCCACGCGCTCTCCGCACTGCTCATCGCCTCTGTTGTCACCTCTTTCATCGACCAAATAGGCGGCGAGGTGGCTGAATCGCTGGTTGTTGTTGATTCATTGCTCAACACGGTTAACGGTGAGATCAGTATCAGCGCCAGGGCGATTGAAGATAAAAATCGTGAGAAAATCATGGAGGTCCTCAATGTTTAGGCGTAACGCAGTTGAGTGAATTGTGTCCCCGTCATTCCTGCTGAAGCGGGAATGACGGGGACACGCTTTGATGCCTTTTTAAAACGGCAATTGCGTAACGCCTAAATGTTGACTTGCTAACATAAACAGGGCTGGGATGTCTTTTATGTTCTTGATTATGAAACTCAGAGTCGGTCCACATTTGTTGTGCCCAGATAGCGATTTTGGATTCTCAACCAGTCATTCGTAGCCAGAATACTCAACAAAACACGATTGACTTGTTCTCGTAATGGACTGCCTTCTGGAAAAGCAAATCCATAATCCTGACGGCCAAAAAAACCAGGCAGAATAGTGAATGTGTCGGTAGGGGCTTGATCAATCAGGTACTGAAGAATCGGTTCGTCATAGACAAATGCATCAAACTGTTTGTGTTGTAGCGCGGGGAGAATCTGATTGCGTTGGTTAATGGTCCGAAAACGAACCAGATGATGGCTTAAAAATGATTCACTGCTGGAGTCTTTGATCGTGCCGACGCGCACTTTGTTCAAATCTGCAATGGTTTCGAACTCAATGCTTGAACTGCGTGTTTCGGTGAGTGCCGTGGTGATGGCCGCAGTGAAGGTCGATATGGTAATGAGTCCTACAAACATCCAAATCAGTGCGAGCAGTCGTCCACCGAATGTGATTGGTGATTTGTCGCCATAGCCTACCGTTGTCATGGTCACCGCAGACCACCAGAAGCCGGAACCTATCCCTTGCAAAGGGCGTGAATCAAACTGGGCCGCATTGCGTTTGCGCTCAAAAAGCCAGATCAAAATACCGGTCAGCAATAGTAATACAGTCAATGCCGAGATCGCTTTAATAAACTCCATCGACACCAAACGTTCAAAGAAATCAATAAGCCCATTGCTTCCCTCTGTGCGAATGGCAACACCATATCCGGTTTGGAAAAATGGGTGTGAGAAGTCGAATTTTTTCTCTCGATTGGCTGTAATGGTCAATGCCGCTGTGGCAATGTCTATATTTTTCTCGCTTATGTTTTTGATCAGGCCCGTTAAATCTGTTTCAACAAACGTATAGTCCAGATCCAATTCAGTGGCGATATGTTTCCATAGATCAATGCTGATCCCTTCGTATGACCCATCCGGCAATTGAATAACAAACGGCGGTACACTGTTAATTCCCACTCGGAGTGGCGGAGTGTTGGTCGATGTTTCAGCCTGAACCGGGAAAACTGTCAGAAATAGCGTGCATCCAATGGATAAAACTGCCATCAGGAAAAGTAGAGTGTTACGCATTTGACGGATCATGGAAATATCCTGGTCAGGTTGAAAGATGTAAAAAAATCAGTGAGTGACAGGATAAGGCGTTAAGAAGGGCGTTGCCAGATAAAAAGAGGGCGTGGACTCATTGATCAACGAAGAAATGCTGAGTGACACCGGTCCAAGGGCTGAAAAAGATGAGTAAGCACCGTCTTTCCACGCAAAGTGGTGTTTTTGGATGTGTTGATCACTCATCCAAAATAATCGGCGGCTCTATAACCGTATTGGCAGCAGCCCCTTTCCGAGCACCATACAACGTCAATATTGCCTCTTTATGCACCGCAGGATGCACCATCTTCATGCGGCAAAGCCCTAACCCAACACTATTAAAACAAACAATCAACTCAGAAATCCGTTCAGGGCGGCAGACCATATGGAGCCAGCCTTGAGGGCGTAAGTGGTGTGAACTACAGCGGATAAAATCCATCAACGTGCCATTGAGTTCAAAGCGACAGGCGGCTCTTGTCGGGTCTGGTGGCATGCGTCCTTGGCCGGCGGCGTAGTAGGGTGGGTTGCAGACCACGTGATCAAAGGGTGTGGATGAGAGGGCGGTTGGTGGTTCTCTTACATCGCCGGTGTGGATGCGGATGCGTTCGGTGAGGGCGTGCCAGGTGATGGCGTTTTGGGCCTGTTTTGCCAGGTCGGGTTGAATCTCCAAGCCTTCGATTTGAACGCCGGGATTGCGTTGTGCAAGATGGATGGCAACGGTGCCGCAGCCCATGCCAAGATCTAAAATATGATCACCGGCTTTGACTGTGGCAAACTCGGCTAATAGCCGTGCATCTGTGGTGGTGCCGGTGCGCCGACAAAGGGCGGTGCGCAGCGGATCTGACTCGGAAAGTGTGGGTGTCATGGATATTCAATCCTGAATCATGGCAATAAAGATGACATTTGGTTCAAACTTCGGTAGATTAGGCTGATTTTTTTGTCGCGTTTGTTTGCATGCTCAAATAGGCGCGGCCCGGAACCAATCATACCTGATCGAGAGCTTGTCACCGAATGTCCGATAATGACCTCACTTTAATTACAGATGCTATCCGCAAAGCCGGCAACGCCATCATGGCATACTATCGTCCTGGAGAAACTGTCTCCTCTGATGCAGAAGTGCGTCATAAAAGCCCGGATAATCCGTTGACCAAAGCTGATCTGGAAGCAGATCGTATTCTGCATGAAATTCTGACTCAGGCACGCCCTGATTATGGTTGGCTCTCCGAAGAGACTACCGATGACGCTTCCCGACTCTCCAAAGATCGCGTCTGGGTTGTCGATCCCATTGATGGCACTAAAGAGTACATCATGGGCATTCCTCAGTTTGCCGTTTCCGTTGGACTGGTCGAAAATGGCCTGCCCATTGCAGCAGCGGTCTATAATCCAGCCGCAGACGAACTGTTCTCCGCAGCCCGTGGACAGGGTATTACCTTGAACGGTAAGCCGATCCACACAAGTTCCCGTGAAGAGTTGTTCGGCGCAACGTGTTTGGCCAGCCGTTCCGAAACCAAGCGCGGCGAGTGGGATCAGTTCAAGGATGAGTTGAAAGTGTCAACCATGGGTTCCATCGCCTATAAACTGGCGGTTGTGGCCTGTGGGCGTTTGGATATGACCTTTACCCTGACCCCAAAGAACGAGTGGGATTTCTGCGCGGGTACGCTTCTGGTTGAAGAAGCAGGCGGTCAGGTGACACATAAAGATGGCTCTCCTGTTTCGTTTAATCGCACCAATCCGAAAGTGCGTTCCTTGCTGGCAACCAATGGCCCTCTGCATCAACCCTTGTTGGATCGGTTGGTTGATGTGCCTTTGAGCATTGATCGCCACGCCCTGGCCGCAGCTGAAAAGGCGAAGGCGGCTGGGAGTGAATCATGAGTGAATACGATGTCTATGGCGTTGGTCACGCGCTGGTGGATATGGAATTCAAGGTGGATGATGCCTTTCTGGATACAATAGGTGTCGAGAAGGGCACCATGGCTTTGGTAGACCATGACCGGCAAGAGGAGATCGTTAAAGCGCTTACCGGTCGTTCTGTTGAACGGGCGTGTGGTGGTTCAGCCGCTAATAGCATCATCGGTGTGGCACAGTTCGGTGGTCGTGCATTCCATGCCTGTAAAGTGGCGGCTGATGAAGCCGGTGATTTTTTCGCCAGCGATATGAAAGCCGATGGCGTGAATCATCCTCTGGATGGTGAGCGCCAAGCAGGCGCGACAGGTCGTTGTTTGGTATTGATTACTCCGGATGCCGAGCGCACTCTGATTACCAATCTGGGCATTTCCGAACTGGTCTCACCGGATGATTTGGATGAAGCCGCGCTGAAACAGGCTAAATACCTCTACGTTGAAGGGTATCTGGTCTCTTCACCTTCAGCGCGCGCCGCTGCGGTGCAGGCGTTGGAGATGGCACGGGCTGCGGGTGTTAAAACCGCGCTGACCTTCTCTGATGTCAATATGATTAAATTTTTCCGTGATGGCTTTGAAGAGATGATCGGCTCAGGGCTTGATCTGATCTTCTGCAACGAAGCCGAAGCGCTGGAATTCACTGGTGCTGACGATATCAATTCCGCCTGTCAGGCATTGCGGAAACGGGCTGATCACGTTGCCATTACCCTTGGAAATAAAGGCGCTGTGCTGCACGACGGCCAACAACAAATTGATATTCCCGGTATTATGGTGGATGCTGTTGATACCAATGGCGCAGGTGATATGTTTGCCGGTGCCTTTCTCTATGGCATAACACAAGGCTTTGACTTTGAACAGGCTGGGAAATTAGCCTGTCAGGCAGCTTCTGTTTTGGTGACGCAGTTTGGCGCGCGTCTGAAAAGCGGTCAAGCTTTGGATATTTTGAAAAAATTTGGCTGACGGTCGAGGGTGTGGCCAAGCTGAAAACCGGAAACGCCGGGCGAAGGGGAGAGAACAGTTATGAGTGGCACCAATGAAAAACAGTCCAATGCACCAGGCGAACGTCGTCATTTTTCACGGGTTAATTTCCGTCATGAATTGACCTTGAAAGGCAGTTCAGGTAACGAATATCCAGGCGCTTTCAATGATATCAGCCTGAAAGGAATGCTGTTCTGGGCCGAGACTCTGCCCATGGCAGAAGAAGAGGTTCAAGGCATATTGCCTTTGGGTGATCAGGAGTTGCGGATTCACGGTGTGGTTCTGTGGAGCGATGCTGAAAAAGGCTCCGCTATCCGCTTTTTGGATATGGATGTGGAAAGTTTCAGTCATCTACGCCGCCTGGTTTCGCTCAATATGGGCGATTCCGAACAGATTGATCAGGAACTGTTTAGCTCTCTATGAGTCCGTATGCTCACCTGATACAAGGACCGTATCCGATCCTTGATGCAGACTGGCTTGAAAAAGTCGCGCTGTCCTCGGAATCGGTGTGTCAGGTATTGAACAAGTTCGCCATTCCTGTTGTGCAACTACGTTGCAAAGGGGATGGCGGACGGCATTATGACTTTTCTCGCCACTGGGTCCAACATCTCAGGGCGCATGCCCCACAAACCAAAATTATTATCAATGATCGCCTGGATATCGCTTTGGCTCTGAAAGCGGATGGTATTCATGTGGGCCAAGATGATCTGCCGGTATCTGTCTGTCGCCAGTTGATGGGCTCGGAGTGTCTGGTTGGGCTTTCTACACATACCGTGGAAGAGATCCAGGCCGCCAATGCAGCGGATGTGGACTATGTGGGCTTTGGTCCGGTGTTCGGAACACAAACCAAACCCGATGCCTGGAGCCGTCGCGGCATTGATGCGTTGCGGCTCGCTTGTACACACAGCAATAAACCGCTTGTCGCTATCGGTGGAATCAGTGTGGACACTCTACAGGAGGTTCGATCCGCTGGCGCACAATCTGCCGCCATGATCAGTGGACTGTTCCATGAAAAACAGTGGGCCGAGCAGTTTCAACAGGCTGTGGATATTTTCTCCTGATAGTCCGTTTCTCGGATCTGTTCAACAAGAAAAACAGTTGCTTGGCAGGCTCTACTCTTCGATGATATCGCCGCGCATAGCCTCTCGTGAACCCACCGGAAGCACGCCTTCATCACCGTCCACTGGATTGTACCAGTAGCGCATGGAACCTGTTTTACCATAGTTATCAAACATGGCGCTCCAGCCGTCTTTGAAAATCTTACACTCATCATTAAAGCAAACCAGCAATAGTGGCGTGCCAAAGCCAAGGCCATCCGAAAAATTGAATGAAGAGACGCTGTACTTCTTCAGCTTCTCTTTGCAGTGAGGGCATTCACGATCCAGCGCCTCATGAGTCAATTTCATAGGGTTGATTCTCCATTGTGACAATGCACAGGTCTGAACATTATCGGTGTTTCGTCTAAAATTTGAACATTCAGCCGTTCCAGCCCGGGTGATGTTTTTGCTCTGATGATCTGCTTCGCATATCAAAAGCGATGAAAAAACATCACCAGGGCTTCCACTCAGGTTGTGATTCATTGTCTAATTTC